>NZ_JBVGQI010000020.1:0-3083 GCF_058189395.1 Psychrobacter sp. CoH-33_TS_01
ATCAATCTGTGATTGATCGTTTAGCTTCTCTCAATGAGGTGCGTATTATAGACGCTTTATAGCCTGTGTCAAGAGGTAATTTTCAATTCGTTCAGCTAATTAGATAGTTTCTAACTTGCTAAACTCCTTGTTTCGCTTTGCGTCCCAATCGCTAATTTAGCACTTGTTGGCTAAGCTTCCGTCTCAACAGGGGCGTAGTATATAGATTTCTCACTGGGCGTCAACCACTTTTGGAATATTATTTCAAATTGGTTGGATTAAGCTTATTTGCCTAGATGAACACCCCTTCCCTGGCACTTCCCTTCTTAGGGGATTGGGGCTACTTTAATATACTCTGTTCCTGATTCAAACATCTTATAAACCCTTCCCTTCCCTCCTTTAAGAAAGGAGGGGGCGTTCTTATTATAGTCAGATTTTTAATTCACCCATCCTATATTTGTGGGTTACGTTCTCCCTTCGCACGCTACGCGTGCTCGGTAATACTAACCCACCCTACGATTATTTCTATGACCTACTTTTTATGTAGGTATCTATCAATCCGTGGGTTGCCACCCTCGCTACGTCATTTGCTAAATCCTACCATTTCGTTTGCTGGGCTAAAGCCCTAGCCTATACCCCGATTTCAATAAATACGTGTAGGGTGCGCTCAGCGCACTATTTAATAGTCGATATCTTTAACATTTAAGCAATTTTCTTGAAGCAGACGAATACCTTTGAGATTTGCTAGAGAATTGGACTTTCCACACTTTATGGTGCGTGGGACGCACCAAGAGCCTTACTTCTTATAAAAAGCAGCCGTAGCGTGCGGTTAGCGAAGCGTAACCCACGGAATAGATAAAAATATTAGGTAATTAATACTACGATAATAAATGATAAGAATCAGATGTCACCACTAGCCCTGAGCGAGGATTAAAGTAAAGCATTGCTTCGCTCTAAGCGCAACAGAAAATCCCTCAGAGAGGATTTTCTAGAAGTCTGATACCCTTACTAAATGTAATTAATGTCATCAATCCTAAATTAGGGAGCGGTTTAGCTCTGATCGCAGCGATATCCTCCACCGCTGAGCAGGTTGCGTACACTTGACTAAAGTTAACCTCACTAAGCAGGAATGCCATCAGATAATAGGGTCACTCCCATCTAGCGGAGGAAATACGAGCAAAAGCATCGTTAACTTCATAACCTTCACTATGGACACTATGGACACTATGGACACTATGGACACTATAGTTGTATAAAAACACCACGCACTTCAAATTAAAAAATAGTGTTTAGCAGTGAAGTTTTTAGTTTATTTTAATCTACCTAAACCTCACAAGTAGCACTAGCTATCTTTGCTTTCTCATAAACACCTTGCGCATCTAAACCTAAATTACTCACATCTTTTAAATATTTCTGTGTGCCTTTTTCTAAAGGTTCTCGCCAAATGGGATCGTTTAAAGGATTAGGAATATCGACCACTTCATGACCTTGGTCTCTAGCAGATTGCAGGGCAATCAAATCATGCTTATCAAAGACTTCACCGACCTGCTTAGCTAGTGCCATGCCTGAGTTATCATCGAGTACTTTCTGAAGTTCATCAGGGAGCGCGTCATAGCTATCCTGATTCATCGCTACCATAAGACCGGAACTATAAAACGGAATATTAGTATGGTACTTCGTGACTTCATCAATTTTGAAAGTCGTGATGGCCTCCCACGGGAAACTTAAGCCATCGACAACACCACGCTGTAGCGAGGTATACATATCATTGGCCGGAAGACCGACTGGAGAGGCACCCATACTCTCTATAATGTCACCAGCGACTGCTGAAGGACGGCGAATACGCATCCCTCTCATATCTTCAGGGGTTTTAATAAGTTTATTAGTGGTGTGCAAGGTTCCAGGACCCGCACCATACATAAATAGCACGTGTGAGTCCTCATACTCTTTGGCAATTGTGCCATCTTCATATAATGTCTGCAAAATACAGCTCATTTGGGTGGCAGAATTAGACAGGCCTGGCAACTCAGCAATTTGAGTCAATGGAAAACGGCCACTAGTGTAACCGTGCGCTTGAGAGCCAATATCAACCGTGCCTTTAACAGTAGATTCATAAGTAACATCAGGCTTACTCAACGTCGCTGAAGGATAAAGCTCAATTTTGAGGCGACCATTAGAGTCCGTTTCTATTTTTTCGACCCAGGGTTTAAACACCTCTTGATTAATTGATGAGGTAGCGGGCCAAAAATGTGAAAACCTTAATACCGTCTGTTCTTTTGATGTAGTGGTACTTTCGATAGCATCAGCATCACTAGCATTGGAGCAGGCCACTAAACTAAGTGCTGTCATCGCAATAATTGGAAGAAGCAAGAGAGATCTCATTATCAATTCCTTTTGATAATTAATTAAAAAATAACCAATTAGGTCTTCATTTTCTCTGTGGTCAAACTATGGTGCTAGTTGAATTAAATCTCTTGTTCGCTAGAAAGCTGTTATCAATAAAGTAGCTGCCAAAATAATGGCTAAATAGTAGTGGTGTTAAAACACAACTTTGTTAAAAGCACTAAAAAGCATAATTTGGCTTTAATTAGTTATAAAATATTTATATATTATTAAAATTAACTTAATTTATTATTTAAAAATAGCAATTGTAATAATAAAAGTCAAAGCATTTTATTAAGGTGTGCAGGCCAATAGGATAGGATTTCACTGGATTTAATATCAAAACTAAAATGTTAGGTAGGAACTTGAGTAAATAATTTAGACAGTAAAAAGCCCCCAGCGCGTCAGCGTGGGGGCTTTTGTTTTTATATCTAGAAATATTAAATCATAGGCAAAGAAAAGGCCCTGAGGCCTGTTAAGAAATTGCACTGCAATTTTAAGGGCGCAAGAGGAAATCCTTTTAATAGGTGAGCGCCGTTAAAACAAAGCAGTACTTTATTAGGCAGCGCAAGAGAAAACGCTTTAGATAGCGTTTTCTGAATAAGAACCACCAAATCACAGACGAAGAAAAGCCCCAGCTAACGAAGTTAGTTGGGGCTAATCAGGGTATAGGGAGCTGACGATGACCTACTCTCACATGGGCGAACCACACTACCATTGGC
>NZ_JBVGQI010000021.1:0-2176 GCF_058189395.1 Psychrobacter sp. CoH-33_TS_01
TTGTATAACACGTGAACCACTGAAATCATTGGGCTAAAGGGCTGTTTTTCGTCAGTTTGTATGACAGCGTGCAGTCCATTTGTCATACACGGCAGCCCTTGCACCGTATGGCTTTAAGTCGTTTGCAACCAGTTGCGTGGTGTGTGAACAAATAATCAGCCATCGGCACGATAAGAAATCCTATAATTTTTTGATGGCTGATTTTATTTCCAAGCTGGCTATTCGCAGTAAGCCCCTCGCTAGTCAAATAACTTGCCTTGACCGTTTTTTTTGACGTAAGCGATCATGTAATCGCGTACTAGCTGACTTGCTGTACGGTTGTTGTCCTTAGCTATGCGCTTGAACGCCTCAACTAAGTCTTTATCGGCTCTGCAAGTGAACGTGCTGTCATTATTTTTGCTTGTTTTTGCTGTCATAACCTACCCCTTTTCGATGCTTATTAGTGCATTATATTTACATTGTTAGTGCATTGCAACGGCTAAACTAGTAAAAACTTAAAAATCTACTGCCAAAAAGTGAACAACGCTCACAGCCGCCACAGCAGGCTTAAAAAATGGTTGCAGCTAGTAGGGTAGCGGAAGGGTCAATTAGAGCGCAATAAGGCGGCAATTTAAGCCAAATAAGCGGCATATGACCATAGGTTTGTGGACAAGGTTACGGAACGGTAGCACATTAGGCTAGGAATTAGAGTCACGGCAATCGACTGCTGTCGATTGAAAAAGACTGATGAATTTTTGATGATTTTGAGCTACGGCGAAACAGCGCAAAAATTGATTAGCTGAGCTTAACGACAACCATCAAAAACCCCTACGGGCTATTACCTGATTATGGTATGTCCCTTTTTTACTTTTTTTTCGCCCGTAAGCCCCACCGTGTAAGGGTCTTAGTAGTTACGCCTAATTCTTTAGAAATAACCGTCTTTTTAACGCCGTTTTGGTACATTTCTAGGGCTTGTTTTTGTTTGTCGGTGTTATCACCCCATCGCTTAGTTACTCGTGCTCTCTGACGCTCTGAGAACGCCCTGTGGCTTGCTGTGAAGTCCTTTCGTGTGCAATATCGGGCAATGCTGCGGACAATGTGCTTTAGCTCATTTGGGTAAAGCGGCACATCAAAACGCTGATTATACGCCTCTGCAATAGGGGTTAAAATTCTCTCTAGCTCTTTGTAACTATGGTCTTGCGCCATTGGATAGGCTTGGTGTCTGACATAGTTAAACACGTTCACATTACGCCCATAGCCTTCATCATTGGCTGGCTCTTGCTGTTGGTATGGTTCTAGCTCTAAGTATTCGGTAAGTTCTGCTAGAGTATAAGACGGCTTAGCCCCTGTAATATATACCTCGTGCAAGTTGTGACAAGGGTTTTTAATCAGGTTGCCGCTATAGCCTTTGTCTGCTCCAAGTGCTAGGCGTAGCGCTTTTTGTACACTGGCTAGGTACTCTACTGGCTTAGTGCTTGCTTTACGCCACTTATCCACTGGTTTTGTTAGCCTGTAGGCGTAGTGAGCGTGTCCGTTTTCAGGGTTTTTGATGATAATTTGCGGTGGTGGTAAGTCGTTATCATGGAAGACAAATAGGGCTTGTGGGTCGTCAATGTCAAAGACAAGCCATTTGATAATCTCGGGGTGATTGGGTTGTATGTAGGCGTGTTTTATGGCGTGTGACTTGGTGCGAACATGACTGAAACCCTTGTCATTAGTACAATAGGGCTTAGTTGCTAAGTCTGCGTAGAATTGAGCTAGAGTGCTGACGTTCTGCCAGTCGGTCGGGTCTATTTGTTTGATTGCGTACACTATAAAATTTCAGTTCTGTATTGCAGCGCTAGTGACCCACTGAATACAAAAAAGCCTTGTTTTAGTGTGTATAACCGCCTAAAATACCCTTACGTTTCGTGGTTTTTAGGTGGTTATACACTAAAAATTACATTAAGCCCTGATAGCTTCCAACTATCGGGGCTTACTCGTTTCTAGCGTTTGAGTTTACGCTTATCTTCGCCAAATTGTAAAGGTCGAGCGGTGATCGTAGGCATCGTTTCGCCTACGGATCACCGCTGACCCAACAACCGCTAGGGCGTTAGTTTTTAGGTCAAAATAAAATCGGTTTGTATAACACGTGAACCACTGAAATCATTGGGCTAAAGGGCTGTTTTTCGTCAGTTTGTATGACAGCGTGCAGTCC
>NZ_JBVGQI010000022.1:0-1193 GCF_058189395.1 Psychrobacter sp. CoH-33_TS_01
GCTCTGCACACGACAAAAAAACAAAAAAGTCTGTTAAAGCAAAGGCATAATAGTAATTTTTAAGACGAATCAGACCATGCCAAACTTTAACAGACTTAGTGAAACTTTAACCCAAAACCTGAGTATGAACAAGGCAAGAATCACATGTTTGAGCCTAATGATAATAGCCCTGATTACTGCTCAAAGCAGTAATCTTAAAAAAAATAGCAAGACACCTTCCTAAGGGTGGCAAGACCGACAGTCACTATCGCAGACTACAGCGATTTTTTGCCGAAGCGAGGATAGACTACGATCAACTGGCTTTAATGATATATCGACTATTTGGGCTAGGCAAACTCACCTTAACCATTGACCGCACCAACTGGAAATGGGGTAAAAGTAACCTCAACATCTTTATGCTAGGGGTGGTATATAAAGGGATAGCCATCCCCTTATACTGGCAAATGCTAGATAAGCGAGGTAATACAAACCATCTTGAACGCTGTGAACTTATTGAGCGGTTTATCAAACAATTTGGCAAAGATAACCTTGAGATGATAGTAGCAGACAGAGAGTTTGTTGGCGAAAAATGGTTTAACTGGCTCACCAATAATCACATACCCTTTGCCATACGGATTAAGAAGAACAGTAAAGTTAAGAATCATCATGGCAAGTTGGTACAGATTAAAGAGTTATTACGCCATGTTAGCCATCAAGAAACATATCGACATGGACGAATACTGACTGTCGATGGTTGTTTGGTTCGAGTATTTGCCAAGCGTGATAAAGACTATGGTTTAGTGATTGTGGCCACCAATCAACTAGAAACAGTGGATGCGATGACAAGCTATGCTAAGCGTTGGGAGATTGAGACTTTATTTGCTTGTCTAAAGGGCCGTGGCTTTAATCTTGAAGATACCCACTTAACCCATCTTGATCGGGTCAGTAAATTAGTCGCAGTGAACGCCTTAGCATTTTGTTGGGCTTATCATGTCGGTATTTATAAAGACAAAGATAAGCCGTTAAAGCGCAAGTTAAAGTCAAACGCTCGACCTCAAGCCAGTTTGTTTGCGCTTGGCCTGGATGTGTTGATTGAGGGCCTTCACTTGGTGTTCTTTAACAATGATAAGACTGTATTTCGACAGTTAGTTAGCTTTTTAACCCCTAAACCTATGAAAATCGGGTGGGGATGATTTTTTTGTCGTGTGCAGAGA
>NZ_JBVGQI010000023.1:0-1035 GCF_058189395.1 Psychrobacter sp. CoH-33_TS_01
GTAGCGAGTTTACTGCTGCTGATACTGGTATACGTGATGCCGCTGCCACTGAAACAACTCGAGTAAATACTGCATTGGGTGAGGCTACTACTGACCGCGGCGTTATTCGTAGCGAGTTTACTGCTGCTGATACCGGTATACGTGATGCTGCTGCCACTGAAAAAACTCGAGTAAATACTGCATTGGGTGATGCTACTACTGACCGTGGCGCTATTCGTACTGAGTTTGCTGCTGCTGATACGGGATTAAGTAATAGAATAACGGGCAATACTGATGAGATTACTACCTTAAAATCAGGCCTAGGCAGTTTAAATGCTGGGGCTGTGATTTATGATGGTATCTCTAAAGACAGTATTACTTTAGCGGGCGGCCCTAACGGTACTAAGATTAGTAATCTGCAAGATGCTACCTTAAGTGATACTTCAACGGATGCGGTAACTGGTCAACAACTCAATGCTACTAATCTAGATGTAACTGCTTTAGATGGTCGAGTGTCGACAGGGTTGAATGATGCTACTACTGATCGTGGTGTTATTCGTACCGAGTTTGCTGCTGCTGATACCGGCATACGTGAGGCAGCTGCCACTGAAAAAACTCGAGTAAATACTGCATTGAGTGAGGCTACTACTGACCGCGGTGCTATTCGTAGCGAGTTTGCTGCTGCTGATACGGGATTAAGTAATAGAATAACGGGCAATACTGATGATATTACTACCTTAAAATCAGGCCTAGGCAGTTTAAATGCTGGGGCTGTAATCTATGATAGCGTCGCCAAAGACACCATTACTCTTGCGGGTACTAGTGGCACTAAGATTAGTAATCTGCAAGATGCTACCTTAAGTGATACTTCAACAGAAGCGGTAACTGGTCAACAGCTCAATGCTACTAATCTAGATGTAACTGCTTTAGATGGTCGAGTAAATACTGCATTGGGTGAGGCTGCTACTGACCGCGGCGTTATTCGTAGCGAGTTTACTGCTGCTGATACCGGCATACGTGAGGCAGCTGCCACTGAAAAAACTCGAGTAAATACTG
>NZ_JBVGQI010000024.1:0-920 GCF_058189395.1 Psychrobacter sp. CoH-33_TS_01
TATAGCCAATCCCACTTAAAATTGTTATAAACTAATTATCAAACCTAATTGCTATCATAAAGACCATGACTTACTCATTAGATTTTCGTAAACAAGTACTAAAAAGCTTAGACGAGGGTATGACCTTTGCCGAGGCAGCTGAGTTTTACAATCTGAGCCCAACCACCATACAAAACTGGAAGCGGCGTGTTCATAGCAAAACAACCAGGCAAACCAAACCTTATAAAATACCAGATGATGTGCTACTTAATGATGTCAAAGAACATCCCGACGATTACCAGTATGAGCGAGCACGTCGTCTAAACTGTAGTAAAACAGGCATTCATCATGCCCTAAAGCGCCTAGGCATCAGTCAAAAAAAAGACCTTAAAGCATCCAAAAGCGTGTCCGATCAAAAGAGCGATATATCACAGTAAGCTTAATAGCTTTAAACAACAAGGCTATCCCATCGTTTATATGGATGAAAGTGGCTTTGAGGCTGAAACTATTCGTCCTTATGGCTATGCACCGATTGGTAAGCCTTGTATCGATAGCTACAACTGGCAAGGTAAAAAGCGAACCAACGTTATCGGTGCTCTATATGAAAAGATGCTGTTTGCACTAGATTACTTTGAGACAAACATCAACAGCATCGTTTTCTATCACTGGTGCAAACACAAGCTAATCCCAAGTCTTAAAACCAAATGCGTGATTGTCATGGATAATGCCAGATTTCATAAGAGCAAACGCATTCAAAAGCTACTGAACAGGCACGGTCATCGTATTCTATGGCTGCCGCCGTACAGCCCTGATTTGAACCCTATTGAGAAGAAATGGGCTCAGGTGAAGTTTCTACGCCAAGGCTGGATGGAAAACGACTTATCCAAATTGTTTTATGATGTTTGTCCTAAACATAACAATTTTATTTTGAACTGACTATA
>NZ_JBVGQI010000025.1:0-913 GCF_058189395.1 Psychrobacter sp. CoH-33_TS_01
CTATAGTCTAATCCAAATAAAACAGATACAATACTTTTAACAATTGCATTTAATGAAATAAACGATGACCTATTCAATCGACTATCGCAAACAAGTACTGCGTAGCATTAAAGACGGCATGACCATTCGAGAAGCTGCGCTTTTTTATGGACTTAGTACCAGCACCATTCATAGTTGGCAGCAGAATTTAGCTCCTAAAACCACCAGAAATAAAGCACCGACTAAAATACCTGATGACGCCTTGATTGAAGACGTAAAAAAATACCCAGATGATTATAACTATGAAAGAGCTCGTCGCTTGAACTGTAGTAAAACGGGCATCTTCAATGCTTTAAAGCGTCTTGGTATCAGTCAAAAAAAAGACCTTAGAACATCCAAAAGCGTGTCCGATAAAAAGAGCGATATTCCAGAGTAGGCTTGATCGCTTTACGCAGCAAGGCTATCCCATTATCTATATGGATGAAAGCGGCTTTGAGGCTGAAACCATTCGTTCTCATGGCTATTCACCGATTGGTAAACCTTGTATTGATCGCTATAACTGGCAAGCAAAGAAGCGTACTAATGTCATCGGAGCTCTCTATGAAAAAATGCTGTTCGCGCTTGATTACTTTGAGACAAATATCAATAGCAATATATTTTATGACTGGTGTAAGTTCACGCTAATTCCAAGTCTCAAGACTAAATGCGTGATCGTTATGGATAACGCTCGGTTTCATAAAAGCAGACGTATCCAAAAACTACTCAACAGACATGGTCATCGTATTCTTTGGCTGCCGCCGTACAGTCCTGATCTGAACCCTATCGAGAAAAAATGGGCACAGGCTAAGTTTCTGCGCCAAGGATGGATGGAGAATAATCTACCTAAACTGTTTCATGATATGGGCTGTATCGATTTTATAAAGACTTAACTATA
>NZ_JBVGQI010000026.1:0-879 GCF_058189395.1 Psychrobacter sp. CoH-33_TS_01
ACTCGAGTAAATACTGCATTGGGTGAGGCTACTACTGACCGCGGCGTTATTCGTAGCGAGTTTACTGCTGCTGATACGGCATTAAGTAATAGAATAACGGGCAATACTGATGAGATTACAGGTTTAAAATCAGGCCTAGGCAGTTTAAATGCTGGTGCTGTGATTTATGACAGTACCTCTAAAGACAGCATTATCTTAGCTGGCGCTAACGGTACTAAGATTAGTAATCTCCAAGACGCTACCTTAAGCAATACTTCAACGGATGCGGTCACGGGTAAACAGCTCAATGCTACTAATCTAAATGTAACTGCTCTAGATGGTCGAGTGACGACAGGGTTGAATGCTGCTACTACTGACCGCGGCGCTATTCGTAGCGAGTTTGCTGCTGCTGATACCGGCATACGTGAGGCCGCTGCCACTGAACAAACTCGAGTAAATACTGCATTAAGTGCTGCTACTACTGACCGCGGAGCTATTCGTAGCGAGTTTGCTGCGGCTGATACCGCCATACGTGAGGCCGCTGCCACTGAAACAACTCGAGTAAATACTGCATTGAGTGAGGCTACTACTGACCGTGGCGTTATTCGTAGCGAGTTTACTGCTGCTGATACCGGCATACGTGAGGCAGCTGCCACTGAAACAACTCGAGTAAATACTGCATTGAGTGAGGCTACTACTGATCGTGGCGTTATTCGTAGCGAGTTTACTGCTGCTGATACCGGCATACGTGAGGCAGCTGCAACTGAACAAACTCGAGTAAATACTGCATTGAGTGAGGCTACTACTGACCGCGGCGTTATTCGTAGCGAGTTTACTGCTGCTGATACTGGTATACGTGATGCCGCTGCCACTGAAACAACTCGAGTAAATACTGCATTG
>NZ_JBVGQI010000027.1:0-848 GCF_058189395.1 Psychrobacter sp. CoH-33_TS_01
GTAAGCGTGACCTTGACCGATGCGTTAGGCAACACCGCTACTGGCACAGCCACCGTAAATCCTGATGGCAGCTATGACACAGGTGCGATTGATACCTCAACCTTAGTCGATGGGGAGATCACAGCGACGGTTACCGCCACTGACAACAACGGTCAAGTGGTTGACATCACGGCATCTGAAGAGATGGATGCGACCGCAGGCGCTATTACGGCCATCGTTACACCAAACGATACTGATGACACGGTAGCGGTTACCGGTACCACAACCGATGTGGCGCCAGGGGCTACGGTAAGCGTGACCTTGACCGATGCGCAAGGCAGCACCGCTACTGGCACAGCCACCGTAAATGCTGATGGCAGCTATGACACGGGTGCAATTGACACCTCAGGCTTAGTTGATGGGGAAATCACAGCGACGGTTACCGCCACTGACAATAACGGTGAAGTGGTTGACGTCACGGCCTCTGAAGAGATGGATGCGACCGCAGGCGCTATCACGGCCATCGTTACACCAAACGATACTGATGACACGGTAGCAGTTACCGGTACCACAACCGATGTGGCGCCAGGGGCTACGGTAAGCGTGACCTTGACCGATGCGTTAGGCAACACCGCTACTGGCACAGCCACCGTAAATCCTGATGGCAGCTATGACACAGGTGCGATTGATACCTCAACCTTAGTCGATGGGGAAATCACAGCGACGGTTACCGCCACTGACAACAACGGTCAAGTGGTTGACGTCACGGCCTCTGAAGAGATGGATGCGACCGCAGGCGCTATCACGGCCATCGTTACACCGAACAATACTGATGACACGGTAGCGGTTACTGGTACCACCACTGATGT
>NZ_JBVGQI010000028.1:0-488 GCF_058189395.1 Psychrobacter sp. CoH-33_TS_01
GCTGATGCTGATGCTGATGCTGATGCTGATGCTGATGCTGATGCTGATGCTGATGCTGATGCTGATGCTGATGCTGACTCGGACGCTGATGCGGATTGTGATGCCGACGCCGATGCTGATGCTGATGCAGACGCCGACGCCGACGCTGATGCTGATGCCGACGCCGACTCGGATGCCGACGCGGATTGCGATGCTGATGCTGATGCCGATGCCGACGCCGACGCCGACGCCGACGCCGATGCTGATGCTGATGCTGATGCTGATGCCGACGCTGATGCCGACGCTGATGCCGACGCGGATTGTGATGCTGATGCAGACGCCGATGCCGATGCCGATGCCGATGCCGATGCAGACGCCGATGCCGATGCTGACGCTGATGCCGACGCCGATGCAGACGCCGACGCGGATTGTGATGCTGATGCTGATGCCGATGCCGACGCCGACGCCGACGCCGACGCCGATGCTGATGCTGATGCTGATGCTGATGC
>NZ_JBVGQI010000028.1:587-795 GCF_058189395.1 Psychrobacter sp. CoH-33_TS_01
CCGACGCTGATGCCGACGCTGATGCCGACGCGGATTGTGATGCTGATGCAGACGCCGATGCTGATGCTGATGCTGATGCTGATGCTGATGCTGATGCTGATGCTGATGCTGATGCTGATGCTGATGCCGATGCTGATGCTGATGCTGATGCTGATGCTGATGCTGATGCTGATGCTGATGCTGATGCTGATGCTGATGCTGATGCTGA
>NZ_JBVGQI010000029.1:0-782 GCF_058189395.1 Psychrobacter sp. CoH-33_TS_01
ACAGTATCAGATGCAGTTCCCAGGTTAAGCCCGGGGATTTCACATCTGACTTATCAAGCCACCTACGCTCGCTTTACGCCCAGTAATTCCGATTAACGCTTGCACCCTCTGTATTACCGCGGCTGCTGGCACAGAGTTAGCCGGTGCTTATTCTGCAGCTAATGTCATCGTCTATGGGTATTAACCATAGAGTCTTCTTCACTGCTTAAAGTGCTTTACAACCAAAAGGCCTTCTTCACACACGCGGCATGGCTGGATCAGGGTTGCCCCCATTGTCCAATATTCCCCACTGCTGCCTCCCGTAGGAGTCCGGACCGTGTCTCAGTTCCGGTGTGGCTGATCATCCTCTCAGACCAGCTACAGATCGTCGCCTTGGTAGGCCTTTACCCCACCAACTAGCTAATCCGACTTAGGCTCATCCAATAGCGAGAGCTGCAAGCAGCCCCCTTTTCCCCGTAGGGTGTATGCGGTATTAATTCGAGTTTCCCCGAGCTATCCCCCACTACTGGGCAGATTCCTAAGTATTACTCACCCGTCCGCCGCTCGTCAGCGAGAAGCAAGCTTCTCCTGTTACCGCTCGACTTGCATGTGTTAAGCCTGCCGCCAGCGTTCAATCTGAGCCATGATCAAACTCTTCAGTTTAATCTTGCTATGAAGCTCTTTAAAGAAGCTTCTAAACTTGGCTCATTCTATTACTAGCAAATTTGCTTTCCGTATGTTTCATATAATGAATTAACTTAGAGTTTCTTTGCTTATAAAGAATGATAATTTTTATAGTTAGC
>NZ_JBVGQI010000002.1:0-329733 GCF_058189395.1 Psychrobacter sp. CoH-33_TS_01
CAAGGATGGATGGAGAATAATCTACCTAAACTGTTTCATGATATGGGCTGTATCGATTTTATAAAGACTTAACTATAGATTATTTAGTGCATGCCGTATGTAAACGTGAAGTCAAAAAACTCAATATAAGTCTTATTAATCAAGTTAACATTCTATGTAAGATAAGTGAAAAAAAGCAAGTAATTAGTAAGTCTGAATTTATATTAATAGTTAATAATATTATTGAAAATCCTGACAATAAAACTGTATCTTTATTACTTGCTCATCCATTTATTAATTTTAATAGTAAAGATAGCATAGGAATAAGATATGACTTCTTAAGAGATTTTTTTCTGAAAATATCAATCTCACAACGATTTTACAGTGGAGATATTTTAGAAGAAAGTATTTTATTACTACTTCTTTCAAAGGTTAGTTATTTAAACTACTTTTCCTTAGACATAGGATCGAGACTATCTGACCTAGATATATCTGATATACATTTTTTCGTTTTACAGAATATTGAAGATATTGTTCAATCTAAAAACAGCAACTACGAAATATATATTTCAAGCTTATTTATTTTATATTTAGGAATACTAAAATCAAAGCAAAAACTCGAAAATACACAACATTTAAACGATGCTCTTCTTGAAATATTCTCTAATTCTGATAAAAATAAATTAGAGAATATATCACTTTGCAATATAAAAAATATGCAGGCCTCACCTAAGCCACTATTTGACTTCTCAAATCTTACTATAGATAATTGCTATATAGACAATTACCCAGGATTTGTTAGCTGTAATTTTAATGAGCATACACTTTTTAATACAGGCACTATAAATATTGACCACTCAGATCATGCTGGCTCTCAAATTAAACCATACCATTTTTCCAATCAAATTATAAAGTTAGGCAAGACCTCAGATGTCTTAGATTTGATTGAGAGCTCTTTAGAAAATAGTAGTATAAAAAAAGAAGAAAGGCTAGCCAAGTTTATAAGGTTATTCATAAAGAATGGGCGATTTATGCCTAAGAAAACCGTTGAAGTAAAATCAAAACGTGGTGGAAATGAGGTGAAAAACATGCTTTCTAACAACATTATATTGATCAATACAGCTTCTAAATTGAACCAAGAAGAGTATATCGTAAATCCTGACTACAAAGACATGTTTCATAAATTTTGTGATAATGGAGTCACTACCCCTCAACTCAAAACCATAATTGACTCACTATAAGAAAATCTAAGTAATTTTGATACAAGAAAACTTGGGGTTAATAGTACCTCAAACGAAGTGATTCTATATCAAAACTATAGAAGATTGATTATATAGATATAGTTTGTCCTAGACGCTCAAACCACATCATAGAACCCCTTTATTGTAGAGTGGTGACAAAAAATGCTATATGTCACCACTTTATTGTCTTACGTAGTGACACACACTTATTCTGTTAGACCTATATGATTAATAGGCTAAACTGATGTCACCACTATACTATGTTACGGATATTATGGCTCTGGAAATTTTTTAATCATTACCTATAAAGAGTTGCGTAAACTTGAAATTGACATACTAAAAGCGCAACGTGACTTGATGAAAGGTGCTAAAGACAACCTACTAGGTCTAGACTTTGATAGCGTAATTAGCTTGAATAATTTTTATGGTATTGAGTATGACGATTTTGCAAGTCAAATTGCTCGCTTATCGCTCTGGTTGGCTGAGCATCAAATGAATGTGCTGTTTGAACGTGAGTTTGGTGCATCTCAGCCAATGTTACCTTTAAAAGATAGTGGACATATTATTCAGGGTAATAGTCTACGTCTCGATTGGAATGATGTATGCCCTAATAACGGTAATGATGAAATATATGTTGTAGGAAACCCACCTTTTGGCGGCAAGCAAAAAAGAACAATTAGTCAAACCAAAGATATGGAGTATGTTTTTAAGGGTTTTAAAAAGTTAAAAACCTTAGATATTGTCTCAGCATGGTTTTATAAAGGCGCACAGTATATTTCTGATAGTAAAGCCAAGCTTGCTTTAGTCGCCACTAACTCCATTGCTCAGGGCGAACAGGTATCTATATTATGGCAGCCTATTTTTGATTTAGGCTTAAACATTCATTTTGCTTATCAGACCTTTCAATGGAAGAATAACGCAAAGCATAATGCGGGCGTACATGTTGTTATTATAGGTCTTGCAACGAAAGCCATTGAAAAAAAGACTATTTATAAACTGTTAGAGGACAGTTGGCACAGTGAGTTAGTGAAAAATATAAGTCCTTATTTAGTAGAGGGTACAAACGCTATTGTTGAAAGACGTAGCACATCTTTATGCAATAGGTCACCAGTCTTATTCGGTAATATGCCTTATGATGGTGGAAACCTGTTACTTACCCCCGAAGAAAAGGACGATTTAATTAAACATGAACCTCTATCTAAGAAATGGTTGAAAAAAATACTAGGATCGAGTGAATTTCTAAACGGCAAGGAAAGATGGTGTTTATGGATGGTTGGCATTACTCCAGAAGAGTTGAACAGTATGCCTTTAGTAAAAGAAAGAGTTGAGAAAGTTAAAGCAGCCCGTTTAGCAAGTAGTGATGAAGCAGCTCATAAGCTTGCAGAACGGCCTCATGAGTTTCGAGATCTTAATAACCCAGATAGTTATATTTTGATCCCAAGAGTCTCTTCTGAGCGGAGACTCTATGTGCCTATCGGATTTTTTCAAGGCGATATAATATCTTCTGACGCCAACCAAATTATCCCTAACGGAACTTTATACGAATTCGGCATTTTAACATCATTAACTCACAATGAATGGATGCGTCTAGTTGCGGGGCGCTTAAAAAGCGATTATCGCTATTCAGGCACTATTGTTTATAACACCTTCCCCTTTCCCGATATAACAGAGAGTCAGAAACTGCATATTGAGAAGCTAGCGGAAGAAGTTTTATTGTCACGAGCAAGTAATGTTGGCTTAACCCTAGCCGAACTATATGATCCAGACAAAATGCCAGAAGACCTAAGAAAGGCACATGCCATCCTTGACGATGCAGTAGATAAGTTATATCGCCCACAGGGTTTTGCTAATACAGAAGAGCGCTTAGCACACTTGCTAGCACGTTATGAACAACTGATTGCAGCAGAAAAAGAAAAGAAGAAGAAGAAAAAACCTTAATCCAAAGCCATAACTTTATATATTTTGGAGCGATACCTGTATGTCCCAGACTGTTAACATCTTAAATCAGACTTATGCCCAAACTGGTCAAAGTAAGCAAAAGAATCCAATGGGTATGCGTGAAATGCAAGCTCGTGCTTTTGAAAAGCGTAATAGTCAATACCTGCTTATCAAATCACCACCTGCGTCTGGAAAGTCACGAGCAATGATGTTTCTTGCTCTTGATAAGCTTATTAACCAAGGCATCAAAAAAGTAATTATTACTGTCCCAGAGATGAGTATTGGCAAATCTTTTAAGTCGATACCGCTTAGCGAGTCAGGTTTTTTTGCCGACTGGGAGGTTTCTGATCGTTATAACTTGTGCTTAAGTCTTGCACAGAGCGACACTCGAAAGACAACTATTTTCTCAGAATTTATTACTCAGGAAGCTAGTGATAGTAAATCATCTCAAGTCTTAATCTGTACCCATCATAGTTTTAGGTACGGTTTCGACAAGATGATAAATGATGGAGAGGATATTGAGGTATTTAACGACATCCTGATTGGAGTAGACGAATTTCATCACATCTCAGCAGATGACTCTAATCGTCTAGGTGCTATATTAGACGCCATTATGTCCAAAACTAACGCCCATCTTATAGCAATGACTGGATCTTATTTTCGTGGTGATTCAGTGCCAATCCTATCTGATGAGGATGAAGCGAAATTTGATAAGATTACTTATACTTATTACGAACAGCTTAATGGTTACGAGTACTTAAAATCGCTAGGGCTAGGCTATCACTTTTATAAAAAATCATTCTTTGAAGCTTTGGATAAGTGTTTAGATTTATCTCAAAAAACAATTATTCATATCCCTAATGTAAATAGTCTGACTGCTGAAACTGATAAGTATGAGACGGTGGGGCGAATCATTGACGTTATTGGAGTGATTGAGTCTCGTGATGAAGCTACTGGAGTCATAACAGTACGCTCACACGATAATAGACGTTTATTAATTGCTGACTTGGTAACAGATGATGCTATACGTGTGAATACGCAGGCTTATTTAGCTGATATTACATCTCGTGACCAAATGGACATCATAATAGCCCTAGGCATGGCTAAAGAAGGGTTCGATTGGGAATATTGTGAGCATGTGCTAACTATCGGTTATCGTGGCTCTCTGACTGAAGTAGTGCAGATTATCGGTCGTGCTACACGAGATAGTGAAGGCAAAACCCATGCTCAATTCACGAACCTTATAGCTGAGCCAGAGGCTGATAAGTCTCAAGTTACAAGCTCTGTGAATGAGTTGCTAAAAGCCATTACATTGTCGCTACTAATGGAGCAAGTCCTTAAACCCAACATCAACTTTAAGCGTCGTAGCGACTTAGATCTTCTAGGTAAACAAGACTTGCCTCATGGGACTGTAATTATTGATGACTCTGTAAACCCGCCTTCTGACAGGGTAATGAATATTCTCAACAAAGACCGAGATGAACTATTGGCTCAGTTATGTCAAAACCCAGAATACATTAAAAAATATCTAGCTGCTGAAGCTAATAGTGTAGAGGCTGAAGCTGTTTCAGACTCAGTTATTCCAAGTATTATACGCAGTAAATACCCTGCCTTAGACGATAATGAAGTTCGTCAAGTTCAAGAAGGCTTTATGCAGTATGTAACTATTAACAGCCAAGGCGGTATAGTTGAAGGTGGAGCTATTCCTAAAGATGCCACCATTCAAGACGAGCGTTTTTTCATCAAGAAAGGCAGTGAGTACATAGATATCTCCACCTTAAACGAAGAAGATAGAGCGCAAGTCAATGATGACGAACTTATCAAAGAACGTGACTTACCGAATGGCGCAAAAATCTATAATCCTAAAACAAAATCTAGCAGTGTGGCAGAGTCAACCGCAAGCAATGCTTTTGTAAAAGTGGGAAGCAAATTCATTAATGTAAATAACCTTCCCATCGATTTAGTTAAGTCTGTGAATCCGTTTCATGACGCTTATGAAGTGCTATCTAGGGCGGTGGATAAAGATGTATTGAAGACTATTAACGACGTAGTTTTTTCTAGTCGAAGCACTGTAACTGAAGCAGAGGTCTTGTTGATGTGGCCCAAGGTGCTCACCTTTATGCACAAGAATAATAGAGAGCCTAACATAAACTCAGAAGACGGCATCGAACGACGCATGGCAGAAATTATGGCCTATGCCAGAAATGTGAATGCTAAGAAAAAAATGAGTAGTAATAATGAAGCTTGATGATATATACCAAAGCCGTGAATTTAAGTCCTTAGAAGATATTTTTTCCAATGACTCTTTGGGAATATTCGCTAATGTTAAGCCTATCTCTAAAGAGAGGTCTAGGAACAACAGTCTCTTAGAGCAACAATTTTCTGAAATAAACTCTTTTATAGATATGAATGGGCGCTTACCTAGTGAGGATGCTATTGATTTCAATGAAAAAATATTATCACGACGACTATCTTCTATTAAAAATCAGGCTTCAATTGCTCAAGAATTACTAAGCATAGACAAACATGGTTTATTAACTTCACCACAGAGCTGCAATGAGTCAGATGAAAGAGCTGTAGGCTCACATATAGATCAAATTAATCAAGAACCTCTCACTAATCAAGATGGCGGTAAAAAGGAGCGGGTTGAGGTTAAATCAACTATTGAACCACCTTCGTTTAATAGTTTAGAGGATATCTTTAATAACGACGCTTTAGGGATTTTTGATAATATTCAATCAGATATTTTGATTAGTGACAGCCAAAAAAATGTAAGGTCTAGGTATGACCAGTATGACGATGAAGACATAGCAAGTCGCTTTGAATGCAAGGACTTTTATAATTTTGAAATGACCTTTGAGCGTATTAATCAAGCAATACAGGCTGGAGAGTTCACTAAGACAAATTTTGCTTCCACCAAGAATATTACCATTGGAAGTGTTTTTGTACTTAATGGGCTGCTTTGTTATGTAGCAGATATCTATAAAGCTGAGGTGAGAAAAAACTCTCGTAGCCAAGAGCGCCTTCGCCTAATATTTGCCAATGGCACAGAATCAAATATGCTTGTTCATTCTTTAGCTACTGCTCAATATAAGTATGAAAATAGTTACCAGCTTCTTATAACCGCACCTGATTGGATAGATGCTGAGTTAGCTAAAAGCTTTGGGGATAACAGTCAACTTACAGGGGTTATATATGTTGCAAAACTCACTGATACACCTGAAAATCTGAAACACTACAAACATCTTCATAAAATTGGTTTTTCCACGCTTACAGGTGATAAGCGTACTAAACACTCAACTAGGGACAATGCCTTTCTACAGCAGCCAGTGGATATTATTGCTGAATGGCAGGTTTACGATGCAAATGCCAGAGCTGTTGAAAGTGTACTTCATGCCTTTTTCTACGATCAAAGAGTAAGAGTGCTGTCAAAGGCTAAGGATGATAACTTCCATAACGCAACAGAGTGGTTTGATGTTGCTTTGCAAGAGATTGAAAAAGCTATAAATTTAGTCATTGCGGGTGATATTAAGGATTATCGAATAGACAGGGCTAGTGGCGTGATTGTGCCGAAGTAGGTTCTCATTATTTTAAGCAATAGGTTTACAAGCGAGGTTACGTTAGACTGTTTTAACCACTATATCTTTATCCAAGCTATAACATCTCTTTTCAAATCCTTCGATTATGTGTTCTGACTTAGGAATAAGAAAAACGCCTATTCTGTATTTAGGAAATACAGCAATATAGTGTGTCTCTGTTGCCATAATATTAGCCTCAACGTCAGATACTCCATCATAACCGTGAGCATAAAAATCAGATCGAATATGCTGTAATTGAGCGGCAAGATGGTTTTCTAATTGCTTCAATACAGACCTTTGATAATCTACAGCCACCACTGCTTGAATGTTATATTGTTTACCTGCGAATCCACCGCCGATTGGAAAATATGATGCCCCATCTTCAACAGTGCTGATAACATTTACGCCAGCTCCACGTAAGTTTTTTCGTTGCTGTTCTGTTAGTTCATTAGGCTCAATATGACCCACCACCTTGTATCTGTCTAGTTGCATAGGCCAGTTTCGGTGCATAATTTCAATTATATTTTCATCCAGCCACGAATCATGGTTAAAAATTCCAATGGCATAAAACATATCATTTACAAGCCAAGCAAATAACAGCTCCTTAGTTCCATGAATAAAACTACCATCATTATTTTCATTAAGATGAAAGTGATGAATACCCCAATCATTAAGCATAGGGTCGTTTTTTTTAGGAAAAAATACCTTTTTACTCAGATTCATAGTCAGGTCTTTACCATTCTCAACCCTATCTATGAGTCTATTAAAGCCTGCCTCTAACTCAGTAGGGCAGGTAAAGGTGTCAGCCAAAAACACTTTCCGCTTCTTTTTAGCTGGCCGTCTGTTCTCTGTATTAAAATACAATAATGGTATTTCACTGTCTGCTAATAACGAAATGTCACATTGCCATTCATTACTTAAGACATCCTTTAGAACAACAACCCAATCACCAAAAAAATCTGCTCTTAATTCCATTGACGTCTCTTTTGCTATATATGAAAAAGGTGATGGTTACGCCCAAGTATAGGTCACTCCTAAATCCCTACTATCGCATATCTACATCTTTGTATTGCTATTATTTAGCTTAGTGAGGGCTGTAGTTACCCAGTTGACATCACTTGATCCAGTGGTATGGTTAAATGTCACCATTGGGCCATACAGCCTTCTTAATTCGTCATCATGATCAAGCCTACCGTTATTATTAAATAACCGCTCTAAAACGTTATCCATCCCATTATTTATAAAATCCTCATTATCATCTACTCTGAGAGCATTACCGCTAGTTTTAATGCCTGATGCCACACTACAATCAAAGAAGTAATAGGTTTCATCGTCGTTTTTCAACCTTAATACAAAGATATTTAGAACGTTGCTTGAGCCATCATAACTATTTAAATAACCTGTTGTCTCTCCATGAAACCTGCCCTCACTATAACTATCGATTTGTAGATTGCTATATTTAGCTTTTAGTCTTAAATCCTTTGCATACTGTAGGAGTTTTTTAAAAGAAGGTTTTTGATAAGGCACTATATTTGAGCATATCAATGATTTTAGTATGCCAACAGTATTGTCAGAACTCCGTCTATCGCCTACAGCATAACTTTCTGGTATTGGTTCTCTTAAAGGAATTACTTGACTGTTCTTAGTTTGTAATGCCTCGTCAATTGTAATATTTTCTGTTTTTACTAAATTTCTTATATCTCCAATTGTGGCAATTTTTTGACGAATGACAGCAGTTGTGCTGTTACCTGCATTGTTCGATGCTTCGATAACAACCTCTTCAGTGTCTACTTTATTAAATAAGGGTCTGTAGGTTCTGGTAGCTAACCTTGAAGCATCTTGAGCCTCATTACCACCTTTAAAAGCATAGACAATATCTTCCCCTTGAGGCATAGATATACCTGTTATTTCTGTGCAGAGAAAGACATTGCTTTCTAACTCAATACTTTTAAAAGCAATCAATACAGGCTGTTGATGATAAGGCTGAACTTTTAAAGGGGCAGAACGTGACTCTGTGTCACGTAGGCTCTGCCTAACTCTCGAATTTAAACCTTTGACTACCATTTTTGTATAATCATCTGTTTTCAGATGGTGTAAAAACACTGCGTCACCAACTGCACAACTATCAGGTATCAACACTACTTCTGATGTATTGGGATCGGGGTAATTAAGATTTAGCTCTTTTTCAATATCAGCCCATAATTCAGTGACTAAAATGCGATTGATCTCTTTTGACGCCCCATAATGCGCCATAAAGAATATTAAAGGATGAATTATGACTTTTTGATTGTTTTGGAGGATTACAAGTAGAGTATTAGTATCAGTTTTTAAGCCCTTAACTGGATACTTAGTAACATCAAACTCATATACACCTTTTTCTTTTTTACTGATACCGAAATGATTAGAATAACTAAGGTTACCTGAACTCTTCTCAATAACAGCAATTTGATCATCGAAATCATATTTTTGCTGAGTTCGATAATTTAACCAAATAGAGCCTATAGTAAGCTTAGGCGCAAGTTCAATCGGTAGTTTCACCCTCACTTCATCGTCATCATCAAGTGTTAGAAATACTACTTCAATTAGTCGCTTATCATTCTGGCTGCCGAATCCAATAAATAAACGCCCATACCATACTAAAACGTATTCTTTATTATATGAAAATTTCGATTTTACATGCTGTCTAATATTTATGCTAATTTGGTTGGAAATACGCTCCAAGCCCTTAAAAAAATTAGCTCCCATTCAGCTTCCCCACAAACTTCAGTTGTGGATACTATACAATAATCTATACAGCTCATGACATCTATTTAGGGAATATGACAGTAATTAGGAGAACTGACACCCCCCTCCCACCAACGCAACCGCCGAAATAGTGTGGTGAATTTCACGGAAAGGCCGCGTGCCATAATGATATTCAGTATCGGCTACGGAATAAGTACTGGCCACTTCTAACGCTTCTTCATCGGTTAGATCGGGCAAGATGGTCGGCAACCGTGACGCCATTAAAGTCTTACCTGAGCCTGGTGGCCCCGTAAATAATAAAGAATGCCCGCCTGCCGCCGCAATCTCTAGCGCACGCCGCGCATGGTGCTGCCCCTTCACATCGGCTAAATCCACTTTGTAATTGGCGGTCAGCGGTATCACTTTGGCGGTTACAGTGGCTAGCAAATGCTCGGTCGAGGGCTTATTAGGGTCATGCGCTGCCCGTAAATGCTCACACACGGCTTTTAAAGTAGCAGCAGCATAAACGGTTACCCCGGCAACACGACTGGCCTCTACGCCATTATTAGCGGGCACAATGAGCTTACGGGGTTCTGTTATAGATGCTCTAGTATTTTCATCCGTCTGCTCCTGCTCATAGGCTTTATGCTTTGCTGCTTTATTCTGTTGATTGCTGTGCGATTTAATAGCGCGAGCTACGGCTAGACTCCCTGCCACTGTGCGCAAATCTCCATTTAAAGCCAACTCTCCAATAAATTCATAGTCGTCTAGCCAATCCGGCTCAATCTGTCCACTAGCGGCTAGGATGCCTATTGCAATGGGTAAATCGAGACGAGCGCCGTCTTTGGGCAAATCCGCAGGGGCCAAATTAATCGTTAGACGCCGGTTTGGAAATTGAAAGTTAGAATTAATGATAGCCGAACGTACCCGATCTTTGCTTTCTCGCACCGCGGCTTCAGGTAAGCCAACTATAGTTAAGGCCGGCAAACCGTTCGATAAGTGCACCTCTACCATAACCTCGGGGGCGTGCAGTCCCACGACGGAACGGGTATGGACTTGGGCAAATGACATGGCAAACCTTATATTGAATGAATAACTATCAGTTGATAATAGAATATTGTTCAGTTATTGGCAAAATATATTTTAATTATCCTTCATGATACAAAAGCGTAAGGATAAGTTAGATAGGGTACAAAACTAGCCTGTACCTAACGCGCGATTATTATTACGCTAAGAGCATGATAATAAAAATACTTATCGAATTACTCAATGATTAGTCTAATACAAAGCCACAAGGGCTTTTAATTCAATAACTTTTATAAAGGATAGAAAGAATGTTAAAAAAAATATTAGGTATCGCTCCCAAACCTACCAGTGACGGTGGTTATCAACCGTCTCGCGTGGCCTTAAAGCTCGCCACAGAATCGAAAACCGATTATGACCATACGCAGTTCACCACCTTCTATCAGGGTGATAAAAGAGTCTTAATGCTCTGTACCGAAGAGCAGTATATGACCATGAAAAATGGCAAAAAATTCTCTACTGGCAATCACCCTGTCGAGATGCTGGTACCGATGCTACATTTGCAGCAAGCGGGCTTTGACGTCGATATCGCCACGCCAACGGGCAAACCTGTACAAATTGAAGAATGGGCGATGCCGGAAAAAGATGCCGCTGTAAAAGCCATCTTTAACGACTATAAATATCAGTTTGAAAACCCCTTAAGCCTGCATGACTTTGTGCAAAATGATATGGACAGTTCTGAGGACTATTTAGCGGTCTTTATTCCTGGTGGTCATGGCGCCATGTTAGGCTTACCGACCAATGAAGACGTGCAGCAGTTGATTGAATGGGTCAATAAAAACGACTTATTTATGCTGTCTATTTGCCATGGTCCAGCCGCATTACTGGCTGCAGACAAAACCGGTCGCAAAAAAGACTATATCTATAAAGGCTATAAGATGGCTACCTTCCCAGACTCTGTGGACAGTAAAACGCCAATGGTCGGTTATATGCCAGGAAAAGTACCTTGGAAATTTAATAAACGCTTGAAGAGCTTGGGTGTGACGCTAGTTAATAAGAAAGCAGATGATACTTGCCAGGTAGACCGCAAATTAATCACGGCAGCCAGCCCTAAAGCTGCCAATGACTTTGGTAAACTGATTGCCAATACATTGCTGAAAAACTGCTAACAGCGGTCATTGTATTTTGATAAATTTTTAGAAAATTCAGCACTACCAATTAGGTGTCTTGACTCAGTTAAGGCACCTATTTTTTGCTAACGACTTTATAAGCGAATCTAGCTAGCCTATTACAAACATTACCGAACTCGCCCAGCAGTCTTATTTCTTCTATTCATAGTCGTCTCCTACCTCTAAAGTCGTAAACCCATAAGATATTTATGGAATTAAGTTAATTTGCTATAATAGCCATCATTGATTCTTTCTTCTAGCAAACTGGCTTGCTATAAGCCCTTTTTGCCCTCTAATAAGACCGCCGCTATGACTCAATCTTCTATTTTTGCTGATCAAGCCGTTTTACCGCCCACGACTGAGCGTCCTGTGGCCACTATGCCTAACCCTTATGCCCGTCGTCAGTCAGAGCATACTAGTGCGGCCAAAGACCTCGTTTTTGATGAAACTATCATTCAAAAGTACAACCGCTCAGGGCCGCGCTATACTTCGTATCCAACGGCATTAGAGTTTCAGCCTATTGAAGCTGGGATAGAAGTTGATATCCTAAAAAATCGCGATTCAATAACCCCATTATCGCTATATTTTCATATCCCTTTTTGTCGTCACCTTTGCTACTACTGCGCCTGCAATAAAATTATTACCAAGAAAAATAGTGATGCCGGCGATTACTTAGATTATCTTTTTGCTGAGATTAAACAGAAACGTGCACTATTGTCTGTGCCTGAAGCCGGTAAAAAGCCTTTTGTCGAGCAATTGCATTTAGGTGGGGGCACGCCGACGTTCTTTACCGATGAAGAGTTGATTGCGCTTTGGGACTTCTTACAAACCCAGTTTGAATTTGACCGGCCCTCCGAGCAGGGCGGCAATGGCGATTACTCAGTAGAAATTGACCCTAGAGAGATTCGCGAAACTACTTTATCGACATTACGCCAGCTGGGCTTTAACCGCGTCAGCTTCGGCGTTCAGGACTTAGACCATAAGGTGCAGATCGCCGTCAACCGCGTGCAGTCTGAAGAACTTATTCAAAGTGTCATGGATGAAGCGCGCCGGCTCGAGTTTAACTCTATTAATATCGACCTAATCTACGGACTACCACACCAAACGCCAGAGACCTTTGCGCATACCGTCGCCCGTATTATTGAGATGTCGCCAGATCGTCTGTCTATTTTTAACTATGCGCACCTGCCAACTCGTTTTAACTCGCAGCGCCAAATTAAAGATGAAGATTTACCTAGCGCTGCCGAAAAACTGACGATGTTTAGCGATACCATTGCCGCACTGACAGCGGCGGGCTATCAATATATCGGTATCGATCATTTTGCAAAACCCGATGATGAGCTAGCTATTGCCCAACGCGAAGGCAAGCTGCACCGCAATTTCCAAGGCTACACCATCTTAGGTGATTGTGATTTATTAGGATTTGGTGTCTCTGCTATCAGTCAAATTAATAGCACGCTGTACTCGACCAAAGGCCGTACAGCCAGTCATATCTTACAAAATGAACCTGATTTAGACAGCTATAAAGCTGCGGTGAATGCCGGTCGACTTCCTGGCGTAAAACATATCCAAACAACGATAAAAGATCGCCTGCGCGCCTATGTCATCATGAACTTACTGTGCCATGACTATATTGATTTTAAAGATGTGAATCAGAAGTTTGGCATCGATGCGATTACTTACTTTATCGATGACATTCAACAGTTGGGTGAGATGCAAAAAGATAAGCTCATCGATATGGATGCGGCAGGCATTCGCATTTTACCCAAAGGTCGCCTACTCGCCCGCAATGTGGCGATGGTGTTTGATACCTATATGGCGGATAAATCGAAAGATAGATTCTCGAAAGTAATTTAGACCTTTTGACGTAAACTTAAAAAGACAAAACAAAAAAAGACCTCAATTGAGGTCTTTTTAATGGCTAATACTGCAGTTTATAGGTTAATTTTAGAAAGCTGACTAGGCGCTAGGCGTAACGATATATAAATGCGTGGTATCTATAATGGTTTTATCGCTATCGAGATACTTATGCTCAACACCGGCATCCGAATCGGTCATAGCGAAGTCATCATCATTTAGTAGCCCTAACGTGCCATCTTGGCATAGCCACAAGCCCTCAAGCTTATTATGCGGATAGCCTTTTACCGCCGCCAACACATCAACCGCTAAGGTCTTTTTAATGGGATGAATACCAAGCTTGCTTAAGGCCTCCCAACCGGCTGCATCACCTTCAGCGGTATATTGTTCAAGGGTCTGACCTGCGACCATTAAGCCTAAATCAGCAGACTGCTTGAGTGTCTCGCTATCCGCTAAACTTTCAATATCGGTAGCATCCGTAATATCAATTCTATAAACGTGTTTTTCTACATCCGCATCGACTAGCGGAAACTTGCGGTCGTGCTCAATCACATAAAACTCGTGGTCATTAATAGCGGTAATACCTGAGTTCACGTATTTTGCGTGGTTGCGGCGATAGAGGTACTGGCCGATTTGACCGGTCTTAAGGTTAATGGTTACGATACGGGTAAGTGCCGATTGGCGAACAGACTTATCGGGATTGTCAAGCGCCGATTCCATGATACCCACTAAAGTCGTTTGGTCTGGCGTAATCGTTAGCCCTTCCATACTTTTATTGGTTCGACGTTTTGCTAGCTCGGCAGGCAGTACGATAGGCTTGCCAGCCACTATGACATTGTTGCGCTCGTCATGAGCAAACGGATTGATACGCTCGATTTCCACCCCTTGCGCATCGTAATGCACTAGATGGGGACCATATTCATCGCTCACCCAAAAAGTGCCATCAGCAAGCGCAGCTAAGCCCTCAGGATCTAAGCCATAACGGTCAGCACGGATGGGATTAGTGACCTCATCATAAGGCAGCTCTGGATTGACGGTCATTGGCTGGCCAGCGACGTCGTAAGGCACTTCATTGGTGCCGCCAAAGGCTTTAGGATTGGGTATACCAGTAATTGGATTGCCTTGTGGGTCTTTTAATAATATCTCTTTAATTTTAGTAATTTGGCCGTCTTCTTGAATCTCAAACAGACCAATACGCGGCGTATAATCTGGCACTAAAAACTGCTTGCCGGCACCCGCAATCCCTTCGAAATCAGAGTTGGGACCACGGTCAGCTAAGGTATAGAACTGCTGAGCATTGCTCGGATGCGCAGCGGCATCAGAACCAAACCCGCCACCGCGTATTTCAAGCTTTTGCTCAGGATAGGCAGCATTGGGATGAGTAGCATCTAAGATACTGTATGGGAGAGGACTACCCTGAACTAGGTTGGTCTTGTTAGTCTTATCATTGGCTTGAGTCATGCTTATAAAATCCTTATGCAATCGTGCTTATTTTTATGCAATTTGATAAATTATTTAAATATAAAACAATCCTTTAGTATAGCCTTGACGACTGGTGCTGATACAGGACTCTTATGTACCGCTTTTATTCCCTAAGCGTATCCAGTTGCCTGCGAAAAATAGCTTTTTAACAGGATTTATCACTCTCATAACGCAAAAAAGACCTCATATGAGGTCTTTTCTATATGTGCTAATAAAGCATAAATTATGAACTACACTTTAAGCTTGTCTCCGACCATACCTTTAACCGTACTCAAGATATCCGCGGGCAATACCACCATCTTGGCGTTATCAGATTCGGCCAAATCGCGCATAGCTTTAATATACTGCTCACCCAACAAATAAACGATAGGCATTTCTTCAGTCCCCATGGCACTGCTGATCAGGCGAATCGACTCTTCTGACCCTTTCGCCAGTACGACTTGCGCTTCGGCATCACGGCGTGACGCTTCTAGACGACCATCCGCTTCTAAAATCGCCGCCTGCTTCTGACCATCGGCGCGAGTCACCGTCGCTCGGCGTAAACGCTCGGCTGCAGCCTGCTCTTCCATCGACATCTGCATGGTCTGTGATGGGTTAATATCCTGAATTTCTACCGTCTTGAGCGTGATCCCCCAATCGGCGATATCTTCAGAAATCGCATGTTTGAGCTGAGCTTTAATTTGGTCACGGCTAGAGAGCGCACTATCCAAATCCATCTCACCAATGATTGAGCGCAACGAAGTCTGGACTAAGTTACGAATACCATATTCATAATCTTCAATACCATAGACCGCTTTATCCGGTCGCACGATATTGATATAGGCGACTGCGTTCGCAATGATGACCACGTTATCGCGAGTAATCACTTCTTGCGAAGGAATATCCAACACGATGTCTTTGGTGGTGACTTTATATGCCACCACATCCACATAAGGAATAATGAGGTTTAGGCCAGGCTCTAGCGTTTGCTGGTACTTACCTAGGCGCTGCACAATCCATTTATACCCCTGTGGCACAATGCGCACCCCTTTGAATATAGTGAATACTACCAGTGCTATCAGCACCAACAAGACGATACTAAAATTACCCATTACCTTCCCCTTTACTTGCGCTTATATGCGCTATTTATATGGTCGTTATTTATAGAATAGTTATTTATGGCTAGTACTGGCCATATTCAGCTCAGCCAAGGTCTTAGCGCTACTGACAATTAATTCATTGCCGACGATATCGGTGACCACCACGCGATCCCCTATCTCGACCTCTTCACCTGAGGTACGACACATCCATTCTGCTGCCCCTACGATGGGCACGCTAAAACGCACTGTACCGGCACGGTCTGGCGTGGGTTTGACGATAATCATCCCGGTCTCACCGATGATAACTGCCCCACCCAATCCTGCTTTAGTTCTGGTAACGGACAACGGCTTGATGTATTTAAACCAAGCTAAGACAAAAATACTAGACAGTACCAACCAGATAACGACCTGCGCAAAAAAAGGCAGCGGCAATAGCCAGGCTAGGCCAGCAACAATAATGGCTGCCAAGCCAAAGCCCAGACTCGCAAAGGTGGTGATAAACATTTCCAGAATGACCAACACCATCCCTAGTACTAACCAGTGCCACGGCTCGATAATCATGACGGTCTCCTTGACTTAATAAGCGACCTGCTGCCAGTATCCCTATACTTTATGACTATCACCTATTGGATAAGACAGAAAAGAGTGGCTAATTAAGGCTTTAGTGGCGCGTAATACTTTATATCCGCCGCCAGTGTCTATAGTGAAAACAGTATTAGACTGTAGCGATTTAAGGGCATTAATTACAGGCCAATGATTGCACACAGTCGATTTTTTTATTACCTTCATTTAATGTAGCACAATTCGAGACTAATTAACCGCCCACAAAAAAAACGACCGCAATTGCAGTCGTTTTTTTTCATGCTATCTAACTATTCTATCTAGCTGTTTCGCCTATAAAAATTAGTAACTAACTACTCATTTAGTAAACTACTCATAGACGATTTTAGCCAGTTATTAGAACTTCAAATGGGCACCAATAGTCCAAAGTTTTGCATCAGCATCGCTGTCTGTCATGGCGTATTCGCCTTCGATGCTCATATTGTTATTGACCGCTAGACCAAGACCAACACCACCGGCTAGACCTGTATCGCTAGAAGAGATGTTTACACCTGGAGCTGAGGCTTCAACTTCAGTCTTAGCAATACCTAATTTACCTTTGGCATATAGGCCACTAGCGTTAGGTACATAGTAACGATAAGTACCATAGGCGCCATAGGTTTTCGCATCGATTTCGCCATTGGTTCTATAATCTGCATCGTCTGAACCCATGTATTCTACTTCGACACCGAAGTTAGGATCGAAGTTATACCCACCGTAGACACCATAAGCAGTTGGCTTATCAGCATCATCAACGTCTAAATTAAATTGACCGGCTTTGACACCAACGTATGGCTGGCCAGCATAGTTAACCGCTGCTTGGGCGCTAACGCTTAATAGTGATCCTGTAGCTAAGGCAATTAATGTTTTTTGTAGAGTATTCATCGTTGTCTCCTTTTAATAAATAGTATTGATAAGCAAATTCAGTTAATCACTTTCTGGATTAGGTTTATAAATTTGTTTATCAACTAACGATGGAACTATAGTAACAAGATATTTCGAAAACTGTGTCTTAGTTTGATAGGTGGGGCGTTAAGTTTTGCAATTATTTATATTTATAGCAGTTACAATCTATTTTATTTAACGTTTAAATCTTAATTATTATTATAAAAATCATATATTTATATAAATTTTTTTCTTTGCAGCCCGTATAGCCTTTATTTAAAAAATTAATTTTTATTAATATAGATTAATTATTAGACTTACCAACCCAGAAAATAGCCATCTTAATAACAGAAATAGATATCTTAATAATTACAGCTTAATTATAAATATAAAACTCTATTCAACTTATTAAATAAATAACTAATAACATTCTAAGTAAGTATTTTTAACGCCATAAAAAACACGACTACCGAAGTAGCCGTGCTGTCTTATATTCTCAAATTTTCTTGAGCTCACTTTGGACTGTAACTGCCATGCAACAGCTTGGCTTGATTAGAGTTTTTAGAACTTAAGATGAGCACCTACTGTCCATAGTTTAGAATCAATATCGCTATCAGCCATCGCATACTCGCCTTCGATGCTCATACTGTTATTGACTGCTAAGCCAAGACCAATACCGCCAGCAATACCCGTATCATCAGATGAGGTACTCGTACCATTGCTATAGTTAACATCAGCTTCTGTTTTGGCGATACCTAACTTACCTTTAGCGTATAACCCGCTCGCATTGGGTAGGTAGTAACGATAAGTCCCGTATGCACCATAGGTTTTGACGTCATACTCACCGTCCACACCATTTACTCTAACATCGGCATCATCTGAACCTAAAAACTCTACTTCGACACCGAAATTAGGATCAAAGTTATAACCGCCGTAAACTCCGTAAGCCGTCGCCTTGTCGAGCTTTTGCGTACCATCATCATCTAACATGAATTGACCCGCTTTGACACCGACATAAGGCGTGCCCGTATAGTTGACAGCGGCTTGAGCGCTCACGCTTAATAATGAGCCAGTGGCTAGGGCAAGTAAGGTTTTTTGTAATGTAGTCATGGTCTTCTCCTAAAACTGTGAGGTAAAAACTTAAGCTAATCATTCATACCGATAGTAGAAATCTATTAACTTTATATGTTTGCTACCGATGAGGTAATAGTAACAAGATATTTCAAAGACTGTGTCGCTGTTTGATGGCTTAGACGTTAAGATTTGCAATGATTTATGATTGCGGGGTTACATGAAGGGTTAAATAAAGGATTACATAATAAAAAACACGACTACCGAAGTAGCCGTGCTTTTCTATCTCTTCAAGCTTTTATGTCCAAGCTTGCTTTTACTAATTTTAAACCATCACAGCGGTTACACAGCTGGATTTAATTAGAATTTAAGATGAGCGCCTAGCGTGATGCCACTTACATCTACATCATCATTATTAGACGCTTCAATAGTAGGGTACATGTTATACATAGCTTCTACCGAAGCCATGGGAGTAACATTGTAGCCAAGGCCTAAACCACCAGCAAGTCCGGTATCTGAATACTTGTCTTCTTCAGTAGCGCCTGTTGGTTTAAAGGTATTAGTGGCTTTAACTTCGTTTTTAGCTACCCCTAAACGGCCTTTAGCGTATAGGTTAGTATTAGGGAAAGTATAATCGTAAGTACCATATAAACCATAAACTTTAGCAGAATATTCTTCTCTATTAAGAGCATCCTCATAAGAGTCAGCATCATCAGTACCTAGGTACTCGGCTTCCACACCAAAGTTATTGGCCATTTTATAACCGCCATATACTCCATAAGAAGTGGCATCGTCATTGTCGTCTAAATCAGGGCTGTACTGACCCACTTTTACACCAGCGTAGGGCTGACCGGCATAGCTAACTGCGGCTTGTGCGCCCATGCTTAGTAGTGAACCTGTAGCTAGAGCAAGGATAGCTTTTTGTAATGTTTTCATAGTCTTCTCCAAAGATAATTATATTAATTAGTTAAATGTAGATTTTATGCTTTAACCAATAGTAAAAATTAGTTATGCACGCCGTCTGTTCATGAAACCTATAGTAACTAAATATTTCTCGAGTTCTGTCAGTCTTTAATAGCAAAGACGTTAACTTTTACAATGATTTATGTATAAAAAGGTTAATTAATGCCCTTATGAAACCATTTGTTACAAGTAGCACGATTAGTATCTGAATCCCTATTTTTGCGTTAAAGTCTCTAACAAAGTCTCTATTCCTACCTTCTGACTCACTGAGTAAGCTTTCTATCATGAATGTTTTGTCCCATTACCAACAGCAGCTAGAGTTATTAAATAACGCCGATCAACAGCGGGCTATCCCTGCGCTACGCCATGAAGGTCGCTATATCTATACGGATAGCCAGCGACTGCTTAATGTCTCTTCCAATGATTATCTAGGTTTAGCGGCTGATAAAGATTTAGCGGCAGCATTTTTAGAACATTACCATACAGAGACTTTGCGCTTTGGGTCTTCTTCCTCGCGGCTATTGACGGGCAATAATGAGCAAATAGACCAATTAGAATGCGACCTTAGTGACTGGTGGCAACGGGCGCTAACTGCTACTAGCCAGCCGCTAGCGCCTTCCTATGACCGTGCAGCTTTGGTGTTTAACAGTGGTTATCATGTCAATATAGGCTTACTGCCCGCCCTCACAAAACTGCCGCTCAAGACCCTGATTTTAGCGGACAAACTGGTTCACGCTAGCCTGATTGATGGCATTCAGTTGAGCCGCTGTGATTATCAGCGCTACCGCCATAATGACCATGACCATCTGCGGCAGTTAATTGCGAAAGCAGACGACGGCTACCAGCGCATTATTATCGTGACTGAGAGCCTATTTAGTATGGATGGTGACTTTGCTGATTTGCCCGATTTGGTCGACTTAAAGCAATCTGATGCGCGTATCGAGTTATATGTCGATGAAGCCCACGCCGTGGGGGTGTTTGGGGACTCGGGCTTAGGGCTGGCAGAACAAACAGGGACGCTGGCTGATATCGATTACCTAGTCGGTACCTTTGGCAAAGCTATGGCCTCAATGGGCGCTTACGTCCTTTGTCACCCTACAATAAAGTCTTGGTTGATTAATACGATGCGTCCGCTTATCTTTAGCACCGCCCTACCCGCTGTCAATCATGCTTGGACACGGTTTATTTTGGCCAAGCTGCCAGACTATACGGCAGAGCGGGAGAGACTGGCTGGGCTTGCATGCACCCTAAGAGCGGCAGTGGCGGATATAAGCAGCCACCCCATGCATTCAGACTCGCATATCGTGCCCTACCTTTTAGGCAGTAATGCGGCGGCAATGGCAAAAGCGGCACAACTGCGCCAGGCTGGATTTTATGCTTTGCCTATTCGTCCGCCAACGGTCGCTAAAGGGAGCTCGCGGATTCGTCTCGTGCTCAATGCTACCCTACAAGAGGCTGACTTACAGGCGTTAATCGCGGCTTTATAGCGCGGCTATGCTGATAAACTTAGTGTCTGTAACAAAGGGTCTATAATAAATAGGTAGTGGCTCTAAAAAGTCAATCTCTATGAAAAACAGTCAATCCCTGTAAATAGCTCGTTTCTATAAATAACTACATAAATAACCCGTCGCTGTCAATAAAATGCTCAATCATGCCTGCTAGCAAGAGAGCGAGCGACGGTTATCCCTTATTTACCCCTACTGATAAGTATCCAGTATGACTCACCTCATAACGTCCCATTTACATACTCGCAAACAATTGATTGCCCAGCGCTTCTCACTAGCCCAAAGCTATGATAATCATGCTGTTATTCAACAGGCCATCTGCCAACGCCTAGTTGAGCTGCTGCTGACCACCCAGCATACCAGTGTCCTAGAAGTGGGCGCTGGTAGTGGGCAATTAACGACTTTGCTAGCCCAAACCTTACAATCAGAGCGCTGGCTCATTAATGAGTTATGTCAGACGCATGCTGCCCCTTTACAAGCCATCGTGCCTGCAGCTCGCATCCATATAGGCGATGCGGAGCGCTCGACTTATAATGACATTACTGGATTGGGGGATAATCACAGCCTAGTAGTCAGTGCCAATGCCATTCAATGGTTTGACTCACCCTTAGCCTTTATTACCCAGGCGGCTGAGCAATTGCAGCGCGGAGGCCAATTGCTCTTTAGTACCTTCACCCCTGAGCATTTTCATGAATTTAAAACCTTAACTGGCCAAGGTCTGCATTATCCTAGTAGCGAGCAATGGCGCGCGCAGCTTGAGCAGTCTGGCTTTACGGTTCACTACTGTGACACCTATCGCCGTACCTTAAATTTTGCGACCCCTTACGCCGTCTTACGGCATCTTAAAGCCACTGGGGTCACTGCGATACCGGCCTCCTCTAAAGACAATCCAGAGGCCTTATCTTCGCCGCCTTTTTGGAATAAACAGCGCTTGGCAGACTTTGAGCAGCAGTATCTTGAGCAGTTTGCTACTACAGACGGTCAAGTCACTCTGACTTATGACGCGCTTATTATCAGTGCGCAGTTGGTTTAGCCATTTAAAAAGTAAAGTAGCTAAAACAGACCATGACAAACCATGGCAAACCACTCAATAAAAATAACGACCAAAAAAAAACGCACCCCTTAGGATGCGTTTTTTTATTTAAGACTTAAGACTTTTTACGTGTAAGACTAAGCCGTCTTATTTGTCTTCATCTTTCACTTCAGTGAACTCAGCGTCTACGACATCGTCGTCCGCTTTAGTGCTGTCCACATCAGCATCTGCTGGTTGTGCTTGGTTCGGGTCCATACCTTCAGCCCCTGCGCCCGCATAAATCTTTTGGCTAACAGGCAAGAAAGCATTGTCTAGCGCTTCAAGCTTCGCTTTGATCTCATCATGGTCGTCTTCTCTGATGACAGCTTCAAGCTCAGTGATAGCGGTCTCAACCGATGCTTTTTCTTCGTCAGATACTTTATCCGCAGCCTCTTTCAAAGCTTTTTGGATAGCATGGATACGGCCATCAGCTTCGTTACGCACTTGCGCTAGAGCAGCAAATTTCTCATCTTCCGCAGCGTTCGCTTCGGCGTCACGCACCATTTGTTCGACTTCTTCATCCGACAAACCTGAGTCTGCTTTAATTTGGATGCTTTGCTCTTTGCCCGTACCTTTGTCTTTCGCTGAAATGTTCATGATACCATCAGCGTTGATGTCAAAGGTCACTTCGATCTGTGGGATACCACGTGGTGCTGGTGGGATATCCGATAGGTTGAATTCGCCAAGCATTTTGTTTTGTGCAGCAATTTTACGCTCACCTTGGAATACTTTAATAGTAACCGCAGGTTGGTTGTCTTCAGCAGTCGAGAACACTTGTGATTTCTTAGTAGGAATCATCGTGTTTTTCTCGATAATACCGGTCATCACGCCGCCCATAGTTTCGATACCTAGGGTCAGTGGTGTCACGTCAAGTAGCAAGACGTCAGTTTTGTCGCCTGATAATACGGCACCTTGAATCGCTGCACCAACGGCTACGGCTTCATCAGGGTTCACGTCTCTACGTGGCTCTTGACCGAAGAACTCTTGTACTTTTTGCTGGACTAGCGGCATACGAGTCTGACCACCGACTAGGATTACGTCGTTGATGTCTGTTTTCTTCAAGCCAGCGTCTTCAAGAGCGATACGGCAAGGCTCTAGAGTACGCTGTACCAAAGCTTCGGTTAATGCTTCTAGCTTAGAGCGGCTGATGGTCACTACCAAATGCTTAGGACCTGAGCTGTCTGCTGTGATATACGGCAGGTTTACTTCAGTGCTTTGCGCGCTTGATAGCTCGATTTTTGCTTTTTCAGCAGCTTCTTTTAGACGCTGCATCGCTAGCGCATCACCTTTAAGGTTGAAGTCTTGCTCTTTTTTAAACTCTTCTACCAAGAATTCGATCAAAGCTGAGTCAAAGTCTTCACCACCAAGGAAAGTATCACCGTTGGTAGACAGAACTTCAAACTGCTGCTCGCCATCAACGTCAGCGATTTCGATGATTGATACGTCAAAAGTACCACCACCTAAGTCATAGACAGCAATCGTGCGATCGCCTTCTTTTTTGTCCATGCCGTATGCAAGGGCAGCGGCCGTTGGCTCGTTAATGATACGCTTAACGTTTAGACCAGCGATTTTACCCGCATCTTTAGTCGCTTGACGCTGTGAGTCATTAAAGTAAGCCGGTACAGTTACTACGGCATCCGTTACCGTCTCACCTAGATAGTCTTCAGCGGTCTTTTTCATTTTCATTAGCACTTCAGCAGAAATCTGCGGTGGTGCCATTTTTTTGCCGTTTACTTCTACCCAAGCATCACCGTTGTCTGCTTTAACGATTTTGTATGGCACCATGCCCACGTCTTTTTGCACGACTTTATCTTCGAAACGACGACCGATAAGGCGCTTAATCGCAAATAAAGTGTTGTGTGGGTTAGTGACCGCCTGACGCTTTGCAGACTGGCCAACTAGGGTCTCGCCATCTTTATAAGCGATGATAGAAGGGGTAGTACGCGTACCTTCAGCATTTTCGATGACTTTAACTTTGTCACCTTCCATTACTGCTACGCAAGAGTTGGTAGTACCTAGATCAATACCAATGGTCTTAGCCATAAATCATTACTCCAATTTCTAATTAATATTTCAATTATTAAATGTACCTAAAGTACATAATCTATCTAAATAGACGAGGAGTTAGGCTCTCTGAACCACTCGCGCTTAATACGACGCTTAGCTTGATAGTGGCCTAAAGAGATTCCGTCCTCGTTTGCTGTGTATTTATATCGGTTTAAAAGGCGAGTTTTTCAAGCCACTGGCCTTATAAATCTCACCTTTTATGTGAATTTTTGTTATTTAAGGCGCTTTAAAGGGCTTATTAACCTAATAAAGGCCTTACTGACCCACACGGACGATAGCAGGACGCAATAAGCGACCATTTAAGGTATAGCCTTTTTGCAATACTTCGCCCACCATATCGGCTGGCGCTTCTGGATCAATCCCTACAGCTTCATGGAAATCGGCATTAAACTTTTCGCCTTGTGGATCTACCAGCTCAACACCGTGCTTGTTCAGCACGCTTAATAGCGATTTATGCGTTAGTTTCACGCCTTCCATAATCGCATCATCGGCATCGGTATCTTGCTGCACGCTCACGATAGCGCGCTCTAAGTTATCGACCACTTCGAGCAATTCTTTTGCGAATTTCTGTAGAGCGAATTTACGGCTTTTTTCCGTCTCTTGCTCCATACGTTTTTGCGCATTGTAAGCATCGGCATTGGCACGCGCTTGCCCTTCTTTGGCGTCTTTTAGCGCCCCTTCTAACTCTGCAATACGCGCCTCAAAGGCATTGCCATTGATGTCATTATCGATAGTTTCGTTGTCACCATCGTTAGTTTCTGGATTAAACTCATCCATAGTTTGTTCTAATACTGTGCCTTCGCGGTCGATATTACCTTGTGCCGCTTGCGGGTTTTTAGTATCAAACTCTTGATTTGGGGCATTTTGCTCAGGACGTTCGCTCATGGTGACTCCTATTTAGTATTTTCCAATAATAATTTTGATAACTCTTGATAACTCTTAATAACTAGGCCTACTGTGTGACCACAGAGGCTAAAAGGCAAATAACTATCGTATGCGGGTGACCAGAGGTCTGAAAAACATACTCTCTATGACCGTACTGGCTAAAAAAAGCAGTCCTACCTCTAAAAACCAGCACCACGCGATAGTCTATAATCGTTAGGTGATTGATAAAGGTCATCACCTTATATTTCAAGCCTTAAACTAGAGTATTTGTTAGGTGTTTAGTAATATCTGTGCATTTAACCTTTATTCAAGCTTTTTGCTGAATCTTTATCTCAAAAATCCCTGTTAAAAATTTTTAGCTCAGAAAGTAATTTGATTACCATTAGGCGTTCGAGCTAGATTTTAATTGCTAAGGATAAGTAACTGCTATAAGTTACTTATAACATTTACAGGAGGGACTCTTATGCGTCTACCCCATTTTATGGCGCTTGCCGAGCCGCAACGTCTAAAAAAAGTGGTCACTCATGGCTTGCATGGCTTGCATCACACGACTAAAGCTATCGGCTATCTGCCGGATATAGTCTTAAACCGTTTAAACACTATTGCGGGCGGCCACAGTGCTGATGAGTTGCCCGAAGCTGATGCGCATATGCGTCTTATTCTGGGCCTTAGTAATAAAGCGCGCCAGCCATTAACGCTCGAGACTTTATCGCACCTGCGTACGCTGTTTTCTGCGATTGCTGTGTCGCTACAAGACCCCCAACGTATTCAAAATTCTGCAATACCCAAACCTAATCAAGCTAGCGACAACCAAGCTACTGATAAAGGTAAAAGTAAAGGTAAAAAAAGCAGGCAAGGGCAATTGCCAGTCAGCTATTATGATCAAAGTATTACCAATAGCGATGGCAAGGCCATGCGTATCCGCTGTTATCAAGCAGGCTCAGGCAATCCTGATCAAGTCGCTATGTTATTTATGCACGGCGGCGGGTTTTGTATTGGCAGCATCGCCACTCACCACGAATTCTGCCATCAAGTCTGCGAGCAAACAGGCTGGTCTGTCGTCAGTGTAGACTATCGCTTGGCACCGAAAGACAAAGCCCCTACTGCCCTTTACGACTCCGTAGCCGCATATCAATGGCTGTATGCTAACGCTCCCACTTTAGGAGCACTGCCTGAACGTATCGTGGTATCCGGTGATAGTGCTGGAGGCTGTTTAGCCACCTTGCTGGCCCAGTTAAGCGCCAATACAACTCGCGAGGCTACTGCCGTAACCACCCTACCGCACGCTCCATTAGCACAAGTGCTGCTGTATCCGATTACCGACTTTGACAATATCTATCCCAGTCGTCAGCAGTATGGCAGTGGTATGTTGCTCAATGCCAACGATATGGACGTGTTTAGCCAAGCGTATTTAAAGAATAATGATGGCACCTCGACCCATCCCTTAGTGTCGCCAATGCACGGCTATTGCGAGAACTTATGCCCTGCGCTAAGCGTGATCGCGGAATTGGATTTGTTGAAAGATGAAGGGCTAGCTTATGCCAAAAAATTGCAAGAGTGTGGTACCGAGGTAGAAATCTATCGCGTCAAACAAGCCCCACATGGGTTCTTGCATTTTATGAGTGTGCACAAAGGTATGCGGCACGAGACCACGCAGATGATTGCTAAGATGCATAGCTTTGTCAGCCCTTTACTCACGGAAGCTGAGTAGCAACGGCCTAGAATAAGGCGCAAAACTTAATTCGCCTGACCCTCTCTAAGTTAGCAAAGCCACCTTATACGGTGGCTTTTTTGTTAGGGATAGCGGTCTGTTGGGACTCCCGCTACTACTCTGCATCTACAGATACTAAGGTCACTATCCAAATTTCGGAGCGAGTGCCTAAGCGAAAAGGCACGCTACCAATACCGAAGCCGGACGATACCAAAAACTGCGTGTCATTGACGGTTTTAGTGCCATAAGCTAATGGGGAAAACCAGTGCATTAAGGTGGTTAAAGGAAAGATTTGCCCGCCATGAGTATGGCCTGATAAGTGTAAATCGATAGGCAAGGCGCTAATCTCTGGAATAGTAGAGGGACGGTGCTCTAAGAATATAATGGGTTTATCAGCGTTTAATGGCTGTAATAAGTCTGCTGCCGATAAGCGGGTGCGGTCTAAATCATCCGAACGTCCCACCAGCCATACCTTATCCGCTAATAACACCGACTCATTGTCCAATACATTAATACCTGCTTCAGTAACCGCTTGAGCAATCTTTTCTTCATAGCCTAAATAGTCGTGATTGCCGAGTACCGCGTATACGCCAAGCGGTGCTTGTAGCTTAGCAAAGTGCGCGGCCATACCCGTTTTATCATAGTAAATCGTGGTGTCGTCCATGATGTCGCCAGCTAATACCACGGCATCGACCTGCTCTCCGTTAATCAAGCCAACCAACTTATCGATTTTCCGGTTACCAAACCATTTGCCCCAATGGGTATCGGAGACTAAGGCTAGCTTTATAGGCGCAGCTAAAGGTTTATCGACAGTCACCGTGAGGCGTTTTACCACCGGAGCATAGCCATTAAAGACCGCCAATCCAACGATACCTATATAAGTCATTACTGCTAATAGACGGGCTAACTTGGGCCGTGACTTACGCTTTAATACTCGGCAATACAGCAGGCCGAACGCGCCTACAATCAGCGCTGCATAGACCATAAACCCTTGTAGGATACTGAAAATTAAATAAATACGGAAACGTTCACGCCAAAACTCACTGAGGCCATAAAACAATACCGCGTTACTCAGAGCAAAGATAACTATAGTTAAAATGACTTTGCTAAAGGTCTTTTGCGGACGCAAAAACCAGCCTAGAATTAGTGTGGTCGAGAGGGCTAAGGCTTGAGTAAGGAGAATAAAAAGCCACATAGATGTGCATTTTTTTAAGGATAGAGACCCGTCATCTTAAAGCAGCTTTGCGCTGACCACCACATGGTCCCGCATGTTTCACCTATTTTTCATGAGGAATACTTCATAATAAAACGATACTTCATAATAAAACGATACTTTTTAAGCGTTAGTGCTTAGTGCTTAGGTCTTTTTTAATGAAATTTATTATTATAAAGGTGGGGCAGTGGTATCTTGCTGAGGTTTTTTTAGCAAGTACCAAGCCGTTATTACCGCACTAAGTCCCCCTATCAAACCGAATCCCAAAAACTGTATAGCAGTCTCTATCGACCCTTGCAGGATAAGGTAACTATAACCAGTTGTTAGCAAACCCGCCGCAATAAATATCTCAAATAAAGTGCGAGAATTTGCCACTTTCAATCTACGAATAATTAGCCATCCAGCGGTTAGAACGGCTGGGATAAAGCCATACATTAACACACCAAATACCGCCACCATCACGCCTAATAATGGATTAAAAGATACTTCACCTCCGGTAAAACCGCTGTATAGCATAGTTATAATCACGAATAGGCCGCCACTAATTAAGGCAGATATGGCACTAAATTTAACCAGCAGCATACCCCAGTCATTTTCTTGAGCTGACAGCTGTTGCGGTAATAGCGCCTCGTTGAACGGTTCTGGAACTACAAGTGTCTGCTCTACCGACTTATCGGCGTTCTGTTTCATTGGCAATGCCTTATTTCTTACTGGCTTATCGTAACTTTACGCTGGCTTAATTTAGGAAGAACAGGCTGCCCAGTCCATTGCGGCGCAGCAGTATCTAAACGTAGGGCCAATTGCGGCAAATGATGGGTAGGTACTGCAGGAAAGAGATGATGCTCAATGTGATAGAGCAGGTTAAAGGTTAGTAGATTCACTACAGGATGGCGCTCGCTGCGGGCATAAACAATGTCATCACAGCCGTGATGCACGCTCCATACCGCAAAGAATCCCACCAACATATTGGCTAATAACATGACTAAAACGTGATAGACCAAAATGGGGTGCATAGTAATAATAGCAGCTACGACTACCGAGCCAATTAAGAGCATATCCACCATAACTAATCTACGTTGGCGCTGACTGCCATGAGTCAGGCCAAACCACTGAATTGCGATAGAGAATAAACCGCCGCCTAAAATAGCTTGATACCAAGGTAAGCGCGCCCAATTACCCTCCACATCGCTAACACCCAACGGATCCCGGTGATGGTTGAGATGGGTATAACGGATAGCATGGGTACTGCATAACATGGTGATACTCAGTGCAAACAACACCAACTCAGTAGCACCCTGACTCACCCCGAGCGTCCGGTGATAGCAGTCATGGGCTTGTCGTAATGCCGCCATAAAAAAGAAAAACGAGGCGCTAAGGGCTACCCACCACCAACCCTGCAGCACGGAATACCACGATAACAATATAAAAGGCAGGGACAATACCACGTTATAGACGACTTCGATGGATCGAAGCTCTCGTAGGTCTTGCCACTCGATATTAGCTAACGAAGGATGGCGCATGGCTTGCTCCTTAATGGCTATTCACAGTGATAGCCTTTATCAATTTACAACTTCTTAACCACTTAATTAATTAATATGTAAATTATTAATTTCTACAATTTCTGTCATAACTGAAATATAACGATAAGTCTTTATTTAGATTTTAGTATAAATAATACTTTGCCTATCACCACGCTGAATCCCTCTAGAGTAACTAGGGCTAGTAAAATACCTTTGAATCTCTGACAGCTTTTTTGGCGATTAAATCCTTTTTGGCGATTAAATATAGAATAGATACTACAGTACAGATAAAGCCAACCATCTCACTAAATAAAAGTTTCACGTGGAACATCTAAGTGCTGGAGTTAATATAGTAGTTTCACGTGAAACATAAGCCATAAGCATAGCGTTACTCTAAGAGATTTACATGAATGCTTATTGCTGCTCTAAAGCTTGCTGAATAGTCGTATGCTCAAAGCTAAACCCAGCATCTAATAATGCTGTTGGCAACACCTTCTGCCCATCCACTAACAAGGTCGACATTTCACCAAACATTAATTTCAATAACGGTGTAGGTAGAGTAAATAGCGTAGGACGGTGCAGCCAACTGCCCATAGCTTTGGTGAAGGTGGCATTAGTAATAGGAGTTGGCGCGGTGAGATTATAAATCTTGCTACCAACTGCAGCAGATGTAGACCATGTAGACCATGTAGACCATGTAGACGATGATGCCAGTTGTTGTTGCATAATAAACCAAGCGGCTCTAATCCAATCGGTGCGACTGATCCAGCTCATAATTTGCTCACCATCACCCAATTGACCTCCTACACACATCTTAAAAGGCGTCAATAATTTTCCGACCATACCGCCTGTGGGATGAATCACAATCCCAGTACGCACTAAAGCAACCGGCACCCCATATTCGGTAGCACGCATCGCCAATTGCTCCCAAGTTTCACAGAGGTCATGAGCAAAATCTTGCGCAAAACTACTGGTTTCATTTAAGGGCTTATTGCCTTGTGCCCCATACCAACCAATCGCTGAGCCACTGATTAGTACTTTCGGCTTTACCTCTATGCGAGCGATATAATCTAAAATAGCTTGAGTAGGTTTGATACGGCTATCGAGTAAGAGCTGTTTGCGCTCATCCGACCAGCGCGAGTCAGCGATCCCTGCGCCGGCTAAATTCATAATCACATCAAAGCTCAGCGGTGAAGTCTGTAACTCATCGTAGCTCATCATCGCCACATAATCTGGATGCGCTTGACTGTCATCACGGGTGAGCCAAGTGATTTGCACAGGGATATCTGCGTGGCTTTGCAGCCAGTCACTAAAGGCACTGCCTATAAATCCGCTACCACCGCTAATTAAAATATTCATGTTATGGTTCCTTTTAAGTGGTTATATTTATTAAATTAAGTCGAATCCTTTAAAGACATCGTGTGCTATTTGCCAGTCTTTGTCAAAGTACGTTTTGGATGATTTAAGCAACATAAACCAGGTTATAAATGAATATGATTAGAGGGATAACCCCTATTATCTTTTTGAATCATTAGCCATTTATCAGCTTTGCAGCCTTGTAGGTTTGGGTAAAAAAAGTAGGCCTGTAATTAAGGCGCTCAGCCCACCTAATATTCCAGCAGATAAGGTGACGCCCACTATGTCTATACCCTCACGCATCATCATAAAAGCAATCATGGTATAAATAATGGTAATAAAAGCCCCCGTTATGGTGACTAACGCTAAGCCCTGCGGAGCACGGATTACTTTAAAATAAGCTGCAAAGACTCCCGTAAGTGTCGCAGGAATAAGACCCAGTCCTAACCCTATTATCATAGCAATAGGGACGATTAAAATAGCCCGCAATTCTCCACTACCAATCCATATTAATAAGCCTATTAGCCCGCCCCCGATTGGCCCACCATAAAATAGATAGTTACCAATCACTTTCTGGGTTGGGTATTTTTTTAGTTGGTCATTCAGATTAGTCTGCGATTTTTTTATCAGAGGAGTGGGCTTTGTATTCATATTCGGCTTCGTCTTGGCCTGTGTAGCAACTTGCTTATTCAAAGCCAGCGCAGTGTTAGTATCAGCGTCAGTTGCGATATATTTATCCTTGCCTGTATCTATCATTTTGACACTCCTTGGCCTGTAAAATTGAGGCTTTTTTAACCGCTAATAATACTGATTCTAATTTTATTAATTTCTGTCAAAACTGAAATATATAATTAAATTTTTTTATTTAGAAATTATTTATGAGGTACTAAGCAAAAATATCCCTTCTTTAGCGTAAAAACTTCTTAATACTAGCGCCAAGCTTGAGTATCTTCTTTAACGAACTGGTAGGCAGTTTTAACATTTCAGTAGACCAGGTCGTAACTGTCTCGACAAACTCATGCGTGTCTTTAATACGCGCCTTTACATTACTGTTTTCATGCTCAAATTCTGGGCTGTCCATCAACTCCTGCAAAAACTGCACGGTAGGGTCCAATTCACGCTTTTGTCTTTCCACCACTATAATACGCGCCAGCTCCCAAACATCGGTGTTGGTCGTAAAATGATCCCGACGATCCCCTAAGATAGATACTTTTTGTACGAGCCCCCAGTTTTGCAGCTCTTTAATACTGGTAGAGACGTTAGAGCGCGCCACTCCTAAGGTATCCGTAATTTCTTCAGCATTTAACGGCTTACCAATAATATAAAGCAAAGCATGAATTTGCGACATCGTACGATTGACCCCCCACTGCGTGCCCATCTCACCCCAATGTAGGATAAATTTCTCTGTCGTTGGGTTTAATCTCATAATCTACTCTACTGGAGTCACTCTATTGTAATATTGACGCTGCAATGGTTTTGATTAACGCTAGCTAATTAGGGTGCTAAATGAATAGCTAAATGAATAAATATAGCCTACTTCGATAACTTATCATGGTCTATTCACCCATTTCTGTCAAGAGTGAAATTAAAATATAAACTGCAGCGGATTAGCCTGAACTCCACTCAGTAAGACTTTTTAGGCCAATAATTAGCGAATGACCTGACCCGTAACCGCATCTCTTATCTGGCTAGGTTGCACATATCCGAGAGTTGCTGCGCTTAAATACCCTATTTGCTCGCCAAAATACCTATGGGCCTGCGCTAAAGTAGTGGCTGGGTCTTGTCCGGAAGGGTTACAACTGGTCGACACGATAAAGCCAAAAGGGTTACTTACACTCACCATTTGTTCACACAGCTGCCGGATTAGCGGGTGTGCAATCACTCGTACAGCTATACTCTGATGCTCGCCTGTAATCCAGTGCGGCAGCGGCGGAGTCAAAGAAGCTGGAATGGGCAGCAGCCAAGTATGCGCTTGGGCTTCCGCGGTCGTTTGCTGATTTTGCCAACTGGCCAGTATGAGCTTACGTTGCTCAGCGCTAAGCGTGGTCAAAAAAGGCGTCAGACGCTCGCTACTGTCGGTAATGACAATCATGCCTTTAGCGGCTGGTCGTTGCTTAATCGCTAATATCTGCTGCACAGCGCTTTGATTGTAAGCATCACAGCCGATACCCCAGACACTTTCGGTAGGATAAGCGAGCAAATGGCCTTGTTGTAGCCATTGAGCCGCCTGCCCTACTGACTCAGTCACTGATTTAGAGCCCATTGGGTTCATATCATCGTCAAAAGGAAGATTATTAGCAGGTAAAGAGCTTAAATTTGTCATAAAAAACTTACTGGGTGTTGGTAATGTCCAAAACCGGACCTTAAAGGCTAAATTATACCCTAAGATAGCGGCCACCTTGCTGCACAATGACGCCAAGCAATTCCAGCTCCATCAACTGCCCTAATAATGCGGCTGTCTCCAACTTAGTCTCTCGTTTTAGGGCATCCAAATCCTGCCCCGACCAGTCTAATTGCTGATATAAAGGCCGTAAATGGGCTGCGATATCTTCTACTTTAACCCCTTTATCCGCTATATTTTCTGCTGAACCTATGCCATTACCGCTCGCTCTGATACTGGCAGCACTCGCCTTAGTTTTTATCGTGGCGTGCAAAACTGAATTCCGGCTATCGCTATCGCGCGTACGACCGCTAACACCATTCAATGGTTGCTGGCTTTGCAACTGCACATCCTCAATGACCTGATCAGGGTGATAAATTAACGTAGCACCTTCGCGAATCAAATGATGGCAGCCTTCAGCATTGCTATTGTCGATATGACTGGGCACGGCAAAGACTTGTTTGCCTTGCTCTGAGGTCAAGCGCGCGGTTATTAACGAACCACTTTTTACGGCGGCTTCGCTAACGATAGTAGCTAAACTTAAACCCGCCACCAAACGATTACGCCGCGGGAAAGTATGTTTATTCGCCTGAGTACCCGGCAGCAGCTCTGAGACCAGACAACCCCCTTGGCGAACGATTTGCGCAAATAAACGGTCGTGGTGTTTGGGATAGCAGGCATCAATACCCGTGCCCATAACCCCGATAGTCCAGCCCTCATTCTGGGTAGGAAAAGCTTGAGCTCCACTCTTTGTAGAGGCTGTTTTTATAGAATCTGTCTTTGTAGAGGCTGCCAGTGCCCCTAGATGCGCATATCTATCGACACCGACGGCTAAACCGCTAGTAATAATGTAGCCAGCTTCAGCAAGGTATTGCGCTAAATCAAAAGTAATTTTCTGGGCTTGTGCAGTAGGGTTGCGGGTGCCCACAATAGCAATTTGTGGCTCCTGCAGTCGTGATGCATTACCGCGATAAAACAGTAAGGGCGGGGGGTCAAATACTTGCTTAAGTTGGGCAGGATAATGGGGGTCTTCTTGAAAAAGAATGCCGTAATGGCCTTGCGTTAGTGCCAGCTCAATAGCCGCTAGCGCTTGCTTAGCTTTATTAGGCTCATCAAAACGGTTTAGGTGGGCTTGGTGCACTCCTAAAGCTTGCCAATCGCTAGCAGATTTCGTTAAAGCTACGCTGGCTGAGCCATAGCTAGCAAGCAGGTTACGATAAGCAGAAAGGGAGGCATTCACTTGATACCAGAGGGTTACAATATCGCGCTGAGCGGTCGTCAGAGTTTGCGTCATTAGCATCGCTTCTAATAAATTAGGGGGTATCAGCGCTGCTTGCAGAAGACCTCTGCTGCCATGTCACGTATTATCCGCTGGCTATTTTTTAGGTAATTTTTACTATTGTTATGGCTTTATTATAGTTTTTGATTGACCTAGCGCCTAATTAAGACGCTAGGGATTATGCTGGCTAGTTCAAGTTTAATAGGGGATTCAGCTAAACCGGTCTTATAAATAAGGCGGGGGTAATAGCTGATCGCCAGGACTCAATGGCAGCTCAGAGCTTAGTACATAAGCATAGCTGATATTACCAAAGGTCTTAAATACCATCACCATACCCGCAGGTTCGCTCGGTAGCTGTACGGGCGTATCATTATCTTTGACATCACGGACTTTGGGCCCTTTACGATAGACCGTTAAGACATCGCCAGGCTTGGCGCCATTACTGCTACCTAGGTTAATGGCCACGACACTGCCTTTCGCCGCTGAGCCGATCGAGCCCATGACGCGTACAATTAGACCACCACGGTCGACCTTAGCTGGGGTAGGATAAAAGACAGGCGGTACGGTATTGCCCAACTCAACAAAGACTCGGTCGCCCTCACGGACTTCTTTGCCATAAGTATCCGTCAGTTGTAGGCTAGAGACGCCATTAGCCGCGACTGAGGTGACCAGACCAGTGGCCACTTGCGTCACTTCTAAACCAATGATTTGCTGCGTTTTTGGATCTACGTACGGGTCGCCTTCATGGTAAACCCCATACTTTTGGCCAACTATAAGCGGTACGCCTTTCGCATATATTTTATCGCCTTCGCTCGTAATTAAATTGCGATTTTTAGACGCTAGCACGTAAGGCGTGGTGTTAAAGTCTGCTGGATTCACGATCAGAGTCTTATCGAGCCAGTGTTGGATGGCTGATAGCGGGATAGGGGGGATGCTGCCCGCTGTAGAGGTAATCGTCACCGTCTGGCCTGCTGGCGCGTAGCCCAACTGCTTTTCGATGCCCGCACAGCCTTCACCCGTGTCCACACCAATCAAGGTTTTGCCTTGAATGATACACATGATGATGATGTCACCAGGGTAGATGAGGTGCGGGTTTTTGATTTGTTTATTGGTCGCCCAGATATCTTTCCAGCGCCAAGGACTGTCTAAATAACGCCCAGAGATATCCCATAAAGTATCGCCTTTTTTGACGGTATAACGGTTGGGCGCATCTGCTTTAATAGTCGGTGCCGGATTATTGGCGTAGGCAGGGGCGGTACTCAGTAGCGCTGCTATCACGCTAGACGCCAGTAGCTGTTTGACCACTGCCGCGCGAAACTTCGTATTGCTCTGTTTTTTAGTCATTCTCATTATTATATCCATAAAGTAAACCGTGACCTGCTTGCACATCACTAGCGCTACCGCTGAAAGCCAAACTTTTTATAGCACTGGCATTTTTACTCGGTGCGCCGCCTACGACGACAGATCCATTAACCTTCCCATCCTAAAATACCGATTAACCTACGCTAATCTGGTACCAAGTTTACAATCTTAAACACAATAGCACAATGACAGACAGAGACCGCAGTATTTCACTCTAAATTACTTTAATTTCAGCAAGTCCACTGAGGCTATTTTAATCAAAACTGTCAGCAGACTTGCAGGCCAGCCCTAAGACCACGACTCAACCTATTATTAAGCGTTGGGCGTAACCGCATTACGGATTTCTTGGGCGACCAACTCAGCATCATTATCTAGGATGGTAACGTGCTGCGCTAAGTCTTCTAGACCTTGGGTATGCGCCGGACGTTCGATCTCCATTTCGCCCACCGCCTCTACGATCGTCTCAGCAAACTTCACGGGCAAAGCGGTCTCAGCACAAATAACAATCTCGCCTTCTCGCTGCAAGTCACGCGCGACTTTGACCCCGTCTGCCGTATGCGGATCGATCAAATCATTGAAGTTTTCATGCAAATCTTTGATAGTAGCTAGGCGGTCGGCATGGGTAGACTTGCCGGCAGCAAAACCATAGCGACTGTTGACGGCTTCCATGACATCGGCTAAATCAAAACCGGTGCCGGATTTAACCCCATCAAATAACTCATGAACGCGGTCAGTATTCTTTTCTAATAACAGATAAACAAAGCGTTCAAAGTTTGAGGCTTTAGAGATATCCATCGAGGGGCTGGAAGTGACATAAGTCTTATCGGCTGGGCGAGGGTGGTAAGCGCCTTGATTAAAGAAGTCGTTGAGCACGTCGTTCTCATTAGTCGCCACGATGAGGCGGTCTACCGGCAAGCCCATTTCACGCGCAATATGACCGGCACAAATATTACCGAAGTTACCTGATGGCACGCTAAAGCTGACCTTAGTATCCGCGCTACTATGCTCTGCATCCGTGACGGCAAAATAAGCTTTAAAGTAATAAACGATTTGCGCTAGGATGCGGCCCCAGTTAATAGAGTTGACCGTGCCTAGGTTGTATTTCGCTTTAAAATCAGCATCTTGCTGTAAGGCTTTGACGATATCTTGGCAATCATCAAACATACCTTTAATGGCGATGTTATGGATATTGGCATCGGTTAGACTATACATTTGTGCGCGCTGGAAAGCACTCATTTTGCCATGCGGTGACAGCATAAAGACTTCGATATTGTCCTTGCCTCGTAGGGCATATTCAGCCGCACTGCCGGTATCGCCACTGGTCGCGCCAATGATAGTGATGCGCTCGTCTTTCTTTTTTAGCACATACTCAAAGGCATTGCCCAAAAATTGCATCGCCACGTCTTTAAACGCTAGGGTTGGGCCATTCGATAACCCTAAGATGTACAGGTTATTATCCAATTTACGCACAGGGGTAATGTCACTGCTACCAAATACAGTCTCGGTATAAGTCCGCTCGATGATATCTTTTAAGTCATCTTCGGCAATATCCGTCGCAAACAGACGCATAATCGCAAATGCCAACTCAGGGTAGCTTAGCTTGCGCCAAGCGGCTAAAGTAGCGCTATCGATCTGCGGATAGCACTCAGGCAACATCAAGCCGCCATCTGGCGCCAAGCCCATCAAGAGCACATCGCTAAAGTCCATTGGGGCTGTCTGACCACGGGTACTGATATATTTCATCGAATCGTCCTGTATTTACTTTTATTTAAACAAAGATTATTTTTTAGGCGTTCACTACATATTAAAATGATGTCTAGGAATGAAGCCATTGTCAATTTTTTCGCACATAGTTATTTGATAAGTACTTTCCAATTGGCTTACTAACCATTCAACATGTTGAGGCTTAACTTCATAACTGATAAGACTTAAGATCTCTCTACCAATTTTAGTGATTTCATAATATACAAAACCGATATTTTTAGATAATTTCTGATTAGAGAACATTAAAACCTTATTGTTACTTAGGTATATAAAAGACAGATAACCAACTTCACCTTGCTTTCTTATATTATTAATTTGTCTTGTCATACCAAGAGTTGAGACTCCAGAGATTATACCTATTTCTTCCAATAAAGATATTTGGCTACTATTTAAGCCTGAAGCATCTAAGAACTTATTATTTGAAGTAAATTGAGGCTGCTCGTTAGAATAACCATATATAACTCCAAGCTCTGATGTATAAGGTGCAAGCTTTTCAATGAGCAATGCATCTTCCTTAGACATCGTTTTAAGAAACTCAAGCAATCTTAAAGAATAGCGTCCCGGCTCTAAGAACTCTTGAGCTAAAACATTACCCCATAATGACTGTACTTCCTCATCACTTACCTTACTTGCGTTCTCTCGCCACGTGTTCAACCAATCATCATTTATTTCATAATCAGGAGGCTCTGAATTATCATTTATTAAACGTTGACTTGCATAACCAATTGATTTAGTTACATTAACCTCTTTACGTAACAATCTTTTTTCATTGCTTTTAATAACAATGTCTTGTACAGATATCGATTGAGATAGATTGTTGTAATTAATTTTCGGTTGATCTTGTTCAATTAAAAGTGTTTGATTATTACTAATCTGAATAATTTCTTTTTCAGCGTTAGTAGTAGCCGCTTCAATTATTTTATCAAGTTCAATTTGGCCTAGGGCAAGCTTCTTATTTTTCCAAGGGATATAATAAGGCATAATTAGCCCACCAACCCCTTTTTCTATCAGAGTTTCCCACATTTTTATTAATAAATTTTCACCGGGAAATTCCATTTCCATTCCTTATAATTTTTTTAAAAACAACTATTAAGCTTTCTTCAGCAGCGCATAATAAAAGCCATCACCGCTTATAATATCAGCTTGGTCATTGCTCTCTTCATCACCACTTTCACTATTAACTTCATCAATAGCCTCTGCATCGACAGCCGTTGGTGTCACAGCGTTAGGATAAATCGGCAAACACTGACGGCCTACAGCTTGCTCAATGCCCCAATTACAGGCTGTATCCGTAAAGGGGACCGCTACCGCATCGCCATGATGCTTTAAAAAGGTCTGCATCTGCTCGACGTTTTCCGCCTTCAATATAGAGCAGGTAATATACAGTAGATAACCGCCTGGATTTAACTGACGCCACAAGTTCTCTAAAATCTGCGCTTGTAGCTCCACCGTTTGCTCCACATCTTCTTCGGTACGTAGCAAGGTAATATCGGGATGGCGACGAATCACTCCGGTAGCAGTACAGGGCGCGTCTAGCAATATCACGTCAAAACTAGCTATGTCAAAACTAGCCACATCTTTAGCCGGCCAAGTCGTAGCATCCGCGCAGACAATCTCTAAATCGAGCTCATGTTTAGACATAGTCCTAGGCAGTTGCAGACGTTCTAAATTCTCAAAAATGCGCGTGATACGTTTGGGGTCATTATCAATGGCAGTCAGGGTTACGCCCTGTTTCACGTGAAACATTGCTTCACTCTGACCACTTCTATCGTCGTCATTTTGCTCGCTGTCATTGCTATTACTAAGGTCAGTGTCTATCAATTCTAACCAATGCGCGAGCTTACCACCGGGCGCAGCACAGGCATCTAATAACCGTAATGGACGCGGGGTCTCGCTGGCTGCGATAGTAGCTGCTAATTGCTGACTGACATGATGGATAATAGGCGCGGCCAATTGCGCATGGGCGTCTTGCACACTGGCGGCGCCCTCAGCGAAATCAGGTAATTGACTGACGGCCATGCTGTCAGTTAAGCAAATAACGTCTTGCTCAATAGTTTGGCTAGCTTTGCCATCCTGTGACTTGCTATTTATTGCTAAGTCAATTGTGGTTGTCAGCGTCATAAGCTTAGCCACAGTCTCGTCGCTAAGGTCTGCTTCAGCATCCATTGCTGTCAATAGCTCCAGATAAGTCTGGGCATCGGACTCTAAAGTATTCACACGTAAAAACATTGGAGCCGGCGTTCGTAAGCCTTTGGTGAGTGCTTCATAGTGCTCGCGCCAATCGCTCTTAAGCTGCTGCGCCAACCAATTCGGTAGGCTGTGGTTCTTATTGCATTTTTTACGGAATTTATTTGGATTTTTAGCGACTTTACGCAAGATGGCGTTAATTAACCCTGAGGCACGGGCAAGGTCTATCTTTTTGACCGCTTCCACTGTTTCATGGATGGCTGCGTGGTCAGCTACATTTAAATAGAGCAGCTGCGTCATACCCACTTGTATCGTGGTACGTACCGCCACTTCTTCCACAGGGTTATCCGCTAGCGAATCAAGTAAGCGCCCCGTTGCATACCAATGGCGTAGGGTAGTGAGCAATAGCGCATGGGCAAAGCCTTTATCTTCGCCTTTTAAACTATTCAATAAGGGGTCTAGCAATTGGCTTAACGACTGCCCTTGTTGGATAGCCAATAAGGTATTGATGACAGCGACGCGCACATCGGTATGGACAGGAGGGCTATTGCGTTGGTCGTTGGCTTTAGACTTCTGGTTGTGCTTTTGCATTATTGATTACCTTGTGAGACAAAACGATCACCATCGTCTAGCTGGTTGCCCTGACAAACTTGTTCGGCACTGAGAGGTTTACTACCGGCGAATTGTAGCCCAGTGAGGCGTAAGGTCGTTGCCTTTTCGTCCTCGGGTTGGGCTTTACCACAGGCGACTAAAATAGCATTCTTGCCTACGCTAATGACCGTACCAGGGGCTTTATCTGTGGTCTGGCTAGTATTCACTGGGAGTGCTGATAAGACTTTGACCCGTTTAAACTGCTCGCCATCGGCTAAAAAGGTATAGGTGCTAGGGTAGGGATGCATACCACGAATCTGCCGTTCAATCGTCACCGCTGATTGCGACCAGTCGATTTCACCCTCTGCTTTGCTTAATTTTTCTGCATAGTTGGCTTGGCTGCTATCTTGAGCTTCCGCCTTCGCTTGATAAGTGGGTAAGTCTTTTAATACCGTAATAATAGCCTCAGTGCCCAGTACGGCCAATTTATCGTGCAGACTCTCTGAAGTATCATCCGCAGTGATAGGGCAGGCCACTTTATAGAGCATATCACCCGTATCTAGGCCTAAATCCATCTGCATAATAGTGATACCGGTTTCGCTATCTCCAGCCAATAGAGCACGATGAATAGGGGCGGCACCTCGCCAGCGTGGCAGCAAAGAGGCATGGATATTTAAGCAGCCGAAAGTCGGGGTATTTAACACGCCTAAAGGTAGGATTAACCCGTAAGCAGCCACCACCATAATATCAGGCTGATAATTGGCTAATGTTTCACGTGAAACCATGCCATCGTCGCTAGACTTTTTAAAGGTTAGTGGTTGTTCAACCGGGATGCCATGCGCTAGTGCCACTGCTTTTACCGGCGACGCCGTTACCTTTTGCCCTCGGCCAGCTTTACGATCGGGTTGGGTATAGACGGCGACAATCTCAATATTGAGATCGGACTGCTGGTCAATTAGCGCCTGCAAACTGCTGGCGGCGAATTCGGGCGTTCCGGCAAATAGTAAGCGGCGCTTTGGCATATTAATTTCATTAACCTCATGGCATTTTTAGCGGTAGATAGAGCAGTAAAAGAGTTGCTTAGGGCATTATAAGGCAGTTCGCTAGGGACTGCTATGCTTGAATGGCTTGAGCCATATAGAGATGGATGTATTCTTAGGCTTATCTGTAGTGTCGGTCTTGGTCTAACTGCTGACCATATAGTGTTTTAACTTCAGTAACCTAAGCCTGCTGTGTTAGTAGGGATGTGTTATAGACAGTGCTATACTAAGTTTCTACTCTCTAAACGCTACCGTAGCGGAGTTTACCTTATATCTCATGAAAAACACCTCGACCTCGCAACGCTTACTTGCCTTTTATTTCCTAGCCTTAATTGTAATGCTAGCGATGTATTATGTATTGGCTTATAGCGCGGCAGTCGAACAACAAAAGCTGCGCAGTCAACAGGTATTCTCCCGGCTATTACATGAGCTAAAAGAGCATCGAGCCAGCAATCAAACTGACCTTAAAGTACTGCTAAAAAAGCCATTTATTAGGAGAATTAGTTACCAGTTAATCCTGATGGCGCCCTCCGGACAGACCTATATTCACGATTACTATCGCAGTGACGATACCAATCTTGAGACCGTCACCCTACCACAGCTACTGCCGCTGCACGAAACCAACCTCTATACTATTGATAATACTAAACTATCAGGCTGGATAGACTTGGATGACGGCTATCAGGTCTACGTCAATCTGTATCATAAACCCGTTAATATTGAATGGACTGCTTATCGGTATTGGGTGCCTATATTGGTCACTATTGTCCTGCTATTAATAGGAATGAGCTTTGTTTTAAAACGGCGTAACGAGTGGGAGCAGCTCATTGGCTATACTGAAAGCCTATCGTTATATGCTAAAGAAAGCTATGCCTCACCCCCCTTTACCGACCAAAAAGTAGCGACAGAATTTCTGCGAATGGGCCATGCGCTGAGCCGAATCAATTATCAGCTCCATAAAAACTATCGCCGCTCGCAACTTTTAAACCATCGCTTAAATCGCTTGATTGATCATGCGCCATTGCCCATGTTAACTATCAAGCGCTATGGCAAAATTAGCTTTGCCAATCAACGGTTTGAGCAGGTGTTTTCGACTACCTTTCAGGATAATGTGAGGTATACGCTCACCGACTTTTTTACGGGAATAGATAAGGCTACCCATCAGACCCTAAGCAAGCTCGCAACACAGCGAGTCACCCGCACCTTATTGGTCGATAGCCTAGAAGATGGCCAGCGCTATCAACTGCATATAATGCCGTGGTTTGGTGAGCATGGGCAGATTTATGGGTTTACTGGTGTCCTAAATAATATCCATGCGCTGACTCAGCAGCTTGCAGACTCGGAGCAGGAGCTACAACAGCAACACTCTCGTCTGGCCGACTTTGATAAGTTATGGTCCATCATGGGGCATGAGCTAAGAACGCCGCTCAGCGGGATGATTGGCATGCTAGATTTGCTACTCATGGATGGTCTAAACAGTAGCCAAACAGAGACCGTGAAGACCCTAAAGCAAGCCAGTCAATCGATGCTCTCGATGCTCAATGGCATGCTGGATATGGCCAAAATTGATGCCGGTAAGCTCAAAGTGGCGTCGGAGCCGGTAGATATCCTAGCTTTATGCAAGCAAATTTGTGAGTTGATGGTGGGCAATGCGCGCCGACAAGGGGTGGAGCTGCATTACTTCTTTGATCCGCAGTGTCCTCGCTATCTCACTACGGATGCGGGGCGTCTGCAACAAATTTTGATGAACTTAATTAGTAATGCCATCAAATTCACCCAATCCGGTTATGTGGCTTTAATTATAGAGCCTATGACCACGCATGATTCGCGCTATCTCGCCCCTAATCAAACGCATAAACCCAATAGGTTATTGAGCACTAGCCGTGGTCATCAGCAAGCTCATAGCTTAAATATTAATGATGTCGAGCACACCATCAATGCGCGGGCGACCACCCTAGCAGAAAAGTATAAAGTCACTAGCCCTAGCACAGCTAATGAATCGTCAGCAGAGCCTGATATTGACTTGGCTGATGAGCACCTATGGCTATGCTTTAGTGTCAAAGATACCGGGATTGGCATTGAACAGGCAGAACAGAGCAAGCTATTTTCTTTTTTTAATCAAGCCAACGATTCTATTAGTCAGCAGTTTGGTGGTACGGGGCTAGGCTTAGCTATCTCCAACAGTTTTGCCCAACTCTTAGGGGGTTTTATTCATCTGGAAAGTGAGCCCAAGGTCGGCAGTACCTTTAGTATTTGCTTGCCACGACACCAGCCCTCTTTTCAGCCCGTCTATCCCTTCAATAGCGACTTCTCAGACATCTGTTTGATTGCCTTTGTGAATGACGAGATTAGTGCTAGATATTTACGGCAATTGTTCAACCATCTATTATTGCCCGCCATAGTCCGCACCGTAATAGATGCCAACAGTGTCGCTAGTATTAATAAGCAATGGTCTCGCGTCGCGCCGGCTCAGCTTAAGCCAATAATATTAATGGATTATGAGCTGCATCAACATAGCGATTTAAGCGCCTTAACGGCTTTCAATATCTATGCTACTAGCCCCAAAATCTTACTAAGTATGATGCCTGAGCGCGGTATTGCCTCACAAATCATTGCGCAATTTGATGGGTTTTTGGCTAAACCCTTAGATATAGGCTATCTCATTTCTGAGATCAGTCGTCTCTCGCAGTATGCTGGCAAACCGTCGCCTTATCAAAATGGTGCGGCTAGTAATGGCGTACCTTTCGATAGTATTGCGCAAGCTAAATACCAGCTCATCACTTACCAAGAGCAGGCTAACCATAACGCTTCGCAAGCTACTGCTGCAAAATTAACCTCGCCACCAGATAGCAGCAGCGATGATAGCAAGGTTGATGATAGCAAGACAGTAACCGCTACCAACACCATTACCATAGCGCCGGCTAGGGACCAAGCCGCAAAACCTGTATCCGCTATAACAACAGGCGCTACCACAACAGCAGATGCTATAGTTGAGCAAGCCTCGGCTGTACCGTCTGACACTGACCCACTTACAGGTCACCATTTAATCTTGGTCGCTGAAGACCAGCCTATGAATCAAAAGGTCGCTTGTAAGGTGTTAGAGAAGCTCGGCTATCGCTCTTTAGTAGCGGAGAATGGAGAAGAGGCCATTAGCTTGCTTGAGCGCCATCGTGCCGAGATTGCTTTGATATTAATGGATTGTCGCATGCCTATCCTCGATGGTATCAGTGCTACCAAACATATTCGTAGTGGTCAAGATGCTATTCCCATTATAGCTTTAACCGCCAATGACTCCGAAGAAGACCAACTGGCGTGTATGCAAGCTGGCATGGATGGTTTCTTGGCCAAACCCCTTAAAAAAGACAAACTCGCAGCTATGCTAGCGCAGTTTTTACCCCATCAGTAACTAATTTAGCCGCTCATTGATTAGTTTAGCCGCTAAAAAAAGCCCATCGGTGCACCCACCAATGGACTTCTAGAGCTAACGGCCCCACGTTTAAATTCGCTTTGCCATTAACCAGATTTAGCACTAACTAGCCTTGATACTAATAAGCTTTAATACTCGATAGCATACTAGAGACATACCACTCGAGATTGGCTATAGCGACTAAGAAGCCGCCTTAGTGGTAAAAGTCAGCGTTTTATTCTGTAAGTCGCGACCATTCACCGTCGCTGAATACGTGACGCGATAACTCTGATTCGGTACTAAAGCCTCCATAGGCATCAGGATAACTTGATTGGGAGTCAGTAATTTATGCAGGTCGTTAGCACTGGTTAAATTCTTTAGCGCAATCTCGCGATTGGCCGCATCGATCATCTTATAATTACTTACCGTCAGCTTGTCATTGCCTAAAATATAGATGGGTTGGCCAATAGGCTCATGCGCTAAGTCACGGCCATTATTACCAAAAGGATTGGGCGACTCATGGGTGAGCTCATATTGCGTCCCTATCGTACCATCGCAAGGGTAGTTCAGAATTTGTGAGTTAACGCGCTGCGCTTGCTCAGCCGGACTGGCCAAAACCAACTCTAATACACTGCCTTGGGCAGAAGTACTTGAGCCATTGCTCAGCTGCAAAGGGGTAGCTAACGGCGCGCGGCCATAACTGACGCCAATCTCTGACAACTCAGGACCAAGTAAGCTGGCCATATGATAAGGGGCGGCTAACAGACTGTTCAAACTACTAAGCGCGATTTTCTCGTCGCCATATTTGCTGAAATAGGCATCATTAAAACGGAAAAAGGACAAGTCTTCCGTTACCACCCGATAAGGGTAATTAACTGCCTTAGCCTGGCGCCCAAGTTGGCGAGTGCTCACCCGATCGGTCACTTCCATGCCTGAATAATAGGGGTTACTGCTGCCACTGTCTCCATCCACAGCATATTCAAAATGCCCTTGGAAATCATTGCTACTATACTGTGCCATGTGCAATAAATAATTGGCGTGGTTGGCAGCTGCCTGCTTTAATCGTGGCTCAACGGTAACCGTACCAAAGCCACACGCTGTCCGGCGTTGATTTAAGCGCTTGCTCACCGCCAATTCACTTTGACTTAAGTCAATTTGGTTAGGAGCCACCGGGGGCGTGCTAGGGGCATTAGGGCCTTTAACAGCCTCATCTTTGGTAATAGGACCTAGCGCGTCATCTTTAGTTTTTTTAACTACAGGTTGCTGTACAGTATCGCTCCCATCAGAGCCACCACAACCAAGCAACAGCGCACTAAGCAAAGCCATCGTGAAACCACGAGTAACCGACAGCGGGATTACGGGGAGTAGCGATGACATAAGCGAATTCCTATAAGAATAAAAGACAGTCCATTATCGTTAGTACAATATGACATACACCCTGTTAATACCACTATCCACAGGCTATTAAGGTTTCATAAAGCCATTTTCAGCTAAAAAAGCTTCGGTTAATCTTGAGCCTCCATCCTGACTGCTACCATCAGCGGCGGACTCTTTTTTCAACAATAAGCGCTCAAGATAGCGCGCGACCACGTCCACCTCAATATTGACTTTAATGCCGATTTGCCAATGTTTATCAATATTGGTCACTTTGGCGGTATGCGGAATAATGTTTAAGCACACCACATTATCTTTGACCAAATTGGTGGTTAGACTGATGCCATCCACCGTTATAGAGCCTTTAGTGGCGGTATAGTGGGCAAGACTATGCGGTAGTTCAATCTCAAAATAGATAGAGCGCGCATCTTCACGGCGGACTCGTACGACCCCTACGCCATCCACATGACCTGAGACAATATGACCGCCAAAGCGAGTCGTGGGCAGCATCGCTTTTTCTAGGTTGACAGCATGACCCGTCTTCCACTCGTGCATCGCTGTCTTGGCCAAAGTTTCACGCGATACATCGACACTGTAGCTTGTGTCGCTCAAATCTACAACCGTCAGACAAATACCGTTTGAAGCAATAGAATCGCCCAACTTCACATCGGCAAAGTCTAGATCGGCTGCGGTAACCGTAAGGCGAATATCACCTCCTACTGGAGATAATGACTTGATAACCCCTACACTTTCAATAATACCAGTAAACATAGCTATCCTTTATGACGCGCTAAAATAGAAACCCAAGCTCTATTATAGGGCTAATACTGCGTCGCTGACTTATTTTTTGGCGGGCGAGCGAGCTAAGTGGGCATGAACTAACTAGGGGATGGCTAACGCGGCTCAATTAAGCACCTGCTAAACCTATAGGCAAGCCCTATAGATTTCTACACAGTCTCTGGAATAAGTTTGTGCCTGCCTTGAGTCTATATTTTGACTTCTAGCCTGAGAATTTATCTCAGCAACTCTTTATGTAGCCGCTTTAAACAGGATTGACTCTATTATCCCTGCTAATGACTCAGGCTAACTAACAATTTTAGCCCTTAAAACCCGCCTAACTTATTAAGATAACAGATTAGCGCCAGCAAACAACCGCAAAATCAGACTAATTAATAAGTGTACAACTGTAAACTATTATTAAATACAGCCCATAATTCACCCCTATATTTTGCTAATAGCTCTTTATCAATCGAAGGTAAAATCGGTCATGACTTGTGGATAACTTTATAGAAATCTATGAAATTAACCTTGTTTTCACGTGAAACTTAAACTTATCCACAGCTCGTTAGACGTTTAACCATGTAATTGCAATGACTTCAGTCATGCTAACAGACTCTATATAAATCAAAGATTAGCGGTTAACTAGAGTACTAAAAACTCTTTTTCTAAGGTTCCACATGAAACAAAGTTATCCACAGTTCCACGTGAAACCTAATTTTATAGCCCCTATAAATGTATAAACAGCTGCCCTGTGGATAGTTTTGCCAAGTTGCTCACAGGCATGATGAAGCTATTGCTATACCTTGAACAGCAGCAAAAACGCAGAGGGTGAGAATAAATATTAGGATGACTATGACAGAGGAATAGAGGAGTAACAGCAGCTAAGTACCCAGTGATTTGAATAACAAGATGCCGCTATATTTCGCAGAATAATTGATTAGTACTTTCTGAATGAGTCGCTAAAAAATGAGAGATTAAGCAGCCTATAAAGGGGTGAAAACCAACTTTAAGTCATTGCCTACGGCCTCATGAGACTGACAATGATAACGTTGCTGTGTGGCCAGCTGTGTTAATGCTAAATCTACCATCGGCCGCGCCGTACTGCCTAAAATACACGGGGCTTGATACACCACGAGCTCATCTACCAAGCCTGCTGCAATAAAGCTACCGGCGACCTTAGCACCCGCTTCGACTAGCACGTCATAACACTGATACTCGCTGACTAGCGTCTTAAGCAAAGCCAACAGGTCGTCTTCTCGCCAAAATAGAGTTTCGGGATAATGACAAACCGTATAGTCTGCCTCAGTATGCAAGCGACTGCGACGGTCCAGTATCACAATCTTAGGTTGTGGAATCTGCTCCACAGCGACGCCAAGTTGGTCAGAGCGGACATTAAGGCTGGGGTTGTCGGCAATAACCGTCTCACTACCGGTAATAATAGCGGCACTGCGTGCTCTTAGTCGCTGCACATCCGTACGCGCGGCGCTACCAGTAATCCATTTCGACTCACCAGACGCCATAGCCGTGCGCCCATCTAAGCTCGTGGCTATCTTTAAGCGCACATAGGGCAGTCCGCTACGCATGGCCTTGAGAAAACCGGTATTGAGCGCCTCTGCCTGAGTTTGCATCACCCCAGTTACCACTTCAATCCCCGCAGCTTGCAACATAGCAATCCCACGTCCGGCCACACTAGGGTTAGGATCGAGCCCTGCCACTACCACGCGCGTAACCTGCGCTTTAATCAACGCAGCGGCACAAGGGGGAGTCCGGCCCGTATGACTACAAGGCTCTAAAGTGACATAGGCACAAGTGCCAATAGCTTGCTCTCCCGCCTCACGTAGCGCAAAAACTTCAGCATGCGGTTGCCCAGCTTTAGGGTGAAAACCTCGTCCGATAATTGCACCGTCTTTAACGAGGACACAGCCTACCGCTGGATTGGGGCGCGTAGTAAATAAGCCTTGGCGCGCGGACTCGATAGCCAGAGACATATAATACGAGTCTTCAGGGCGAAGCGAGGCACTTGCAGGCGTAGTGATAGTTAGAGTAGGGGCAGTAGCAGCTGACATGGAGGCTCTCAAGAATAAAAGAATTAAGCAAAGATTAGCCCAGGTTTAAAAGGGTATAAGTCCAGACCTGCACTAGAGTTATAACGCCTCATCAGGCCGGATATTGGCCAATTCCTGACGGAAGGCATCGATATCTTGGAAGTCGCGATAGACACTGGCAAAGCGTACGTAGGCGACATCGTCTAAGTCTTTTAACTCACTCATGACGATTTCACCCAACACCTTACTGCTAATCTCGCGCTCACCCATCTGGCGGACGCGCTTTTCAATGCGGCTGATCATGCCTTCTTGCTCATCGATAGTCACAGGACGTTTTTGTAGCGGTAAGTAAATAGAGCGGCGCAGTTTTTCATTGTCATACGGCTCTATCTTGCCGCTAGATTTGATAATGCGCGGCATCACCACCTCGACCATCTCAAAGGTGGTAAAGCGATCTTGGCACTGACTGCACTGACGGCGTCGGCGGACCTGTGCGCCTTCAGCAGCCAGTCTTGAGTCGATAACTTTGGTATCTGAAGCGTTGCAATAAGGGCAATGCATAGTGAGTCCTATTTCAAGTCGCTGACGTACACGAGAGGCGTAAAACAAGGTCGAGAAGAACAAGGCAAAGAGTAACAATGTCGGAGGATAAACGTCCGTTATTTGCCAATACAGAAACTGCCAAAGATTTTGCCCAGTAAATCATCAGCGCTAAACTGGCCAGTGATTTCTCCTAGGCTGAGCTGGGCTTGGCGTAGACTCTCTGCCACCAATTCACCGGCCGCATAGATGGTCAGCTGCTCGTAAGCATCTTCAAGATGAGTCGCAGTACGGTTTAACGCATCGATATGCCGAGTGCGCGCTATCATACTGTTTTCGGGCGGATGAAAGCCTACCTTATCACATAGGGTATCGATTAGCGTCTCAATGCCCGCCGCCGTTTCACATGAAACGTTGACCTGTTGATAGTCGTCATGCGTGACTACTTGAGCTTGTGATGCAGCCAATTGAACCGACAGTAGGTCAGATTTATTGCCAATAATCAGTAAACGTTTCGCAGCAGGCAGTTCGCCAAACAGCTGCTGTGCCAACACTAGCGGATCGGCGTCTTGGGTCACATCATAGACCAGTAGCAGTAAATCAGCTTGCGCAATCGCCTTGCGCGCCCGTTCGATACCTATGCGCTCTACCGTATCAGTAGTATCGCGTAGCCCTGCCGTATCGGTCAGATGGAGAGTTAACCCTTTAAGCACCACGGTCTCTTGTAGGGTATCCCGCGTGGTACCGGCCACTTCGGTGACGATAGCCCGCTCTTGTCCCGCTAAACGATTGAGCAGGCTAGATTTGCCCGCATTAGGCCGGCCTGCTAGCACCACGTGAATACCATCACGTAGCAATTGGCCTTGCTCAGCAGTGGCTAATACCTGCTGAATTTGCGCTTGTACGGCTTGAATTTTAGCTTCGATTACCCCGTCGGATAAGAAGTCTACATCCTCTTCTTCAGGGAAATCAATCGCCGCTTCAACATGCAAACGCACATGAATCAGCTGCTCAAGTAAGTCATTAATCTGCGCTGAGAACGCCCCGGTTAGCGAGCGAATGGCACTGCTAGCAGCGGCGGCACTGGTGGCATCGATAGCATCGGCAATAGCTTCAGCCTGCAGTAAATCTAACTTATCATTTTCAAAAGCTCGGTAAGAGAACTCTCCTGCAGCGGCTTGTTTTGCGCCCAATTCAAAGGTACGCGCTAACAGTTGACTCTGCAAAATCATCCCGCCATGGCCCTGCAACTCAATGACATCTTCACCCGTAAAAGAGTTAGGGCCTTTGAAATAGAGCACCAACCCTTCATCGAGCACTTCACCTTTGCCACCATAAAAGCGACAAAAACTGGCCAACCGCGGAGTAAATTCCGCCTTTTTGGTCAGTGCGCAAGCGATAGCATAGGCCTTACTGCCCGACAACCGAATGATACCCACACCGCCACGCCCTAGCGGGGTCGCTATCGCCGCAATGGTAGGTAAAGCCGTGGTAGGGCGCGTAGGCTCCAGGGCAGAATTAGTAGCAGTGTCATTTAGGGTAGCGGTCACGAGCACTCTCATTAGCAAGCAAATGAGCCATTATAAACAGCTGCTCGCGTCCTGACAAAGCAAACTCCTGTATTCCTCGCTTTTGTTGCCTAAAGTCATTACTCCCAACTCCTTTCAGCTACTTTAAACCGAACTAATTAAATCTTAAGCATAAAAAAACCACCGCAATAGCGATGGTTTCTATAAGAGCTTGCCCGTATTAACGAGGACAATGCTCGCTTAATCTAACACTTTAACCGTTTTATGTTTCTGCTCTTCTTCAACCTTTTTATTGACGATATATTGCTGCGTCATACTAAATAGGTTGTTCACAGTCCAGTAAAGTACTAGGCCTGCTGGGAAAAATAACATAAAGGCAGTAAAGATAATTGGTAAGAATTTCATTACCTTAGCTTGCATTGGATCGGTTGGCTGCGGGTTAAACTGCTGCTGCACGAACATTGAAGCACCCATCAATAACGGTAGAATGAACCAAGGGTCCATCGCCGATAAATCATGAATCCACAGGATCCATGGGGCATGACGTAGCTCAATACTCTCTACTAGCACCCAGTACAAAGCTAAGAAAATAGGCATCTGTAGCAAGATAGGCAAACACCCAGCCATTGGATTGACTTTCTCTTCTTTATAAATCGCCATCATTTCTTGCGACATTTTCATACGGTCAGCGCCGTGCTCTTCTTTTAAAGCTTGTAATCTTGGCGCGATAGCTCGCATCTTCGCCATAGAATAGTAGCTCTTATTCGAAAACCACATTAGCGCAATCTTCACTAAAATCGTCAATACAATGATTGACCAACCCCAGTTACCCAGTACCTTATGAATACCTTCTAGCAGCGCAAACAAAACCTTCGAGATGGGCCACAGCAGACCATAATCTACCGTTTTATTGAGGCCAACCGCGACATCTTTAAGCTCGGACTGAACTTTAGGACCTGCGTATAAAGTGGCCGTTAAAGTCGCTTGTTTGTTGGGTGCCACCACTAGCGGCTTACTATTAAACCCGATAAAGTAATCCCCGCCAGTCTCACGGCTAAAGAATTGACCCGTGAAGTTCTGTGGCGTCCAAGCAGACACAAAATAATGCTGCACAATACCCACCCAGCCTTTATCGCTAGATACGCTGACCTTGTCATCATTAAACTTGCCAAATTTTAGCTTGTTGTAAGGGTCATCAGGAGTTCCCCAAGCACCGCCTAAATAAGTCGCCATGCTCAGCGCGCCTTTATCAGACATACCAGGATCTTTACTGTCATCGCGTTTTAGCTGCGCAAACAATTGACCTTCCCAAGGGGCACCCGAAGTATTTTTGATGGTATAGCTCACATCAATAGGGTACTTGTCGTGGGTAAAGGTAAAGGTCTTAGTAATGGTCACGCCATCTTTTTGATAGGTGAGGGGCACCGCTAAAGTCTGCTGACCTTCGCCCATGACATAAGTAGAGGCACTATGCTGATAATTAGCACGGCCCTCTGCAGTATCGATACCATCTTTACCAATCAAGCCTGACTGGGCAACATAAACGCGGTTGCTGTCATTCTCTAGCAGTACAAACGGCTCTTCGCTGTCTAAAGTGGCATCGTATTGTTTGAGCGCCGCATAGACAATATCGCCGCCTTGCGGATTGATATGAATATCGTAGCGATCGGTGGTGACCTTAATAAGACCAGCATCAGCCTTAGGTTTCGCTATCGCATCTGTTCCTACGACGGTGCCCGTTGGGGTGGTCTGGACAGGTAAATCGCCAGTAGGCGTACCGGTACCAGCAGCAGCTGTCGATGGAATATCTGAGCCAACTGTCACTGCATTTTCGGTGGCCGCCTGAGTTACTGGCGCATTGGCATTATCATCTCGCCAAGCCAAAATCAGCAGATAAGCTGTGATCAACATCGCAATGATGATCATCACTCGAAATATCTTTTGCATAGAGCATTCCTAGAGTTAAATAGGGCATGTAATACGAGTCGCAGCTCACCCTTTATTGCTTACTTTCGTGGTTGCTTGTCAGTGGCACGCTAAAGGGCTAAACCACAGCAAAGGCCTTAGCAACGTCAACAACGGCTAATACCAGTGCTACCCAATCGAGTGTAAAAAAGGGGCAAATCACGTGCATTCACATAAAATGGTGCTTATTTTACTAAAAAAACGACAGAATTGATACTGACTCTCAACGTCAGCAATATGTTAGCTATCCATGACTAGCGCAGCCGTAAGATTGCTACGCCGAATAAATACTGCCAAGCAACAGGGTGAGCCTTGCAAAACGTTACCCACCACTCGCTAAGCCGCCTTGGGGTCAAGCTTGCCTAGGATAGTTTTTTGTGTTGACAGCACATAACTGCTAACAAATTAATCTAAACCTGTGCCTCATCATGAGCATGCTACTTAAACTTAAGGTTAAAAAAGCACCTTACCCCTAGTTCGGAGCAACTGATTTAAGCGGGCAGGATAGCTGTTGCGATCCACATAGATGTAGTGACGATAGGCTAAGGGTAATGAGGTGGAGGTAGCCACATAACTGAAGAGATAACGGTATAACGGCAATGGCACAAAATCGATACCGTGACCGCCCCAAGGATGGCAGCGACACAGTCTATGAAGGGTTAAGCGGCCTCCTCGCCAAGGGCCATGCCAAGCTAAGGCCTGCCGACCATATTCTGAGCAGGTGGGATAATAACGACAGCGAGCAGGTAATAGCGGACTTATAAACAGCTGATAAATCCGAAACAACCTATCAAAAAATAAATAGAAAATTTTATTAAATGATTTTTTTAAAGATTTCATTTATTTTTATTTTTAATTTTTTTAAAGATTTCATTTATCTCTATGTCTAATTCTTTATTATCCAAATCATTGATAGGTTTTTTAATTATAAAAACAATATCATAAGGTTTTAATTGGGCAGCGCAATGGCGGAATTGCTCTCTGATATGTCGCTTGATTCTATTTCTTTGTACCGCTGTAGGCACTTTCTTTTTAGTAATAGCCATCCCAATACGAGCTTGCGATTGCTCATTGCTGCGGATAAAGGCCATTAAATGGGCCTGATGCAGCTTGCGTTCTGTGCCATCAAATACTAAACGATAAGCTGCTGGTGTGAGCAAACGCTGAGCCTTGGTAAAGCTATAAGTAGCTAACTCTGGCAGCGGATCCGCTACTATGGTAGTGGGGGTAGTAGACATATCATTGGATACGGAGATCGAGGTCATTGGCGGTATCTTTATCAATAATGGGGAAAAAAGGAAACAAACAGGAGAGAGGATGCGCGAGCAAATACGTATGAGCCACTATAAATTAACATAATTCACTGTGGCTGCGGAGCATGACTAGCGAAAAAACAGCTCAAATATACAAATAACAGCCATAAAAAAACGCCCCGAAAGGCGTTTCAATAATGAGGCAACCATTAGGCCACCCTACATTAGACTCTTGCTATACCGTTAGGCGATGACGACCTTTGGCGCGGCGACGAGCTAGTACTTGACGGCCTTTTTTAGTAGCCATGCGAGCACGGAAACCATGTGTGCGTTTGCGCTTGATAACGCTTGGTTGGAAAGTACGTTTCATAACTCACCTATGTGAACAGTTAACTGAAAAAATTGTAATAACGCGAAATTATAACACCGCCTTTTTCTTCGGTCAATGCATTATTAAGGATTAACCTAAGTAACCTGTAGTGTTAGGGTGTTAATTATATCTTTTTTTAAGGGTGTCGATACCGTTTTCCGCCCCTGAAATATCGCCCTTGCGAGCTTCTTTTTTTTGCTATTGCGCTGGGGGAGGGGAGAGCTATAACTGAGATAAACTGCTGAAAGGCGACATGAATTTTTAGGGTTGTTCGTGGGCTGTCTCAGCTTATTGGAATAGTAATACTCATCTGTGAGTTAGGTTGCTAAGTACTAAACTCTAAGATATCAATTAGCGCTATTAGGAATTAAGTTAGCTGTCTCGTTGCTTGAATGTTTTATATCATGCTTATCTGTGACTAGAAGTATTAACATTAGCTACTCTGATTATCTGGTAACTGGTCTGTGAGGTCTGTCTATAAACCCCTGTTGTCTAACTCTTTTACAGGTAAAAAACCTTAAATTAACCGAAGCTGTATTGGTTAAATTTCTAAAGTTATCCACAGAAGAGAGCTGACTCTATAATAACTAATTAATAGTATTTCTTGTTATTGTTAGGGAGTTAATAATCTGGGGATAAGTCAATATTACCTATATTTTACATCGATTTACGCTATGGATAACTCTGTGGATAGCCTGTGGGTAATATAGGGATAAGTCGGGTTTAAAAGTTATCCCCAAAGTTATCCACAAACTTATCCACAAAAAATAAGGTTTTTATCCACAGTCGAAATGTGTTACATTGCCCCCTCTCCTAGCAGTGTGCAAATTTAGGACCGCCAATAAACCTTCGCGGTAACCCTTAGGCGTCGCTATGCGCTGTCATTTGTGCACAGCAAAGTGGACTAACAGGGTAGGGGCTTTACTGAGTAGTAAGACCATTTTACTGGCCTAGTCCTACGGTAGATAAGCACTAGTCTGACCGCCTAAAAGCTTGCTAAAACGCACTAGCGTGTCAGCGTATTTAAATTAATTAACCAATAAAATTATAGGGTAGAGTGAGTGGCATGATTGAAGCAGCGCTGCTATGGGACAAGTGTCTTGATGATCTAAAATATCAAGTCAAGCCCACCGTATTCACGATGTGGTTAAGGCCCTTATCTGCGCAAGTAGATGGTGAAATATTTATCATCCGCGCGCCGAATAATTATTTCGTTGATTATGTACAGAAGAACCATTTGCAAGCTATTGAGCAGTTGGTCCTCAAGCACAGCGCTGAGCAAATCAAGCAAGTGGTCGTGCGGGTAGATAACACCAGTTCAGCCAGTGCAGAGCCAGAGTCGCAAGCGGACACTCCGTTTACTAAGGGTACTGAAAGCGTTAATAATACCTCAGGCAATGAGAGGCAAATCAATGCGCCTGCCAGTAGTTATGGCAGTGCCCCTTCGCCCACGAGTGCTATGCCGGCAGCGGGGCTAGACCCAACCGCCAGTGGTCAGATTTCATCCGCAGATGCCAAGTCGCTCAGTTATCTGAACTCCGACTTTACCTTTGATACTTTCGTCACCGGTAAGACCAATAACCTGGCTTATAAAGCCTGTTACGAATTAACCAAACGCCAATCACAAAACCGTCATAACCCGTTATTCATTTATGGTCCATCGGGTTTGGGTAAAACTCATTTAATGCATTCTGTGGCGCATAGATATTTAAAGCAAAATAGAAGTTTTTATTATTTCACTTCTGAAAAATTTATTAATCAATTAGTTTATTCTTTAAGAAATAATAAAATAGAAGAATTTAAGAAAAAAATTAAAAAAGTAGATTTATTAATTGTTGATGATATCCATGTATTGGCCGGTAAAGTAAAAAGCAGTAATGAGTTTTTATCTTTATTTGCAGATTTTACTACCGGTGATAAACAAATCATTTTGGCGTCTGATCGCCATCCGTCACAATTAACTGAGTTTGATGAACGGTTTCGCTCGCGTTTCTCTTGGGGCCTGTCTGTGCCCATTGAGCCACCAGAAATCGATACCCGCATGCAAATCTTACAAAAGAAAGCGATGTTGATGGGGATTGATCTGCCCAAAGAGTGTGCGTTATTCATCGCGCAAAATGTCGTCTCAAACGTGCGTCGGTTGGAAGGGGCGTTAAATCAAGTGGTCGCCAATGCCAACTTGACGGGCGCGCCTATCACACTGGAGATGGTGCAATACGCGTTAAAAGATATCGTGGCCATGCGCGTGCAAGCGGTCAATATGGATAACATCCGCAAGGTGGTCGCTGAATTCTATGATGTGTCGGTCAAAGATTTGATGGGCAAAAAGCGCACCCGCAGTATTGCTAGGCCACGCCAAATCGCCATGTCGCTCGCTCGTGAGTTGACCGGCGATAGCTTTCCCGATATCGGCCAGTCGTTTGGGGGTCGCGATCATACGACAGTAATGCATGCTTGCGATAAGATTGCCCAACTAAGAGCGGAAGACCCTGTGTTGGATAAAGACTATAAATCGCTGTCAATGATGCTACAGGCAGGTTAGATTTAGCGGTGCTTTCGGTGTCAGTTTTGGCAGCTTATGGCTTAAATAGCTCTTGCCCTTGGGGATAAGTAAAAGTGGGTTGTGGATAACTTTGATGGCCTCCTGCCTTATTGAGCTATAAACCTTGCAACCATAGGCTTTGCAGCCTGTATGTTATCTATTATCGATATGGTTTATACTGGATAAGGTTGTGGGTAACTTTTCATCCTTTTATATTTTATAATGACACTGCTGTGGTGTTAGGCTAAATACGCAACCAGAATAATAAAACGGTAAGGAATTAAGCCTAGTATTGGTCTGAATCCACCAATTTAAGTAGGCTAGCGACTGAGCATAACTTGCTAAAACTATTACATGCAATGCTATAAATCCAAAGCGATCCTTTAAAACACTTGAGACAAGAGTATTTACTATGCAGCTAACGATTAATCGTGAGTTATTACTAAAGGCCATTAACCTGATTGCCAAAGCCGCTGATAAGCGTCATAACATGGTGATACTGGGTAATATTCGTCTTGAAGTGAGCCAAGAGTTATTGGTATTAACGGCTTCAGATTTAGAAGTAGAGTTGATGGCCACGTTGAAGCTACCTGCTGGGGCGTGTATTGAGCCAGGCAGCACCACGCTACCAGCGATGAAACTAAAAGATATCTGTAAGTTATTGCCTGCCCAGTCCGTGATTCAATTGGCGGCGCAGGACAACGGCCGCTGTCTACTCACCAGTGGCAAGAGTCGCTTTACTTTGGGCACGCTGCCTGCGCAAGACTATCCCACGCTAGGCACGCCTGAGCATATTACCCCGCTGACTTTAAGTCGTCATAAGCTCTCAGATTTAATGCATAAGACCTTGTTTGCTATGGCCATTCAAGATGTACGCTATTATCTGACTGGGATGTTATTTGAAGTGGGTCAGCGCCAATTAACCACCGTCGCTACCGATGGTCACCGTTTGGCGTTAGCTAGAGCTGCTGTCAACGTCGGTGACGAAGTGAGTATGCAAGCGATTTTACCCCGCAAGGCGGTCATCGAGTTAGAGCGCCTGTCTACAGAGCTGGCTAAAATGCTGTCGGAACAAGACAATATGCTGACGCTAAGCTTTGGTCGTGAGTTTTTGCAAGTCAGTATGCCCTTTGGTGATGTCGATAGTACCGGACAAATTAGTGACAGCTTGGTGATTACCTTTACCGCCCGCTTGATCGATGGCAAGTTCCCTGATTATCGCCGCGTTATTCCCAACAGCAGCGATAAGTTGGCATTGGTTAACCGAGAAAAAATGACCGAAGTGCTGCGCCGGGTTTCAATCTTGAGTAACGAAAAGTCGCGCAGTGTGGTGTTTAGCTTTGCGGCAGATGGCAACGTAGAAATACGCGCTAATAATGCCGAGCAAGATGAAGCGGTAGAAAACTTACAAGTGAAATATAACGGCGAGCCCATTGAGTTGTCATTTAACGCAGCCTATCTGCAAGACGTGCTCGATGTGGTGCAGGGTGACGTACAATTGCATATGAGCCAAGCCAATGCCTCAGTACTGGTCAACCAATTGGGCGATGAGCTGCATCAATACGTCATTATGCCGATGCGTATCTAGTCAATAAACTCTGCCGCAACGCTTTCAAGCCTCGCGCCAGGGGTACATGTCTGTCTGCTGGCACCGATAAATAAAATAACGCTCCTACAGCCGCATCCTCGGTTATAGGGGCGTCCTTTTTATAAAATGTTATAAAGCTCATTGAACGTTATCAAGCGTCATACCAAGTTATAAACCCATATACAACCGTAGGATGGAGAGCTGCTATGATTGACCGCCTGCAAGTGACGCATCTGCGCAATATCACTCGTGCCGACCTAAAGGTGGCGGGCTGCAATGTCTTCATTGGCGCCAATGGCAGTGGCAAAACCTCTTTGCTGGAAGCGGTGTTTTTATTATCACGCGGCAAAAGCTTTCGCCACCATCAACCCAAGCGCTATATCCAGCATCATCAAGCCGCGGTCACCGTCCATGCTGCCCTCACCGATGCCACCACCCTAGCGATTCAAAAACAGCTCGATGCCACCACCCTGCTGCGACTCAATCAAAACACCGTGTATACGCAAAGCCCGCTGACCCAACAGCTGCCTACGCTATTGATTGATCCTTCGTCTATGGATATGCTCGAGCAGGGCAGTGCCAGTCGGCGGCAATTGTTAGACTGGTTGGCGTTTCACATGAAACCGGGTTTCCATGCGCAGTGGTTAGCCTATCAAAGACTGCTGAAACAGCGCAATAAACTGCTAAAACAAAGTCGGCATTTATCCAGCAATCAGCATCAAGAGCTGAGCGCTTGGGATAAGGGGATCGCCAACCACGCCGCCCTTATCCATTATTATCGCCAGCAAGTCTTTAACGCTTGGCAGCCTTACTTTGAGCGTTGTGTCGCTGCTTTATTGCCGCGCTATGCCGGTAAAATTTCGCTAAGCTATAGCGCCGGCTATGATGCTGACACCGCGTTAGATGAGCAATTAGCCGAGCGCTTAGTACAAGACTTGCAGCAGGGCTTTACCCGCATTGGTAGCCATCGTGCCGATATTCAGGTGCATTGGCGCTCACAAGGCTCAAATGATGCCAGCGCTGCTGACACTGTGACTAACGGGGTGGTGAATGGGACAATGGCCAATGAGACTACCAGCAATGCTAGTGCTGCTAAAGCCCCTGCCGCCTTAAAAGAGCAGGCCGCCAACGTGCTCTCCCGCGGTGAAAAAAAGCTGCTGATTACAGCGCTAAAACTATCACAATTGCCGCTATTGCTAGCGGATGGTAGACCGTTGGCTGATAGTGGGCTGCTGACCGAGCATACGGCGCTAAGCGATAATGTGCCCGCTGATAGTACGGTGGATATCACCGGTTTTACCCCGATCGTTTTGCTCGATGATGTCACCGCTGAGCTTGATGACGCTGCTATTCAAGTCTTGTTATCGACGCTGGCTGCCTTAAAATGCCAAGTCTTTATCACCAGTCTAACCGAAGATATTTTACCGATGCTGCAACAACATTGGCCGGACTTTAAACTGTTTCACGTGAAACAAGGGGTCATAACTAGACAAGACTAAGCCGTATTTAAAGGGCTTCCTTTTTCAAGGGCTCTCAACGGTTACTGTATTTACTCCACACTCCCTAAGCCCTGTCTCTCCATAATTCGAAACACTGACCTAAACATCCTATCCAATAATAGCGCTGACTCTCTGAGCTGTGCTATAAATCTCTGCTAATCACTCTGTGCTCGATGAGACTAAAATTCACGATAATCGTCTTAATACTATCAAGTTACTAAGCCTCTGGAAAAACGAGGATAAACATGACTTGCAGGCGAAAAAATGCTATAATCCGGTATCAAAAATTTATGTTTTTTGCGGTGAAATTACCCTGCCAAATTGAGAGAAAATTCTTAGCGTAATAGCTGGAATGATAGTTAAGCTAATGATGGCAACTGACGCCAACTAAATTGAACGGCAGTGCCAGTCACGTGGCTGCGGCGCTGATTTTAATGGCGCTCATTAACGCCCCTCAATGTTAGGTAGAGTCGCAAGTTATCGTTAACTTGGCGGCCGCATTGAAACATCGATATCAAAATATAGATGTCTGCTGACATCCTCCTTAATAAAGGAAATCTCATGAGTGAGCAACAGTCCCCAATTGATGCCGAAATTTTGTCCGAAACTGAGCTTGAGCAGCTGCCTGAAGGCTACAGCTCCAAAAACATCCGAGTATTGCGTGGTCTAGAAGCCGTTCGCGTACGTCCTGGTATGTATATCGGCGACACCGATGACGGGACTGGCCTGCACCACATGGTCTTTGAAGTCGTGGATAACTCCATTGATGAAGCCTTGGCCGGTCACTGTGACCAAATCGATATTATCATCCACGAAGATGAGTCGGTCAGTGTCATGGATAACGGCCGTGGTATCCCGGTCGATATCCACCCTGAGGAAGGTGTCTCTGCCGCTCAGGTGATCATGACCGTCCTGCATGCTGGCGGTAAGTTTGATGACAACAGCTATAAAGTCTCAGGCGGCTTGCACGGCGTTGGGGTATCGGTAGTAAACGCACTGTCTAAAAAGCTCGAGATGAACATCTGGCGTGAAGGCTATCACTATCAACAGCGCTATACCGATGGGGTGCCAGACAGCGATGTGCAGCAGTTAGAGGCCACCGAAAAGACCGGTACCCAAATTCGCTTTTACCCCAGCACCGATATCTTTACCGGCACCATCTTTGATTATGACATCCTAGCCAAACGCTTACGTGAACTGTCATTTTTGAACTCAGGGGTGCGTATTGTCTTGACCGATGAGCGTATTGATAAGCGCCATGAGTTTGAGCATAAAGGCGGGCTGTCTGAATTTGTCGCTTATATCAATGCCGGCAAAGACTCGTTAAACGAAGTCTTTCACTTCGTCAGTGAGCAAGATGACGGCATTACGGTCGAGGCCGCTTTGCAGTGGACCGACACTTATAACGAAAAAGTATTGTGCTTTACCAATAACATCCCGCAAAAAGACGGGGGCGCGCATTTATCAGGCTTTCGCTCAGCACTAACCCGCTGCTTAAACAGCTATATGGACGCTGAAAAGCTGATGAAAAAAGAGAAGGTCAACACTACCGGTGATGACGCGCGTGAAGGCCTGACCGCTATTGTCTCGGTCAAAGTACCGGATCCAAAATTCTCCAGTCAGACCAAAGATAAGCTGGTCTCTAGCGAAGTAAAACCGGCTGTTGAGTCGGCCATGCACGATAAATTTAACGATTATCTGCTAGAGAACCCAAGCTCAGCGAAATCTATCGCCGGTAAAATTATCGATGCCGCGCGTGCCCGTGATGCCGCTCGTAAAGCCCGTGAAATGACCCGTCGTAAGACCACTTTAGATATCGCTGGCCTGCCAGGCAAGTTGGCGGATTGCCAAGAAAAAGACCCCGCTTTATCAGAACTTTATATTGTGGAGGGTGACTCTGCAGGTGGTTCAGCAAAGCAAGGTCGTAGCCGTAAGACCCAAGCTATCCTACCGCTAAAAGGTAAAATCCTAAACGTTGAGCGCGCACGCTTTGACAAGATGTTGTCTTCGGTCGAAGTGGGCACGCTGATCACCGCGCTAGGCTGTGGTATTGGCCCAGATGAGTACAACCCCGATAAAGTTCGCTATCATAAAATCATCATCATGACCGATGCCGACGTCGATGGCTCACACATTCGTACGCTACTATTGACGTTTTTCTTCCGTCAAACCCCTGAGCTGATTGAGCGCGGTTATATTTATATCGCTCAGCCACCGCTATACAAGGTGAAAAAAGGCCGTCAAGAGCTGTATCTTAAAGATGATGAAGCTTTAAAAGCCTATCTATTATCGTCAACGATTGATGATACTAAGCTGCATATTAATGAAGACGCCCCAGCGATTACCGGTCAAGCGTTAGAAGGGTTATTAAACGATTATAACCAGACGCAATTGGTTAAAGCCCGTTTGCAGATTCGTTATCCTGCGGTATTGCTTGATGCGCTAACCTATACGCCTAAGCTCACTACCGATATGACGTATGATTACGAGGCTATGCAGGCTTGGAGCAAGACGCTGCAAACCCAACTTGAGCGTTTTGGCAGCACCTTGCGTCCAGAAATCGAGCTGGATAATATCCATGCGCGTGCAGAGAAAGAAGCGGCATTGCAGGGTGACTCACAAGAAGACTTGGTGATAGAAGACGGGGAAGCCGCTTTAGCTAATGAGACTGTGACTACTGCCGAGGTACCAGCTAGTAAACCGCAGTGGTTACCACGTGTGACCATCTATGTGCATCAACTCGCGCAGCATTATCTCCTTGATGCGAGCTTTATCAACTCGGGTGAGTACAGCCGCTTATTACGTCTGTCTGCCAATTGGAATACGCTGTTAGAAGAGACTGCCTTTATTCGCCGCGGTGACAAAGACACGCTATTACGCGACTTTGATCATTTATGGCAGCAAGTGATGTTGGATGCCCGCCGTGGTCTATCCGTACAGCGCTACAAAGGTTTGGGCGAGATGAACGCGGATCAGCTATGGGACACGACTATGGATCCGGAGCATCGCCGTATGCTGCGCGTCACTATCGAAGATGCCATCGCCGCCGACCATCTGTTTACTTGTTTGATGGGGGATAATGTCGAACCGCGTCGTGCCTTTATCGAAGAGAACGCACTGACTGTATCTAACCTCGATATCTAGCAGTGGTTTCAATAATATTGACACCTAAAAACACCGTCTTATAAATTAAGATGGTGTTTTTGTTTCACGTGAAACCTTATTTATAGCCATTATAAACAGATAGCGAATGAGTGATAGTTGCATGATAGAAGTGATATTTTTAGCCATTGCTTTGGCGATGGATGCGTTTGCGGTATCGATAGGGTTGGGTGCGAAACTAGGGGCTACACAGACTCGCTATACCTTGAGGTTGGCCGTATTAGCGGCGTTATATTTTGGTATTGCTCAGGGCGTGATGCCGTTAATTGGCTATCTGCTTGGAGCCGTGATGCTCGGTTGGCTGGCTTCAGCAGCGCCGTGGATTGGCGCTATTATCCTAGTAAGCTTAGGCGCAAAAATGCTCTATGAAGCGCTAAAATCGGAAGATCGCGACGAGCTCATCGACCATGCCGCTGAAGAAAATAACTCTAGCCCTAGCGAGATAGTCAGTCAGCGAGTCATGCTGTCATTAGCGATTGCGACCAGTATTGATGCGATGGCCGCCGGTTTTACCCTAAATCTACTCCCTGTGAATGCCTGGTTAGCCTGTCTAATTATCGCCGTGGTGACGGCTGGATTTGGCTTCTTTGGGGTCTATCTAGGTCGCCAGTCGGGGACTTGGTTAGAGGAGAAAGCGGAGATATTGGGTGGGCTTGTGCTGATTGCTATCGGGATTAAGATGGTGCTGTAACAACGGAAGCACAAGGGTCATAAAGCGTTTGTTTAAATGTAAAAAGGCCACCTGTGCGAACGTAGGTGGCTTTTTTTATGGGCAATACACAGCGTTATATACCTTAGCTAGGCGACTCGCTAAACAAGGGTCGCGATAAGGTTAAATCACTACTGCTTGAGCGCAAAACGCCACGCTAGGATACGGGTCATCTTTTGCCCATGTTTCATATTCAAAACGGTCACTTTACGCGCGCCTATTCTTTCCGCCTGTTCAATCAATGGCTTTAAGTTTTCAGACTTGGAGATAAGGGTGGTAAACCAACCGACTTGGCCGGCGTACTTTTTGCTCTCTTTAATCATCTTGGTGATAAAAGCCACTTCACCACCTTTGGTCCACAGCTCTGACTGCTGGCCGCCAAAGTTTAGGTTGTTTTTAGGAGCAGGGGCTACCGCTTGACCACGGCGCAACCGGTTTTTCGCCAGTTTGGTTTCTTTCAGCGCATTGGCTTCCATGGCTTCGTCAAGAGAGGCGTGGAAAGGGGGATTGCAAACCGTCAAATCAAAGTAATCTTCAGGACCGATGATGCCGGCAAAGATGGATTTTGGGTCTTCTTGGAGTTTGATTTTAATTAGGTTTTTAAGGTTAGGGTTGGCTTGGCAAATAGCCTTGGCCGTATTAACTGAGACCGGATCAATATCGGTCCCAGTAAAGCGCCAGCCATAACTTTGTGAGCCAATAATAGGATAAATACAGCTCGCGCCTACACCAATATCGAGAACATGCACACGCTGACCGGATGCCGGCACGTCATTGCTATTCAAGGCTGGATTATCTTTCAATAAATCGGCTACTTGATGGATATAGTCGGCACGGCCAGGGATAGGTGGACACAAATAGCCTTCAGGCAACTCCCAAAGCTTGACCCCATAATGATGCGCAAGTAGCGCTTTGTTTAGCGTCATCACTGATTTGGCATCTGAGAAATTGACCGTAGGCTCACCATTAGGATTGGTAATGGTATATTTCGCCAACTCTGGAAAAGCTTTGGTTAAGACTTCAAAGTCATAGCGGCCTTGATGCGGATTGCGCGGGTGCAAGGTCGAGGCGGGTGGCGTCGCTGCAGGCTTGGCTTTGGCCGCATGGGCTTCCGCTGAATAAGCACGCGATTGTGGCTTTCTGCTAGTCTGGTTACTAGGCTTCGTGTTGGGTTTGCCCGTTGGTTTATCAGCAGCACCTGAGCTATTTGGCTTATCGCTATAGGCTTTTTTTGCAGCAGGTTTTTTATGCTCTGTTCTAGAGGCGGGCTTTGGCTTATCTTGCGGTGTCGTCGTCATGAGCGGATATCTTTCAATAGGGGAAATAATGCTAGCAGTGTAGCAGATTTCGACCCATTCAAGCGTAGGGAGTTGTGCTTATCTGCTCAACGACCCTTATAGGATAAGCTTGCACTTAGGTAGGGGGGCTACTATATTGAAGAGAGTTAAAAATTACATGATTTACGCGATTAAGAATAAAGATAAAGCCGTTAAAGGCAATCACCCTCTATAAATCAATAACAAGGATGCCCTTATGAGCATAGATAATAATACTGACTACTCACGACTAACTTATGATACCCAAGGTTATGTTTGCCTTATCGGACTCAATCGAGCGGATAAACGCAATGCTTTTGACAGCCATATGATTGCGCAATTGTCTGAGGCATTGACCCGTTATGACAATGATAGCGAGCTGCGCTGTGCTGTAATCTTTGCTCATGGCGAGCATTTCACTGCTGGTCTCGACTTAATGGAGTTGCAAGACAAGTTGGATAAAGATGTGTTTGAATTCGCTGATGACCAAATCGACCCATGGGGTATCAGTGGTAAACTACGTAGCAAGCCTATTGTAGTTGCCGTACAAGGGACTTGCTTTACTGCGGGTATCGAGTTGATGCTCAACAGCGATGTGGTGATTGCCAGTGACGACTGTAACTTTGCACAAATGGAAGTACAGCGTGGCATTATGCCGTTCGGTGGCGCAACCGTAAGGTTTGTAGCGGCTGCGGGCTGGCAAAAAGCCATGCCTTATCTCCTAACGGGCAAGCCGTTCGATGCTGCGACTGCGGATAGGTTAAACCTGGTGAGTGAAGTAGTGGCAAAAGGTGAGCAATTTAATCGAGCCTTAGAGTTGGCGCAAGAGATTAGCCAAGCGGCACCATTAGGGGTGCAAGCGCTGTTATCTTCGGCGCAAGATGCGAGTCGTAATGGAGCAGCAGCGGCGGCTATAGCAAACATTCATAGCTTTTTGCCACCGTTGTTTCACTCTGAAGATGCTAAAGAAGGGGTTATGGCTATGGTTGAGCGGCGCGCTGCTGAGTTTAAAGGGCGTTAAAGCAATACGTTAGGTTTTGAGTCACTATTTATTTTAAAATAGAGCGACTATACCCATTGTCATACAGGGCAATCATTACTGTGTTAGATATCATTAATATTACTGCCCCTATTTTTATTATCATCGCTCTTGGCTACTTATGTGTACGCTTTAAAGCCATTGATCCTAAGCATGCTAAAGGTATGGGCAGTCTAGTTTTGAATATTGCGTTGCCAGCGCTCATGTTCAACGCTATCGCTGGCACCCCTTTTGACGAGGTTGTACTGCCGCATTATCTAATGACCTACGCTTTAGGGTCAGTCATGGCTTTTATAGTCGGTATCGTGCTGACCAAAGTAATCTGGCGACAAGATAACGTCTCCGCAGCTTTGAACTCTGCGGCGTTATCATTCTCTAACAGCGCCTTTATTGGCTACGCGGTCATCTCTATGGTGATTGGGTCCAGCAAGGCTGCCGCTTATTTATCTATGAACGTTATCATAGAAAGTCTTTTGATCCTGCCGATGCTGTTTGTCATGGCTGAGATGACCGCTTCCTCCGATAAATCTCTAGCAAGCGTGCTATTGGGTATTGGCAAAAACCTCACCCGTAACCCGCTGATTATTGCCATCGTGGTCAGTGTGATTTTTTCCATATTCAGCATCCCTGTACCACAAGTCGTCGCTCAAACCACACAGATTCTCACCGGTGCTGCTGCCCCGTTAGCCTTATTTGTTATCGGTATGAGCCTATATGGGCTAGAGCTAAAAGGCGATTTACCAAAAATCACTACTGTGGGCTTAGGTAAGCTGATGCTGCATCCGCTACTGGTATTGCTGGCCATCACCTTGATAGGTGGTGGCTCTGAGCAGGATAAATATGTCGCTATGCTATTTGCCTCAGCGCCCGTGTTTTCTACTATTGCCATTATCGGTCAGCACTATGGCTTGGTAAATCGTATGTCGGCTATTGTAATAATTTCTACAATTGGTTCGTTTTTTAGTATGAGTGCGGTGCTTATTTACTGGAAAATGACGGTTGGTTTTTAGGTTGGAAGGGTAAAGAATATGAGCGTGTCTTGCTATCGGTAAAGAGATTAGCTAAGTGCCATCTTTGGATATTCAGGCATTATTGTCTCAGTTTAATTTATGAGTTGCGATGGGGCACTGGCTATGGCGAGTATTTATAGCTTTTTGCACTAGTAAATAGTTAATATAGCTCAAAATAATTTTGTCCGGAACAGAATATATGGAAAATATCATAGTTAGAGAGGGTGGATTAGACACTGAACCACAAGTGAGCAAGGATGAATGGAAGCAAATATTACTAGATGAAGACTTCATGTCTAATAACTATAAGTTCGCGCTGAGTGCTTTCTTCTTAGAGCCTGACCATAAAGCAACTTGTAAGTATCTATCTGAAAAATACCATGTATCCCCTTCTTCATTAAATGGTCTTATCACTCAATTCAGTGCTAGAGTTCAGGGAAAACTAAATAGATTCAAGATTGTAAAAGAAGATGGAGCACCAAATTGGTGGCCGATTACTATGACGGGCAGACGATTGCCAGGCGGTCTGTTTGAATGGAAACTACGTCAAGAACTAGTTGATGCCATGTTGGAGCTAGACTATATAGCTTCTAATGCTATTAATATTACCAACTTGAATGATTTAGTTAAGTTAATAAATATTGATTTAAGGGAGTTTATTAACACCTTTAGAAAAACGAGAAAGGTGTTATCTGACAAAGAGCGAGCGACTTCTACTGGCATTCTGTTTAAGGTTAATGACGATCAGGCAGACTGGGCTATAAACGAAGGCGGACATAATGAGATTCAATATCACCTATCCTTAAAAAATAATCAGATAGAATACGGACTTGGTTTTAACACCCAATATGTACCGCACAGTAATGAAAAAAACTCACTTGAACTGATTAAACCATTTATAAATGCGTTCTTATCCTTGCAGGATAGTGAGGAAGTCAAAACCCTTAAAGATAGAGGGTTTGAGGTAGATTTAACGACTTTGAAAAATATGAGAGACGGTCAATATATCTTATTTGGTCGAGGGGTTTCGATAGTTGATGATAAGTTGTCATTAATCGATTACTACAGCATAGTAAACGATTTAAAAGGTGACTTATTTAATGCCTATAAAAAGGTGTTTGAAACCACCAACAAACTTCGCTTTATTAAAGAAGAGACATCTCAAATGATAGTGCAAAACCCATTGGTGAAAGAGATTTGTGAGCTGCTTGAGACTAATAAGAATATCATTCTCACAGGAGCACCGGGTACCGGAAAGACGTATCTTGCTAAAGAGGTAGTGAAAGCGTTTGATGCAGCGTCGGAGTTTGTCCAGTTTCATCCCTCATATGACTACACAGACTTTGTCGAAGGCTTGAGACCTACGCAAAATGACAAAGGTATGGTCGGTTTTGAGCTGAGAGACGGTATATTTAAAGCGTTCTGTAAAGAAGCAGTGAAGTATCAGAAGAATCAAAAGCTTAGTAATTTTGATGAGGTTTACCAAAGATTTATCGATGAGGTATCAGAGACTGGGTTGGAACTTGTAACCCCACACCATAAAAGACCTTTTCAAGTTAGGGCTAATTCTAAAGATAACGTTATAGCGACACCAGACACTGAAAAACAAACACCAATGACGGTGACCAAAAATGTTATTCAAACCTATTTTGAAACGGGTAAAGTTGTTGACTGGAAACCCTATCTAATTCCTATTTGCGAATATATTAGAGCCAATGATGGCTTGGATCTATCTTCAATAACCAATCAGGATAAGAAATTCGTTATCATTTTGGATGAAATTAACCGTGCCGAAGTGTCTAAAGTTTTAGGTGAGTTATTTTATTCTATTGATCCAGGATATCGAGGCGAAACAGGCAGAGTAAAAACTCAATATGCCAATTTGCAAACGGAAGGTGACGTCTTCAAAAGTGGCTTTTACGTGCCTGACAATGTCTATATCATCGGCACAATGAACGATATTGACCGTAGCGTAGAGTCATTTGATTTTGCGATGAGGCGACGTTTTGCTTGGAAAGAGATTAAGGCGGCAGATAGGCTTTCCATGTGGGATGGTGTTATCGACCCTTGGATAGACGAGTCAACTCAGCGCCTGCAAGCTCTTAATATAGCGATTGAATCTATTGAAGGTTTAAATTCGGCCTATCATGTTGGGCCAGCTTATTTTTTAAAGCTTACCAATTATGAGGGCGACTTTGAAGCGCTTTGGCAGCACCATTTGCAGTCGTTACTGTTTGAATATGTGCGTGGCTATCCTAACGCTGATCAACAGCTCACTATTATGAAAACTGCTTACGATAGGGCTGCTTTAGATGATAGTAACGACGGATAACAGTACGCTAGTATTATCATCAGAAGAGCTGCAACGAAGTAAAGCTAACCTAGCGCTCATTGCTAACACTAGTATTAAAGCATTGGTTGAAAAGAACCCTAATCTATTGATTTTTCCTGAAAATTTCAAGGTTCATAATGATGATATCGAGAATGAGTGTATCTTTGAATTAACGGACAAAGCCTTATTAACTAACAATATTATGGGCTTTATCGGTATCAACGACACTCAGCTCAAGATTCAGTCACGATTTGCTCAGTCGACGGACGAGGACTACTTTCTACATTATATGCTGCAAAAAGTGTTCTGTATCAACTTATTCGACTTAAAACACAGTCAAAAAAAAGCGTCCTTATTTGATTTTTTGCTGTATCTCTTTCCTTATTTTCTAAAAAAAGCGCTCTCGCAAGGTCTGTATAAGGAATACCATAAACAGAGCTATAACAACGCTAATATCAAAGGCACCATTGATATCAATAGTCACATTAAAAGGAATTTGCCTTTCAGGGGCAATGTTGCCTATAGCATGCGTGAGCATAGCTATGATAATCGTGTCATTCAGCTTATACGCCACACCATCGAGTTTATAAGACAAAAAGAGACAGTTAGAAATATCTTGCAAATAGATAGTGATACGCAAAAATCAGTATCGCTTATCATGCAGCATACTCCTTCTTACCACGCGCGAGATAGGTATGCTGTCATCAACGATAATTTAAAGCCTTTCGCTCATCCTTACTTTTTTGAATATGCCAACTTACAGAATATCTGTCTGCAGATTCTTCGATATGAAGGTCTTAAATATGCTGATAATGATAATAAGGCTCACGGTATATTATTCGATGGGGCATGGTTGTGGGAGGAGTATCTCAATACTTTGCTTAAAAAAATCGGCTTTTTACATCCGCAGAATAACCTCTCTAAGGGTGGCATAAAAGTATTTGCTAAAAAAATAACGGGCAATAATATTTCACGATATCCTGACTTTGTCAGAGATAGTGAGGCAGATAGAGAAAGGGTTATTCTAGATGCTAAGTATAAACGGATGCACAATAACAGTATTGATAGGAACGACCTGAACCAAATTATTTCTTATCTTTACCTTTATAAGGCCAGTATAGGAGGATTTATTGCTCCTTCAATTGCAGGGAGTTTGAGTCTGGATATGGGTATATTGAATGGGTATGGCGGTCATATCTTTAAGTTTAAGCTGGGCATTCCTCAGAGCGTGACAGACTACCCCAACTTTGTCACAGCTATCGAGACCAATGAAGATAGATTACTTCAAGCGATTGAGAGCCGATGTGCAGCAGATTATATGGCTATGTAAACGCTCTTCACGAGCGCAGAAAAAACTAACGCCCCCCTACGAGACCTCCTACAACACGCCAAAACCTCCCATTACCAATAAGACAAAACTAACTTTTAAGAGCACTTTTATGCTGTACAACTTTGATGAAATAATCGACCGTCGTAATACCGGATCGCTGAAATGGCACTACACCGATGATACCATTGCGCTTTGGGTGGCGGATATGGACTTTAGGGCAGCACAGCCTATCGTTAATACCATTGAACGGGTGGTGCAGCATGGCGTATTGGGCTATACCAAACCCACTGCGGCTTTATATCAGGCGATTATTGCTTGGCATGAAAGTCGTTATGGTCTGGCACTGGATAAAGCGAACATTCTGTTTTCTCATGGTGTAGTTCCCAGTTTGGCGCTGATGCTCAGAGTCTTTACTGAAGTAGGAGACGCCGTACTGGTCAATGATCCTATCTATGCGCCTTTTATGACTAAGGTTCGAGATAATGGTCGACAGCTTATTCTCTCGCCATTAAAAGAAGTTGCAGGACGCTATCAGCTGGATTTAGCGGATATTGAAGCCAAGATAGTGGCGCACGATGTGAAGCTTTTTTTGTTCTGTAATCCGCATAATCCGGGTGGACGCGTTTGGACAGTGGCTGAGCTGGAGGCCTTGCTAGAGCTCTGCAAAAAGTATGATGTGGCAATCGTTAGCGATGAGATTCATCAAGATTTGACCCTGAGCGGTCACGAGTTTGTGCCCTTTTTACGCCTAGCAACGGGCTATGAGCATAAGGTAGCGAGCATCACTTCCATGACTAAGACCTTTAATGTGGCAGGCGTTAAAGGCTCGATGATTTTCGCTAAAGATAAGATGTTAATTCAACAAATGGGCTATGAGCAGCGCTTAAGCGACGAGCATGATTTAAATTTATTTGCTTATGAGGTGATGCGTAGCGCTTATGAGGATGGCGAGGAGTGGTTGGCGCAGGCGCTAACTTACATCGAGGCCAATATTGACTTGGCGTGTGATTATTTAGCGCAGCATTTGCCCGATATTAAAGTCATGCGACCAGAGGCCTCGTATCTAATTTGGCTCGACTGCTCAGCGTATGGTCAGAACGATCAAACGCTTTATGACCAACTTCGCGCCGCTAAAGTTGAGCTGAGCGCGGGCAGTCAGTATGGGGAGGAGGGGCATCTTAAAATGCGCTTAAACGTAGCGTCTCCTAGAGCGGTGCTGCTTGAAGGGTTAAACCGTATGCGTTTGGCGTTGCAAGCTTAGCCCTACCAGCCTAGTTGGCTTGTTAGCTACAGCGCCGGATAACCCGTGATATCCTGAATACTCTGATATAAGGGCTGCAAGCGGTCATACATTTTAAGATAAACCTCATTATATAGGCGTTTGTAGAGTTGGACATTGGGAGGGATGGGCAAGAACTCATCACCCAAATGGGTCATGGCTTGCGAAGCTGCTAGGTGGTCAGGATAGATGCCGAGTCCGACTGCGCAGTTAATCGCCGCCCCTAAGCCAGCAGCTTCAAAAGTATGCGGACGGTAAGCCGGCATGCCAAAGATATCGGCAGTGAGCTGCATGGCCGAGTCACTTTGGGATCCACCACCAGACACGCGCAAGTGTTTGATGGGTTTGCGAGTGCGTTTCTCAATCTTATCAAAGCCCAGCTTAAGCTCGTAGGCGAGCCCCTCTAAGATAGCGCGGTAGACGTGCGCCCGCGTGTGCACATCGCCAAACCCGATAAGTGCGCCTTTACCTTCAAGCCCAGGGTGACGCACGCCCGGCGACCAATACGGTTGCATCATTAGTCCCATACAACCTGCCGGAATGTCTTTAACCGCTTGATCGAGCAGCTTTTCAGTATCGATACCTTGGGTCTTGGCGAGCTGCTCTTCGTAATGGGCAAACTGCTCTTTAAACCAACTGACCATCCAAAAGCCCCGATAAATCATATACTCATGATTGTAGTATTGCGGTGCGGCGGCGGTATAAGACGGCATGTGTTTGAGGACTTCGATATAGTCTTTTGACGTGGTATTAATAGTGGCGGTGGTGCCAAAGCTTAAACAAGCGGTGTCGTCTGCCAAACCGGCTGCGCCCAAAGATTCGCAAGCCTTATCGCTAGCGGCGGCTATCATCGGCGTGCCTTCAAGGATACCCGTAGCGGCAGCAGCCTGAGCCGTAATACTGCCGAGTTGTTGACCTGGTGGGATAATTTTTGGCATCTGCTCGAGGCGGCAACTGAATAAACGCCATTTGATATTATTAGGTTTAAACCAATCCTGTGCTTTATAGTCATAAGGCAAATAGCCCAGCACATGTCCTGTGGAATCAACCAACTGATCGGTAAGCTTTAGCGTAAGATATACCGATAAATTTATATAATGAGCCGTTTTTCCCCAAATCTCAGGCTCGTGATGGGCCAACCAATTACAGCGTGATTTACGTTGGGCTTCTTGCACCACTTCGCCCAAACCTGCCACTTTCGCTAGTGGCCCTAACATCCCTAAATCATTTAGCTCGCCTTGACGCAAGTCCATCCAGACAATAGCGGGACGCAGCGGCTGCTTATTTTTATCCAAACAAATCATGGTATAGCGTTGGGTTGCTAGACTGACACCGGCAATTTGCGCAGGGGTAATGTCGCAGGTTTGCCATAATTGCTGGCAAGCTTCGGCTAATTTTTGCCAATAATAATCCGCATGTTGCTCAGCAAAGCTGGCTTGCGTAGAGAAGTAGGGCTCGATAGGGACGCGAGCTTTGGCAATCTCAGTACCAAATTGGTCAAAGATTAGCGCTCTGACGCTTTGGGTGCCATTATCGATGGCCAACAGATAAATAGGCTCTGCATTATTATTCGTTATAGTAGTTGTGGTCATATCAGTCCTTTACCCTATTGATCCTGTAAACCAGTAGTCCGTTAGGCACTCAATCCTTTGAGCGTTATAGTTGTACCATAGTGTTGAGGCTAAGTTTTAGCCGGCAGTATTTTTAAATCTAACCGTCACTTTTAGCGTTCATTGCGCCGACCCTTAAGCCGCCGGTAAATGATAATACTGCTGCCATAAGGCTTGATAGCGCTGCACTTCCTGTTGCCACTTATTTTCTGTCCAACCGAGCTCTTGCTGACAGATTTTTTTCAGCCTAGCGCTAATCTCTGGGGTCATCGCACCGTTGGGTAAAATTAGACCTAAGCGAGTGCGGCGCAACAGCAAGTCGTCCAAATGGATAACCTGCTCATAGTGCGCGGCAAAGCGAATCTCTGCCCAAACCGTATTGCTGTCGGCTACATAAGTTAAATCTTCATCACGCGCAAGCTCAAGTAAGGTATCGATTTGCCGCCCATAGAAGCCTTGCAAGCGCTCCCGTAATGGCTGTGGCAATTGGGCAAACTTTGGATTCGTGGGTGGCGGATTACTAAAAACTCGGTCGGAAGAGGGCTCATTAACTCTTGGGTTATCAGCGCTAGGATTATCAACGTCAGGTTTAAGCGCCAATACTTTTTGGCAAATCTTCAGTACATCTAAAGCGATAAGTCGAAAGGTGGTGAGTTTACCGCCACTGACGGTGACTAAGTTATTGTCCAACCACACGCTGTGGTCACGCTTCTCTTTACTAGGATTGATGCGCTTGCCGTCACCGCCCTCTGAAATCAACGGTCGCACGCCCGCCCAAGAGCTAATTACATCGTCGCGGGTCAGCTCCACATTTTCAAACAAATCGTTGGCCGCGACCAATAGATAGTCTAGCTCCGCGCTGGTAATACCCACCTCGCTATCGTCTAAAGGCGGATGGTCTAAGTCCGTAGTGCCAATGACTGAGCGCGTCTCCCACGGGAAGACGAATAAGGCTCTTTTATCGACCGGGTGCAACAGTGTATAAGCCTGCTGAATAGGCAATCGCTCTTGGCTAATCACCAAATGACTGCCACGCGAAGGCCGAATTTTTTTAGCGAAAGCTTGCTCAGTTTTTTGGCTAGCCTGCATCCGTAAGGTATCTGCCCAAGCGCCCGTAGCATTCACCACCACTTTGGCGTGAACTTTATAGCTAGCGGTGTTTTGTGGATCATGGCTACTATTAAAGGCGGTGTCCGAGCTCGTATCCGTCAGGTTGGCACCTGTAACCAGACCCTGCTCATCAGTAATTAATGATGCTGCCTTAAGATAATTAATAGCGCAGGCCCCTTCGTGCACCGCCTCATCCAATACCCGCATCACTAGGCGCGAATCATCGGTGACCGCATCACTAAATTGACTGGCACCCAAGAATTTATCCTGCTTAATACCGCGGTCTAAATTTAAAAAAGCGTCTTTTTTATAGTATTTAAAGTAGCGTTTGCCGGCGAGTTTATCGTAGACCCGAAGTAGGTTATTAAATATCCAAGGCGGCGGAAATTTGCCTTTATAATGCGGCATGATGTAATGCATCTCATTGACCAAACCGCTCGCCTCATTCAGCATCCGTTCACGCTCGCGCACACTATTTAAAGTGGTCTTTACATCACCCGAGGCAATGTAACGCAGGCCACCATGCACCATTTTGCTCGAGCGACTTGAGGTACCCCAAGCAAAGTCTTTTTGCTCGATTAATAAGACTGATAGGCCACGGCGTACGGCTTCGCGCGCAATCCCAGCCCCGGTAATACCGCCACCGATAATGAGCATATCCCAAAGTTTATCGTGGGATAGGGGGGCTAAAGCTTGCTCACGTTGTTGGGTCTGGTTCATAAACGACTCATTTTCAGCCACCTAAAGGTGGTGCTCTAACGAGCATACGGTAGTAGGGGTGGTAGTTACGGTTAATCTGCTAGCAAGGCTCCTGGGTTCATGCGCTGCTCAGGGTCTAAGCTCTTGAGCATATCTTTGGTGACTTGCAGCCCCAGCTCGCCCTTTTCTGCAGCAAGGTATGGAGCGTGATCACGACCCACGCCATGTTGATGCGAGATCGTAGCGGTGCCATTAGCCACACTCAAACTGGCGGCGTGTTTAATTTTTTGCCAACGGGCGAGGGTACTGGCGTGGTCTTTGCCGGCTCTAAAGAAGTAGGTGGTATAGAGACTAGCGCCTTGCTTATACACGTGGGAGATGTGGGTAAAGGCCATGACCTCCTCGCCTTCATCCGCCAGCGAAGTGCGTACCGCCTTTTGCATTTGTTGCATCTGCTGGTCGATGTGGGTCCAATTGGTCGCGGTCTCAAAGGTATCGACCATGATGCCTTTTTCCCACAAAGTACCGCGCAGATAAGGAAATTTAAAGCGGCCATGCGCCCATATTTTGCCCATCAAGTCAGCCAGTTTGCCACTCACGCCACCGTGCTGCGCTAACAGCTGTTTAAACTGAGCCAGCGCCAACTGATTTTGTGCTTTATCACCACTGACGCCGTAAGTGAGCATCACTTTTTGTGAGTCTAAGCCGCGGGTTTTTAGATAAGTGCTAATGGCTAAAAACTGACTGGGGCTCGTGCCCAAGTGTAGGTGTGCCTCGGTTTCATCGGCATTACTCAGCCGCAGCATCGAGAGGCGAATGTCTTTTTGTACCGCTTGTTTTAGCACCGCTTTACCGGCTGCCCAATTGGGCAAAAATACCACTTTGAATATTTCTTCTTCCGGCTGCGGCTGTACGCGCATTTTGACTTCGGTAAAGATACCCGCACGACCTTCAGTACCCATCACCATCTCACGCAGATCCGGGCCTGCCGAGGATGCGGGCAGGTCTGCAATAGTGAGCACCCCTTGCGGTGTAACCAAAGTACCCCCGGCAAACATCTGCTCGATACGCCCGTAGCCCAAAGACTGCTGACCACTAGAGCGCGCCGCTATCCAGCCCCCCAGGGTCGACAGCTCCCAAGACTGGGGATAATGCCCCAACCGATAGCCATGCTCAGCCAATTGTGCCTCGACAGCAGGACCTTGCGCGCCGGCGCCAAAGGTGGCAATTTGACTGTCTTTATCCAAGTCCATCAGCTCATCCAACTGACTCATCGCTACCGTCAATACCGGGCGCAAAACCTTAGGCGGATTGATATGCCCAGCCACAGAAGTGCCACCACCAAAAGGAATCACGATCAGGTCGTGCTCGCGGGCCAATTGCAATAAGGTCTCGACATCGCTGGTCGATTTTGGCATGGCAACGCCATCAGGGAATACCCCAAAGTCGCCACTGTGCATGGCTATCCAATCCGGAAAACTTTGACCACGCGCGTGTCTGAGTCTGGTTTCATTATCGACGGACACCATCTCAAGGTCGGTCACAGCGGCAGGCAAGCGCGATTCGGGGACAGTTTTTAGCACCTTTTGTAGGCTAACAGAAGACAGTTTTTTAGTTTTGCCAATATGGGATTTGATTAATCTAGCCCCGTGTAACGATACTTTTTTATTCACATTGACATTGCCCCAGCCATTCCAGCGGGTCTGCTCTATGGGGGTATTGCTGGTGGCACTGCTGTCTATACTGAGGTTTTTAGTCGGCTTAGTAAGCACCGTAGCAGAGATATTTTGCGTGGTATTACGAATAAGGGCGTTAATTTTGCTCATAGGGCATAACCTGTCGATTTATTATAAGTATAGTTTGGATAATAAAAGGGTCGCTCGCGTGCTGTTAGACGGACTCATAAGCCTACTGCTGACTAGGCGCTATACCCAATATAGCGCATCTCACGCCAACAATATAGCGCAGCCAGCACCTGACTCTACCCGTCTGCTAGTCCTGCTCTAATAAAGGCTTTGTGCCCAACGGGAAGTCTGCTTTTGTAAGCAGAAGTACTACGCTAACTGTATAATATACAATACTATTTGTTTTTAGATAGCGCAATATAGAAAACTGTTTTTTATATCAGCCATATTTATAAGAGTAAATCGCTGACATTCGTTTATTCAGTCAAATTATTAATCCTCTCAATAAAACACAATCTCCATCCACACGTAGAAACTTGTTAAAATACCCCCCTAACTCTGCCTCTTATGTAAAACTCTTCTTATTACTGACCTTTTTTGATGGAACTGAAGCCATGACTACCCCAACGCCCGCTGCAAGCTCTACACCAGAAATCAAACAAGACCGCATCCTTATCATCGATTATGGCTCGCAATACAGCCAATTAATCGCACGCCGTGTGCGTGAAGCCGGTGTGTTCTGTGAGATGTATCCCTACGATATCGATACCGCGCGTATTGAAGCGTTTGGCGCAAAGGGTGTCATCCTGTCGGGTGGTCCTGAAAGTGTGCATGACGAAAATGGCCCGAAAATCAATCAAGCCTTATTTGATTTAGAAGTGCCTATCCTCGGCATCTGCTACGGCATGCAAGCGATGGCCGATCACTTCGGCGGCAAAGTACACGCCAGTGACGTGCATGAATTTGGCGCAGCCACTATTGAAGTGACCGGCAGCTGCCAATTACTGGATGGGGTGGAAGACAGCAAAGATGGCAACAGTCGCCTAAACGTCTGGATGAGCCATGGTGATAAAGTCATCGAAGCGCCTGCAGGCTTTGAAGTGGTCGCCAGCACGCCAAGCTGTCCTATCGCCGTCATGGTCAATGAAGAGAAAAAATACTACGGTCTACAGTTCCACCCAGAGGTGACGCATACCCTACAAGGTCAAGTGTTGCTATCACGCTTTGTCCATCAAGTGTGTGGCTGTAGCGGCGATTGGACCCCAGACAACATCATCGATATGCGTGTCGCTCAGCTAAAAGAGCAAATCGGTGACAAGCAAGTATTGCTAGGCCTATCTGGCGGTGTCGACAGCTCGGTCGTGGCGGCTATTTTGCATAAAGCGATTGGCGATCAGCTAACTTGTGTGTTTGTGGACAATGGCTTGTTGCGTCTGCACGAAGGCGACCAGGTGATGCAAGTATTCGCGGAAAACATGGGGGTCAAAGTCATCCGTGTCGATGCCGAAGAGCGCTTCTTAACCGCACTAGCGGGCGAATCTGATCCTGAGAAAAAACGTAAAATCATCGGTAAAACTTTCATTGACGTCTTCGCTGATGCGGCGCGTGATGTCAGCGCAAATAGCGATGGCAAGCCGGTAGAATTCTTGGCGCAAGGCACTATTTATCCTGACGTCATCGAGTCAGCCAAATCGCATCAAGGCAAAGCCCACGTGATTAAGAGTCACCATAACGTTGGCGGTTTGCCAGATGATTTGGCCTTTGCTTTGGTCGAGCCGCTACGTGACTTATTCAAAGATGAAGTGCGTAAATTGGGCATCACTTTAGGTTTACCCGCGAAGATGATCAACCGTCATCCGTTCCCAGGACCAGGTCTGGGTGTGCGTATCTTGGGCGAAGTGAAAAAAGAGTACGCCGATATCCTACGTCAAGCCGATGCTATCTTTATGCAGGAGCTTGAGCGTTCGGGTTGGTATGAAAAAACCGCGCAAGCCTTTGCGGTATTCCAACCGATTAAGTCAGTCGGTGTGGTGGGTGATGGCCGTCGTTATGCTTGGGTTATCGCGCTACGTGCAGTTGAGACCGTAGACTTTATGACCGCGCGTTTTGCGCATCTGCCGTTTGATTTGATTGAGACGGTATCGAACCGCATCATGAACGAAATCGCTGAAGTCTCGCGTGTGACTTATGATGTGTCGAGCAAGCCGCCGGCTACTATTGAGTGGGAATAAGGGCTAGGTTTTAGCTTAGTCTTTTAGGCGCTGGATGATAAGAAAGGCACTCCTGTTTTGGGGTGCCTTTTTTTGTGTGGGAATGCTGTTATCATAATTTAAATATTTGATAAAAATAAATTTATACCAATGACTATCTATATGAGTTGTAGACTTCGTGGTACCTGATGAGAGAGTATTATTATGGATAGAGGGTTTCAGCAAGGAGTACAATTTTCAGCAATGGAAATGGCTAATAAAATGCAACAGCAACTTGAACAGGCATCTTCAGTCCACTCTCTAAATAATATACTGAAAAGAGTAAAAGGTTTAAATTTAGAGGGAAATTTAGCGGGCTTGATAAGCACTGAGGATACGTTAAAAAAGTATCTTCAGTCATCTCCGTATAATAGTCTTTTAGACAATGCTACCAACAGCGTAATGCAACAGCTATCCAACATAATTACAGAGAATAACGCAGTTTTTAAAGATACTGCGACTGCTCTTTCTCTAACAAGAGCTTTTGAGACCGCACTTTCTTCTTACAAAGCATCGACGCAGATTATATCGCCTGCAGGATTTTCTAATGAGAACCAGATAAGTGAGCTTGGTAGCATTGTGGCTAATGCTACAGAAGCTTTGTCTGGGTTAAAGAGTTTTTCTCTTAACGAGATTCTAGCAACTGATCTAACTACAAGTGATATAGAGGAACTGTCCGAAAGCTCACTAGCCGAAATTGATGCTGAGTTAAGTGATGAAATAAAGTCAGGAAAAGATTTTGGTTCGTATTCAGAGAAAGCTAAGAAGATTTTATATTTCTTTTGTACAGCCATCTTGTTACAGTACTTTATTGGTATAGCTAGCAGCATGAGCGTTAATTATATTCAGCAGTTTCAAGAAGTATCAAAAAATTTAGAAACTTCTAGAGAGGTAAAGTCTTTAATTAGATCAGATTCTTCAGTAGTTGACCTACAAGCACTAAAAGGTCATCGAGTTACAACAGTAAATAATTTGAACTTTCGTGATAATTTCGGCATGAATTCAACGATAATAGATACTCTACCTATTGGCACCGTAGTAAGAGTGATAGATAAGTCTAATAAATCTTGGCTAATGGTAGAAGTAAAAATTGATGGCGAATTTGAACAAGGTTGGGTTTTAAGACGCTATACGACATATTTTAAGTAAATTAAGGCTAGGTATAATGGTTTTATAGGTTATCTTACAGTTAATAATGAACGCAAATGAACGCAAATGAACGCAAATGAACGCAAATGAACGCAAAAAAGGCACCCAATAAGGATGCCTTTTTCTATGGAAAATACTGAGTTCTAGTCTATTAAGGCTTCAACAAAACCTTACCCTGTTTACCAGACTGAACCTTACCATCCACCGCTTTAACCACATCAGCCAAATCAAAGACCGCCTCAACCGGTAGTTTTAATTGTCCAGCGACGGCTCTCTCAATCAGCTCATTAACTAGACGCTGTTTATTAGCGACCGGCATCTCTTGGCTAATTTTACTGCCCCAAAATCCTTTGAGAATGGCTTGTTTAAAGATCATATCGGTAGGATTAAGCTGCATCGGTTTGCCAGACATCGCGCCAAAGGTAGCAAAAGTACCGCCATGACCTAGCAGTGATAATAAGTCACCACTCGACTCGCCGCCGACAGAATCTACCGCCGCGCTGATTGGCTCATCGCCTACCAATTTACGCACTTGATCCTTCCAGTCCTCATCCGACGTATTGATATTATTTTTGATATCCAAGGCAGTCAGCTCTTTTAGCGACTCGGCACTGCGCACCAAATTAATAGTCTTGATACCGCGCGCTGCCGCTAGCATCGCGAGAGATTTACCCACCGCACCATTGGCAGCGTTATGGATAACCCATTGACCAGGTTGTAGATTGAGGAATTCAATTAGCATCAAAGCACTGAGCGGCATGGCGATTAATTGCGCGGCCATCTCATCTTCTAAACTGTCTGGTACCGGAAAGACCATACTGGCGGTAGCGGTAAAATACTCCGCCCAAGTGCCTTGCACACTGGCACAGACCACCCGTTGACCCACTTTTAAGTCTGTCACCTTATCGCCTACCGCATCGATGATGCCCACGGCTTCACTACCACCTATCGCCGGCATCTTGGGCTTAAAGCCGTATTTACCAGCCACGGTCAATAAGTCATGGTTATGGATGGAGGCCAAGATGGTTTTGATGCGGACTTCATTGGCTTTGGGTGCGGGGGTAGGGCGGTCGCCTAAGCTTAGGACTTCAGTAGGTTTGCCAAAATGGTCATAGGTTGCGCTGCGCATAATTATTCCTTGGTTTAATAGTTATAAGTTAGTAGTTATAAATTATTGATAGTGCTAAATAAATATTAGTGATTATTCAACAGTTATTTAACATCAATCCAAGATAACAATTTGCCATCCGCGCTGGCAACGTGACTTTGGTTACCCGCTGTTATGACTTGTCTTTTTAGCTTTCGCTTCAGTATTTCCAGCAGATTTTTAGTCAGTATTTTAAGTGGCTTGTTAGTTAAGGATGGTTAGCTAAGGGTTGTTTGGCGCAAGCACTTGATAATGATCATCCACCATCTGTGTGAGTAATGGGTCACCCTGATCATTTACCCGAAATAGTCCGTATTCGGCAGCTTCATAGTCCTTGGCGTGACCTTCTTGGAAGAAGAACGCGTTGGTGGCGAATTTTATCTGGCCATTGCGAACGCGGTAATGCAGCGCTATTTCACCTTTGGGTAAGGGCTGAGCGTCTGCGCTATCGGCCAAGCGGACGAACTGTCCTACGCCATGGGCATCTTTGGCGACGATGACTTTACCCTCAGTATTATCCAAATAAAGGCTGTCAGATTGTGCGCCTAAAGCGGTACGGATGTCATTTTCTAAGGCAAAGCTCAGCGTCATATAGTCGCCTTGCATAAAGCCACGCGGATCGACCGGAGCCAGCTCTAATAACACGGTCTCGCCAGTAGCCAAGTGCTGCTCGTATTTATAAATAGACAAGCTTATGGCGACCAATACCATTACTAAACCTAGCAGCGCTACCGCTAGCTTTAACATCCGGTTTTCTGTTTTAGGCGTAGGGGCAGGGCGACCGCCGGGCAGTCGCACCGCTCGAGGGCGTGTGCCTGCGCTACTATAGAATTTGACATGGGCCGGTTGGATATCGTCAGTCATGAGCGCTCCTCCGAGTTGAGTCGATTGGGCAGATTAATCTCAGCCTTGCTAGGCGTACTGTCTGCGGCCAAGACTTTATGGATGAGTAGCCAGCGTAGCAATAGCAGGCCGATAGCCACGGCAAGCATGGAAGCTGACTTGAGCAGTAGGCTGGTATCGAGTTGATAGTAGTACCAAAATATATAGCTGACCAAAGCGATAATGCCCAACACCAGCAGCACGCGCTTGCTGTTGGCCATAGCAATGACGATGACCAAACTAGCAGCGAGTAGGCCGGAAACGTAGACGGAAATAATGCCAAGGACAATAATGGCGCAGGCAGCTATTAGTCCTGCTGATGAGGTCAATTTAATACGATAGCGCGCTAGGATAAGGTAAGCGGCGTATAGGCTAGCGAGGACCAACAATCCCTGCGCTAACGGGTAATGGTAGCTAAAGCTCGTATCGTAATCGATGATGTCGGGGGAGTATTCTGCCGCGATAACATACACGGAGATGACCAGCAGCATGAACGCACTGGCATAAGTAACGGCGCGGCTAAGCTCGGTGACAAAGGGTCGCCATTTACGAGAGACACCACTGAGCATGGCATAACGATGTAGCCCCAATGCTGCAGTGATTAGTGCTAATAAGCCTGCCGTAACTTCGGGCGCATGGTAATAGGTTAATAAAAATACTAAGCAGCCTAACGCCACGAAACTATTAAGCAATCGATGTAAAAAATTTGGCATGAGCAGGGCTAAAACGGCCTGCATTAGCAAAATTATTCCAACGATGCCAGGCTCTGTTAGCTCTAAATCCAATAAGGCGGCTACGAAAAATCCTTGCCCAGCGATACTGCTAGCAAAAGCAAGGCTGGTCAGAAAGGTATTGCCACGGCGGCGACTGGCAAGCAATAAGGCAAACCCTGCGGCTATTAATAAGCTGCCGACGATAAATTGGGTACTGCTATCGCGTAGCGCGGAGGACAGCAATAGCACGAAAAAACCGATTAATAATAGGCCGGATAATAAGCCACTGACGCCCAAGAATATTTGCAGATACCACGGGGTGTCGTCATGGTTATCGGCTATGGAGCTATCTGCACTCAAGGTTTGCGGGATAAGTCCAATCTTCTGCAGTTCGCGGACAGTTTCGGTATGTTGGGTGGTCATAATACTCTCCGCGGCGTAGTGATTTTTGCTAATTGGGCAGCGCGGCGCAACCAAACGACCGCGGCGGAGCTAAGTCCTAACAGCAGCAGTGCCAAAATCAGCAGGCTACCGGCATTCCAATCCGTCAGGAGGGTCTCGCTTAGCCAAACCATAATCACGATAATGGCGGAGCCGCATAGATAAGTGAGCATTAAGACGTCAATCTGACGCTTATAAAACCGCCACCACATAAATACGGCCCAAAGTGCCCAAAGCCCGAGACTCATTAGCAAAATAGTCCTATTATCCATTAGCGATGAATACAGGACGGCCAATCGGGTCATAAAAAAGGCGCTGACTAAACCAACGAGATAGGTGCTCCAATGTTGCTGGATTGCCGTACTAGACGGTGCGCCTGAGCTTGGGTGGGTATAGGCTCTATTGGCCAATGGGTTATTGGCATTAGCTTTATGCCCCATAAAACCTAACCATAAAATCAGCGCTATAAAGTTCACGATAGACAGCACGGCTAAATAGACAAAACTTTGATAAAAGTAATCGACACCAAAGAAAGTGGTGACCGCGGTATAAAGCATGATACTGGCATTGATTAACCCGAACCATAACAGCCAAAGGGCGGGCAGGCGTGCAATGAGTACCCATGGGATGATTAATAACGCCCAATTAGCAAACAGCTGCCAAGTGTCGGCGCCCGTTTGATAGACCTGTCCAAATAGCGCTAAGAGGCTGCCAGTAATAATACTAGCGACCAACAATAGCAGCTGTTGTACCAGCTTATGTTTACGTTGATAAGCCAGTCCCGCATAGCCGAGTATGGTGAGGACTAACGCCCCTTCGACCAAAGCGAATTTGCCCAACTTGCCCATATTCAGCCAGTTATAGGCGATAAAAAATACTATCGCTAATGCTAAAGCGACCAGTCCGATAATGAGCAGCGCCTTATCAAAAAAGGCCAGCCAACTGTGTTTGCTAGGATAGACTTTGAGATGATGTGCTGCGGCCCCAGCCTGCTCGGGTGGCAGTATATTTTGGGCGATAAGAGTATCGATGGTACGCCGGGCTTGGGTCATGGTCGCCTCTATAAATGCGGATGGTTTTATTATTGCTTTTTAAAGGGAACGTGCCGCATAAGCTAAATAACTAACTGATTAATATAAGAAGATAGTACGCGTAAGCAATCGTAAAGCAAACATTAAATGATTGTTAAATGAATGCGAGTAGTGCTAGCATACCTTGAATAGACTGAGAGATAAAAGGAATTTACCATGAATAAGAGTGGAATATTGTCAGTGAAAATTGTGACTATGGCTGTAGCGTCAGCCGCTATTTTGGCGGGCTCGGGTTGTGCCACATCCTCTTTATTAGATGACGGTCCATATAGCAGCACGACCTCTACCACCAAGCAAGTATTGGTAGAAGATCAACTGGTTGCCTTTGGCCGTCCTGCGCAACCTTTGGCAAATATGCCATCTAACAGTGCCGTTATCGTTGGCGAAAAACACAGCTATGTGCTGACCCAAGGTGGCACCGAAATGGTCAAACTGTTGACCACTCTGACACCGCAAAATATCCAAGTCGATAATGACATGAGTTTCTACTCTGCGAATGACGGCTATTTTCAGGGTGAGATGAAGATGTCGTATGCCAAGCTCAAAGACGAGTTTAAACGCAGCGACTATCAGTTCTTTTTACAGAACGGCGGCACGGATTGTACTTCTGCTAGCGACAATCGTATCAATGCGCAAAGATTCTGCTTTAAGGTGCCTATTAAAGGGGCAATCTATCCGCAAGTGAGCAATCTGAGTATGATTCAGTCTAACTATAAGGCGCTGAGCAAGCCTTATGCGGTGACCATTTATGGTCAAGGAAAAACCACCCAGACCCAACGTAGTGGTACTAATGCCGCGCAGAAACTAGTGTTACTGCCGTTTGCCTTAGCCTTTGACGTGGTGACTTTACCCATTCAATTGTTAGATGCTTTATAAGCGCATGGGTTAGTTATATAGACTTAGCAAAAACTAGCATCAGCAAAGCCGATATTCTACATTAAGGGTATTGGCTTTTTTATGGGCTAGAATTAAGCAATGGCCCTATAGCCTGAGATTGATTGCATATAGCCTCAGCTGACCACTTGTCATTGTAGAAAAGAAAGTTTGTTTCACGTGAAACGTTATAGGTTTTTTTAGCATTATTAATTGGCGCTGTGAATATAATTTTTTAAAGTATAACTATGATCACCAATAACGATTGCTATCTTATGCACCATAGTCATCCGCAATAATCACCAAAAAGTCGGTCGTCTTAAGCTTAATATCCAATTGATCCAATAAGGTCAGCAGCTGACCGCGATGATGGGTTTGATGATTGAACAAATCTTGCATTAATAAATAGAACGGCTCGGTTAAGGTTTTACTATCAGGACTACTGCCCACTTCTTGATAACTTAGCGACACCTCATAATCTGCCTCGCTAGTCTCCGCCACGAAATCACTAATCAATTGATCGAGGGCGTACCGTGCTTCGGTAAAGTCTGCCAGCTCACGATAGAGAGTTTGGCGAATGCCTTTGGTCGTAGGGTAGTCCGCCAAACGCTTTAAGGTAGCAAAACCATAGGGATGTAAAGGATGTTGGTTTAATCGCGCTAGCAGCATCAAGTCTATGACCATGACATGGTTGAGCGTACCCAGTATCGACACAAACTCAGCTTTTCTATCCGCCCATAACTCCTCATGGGGAAGGGCAGCAATACGCTCGCAAATCTGCTGATTCATTCGCGCGTTGTAAAGCGCTAACTTGCTAAATAAAGCTGACATCATCGTGGTTTCTCCGCAGGGTTAGCAGCTATAGTCAGTCTACTCAAGATTTGACACAGAGTCACTGGTATAAGTTTGCGCCTGCCTCAGTCATATAATGACTTCTAGCCAGAAAATTTATATCAGTGACTCGCTAAGTACCCGTTTTAAACAGGACTGACTATAGAAATAAGTTTTATCATGGTTTCTAAGCCCCTGAACCCATCAAAACATGATCTAAATTTTAGTCCCATACCGCTACCACCTTATAGGATTTTGCCCCATCTTGTGGCGGAATGTTATTTTCCTATTCCTGATTGGCATAAAAGCAAACTAGGACGACTATATCTATAAGGCTATACTGTACAAAAAGTTATGAATATAGTGCGCCCTTAATTGCAGACCCAATAGTGGTCTATTAATTGGGGCGTTTTGAGTCTTAAGGGTAGCAGAATGACGCAAGTGTTTAGTATCAAAAAACTAAGAGGTCAGGTAGAAAAGTGTCCGCAGCGCTTGCCATTGTGGATGATAGCCATTGCTTGGATTGGCGGTACAATCGCTACAGCGGCATTGGCATTAATAGAAGACTGGCAAGATGTAGTGATGATTGTCGGTTCATTCGGCGCCAGTTGTCTATTGATATTTGCTTATCCTACCAGCCCTTTTGCCCAGCCACGCAACATCGTCGGTGGTCACTGTATTGCCACGATGACGGGATTGGTTTTTCTCTACGTTTTTGGTCTGCATTGGTGGAGTATGGCCACCGCTGCCAGTACGGCTATCGCATTAATGCTGCTATTACGAGTCCCGCATCCGCCTGCCGCCTCTAACCCTTTAATCGTTATGCTAGCGGGTGCCAAGTGGTCGTTTTTATTTACCCCAACATTGACGGGTTCCGTAGCGTTGGTTATGGTCGCCTTGATCTATAATAACGTCGGCATTGGCAGGCAGTATCCCACTTATTGGTAGTGAAAAGACTAGGGTTAAAATTAAGAGATAGCAGTTAAAAAAACGCATTAATGACTTAATGGATTAATACTTATATCCAATTGGAATATACTAATAATGACTTAATACTAGCTCTTATAGTCTAAATCAGGATAATGACCCAGAATATTTTCTGGGTTTTTCTTTATATTTTTTAGGCATTTAGGGTGTTTTTATGGTGTTATTATTGGTTGCTGTATTTATAGCGCTGCTCTACGGTTTGTGGCGCTATCATCGTCAGAGTGATTCGCTCAGCCGTAGCGTGTTTTTAGGGTTGTTTTTGGGGGTGGCCTACGGGCTAATTCTTTCTGCCCTAAATATTGATACCAGCGAGTTTTTACCTTGGATTAATATCGTCGGTACCGGCTATGTCAATTTGCTGAAGATGATTGCCATGCCGCTAGTCTTTATTTCAATTTTGGCAGCTATCGCACGTTTAGAAAAAGCGTCGATGATCGGCTCAATGAGCTTTTGGATTATTAGTACGCTGCTCATTACCACCGGTATTGCCGCTTTAGATGGCGCTATTATTGCCAACTTATTCCATCTCGATGCCAGCTCTATCGTACAAGGCCAGTCCGAAATCGCGCGTGGTCAAAGCATGGTCGAGAGCAGTGCGGAAGTCGCTGACTTGTCGATTCCTGGGCTGATTCTAAGCTTTATCCCTACCAGTATCGGTGGCACTTTTGCAGGCCTAGAGAGTACTTCCATGATCGCGGCAGTAGTGATTGCCAGCCTAATGGGAGTAGCGGCGTTGACCGTCAATAAGGCTGAGCCCGAAAAAGGCGCGTTAATTATCCGCGGTATCGACGTCTTACAAAGCTGGATTATGGCGTTGGTGCGCTTTATTATCCGTTTGACGCCTTACGGTATTTTGGCATTGATGATTAAAGTCATCGTCACTACCGATGCTGATGCGATTTGGCAATTGGCCAAGTTCCTACTGGCGTCTTATGTTGCGTTATTTATCATGCTAGTGGTACATGCCTTTATCATTATGTTGACCGGTCGCTCACCGATTGCCCACTTTAAGAAAATCGCGCCTGTATTAACGTTCGCCTTTACCTCACGCAGCTCTGCCGCCTCTATTCCGTTGAATATTGACGCGCAGATTAATGAGCTTGGCGTGGCGAAACCTATCGCTAACTTCTCGGCCTCGTTTGGTGCGACTATTGGCCAAAATGGTTGTGCTGGGGTTTATCCTGCGATGCTCGCCATTATGATTGCCCCAACCATGGGCATCGACCCTTGGTCAGTCAGTTTTCTCGCCTCAGTAGTAGGCATTTCTATGATTGCCTCGTTTGGGGTGGCCGGTGTGGGCGGGGGCGCAACGTTTGCCGCCATCATCGTATTATCAACTTTGGGTATGCCCTTAGAATTAGCAGGCTTATTAATTTCCATCGAGCCATTAATCGACATGATGCGCACGCTAGTGAATGTCAGCGGCTCTATCACTTCCGGTGTCGTGGGCAACCGTATTTTGGGCAGCTCTATTGGCGCGGACGATATGGTAGATACTAGCGTTGGTAATGCGGCTTATCAGCCTCAAGCCAGCCACGGTTAGCTTATTTTAGCCAAGTTGAGAGTATTGTTTAGCTTAGGATTCTTAGCTTAGGAAGCTTGCGCTAAGCATAATGAAAATCTACTAAAAAATTAAAGAACCAGCTGCATTTTTGAATGTTAGCTGGTTTTTTATGGTCTAGTTTTCTAGGGTTGTAGGCTAGTGTTTAATAGGTAGTGTCGTTTTGCGCTTGCATATAGCCCACAATATTGACCTAAGTATTGAATACAGGTAGAGAAATAATGAAAAAGACTATATATTTACAGAGGTAAAAAACTCTTCTTTTGTGCAATTTTTAACCATATTTTTAATGACTTTTATACCCAGTCATTTTTGAGCTACTGACTGAATAATAGCCTTAAAAATTTGAAAAGTAGCTTATTTAACCCAGCTAAACCTGAACCTTTCTTTATTCATAGCATACTGCAGCATCAGGCTGGCAGTGCTCACCTAAGTAGGTAACCGGCAGTGTCTACATCTATGCAATATTCGCTCTCAACCAATCCCCGTACGCCCCTAAAACTAATCCTCGGCTGTGGCCTATTAAGTCTGATGATGACGAGTGGCTGCTCGCAATCTAATGACCAGAATTCAGCATACGCAGACACGGGGGCTACAGAGCAGAGCGCGCAAGAGCTAGTAGCGTCTGACTCAGTAGATACTTTGGAGACCGCTGATGATGAGAGCTCTGAGCTAGATGTGAATGACCTTGAGCTCGACAGCAATAGTCAGCAGCCTGAAGAGGAGCCTACGCCAGAGGCTAGGTTGGCTTATGCTTTGCCGGAAGTGGCTTATGAGGTAGATGAGCTACCAGAGATTGCTATCGCTACCAATAATGCGGTGTGGCTGGAAGGTGAGACTGTTGATGAAGCGATGGCGATTAAAATCCAAGCGTTATTAAATTACCATCATCATAGCGTGGGCGCAGTAGATGGGAGTTTAGGTCGAAACGTAGCCAAAGCCATGCAAGTTTTTCAAGAAAAACAAGGTTTAGAGCCTACCGGAGTGATGGACCGTCAAACTTGGGAGGCGCTAACCGCTAATTATGATATTAATACCCAACCGGTATTGGTGAATTATCAGTTGACCAAAGACGATGTGACCATTCCTTATCAACCCAAAGGTCAGCAGTTTCACAGTGTTACGGAGGCCGTGGCTGAGAAGTTTCACATGAGCCAAGGGTTATTGACTAGTCTGAATCCAGACACGCCGCTCGAAGCGGGCAACAAAATCTTGGTTTATAATCCTTATCGACCTAATATGACCCCCGTAGCTCACGTGGTGGCCAATAAACAGAAAAACCTGCTGTTAGCTTATGATAAAGACGAGCAACTGGTCGCCAGCTATCCCACCACCATGGGCAGTAACTATCGACCCTCGCCGGATGGAGAGTATAAAGTCTCAAGTCGGATTATAAATCCCACTTATAACAAGGACTTTAGTAATGAGAAAACGGTGCTACCGCCCGGTCCGAATAATCCTGTAGGACGAGTTTGGATAGGCATCAACAAGCCCAGTTTTGGGATTCATGGCTCACCCAACCCAGAGAAAATCAGCCAGCAAAAGTCGTCAGGGTGCGTGCGCTTAACCAACTGGGATGTCTTAGGGTTATATGGCACTATTGAGGAAGGGGCGACGGTTAAGTTTGAGTGATGGTGGTTAAGGTATAACCGTTTAATCCTTTAACAGGTTAGTTCTTAAACCTCATCAACTGCCTGATAAGCTTGCTCAAATAAGTCAAATAATTGCTAATTGATGGTGCATTTTTCTTTGCTGATTCCAGCTTATTTTTCATTAATGAGCACACTTTTAGTAGTTTGCTGTGCATGTTCTTTTAAATACTCCCCCAACCATGTTAAAAACGCATCCGAAGTCGTCGGCACATCATCGACAGAGCTGAGTTTCCCTGAAGCCACTGAGTTTAGCTCAGATATTCAGCTAAGACGAGCATGGTATCAGTTTGGTGAACTGGGCACGCCTTCAATCTTTATTACCGGCAAATCACAGGACAGCAAATGACCCCAATACACCTATTACTAGCCATCATCGTGACGCTGATTTGGGGCATTAACTTCACTTTTATTGCCTGGAGCCTTGAGAGCTTTCCGCCGTTAATGCTCAGTGCCCTGCGCTTCTTTTTTACCGCTATTCCACTGATTTTATTTATTAAACCACCCAAGTTTAACCGTACTTTATTGACCTATGCGGTGGGTACGTTTGTGTTGCAATACGCCTTTGTTTTCACTGCCATGCACCTCGGCGCTTCGGCTGGCTTGACCGCTTTACTGTTACAATTGCAGATTTTCATTACCGTATTACTCGCTTTTTTTATGCTCGGCGAGCCCGTGAACCGCATGCAGATTATCGGTATGGTCATCGGGATGTTAGGGCTAACAGTGATTGCCGCTAACTTAGGCGGAGATATGCCACTACTTGGGTTTATCTGTATTTTGATTGCGGCTACGGGGTGGAGCTTTGGCAACATTGCTTCCAAACAAATCTCAAAACAAGCTTCCGCTGCGAGTGCAACACCTAGCCATAACGTCAATACCACTTCCCTGCAGTCTTCTAGAGCGACTGCCCTTTCAGCTCCATTATCAGCACTGTCCTTGGTGGTGTGGGGTGGTTTGATCGCCTGCGTGATTTTGACCATCGCCTCTTTAATCTTTGAGACCGCGGCTTGGCAAGTCGCCACCTTTACCCAAGCATCGATTAAGTCGTGGCTATCGCTTAGCTTTATTGTCTATATGTCAACTCTGATTGGCTTTGGACTGTGGGCGTTTTTACTCAGTGAAAATACGGCGTCAAAAGTTATGCCATTTGCGCTACTGGTGCCTGTATTTGGTATGGCCACCTCGGTATTATTAACCGGGGAAGTGGTGACTTGGTGGAAGATGCTGGCGATGGGATTGATTCTATCAGGACTAGTATTGGCAAATTTAAAACGCAGTCATTTTGCTCGTAAGGCAAAGGCTACGTTAAGTTAGTTGGTTTAGGTAATAGTTAAAACTTAATAATAATAAGGAAAGACTATGAGTAAAGTAGCGCAGAGTCAACGCACGATAGGCATCATCGGTGGTATGAGTTGGGAGAGCACGCAGACGTACTATCAACTGATTAATCAAGGGGTAAAGCAAGAATTGGGTGGGCTACATTCGGCTGATATTTTGCTCCATAGCCTCGATTTTGCTCCCATTGCAGATTTACAGTCGCAAGGAAAAGGAAATTGGTCAGCAATGGCTGAGCTATTAATTAATAGTGGTTTACGTTTAAAGGCGGCAGGCGCGCAAGGAATATTAATTGCTACCAATACCATGCATAAGGTCGCAGACGAGGTGCAAACGGCTACAGGATTACCCCTGATTCATATTGCCGATGCCACGGCAGCAGCGATTAAAGCAGCAGGAATCAGCAAAATTGCTTTGCTCGGGACTAACTTTACTATGACCCAAGATTTCTATAAGCAGCGTTTGTTTGATGCGGGGCTAACCGTAATGGTTCCTGATACCACAGAACGTGCTGACGTCCACCGCATCATCTATGACGAACTGTGCCAAGGTCAGTTTACCGATGAATCTCGCCGACGTTATGTTGAGATTATTGAGCAATTAGCCGAGCAGGGCGCAGAAGGGGTCATTTTAGGCTGTACCGAAATTGGTTTACTCATTAAACAAGCTGATAGCTCGATACCCGTGTTTGATACCACTCAGATTCATGCTGAGGCAGCAGTGAGGTTTTTAATTAAATAACCATTTACTCAAAAATAAGCAATTAGCCCTACCACGCTGCTACTTTTTATTTCCCGCCAGCATCTTCTGCAACTTCGCCAATATCACCCCGTATAGCGGTAAAAAGATTAACACACCCATCACCATCTTAAACGCATAATCCATCGTGCCAATTTCAATCCAATTCGCCGCCATAAAAGGGTCGGGGCTTTTGTAGAAAGCAATGGCAAAAAAGCACAGGCTGTCTATTAAGTTACCAATGAATGTCGAAGCTAGCGGGGCAATCCACCAAGTTTTTAGTTGGCGCAGTTTATTAAAGACTTGGATATCTAGCAGTTGTCCGATGACATAAGCGCTGAAGCTGGCCAAGACGATGCGAAAGACAAACAGGTTAAAATCGAGTAGATGCTCGTGACCGATAAATTGACCGTTGGCAAAGACCACGGAAAAATAATACGAGATCGCCAACGCCGGTAGCATCGCAAAAAAGATAATTTTTCTGGCCAACTGCTGACCAAAGATACGTACGGTCAAGTCAGTAATCAGAAAAATAAAGGGAAAGGTAATTGCGCCCCAAGTGGTGATAAAGCCAAAGAGCTCCACAGGGATTTGTACCAGATAATTACTGATGGCAATGATAAAGATGTGCAGACCCGCAAGCCAAAATAAAGCACGGCTATAGCGTATGGGTGAGAGTGGGGGAGTCGTGATGGCAGCAGTAGCAGGATTGTGGGACGAAGGGGTGCTCATAGAAGAGTCCTTTTTTTAAATCAGGGTTGAGGGAACCTGAGGGGGGCGGAGTATAAAGAAATCTAGGCAGTAAGTAAAGATAGACCAAAGATGGCCTGATTAGTCAAATTTCGGCAAACCATAAGGCCGGCGACTAGCAGCGACCAACCAGGCTAGCAGATTAATCTTGGTGAAAATCAATACGAGTCAGCAAGTGCACTTGAATCAAGTACGCGCAAATATAGGCACACGGCCAAGCGACGACGAAAGCTAAACCCCAAGAATGTACCAAATCATTGAGAAAATGATCGCTCCAGCCCACTTTAATAAGGAGCAATACGGTCGAGATGATTAGAGACATCAGCAGCGCCATTAACCCTGTGAAAATTAAACGATAATAACGAGCATGAATACGCATGGTAGGCGATAACCTCATTGATATAACAGTAATACAACGATTTGTTAGGGCAGTAATTAGTATAACTTAGCCGCTAACAAACTTTTAAAGATGAATAGGATAGCGTTCACAGCATTAGTAATGCACCCTAGCCTCATTGGCAGAGCATAAGAAAACTGAGCCGTTATAAATTATTATCTCTATCAGGACAAAAGATGCTATGTTAAGGCAATAGCTTAGGCCTTTTTACCTGTTATCATCGCTCATTTTCACTGCAAGGAAGCGTCATGAAAGAAGTCAAAGAAACCATCGATATCGAGGCGCCACTTGCTATCGTTTGGGCGGTCTTAATGGACTATAAAGCCTATCCCGAGTGGAATCCCACGATTCGCCATTTAGGCACGAAAAATAAGGTCGGCAAAAAATTCAAACTTAAGCTAACAACTCCAAAAGGCAGAACGCTAAAAGTGCGGCCTAAGCTGTTAGAGTTTAAAGAAAAAGACACTTACCGCTGGAAGGGTAAGCTGCTGCTAAAAGCGATCTTTACGGGTGAGCATTACTTCGAAGTCAAAGCCAATAAAGACGGCAGCACGACCTTTGTACAAGGCGAGATATTTAAGGGCGCTATTGTACCAGTTATGGGTGGGATAATTAAAGACTTAGGGCAAAGCTATGTGGTCATGAATCAAGCACTTAAGGAGCGTTGTGAAGCCATTGCGGCTAAGCAATAATTTTTAAAGGGTTTGCTGATTTTTATAATTAGGCGTCTTTAACGGTTAATAGTTTCTATTATTACAAAGTTAATTGTGTGCTTGCGGCAACGCAGGCATTTTTTTATACGTGGTTTTACGTTAATAGTTGACCCTAAATACTATCCGGTGATTTTTACTGCTAAGTGCTTATGTACGTAGTTTAGATAAGTTCAATATAGTCAAAGGTTTAGCTATATCCAATCTGATTTATTAATAATAGAGATTTTTTCGTTAAGAGCTATCGCAACAACTAAATTTTCTACAAGATTTAATTTCATGGAAGATAAAGTTTTACTCAAGATAAATCTAGCAAAATATGACGTCGTTATCGAGCCAATAGCACGTCTTCATTACTCTTATCAAAATAGTGACCAGCCGTTATTCTCTACTATTTTCTAGCAGTATTACTCACTATTCATAAAAAAATGTTGACATATAGCAAGATTTTTATTATTAATAAATACCGCAAATGTCATCTCACAGTGAGATGGTCTTTTTTTTAGCCCTTAAATTCGCTTGCCATCTCTCTTAGTAGAGACAGTTAGTAAAGGCATTAAAACTGCTAGGCCATTATGATCAATTCATCATTAGGAAGGGGCTTGCAGCAAAATTAACAGGATGTTATTTTTGTTCAAGATGTAAATTCGACCATTGTTGACTAGAATACTTCCGACTGTTATTTTAGCAGACCGTTAATTGCGCTAATTCATTACCAATTTTTAGTTTTACCTTTTATTTTAATCTTTTATTTTATTGCCACTATAGGATTCAAACGTCAGGATGACGTAGGCTACTTGCCATGTCAGATCAATGCCGTTTGGTAATTTGCCAGCCTTTGCTACTCAGGATGTCGTATGCAAAACTTCTCTCGTCTTTCTACCGCTTTATTCGTTCCTACCTCCCTCGTACTCGCTATGTTTTTGACCGCCTGTGGTGATAAGCCTGCAGATGGCGCGTCTGCGAGTGGCTCTGCCAAAATTGATGCTAGTGTGCTAGCGGAGAAGCAAGAGTTGGTCATTAATAATGCCGCTGAGCCGGAGTCATTAGACCCGCATAAAGTTTCCGGCGTCCCTGAAGCCACAATTAACCGTCAGATGCTGGTCGGCCTGACCAATACCGATCCTGATGGCAAGACGATTCCGGGTATCGCAGAAAGTTGGGAAAGCCCAGACAACAAGGTTTGGACGTTTAAATTGCGGGATGCCAAATGGTCAAATGGCGATCCAGTGACAGCAGAAGACTTCGTTTATAGCATGCGCCGAGTCGTTGATCCTAATACTGCGTCACCGTATTCAAGTTATCTAGCCGATGCTAAAGTCGTCGGTGCTGAGCAAATCGTTGATGGTAAAGCCGGTATTGATACCCTAGGTGTCAAAGCCATTGACCCTAAGACCTTGCAGATTACGTTATCTGAACCCGTGCCTTATTTCCCCGACATGATGATTCATAACTCGGTCCGTCCTGTGCATCAAAAAACCGTCGAAGAGTTTGGCGATAAATGGACCGACCCAAAAAATATCGTGGTCAATGGCCCGTATAAAGTCACGGACTGGCAGATTAACGATAAGATCGTCATGGAGCGTAACCCCAGCTATTTCGACGATGCCAACACCAAGATTAACAAGCTGACTTTCTTGGCAATTCCTTCTAGCAATACCGATGTGGCGCGCTACCAAGCGGGCGAAGTCGATATTACTTATAACGAAATCCCTACCGAGCAGTTTGCCAGCCTGAAAAAAGAGCGCGGTGATGAGCTCAAAGTATCGCCGTACCTCTGTACTTATTACTATGAGCTGAACACGGTAAAACCACCGTTTGATGATGTGCGTGTGCGTCGTGCCCTAGCGCTGGCCTTAGATCGCGATACTATCGTGGATAAGGTCCTCGCCCAAGGCCAAACTGCAGCGTATCAGCTAACCCCAACCGCAACCAATGGCGATGTAAAAAATACGCCAGAGTGGGAATCTTGGGATAAGCCTAAACGTATCGAAGCGGCTAAAGCTCTGCTGGCCGAAGCGGGCTATAGCGACAGCAAGCCGTTGAAATTTGAGCTGTTGTATAACACTAACGACAACCATAAGAAATTGGCGGTAGCGGCTTCGTCATTGTGGAAAGAGTCGTTGGGCGCTATCGATGTCGAATTGGTCAATAAAGAATGGAAAACGTATTTAGATACGCGTCGTAATGGCAACTATCAGATGGCGCGTGCTGGCTGGTGTGGCGATTATAACGAACCTTCTACTTTCCTAAATATCGTAAAGACCGGTAACAGTAACAACCACGGTAAATATACCAGTGCGAACTTTGATAACTTAATGAGCCAGACGCTAAAAGCGGGTGTGACGCCTGAGCAACGCGCCGGTCTGTATCAGCAAGCCGAAGCTCAGCTTGATGCGGATATGCCGTTAATTCAGGTTTATCACTACATCAGTGCGCGCTTAGTGAAGCCTTATGTGGTTGGCTTCCCATCAAAAGATGCGTTGGATAACTGGCAGGCCAAAGACCTTTCGGTCGCTAAGCACTAATAGAAAACCCAGTAGGCGAGGCTGCTAAGGATGGTAGCTTATTTGCTCAACATGGTGATGATATCAGTACTCCTAATGTCATCACCGTCATCAGCCCTATTATCCTAATAATGCTGAAAAGCTTGCGTCCTTTGTACCTTCCTACCCTTGCTTAACCGTGCCTTTGCTTAGTCGTATTTCTAGTTCATAGAAACGGTTCATCGACACGGTTCATCTGCTCTACCTTATTGGTTGCCTGTATCTTTTTTACCCTTAGACGTCTCTTCATTGAGGGGACGTTTATTTATTTTTTAGGCTAATTATCAATATTTTTTGACGAGATTGTAGATTGTTAATAAGGGTATAGACGAGCTTGTACCTTGGTCAGCGTTATCGCTATTGCCTTTATTATTACTTTTATCTCGCTTTGGCTGGTCAACCCCCTAGGGGCAATGACCTAAAAGAGGCCCTATGCTAAAACTGATTTTTCGGCGTATTTTAGAAGCCATCCCGACCTTATTTGTGTTGATTACCGTATCGTTTTTTATGATGCGTTTGGCACCTGGCAGCCCCTTTACGGGCGAACGTAGTCTGCCGCCCGCCGTATTGGCCAATATTGAAGCCAAATATCATTTGAATGATCCGATGTGGCTGCAGTATGTCAATTATCTCAAGCAGCTCGCTGTCGGTGATTTTGGCCCCTCCTTTATGTATAAGGATTATACGGTCAATGAGCTGTTGTCACAGTCGCTACCGGTATCGATTGAGCTGGGGTTATACGCTTTTATCTTGGCACTCGTAACCGGGCTTATCTTTGGTATCGTCGCCGCACTGAAACAAAACTCATGGATTGACTATGTGTTGATGGGTTTTGCTATGACTGGGGTAGTAATTCCTAGCTTTGTGAAAGCGCCACTTTTGGTGTTGGTGTTTGCCATTATCCTACAGTGGCTGCCAGCAGGCGGTTGGAACGATGGAGCAGTGCGTAACTTGATTCTACCTGTGACGGCTCTTGGCTTAGCCTATACCGCCAGTATCGCGCGGATTATGCGCGGCTCGATGATTGAGGTGATGAACAGCCAATATATCCGCACCGCCAAAGCCAAAGGCTTGCCGATGCGCCGCATAGTTATGAAGCACGCCCTGCGACCTGCTTTGCTCCCCGTAATCTCTTATTTGGGGCCCGCTTTCGTCGGTATTATCACGGGCTCTATTGTGATTGAGACTATTTTTGGTCTGCCCGGTATCGGCCAACTGTTCGTCAATGGCGCGCTAAACCGTGACTATGGCATGGTACTGAGTTTGACGATTTTGGTCGGGGTACTGACGATTCTCTTTAATGCGGTCGTCGATATTTTATACGCCATGATTGATCCGAAGATCCAGTATTAACACCTGTTTTATCCTATAAGTTATTTATGCTAATGACCGCTAACGGCAAGCGCAATCTGAAATCTGCTGCCCGCTAAGTCAATTGAGATTATAAGAAGGACGACTATGAGTCTTACTGCAGACAAGCCAAATGACTTTTTGGTGTCGCCAGAAAAAGAGATTAAAGGCCGTAGCCTATGGCAGGATGCCTGGCGCCGTTTTTATCGCAACAAAGCCGCGGTAGCCAGCTTTATTATTTTGCTGCTTGTCGGTGCGTTTGTGATTTTCGTACCGATGCTAGCGCCTTTTGATTACGCTGAGGCGGATTGGAGCTATATGCAAGCGGCGCCCTCGTTTGAGAGCAAGCATTACTTCGGTACCGACTCTTTGGGTCGAGATTTGCTAGTGCGGACTGCCATCGGTGGGCGTATCTCGCTGATGGTCGGTTTAGCTGGGGCCACCGTGGCCGTCTTATTTGGCACCATATACGGCGCCACCTCAGGCTATCTGGGCGGCAAAGTCGACATGATTATGATGCGTTTTTTAGAGATTCTAAACGCCTTTCCGTTTATGTTCTTCGTCATTTTATTGGTCACTATCTTTGGCCGTAACCTTATCTTAATCTTCGTAGCTATCGGTCTGGTATCTTGGTTGGACGTGGCGCGTATTGTGCGCGGTCAGACGCTCAGCCTAAAGAGTAAAGAGTTTATTGAGGCGGCTCACGTCGGCGGGGTCTCCGGCTTTAATATCATCTTGCGCCATATCGTGCCCAACGTCTTAGGGGTGGTCGTGGTCTATGCCTCGCTATTGGTGCCCACGATGATTCTCTTTGAGTCTTTCCTAAGCTTCTTAGGCTTGGGCGTACAAGAGCCAATGACCAGTTGGGGCGCCTTGCTACAAGAGGGCTCACGGACTATGCAAGTGGCACCGTGGCAGATTCTAATTCCTTCGGCATTTTTGGTCATTACCTTATTTTGCTTTAACTTTATCGGCGATGGTCTGCGTGACGCGTTTGACCCGAAAGACCGCTAGGAGAGCGCCCCCATGCACACAGATATAGCGCAACCACATAACACGCAAAATCATACCACTCAAGAGACAAAAGCGAACGCAAACACGCTGTTACAGGTGAAAGACCTGATGGTGCAGTTCACCACGGAAGATGGATTGGTCACTGCGGTCAACGGGCTAAATTTTGACCTGCACGAAGGCGAGACCTTAGGTATCGTCGGTGAGTCGGGCTCGGGCAAGTCACAAACCGCTTTTGCCATGATGGGTTTGCTTGCGAAAAATGGTCATGCTAAAGGCTCAGTCCGTTTTCAGGGCCAAGAGATCTTAGACTTGTCGCAAAAGGCTTTTAATAAGTTGCGTGCTGAACAAATCGCGATGATCTTCCAAGACCCGATGACCTCGTTAAACCCGTATATGCGGATTGGCGACCAGTTGGCTGAAGTGCTAATACTGCATAAAGGCATGAGTAAAAAAGAGGCGTGGGCTGAGTCCGTGCGTATGCTCGATGCCGTCAAAATCCCTGAGGCAAAAAAACGTATTAGTATGTATCCTCACGAGTTTTCAGGCGGGATGCGTCAGCGGGTTATGATTGCCATGGCTTTGCTGTGCCGCCCTAAATTACTAATTGCCGATGAGCCGACTACCGCGTTAGATGTGACGGTACAAGCGCAGATTATGGTGCTGCTCAACGAGCTAAAGCGTGACTTTGGTACCACCATTGTGATGATTACCCATGACTTGGGCGTGGTTGCTGGTATTTGTGATCGCGTGTTGGTCATGTATGCCGGCCGTACTATGGCGTACGGTGAGACCGAAGAGATTTTCTATAAGCCGTCGCACCCGTATACCATTGGCTTGCTCAACGCTATTCCACGCTTAGACAGTAAGGCGGGTAAGCTGGAGACCATCCCTGGTAGTCCGCCCAACCTATTAAATCTGCCAGACGGCTGTCCTTTCTTTGAGCGCTGCTCGCATGCGATGGAAATCTGCCGCAATACACCGCCGCCACTGGAGTTCTTACCGCACGACCGTCAGCGCGCCTGCCATTGGCATCCTGAGTCGATGAGCGATTTAACCAGCAGCACAGTCAACAGCCATTCCGTCACCACCAGTTCGGTTAAGGGGTAAGCCATGACGACCATACAGACCAGTACTACCAGTAGCGCTAGTAACGTTCATGCTAATCCTATGGTTGACGCTGAATTGGCAAACCAGACCCCGTTACTGCAAGTCAAGGAAGTCAATACCAGCTTTGATATTAAACAAAAAGGCACTTACTTTTGGCAAAAGCCGGCAACCTTAAAAGCGGTCAATGGCGTCTCTTTTGAGCTGTTTGCCGGTGAGACTTTGGGTGTCGTGGGCGAGTCGGGTTGTGGTAAGTCGACCCTAGCGCGCACCATCATCGGTTTAGTTCAGGCCAACTCGGGCAGCATTCTGTTCAATGGTGAAGAGATGGTGGGTGCCTCCAAAAAGGCCATGCGTCTCAAACGTAAAGACATTCAGATGATTTTCCAAGACCCGCTAGCGTCTTTGAATCCCCGTATGACGGTGGGCGATATCATTGCAGAGCCGCTGCGCACTTATTACCCTAAGATGAAGAAACAAGACGTGCAAGAAGAAGTGCGCGCCATCATGAAAAAGGTCGGCTTGCTTACCAACCAAATCAACCGCTATCCGCATGAATTTTCTGGCGGCCAGTGTCAGCGTATCGGTATCGCACGTGCTTTGATTCTTAAGCCAAAGATTATCATCTGTGATGAGCCAGTCTCGGCACTAGACGTGTCTATTCAGGCGCAGGTCATTAACCTATTGCAAGATGTACAAAAAGAGATGGGCTTAGCCCTTATCTTTATCGCGCATGATTTATCCGTGGTTAAGCATATCGCTGACCGCGTGTTGGTGATGTATTTGGGCAATGCCGTTGAGTTAGGCATCGATAAAGCCGTCTATAGCGCGCCGACCCATCCTTATACTCAAGCCTTGATGTCAGCGGTACCGTTACCTGATCCTATTGCAGAGCGCAATAAGACCATTCAGCTGCTAGAGGGCGATTTGCCGAGTCCGATTAACCCGCCATCGGGTTGTGTGTTCCGTACCCGTTGTCCATTAGCGGATGCAGAATGTGCGCAGATTAAACCGGTGTTGGAAGGTACGCTTGAGCATCGGGTCGCTTGTCTAAAAAATAAGGTCGTTGCTTAATAGCTTTTGTTTTAGACGATAAAACTAGACGAATATTAAGACAGTTAATACGAAAAAACCACCAACATGATATGCGGGTGGTTTTTTGCTTTCTGGAGTTAATTAAAGCGAGCTTTTTATAATTAATCGGCCAATTCACTGGTTAATCTGGCCATCAATTCCACCACGCTTTCCGAGCGTACGAGACTCACGCCTTGACCCGCCCACATGGATAAATGCTCCACATCACCTTGCTTACCCGCGGTAGCGCGCATGGTTCGAGTCATAGCATTTAATTGCGGGTAGGGCGGTAATGTGTCTTGATTATCAAACGCTTGATAAGCCCGCAAGTAGTCATTATCGAGCGCTCTTGCTGGCTTGCCGGAGAACAGTCGGGTCAATCGAGTTGTCGCGGCCCGATCGCCATTAGCAACTTTGAGCAAAGTCTCTTTATAGGCTGGGCTGATCCCAGACTCATGCGTGGTCAGAAAAGCCGTGCCCATCTGCACCATCTCCGCTCCGGCACTTTGTGCCGCGGTAATGGCTCTGCTAGTCATAATACCGCCCGCCGCAATTAACGATATATCAGTGACTCGTTTGGTTTGATCCAGTAGCGTAAGTAGTCCTAGCGGGTCCGCCTCACTAAGCGCTAACCAACCACCGCGATGACCGCCAGCCTCTACACCTTGTACACAAACGGCATCTGCGCCAATCTCTGCCCAAGCTTGTACTTCAAAGGGATGGTTTGCCGTACCGATTACCTTAGTGCCTACCTTATGGAGCGCATCCACTTGCTCACGGCTGATGATGCCAAAGGTAAAGCTGGCGACGGGTACAGGATTATCCAATAGCACTTGAAACTGTGCGGCAAAACTTTGTGCTGGCTGGTTCGGTAGCTCAATCTCAAGCCCATTATCTGCATAATAGGCAGCCAGCCATTCCGGGATCGGCGCGTCTAACGTCGTGCATTCTGCCTCTGAGAGCACCATTAAATTTACGGCAAAAACTCGATCGGTCAGTGCTTTAATGCTATCGATTTGCCCATTTAACACCTCTGGCGCGGTCATGCCTGCGCCCAAAGAGCCTAGACCTCCAGCATTACTGACGGCTGCAATAAGTTCAGGGGTAGTCGCACCGCCCGCCATAGGGGCTTGGACGATAGGGCAAGTCATACCGAGTTGGCTGGTGAGGGTCATATTTATTCCTTTATCTATTGCAGCGGTGGTGTTGATATTGGCTAGTACCAATATAAACCCAGATAGACCAAGCCGCTAGCATTTAGCCTGATTGATTTGATTGCTGATTTAATCCTTGCTATGCAGTCTTCGGTGCAAATTCACGACACGACGTAAAGGGGAGGGCTTCCACGAAGTCGTTGGCACCACATCTCGACACGATGCATTGGTGCCGGTTTGCGCACGAAATGCTTCGGACCTTTGCGCAGCTTCTTCGGCAGACAGGTTTTTACCCTTACGCCAGCCACCGTGCATATATAGTCCGCCAGCCATTAGGGCAGTCGCTACCATGCCAGCTGGAAATGACCACCAAAGCGCATCGGTGCCCAGTGCAGGATAAAGCCCGAAAGCAAAGCCAAGACGCACGGGGTACATCGAGATGACCATAACCATCAGCGGCCAAATCACATAACCGTTCGCGCGCATGGTACCGAACAGCACCTGCGCTATACCAAAAAACAGATAGCCCCAGGTAGCCACCAGTTGGATATGGCGTCCAATCGGTACAGCTTCGCTATCACTGCCAAGGAAAAACCCAAGAATAGTTTTATCAAAAATGGTTAGCAGCACGATAATAGTGCCTGTCAATGTTAGGTTAAAAATAAGTCCCCAACGAGTGATTCCCGAAATCCTATGCCAATGGTTCGCACCGATATTCTGTGCGGCCATAGCACTAGCCGCCGCACTTAACGCCATAGCAGGCATCTGCACATAGGTCCAAAGCTGTTGAGTCGCACTGTAAGCGGCGGTCGTCTGAACGCCCTCTCTATTGATCAGCGACAGCATAGTCAACGCCGCTGAAGAGATGACGATCATCTGCAGGCCCATGGGCAACCCCTTTGCGACCATAGATTTTATGATTTTCCGGTCAGCGCGTAGAAAGCGCAGCTCTGGCAACTTGAGCGCCAGCACAGAGCCCCGCATATACATAGTGATAATCATGCCAATAAGCGCCAAGGTGTTGGCGACGGCTGTTGCTAAGGCCGAGCCAAAGATGCCCCATTCGGGAAATGGGCCTATCCCTAAAATGAGCATCGGCGTCAAAACGAGGTCTATGGCGACCGACACAATCATGAACCAAAGGGGCGTCGTAGAATCGCCTGTCCCACGCAGTGCCATCATGAGCATGGTAAACGTTAAGGTGGTGGGCATGGCAATGAAGATTGTCCGCAGATAAGTCAGGGCAAGGTCTACAGCACTAGGCGGCGTCCCCAATAGATCAAGCAACGTCGGAGCAAATATCCACCCCAAAGCAGCCACTAGCACACTAATGGGAATAATGCTGCCCAATGCCGTGCCCATGGTGCGCTTGGCCATGACATCATCTTGGCCGCCTACTGCCTGACCAATCAAAATAGTGGCCGCCATACCAAAACCAAAAACGAAGGAGATCATGATAAACATCAGGATGTTACCATTCGCCGTCGCCGCCAACGCTTCTTCCCCTAAATACCGGCCCACCCACACAGCATTGATCGATCCGTTTAAGGACTGTAGTACTGACGAGCCTAAGGTAGGCAGGGCAAACAACAGCATGGTTTGGGCGATTGACCCTTTGGTGAGGTCACGCTTTTTTCCAGTGGAGACTTTTGTATTACTCAATATCTTTCCTTTGGCGCCACCCAAATTGTTGGCGGTCATTAATTATATTTAAGGACTTCGTAGTCACGGGGCACCCTAGCGCAACTCTAAACTTTAATCTAAGCTTACCCGTCAAGGCAATTGCCAATAGGCATAAAACTTAACCCATATATCAGTGCGTATCGAATTGTCGCTATGGGAATAAAGCCTTATGCTAAACCGACTTAAGTAATGAAGATTGTTATATCAAGGCGCTCGTTAACCATCATAAATAGGGATGTTTGCATGAAATTAGTCAGCACTGGCCTCGCGGCTTTACTGTGTGTCTCGGTAGTGGGGTGTACCACGCCGAATAGCTTTACCGTTGCCACGACCCAAAAATTGGTACAGCTTGAGCGCAATAAGTCCGATTTGGAAACCAAAGCTTTCACGCTTGCTTCGGGCGATAAGATGGCTTATTTAGAGGGCGGTAATCTCACAGGCGAGCCTTTATTATTAATCCACGGCTTTGGTGGTAATAAAGATAACTTTACCCGTATCGCGGATAAGCTAGAAGATTATCATATTATTATTCCAGATCTATTGGGTTTTGGTGACTCTAGCAAACCGATGGATGCGGACTACCGCGTAGATGCACAAGCCAAGCGTTTGCATGAGCTGCTCCAAGCTAAAGGGTTAGCCTCAGCGATTCATGTCGGCGGTAACTCGATGGGTGGCGGTATTAGCGTTGCTTATGCGGCGATGTATCCCAAAAATGTGAAGAGTGTCTGGCTATTGGACAGTGGTGGTTTTTGGTCGGCGGGCCTAAGAGAAGGCTATGAGGATTTCACCCCCGACAACAACCCGCTGGTGATTAAAACTACCGAAGAGTATTTTAATCTTTATAAGTTGGTGATGTTTAAGCCGCCTTATATTCCAAAAACGGTACAAGCCGTCTTTGCGCAAGAGAACATTGCCAACCGCGAATTACACAAGAAAATCCTAGAGCAAATCGTTGAGGATAATGTGGAAGAACGGGCTAAAGTCCTCGCCAAGAATAATATCCCGACGCTGATTGTTTGGGGTGAAGAGGATATGGTCTTAAAGCCTGAGACGGCTGAATTAATGAAGCAATTAATCCCGAATGCGCAAGTGGTTATGATGCCGAAAGTGGGACATGTGCCGATGGTTGAAGCGGTGAAGGACACGGCTAATGATTATAAGAAATTCCGCGCGGGTTTAGAGAGTAAGTAGTTTTTATTCGCTAGGAATTTAGGCGGTAACTAAAAAAGAAACGTCAGGTGGTCTGGTGTTTCTTTTTTTTGGTTGTGGGGTAGTGGAGAACTTGATTGGCTACAGCGTTGGATGTAGCGTGGGTGCAACCCACGGTTCAACATTAATATAAATCTAATTTTAATAAGAACGGTAGGGTGCGCCCGGCGCACCATGATATGTTGTAGAGTTCAATATAGAGGAATATCATGGGTGTAAACCACGGTTATAAATCTCACTAAATCCGTGGGTTACGCTACGCTAACCACACGCTACGGTCGTTCTTTCTCTAAACTTTGTGTGCACAATAAATTTGCTACAATTTCTGGTGCGTGGAACGCACCCTACGGCTAAAATACCATGCAACCTTGATTAGCGATGAAATAAGCAAAGTTATATAATTCAAGGATATCAGACTTTTTAAACTATTTTATTGATTAGCAATGTAATGAAAGTTACTTAGGCCCAAGAAGGAATATATCGTGCATACCTTTTAGACTCAGGCGCACTAGGATCAAGTTTAATTAGGCCTTGTTCAACACAGTTATTGATTGTTTGTGATACTGAGTTACTACTCGCAGAAGAAATCCCAAAACGTTCTCGTAGAGACTGGTTGGTCATCGGTTTTCTTAGTACATATTGAAGTGCACAGTGTTGATAACAAGCTCTAACTCTATCAGTTCCGTCCATAGCTTTATAAGCTTTAGGTCCATAGATGACAGCAGTAGTCCTTATGTGGCCAGTCAAGAAATCGGGTGCAGGTAATTGCATCACTTCTGCTGCCTCTACTACTCTATCAATTCCACTACTTTTTTCTTCACATATTCCAAAACGACGCATTAAGTCAGCCAAAGACTCGTTTCGAGATTGATAACTATCAATAAACCTGTCTACAGGAACTAATGGAAGTCCAGGGTTTGTAATTTCTACGCGATTACTATATATCTCTACAAAAGGTGAAGTACCTGATATTTGGAAATCTTGATGAATTAAGGCATTAGCGAGGAGCTCTCTTATGACTATTTCGGGTAATAATTTGGTCTCTTTGCGAAGTGCATTTTCAATTATCTCATTTTGTGGTAGCTGACTCATGACATAACTTACTAACCCAGAAAACCCTACTGCATAACCCTTATCCCCTGTTAAATCAGAAATTGTCTTAAGTTTCGATTCGCCATCGTAAAAAATAACCCTAATAGCTTTCCGTTTAACTGTCTCAAATCGCTTTAAGCTTTTAGCGAGAAGGACTGCGGCCATATTTGATATATCATACCCTAGCCCATTTTTCTTAATAAGCGAGTCACTAATAAGTCTGCTTATCACGCCTGTTTGATTCGTAGGATATGGCAGGTTTAGTAGCTCAAAATAACTCTGAGTATCTAAACTATCTATCACATCTTGAGCTGAGACATCTGAGCAAGCTAGGTGTTCTAACCAAATAGGCTGACCTTCATTAAATATAGTTCGCAGCCTATCTTCACTCATAGCGACTAGCTGCTCGCCAGATCTCATCCAATAAGCACCTTGATATTGATATGCGGTACCTCGAGGTCGGCTAGGTATAGTAAAAACAATGATACGTCCATCTGGGTGAATTACTTCATCAAGATCTACTCTGAAACCAAGAACATTAAATATTTTCCCTACAGTTTCATTAGTATCTTGGAAAGCTGAGGTGCCACAGATAGTTCGTGGAAGTTTATCGGTAATACCGAGAATTAAGTGACCACCACCTTCGTTAGCAATTGCCACACAATATTTATAGAGTTTTGTAGAGTCAAATTGGTTCTTTGCTTCTTTGAACTCAAGAATGTTTGTTTCTTTGGGTAGCGAAAGCCAAAACTCGATTTGTTCAATACCGATAGTCATATCTTTCTCATGATCACTTTAATTATAGTGTACATTAAAATTAATTTTTCTAAAAAGATAAAGCTCATTAAGTAATATCTTAAAAATTAAGATTTTGAGTCATAAGCTTTAACTCACTTGATTAAGTATCTCTGAAGTAATTTTATTATAACTAGTCCTAGTAAACATATACTTTACTAGGGAGGAGTTAAAGAAATTAGTCATGGTTTTGAGGAGGCCAAGGACGATGAGTATCACTCTCAATCCATTCTTTGACATAGCCCGTCGGTGGCATCTCCCAGCCCGATTTACCCATAGCTTCTAAGACACGCTTAGTCTCAATCACACGGCCTTTTGCCGTCACGCCTGTGCGTAGCAACGTTGATGAGCAAGGCTTACCCTTCACCCACATCGAATGCTCAAGGTAGATCCAGCGCTCATCTATCGCAACGATATGGGACTTAATCGTCACTTTATCCAATAGGCGAATACGCTTACGGTATTGAATCGTGCTGCCCGCAACCACCATGCTCCAGCGATTTTTCAGCAAGCGACGGCCTAGACCGGTTCTGATAATAAAATCGGTCCGGCCAATATCATAGAGGGTCAAGACGCGACCATTATTCATCTCTAGCATAGGATCGATGTCCGTGAGACTACAGCGAATGTCGACCTCACTGGTATCCGCGAAGTCTAAATATTGGGACTTTTTATTGGTAGCGATGGCAGCGACGATAGACTTGGTATAGCGGAGGTAGGGATACATAGGGCGACTCTAGTGCGTTAAAAGTAGGGACAGAATTCTACCTAAGGTAGCACAGTACTAGCAGGGTATAGAATCCTCTTTGGTAGCTCCAAGGTGTCACACTATTTAGTTGAAATAAAAAAAACGAGCGTTAACTGACGCTCGTTTTGGGAATAGGACAATAACAGTTAAGACGGTATTTTAAAAAGTCGAAAATAAGCTTGTTAAAATTAACGCTGGGTCGCTTTAAAGAAGTCCATTGCCGTCTTCGGGTACCAAGAGGCATCAAACTCTTTCCCTTGGAAGCTCAGAAAGCCAATATGACCGCCACGTTTTGGCTCGCATAGGACGACTTCTGAAGAGGTATCCCCTTGGTCAGGCACAATGCCTAAGAAAGGATCGTCTTTGGCGGTAATAATCAGCGTGGGCTTAGCGATATTGGCCAGATGCGGTAGGGCAGAGGCTTGACGGTAATAATCGTTTTTAGAGCGGTAGCCATGACGCGGTGCGGTAAACACTTGGTCAAACTCGCTGATACGGCGACTGGCTTTTACACCCGCCATTTCTTCAGGGGTCAAATGATGGCCTAAAGCTTTAGAGACGATTGGGTTCAACAAATAAGGCGTATAAACGCGGCGACCAAGCAGACGCTCCATCGCAATCGAGGAGGAGGCTAAGTCTAAGGGAGCAGAGACAATGGCCGCAGCTTCACATAAGGCATCTTCTTGATATTCGCCCATATATTTGCCCAACACATTGCCACCCAATGAAGTGCCAACGCTATAAATCGTCTCGTAGCGTTTTTTCAAATACTCTAATGAGTGATGTACTTCTAAGCTATCGCCCGCATCATAGAATACCTTGCCTTTCACCGGCACACCGCCACAGCTGCGGAAATGGGCGACGACGAAATGCCAGCCTTGCGAATGCACATAGTACGCTAAAGTACGCGCGTAATGGCTCAGGCTGCTGCCTTCCATCCCATGAAACAAGACTACGAGCGGCGTTTTATACTTGTCACCCGCTTTTGGCTTGGGCTCATCGGTATCGTAAAAGTCATAAGCAACTTCGCTTTCATTGAGCGAGTCTAAGGTCAGCTCACGACGATACGGCGGCGCATCGGGCATGATGAATTTAGGCAAGATCGTCTGTAGATGCGTGTTGGCTAACCACAGAGGGGGCTTAAAATTAGACGCTTCAAAGTTTTTTACTATACTCATATAGGGTGTCTTCAGATAATGGGGCAAAGTGGGTGGTACAAAATACGGGTCGGTAGTATCCGTCTGACGGTATCAGCACAGCACAGATAGGTATATAGACAGATAGGAGATAAATTATGATACCTACTGATAATGACAAAACCAACTGTTTTTAGTGTACACATGGTCACTGAGTTTATTTTAACATTAATTCATTGTTATATAGCGTAATTTATTAGAGATTATTGGTAATAGGTCTAACGGTTTAAGATTGCTAAGCTTGCTTAATTGTATTTACCCGAGGGCATGAGGGGCTAATGCCTAAAATACTAGCCTAATCTGCCAATACCTTGCCATCCATCGCAAGCCGTTCCTTCAAAGTGTCGACATCGGCTGCAGGAAGAGAAACAGTTAGGGTGACCGCTTTACTATAAGTCACCTCGCCAATACTGCCGCCCATGTCCTCAACCACATAGCGTACTTGTGATTCGTTGGCAAAATCGGCCGATATTTGCACTTGGGTCATCGGCACATAAGGGGTCAGCCGCATCTCATCGACCGCAGCCTGTGCCGATCCAGCATAAGCCCTTGTTAACCCTCCCGCACCGAGCTTAATGCCGCCAAAGTAACGCACTACAATGACAATCACATTACCGATATTTTTATGCTGTAGGACATTTAATATTGGTCGTCCTGCCGTGCCATTTGGTTCACCATCGTCATCGAAACCAGCACTAGTGGTGTTGTTAGGGTCGCCAATAATATACGCCCAACAGTGGTGCCGGGCATCTGCGTACTTTTCGCGCAGTTGTTCCACGTGAAACATAGCTTGCTCCCGACTGGTGACAGGATAAGCATAGGTAATGAAGTCAGATTTTTTGATTTCAAGACGCGCGGTCACGGGCTGAGCTAAGGTTTGGTAGGTCATAAGGTTTCAATAAACGGTTAGACAGTTAAGGAGTCGTGCTACAGGTAAATGAATGGGGCGATGAGGGTAGGATAGCAAGAGCGTGCGTGCAAGGATATGGTAAACTGACACCATATAAATACAGATAACGGCTGCGATAACCAGCGCGATATTTATCAAGATATCCGTTCTATTGTTTGCAGCCCCCAGTTTACCTATAGGATAGCACAAATGCGCTTAGACAAATTTATCAGTAAGGCCACCGAGCTGTCGCGTAAAGAGGCCAAAAGAGCTCTACATGCGTCAGAAATCACTGTAAACGATGAGGTCATCAAAGACGGCAGCGTGCATGTCGATGAAGTCAATGACGAAGTAATGTGGGCCGGCGAGCCCTTATCGGTCGCGGCAGGTAACCGTTATATTTTACTTTATAAGCCTGAAGGCTTTGAATGTACGCTAAAACCGAAAGAATACCCTATGGTAACGGAACTCATCGCCGTGCCTGAATTGACCAGTTTGCGTATAGCAGGTCGTTTGGATGTAGACACGACCGGGGCGCTGCTGTTGAGCGATGATGGCAGTTGGTTGCACCGCGTGACCAGTCCAAAGCATAAACACGCCAAAGTTTATGAGCTTACCTTGGCTGAGACTATGGATGAAGCGGCGCAAGCGAATGCCGTAGCTAAAGTAGCGCAGGGTATCTTGCTAGATGGCGATCATGAGCCGACCCAACCCGCGACGCTTGAGTTCATCGACGAGACCCATGCCCGTCTCACGCTGACAGAAGGCAAATACCATCAGGTCAAACGTATGATGGGATATTTTGGTAATAAAGTCACTGAGCTGCACCGCGCCACGATTGGCGAGATTACTTTAGAAGGCTTAGAGAAGGGCGATAGTCGCTTTTTGACGGAAGAAGAAGTGGCTTCTTTTTAGCAGCTAAGCTTAAAATGATTTTGGTAGCAAAATCAATACAATGAGGGCACAAGAAGGGACAATCTGAGTCAAAGGGGCAACTTAATCTGCGTATCCTTATCTGAGTCTTATTGACTATAAAGCCATGGATTATAGCCCTATCATGGTGACCCTCTCATTTTCTACAGTTCATTCCCAAAAAGCCGCTTATTAGCGGCTTTTGTTATAACGATGACTGCATTTTTGCAGGCCCATCTACTCGTCTGTGCAGCCATTCCAGGCGGTCGGTAATAAAGGATTTTTTATGATTAAGTCAGTATCTCAGTCAAGCTCTCACAAAAGTGCTCTGGTCGTTGCAGCATTATTATTAGGTATAGGGACGACCGCCAGTTGTGCGGAGCCTGCTACTACGAATAAAGCCGCTAATAGTAATTCAACGGTCAAATTAGCCGCTGGGGTTAGTGCTACTATACCGAAAGATACTGAGCAGAAAATCCGCGCTACCTTAAAGCAAGCCGGCATTAAAAAGCCTATCTTGTCTATCACCCCCTCCCAATTACCGTCGATGTATCAAGTCACTCTGGATGGTTTAGCACCGCTGCATATTACGGCGGATGCGCGTTATGTGCTGCAAGGGGAGCTCGGCCCTAACCCCAGTCCAAAAGCCGCCACGCCACCAAAAGAGCCCGCCAGTCAGACGCAAGCCGGCATGCCCATTAGTAATGCCTTACGCCAGTCTATGCTGAAAAATATGAGTCTGTTAAAGAATATGACAGCCGACATTCCCCTTTATCATACGGCAGTACCAGGGGTGATTTGGGGCATGACTTTCGGTGGTGAGCCCTTCGTGACCAATACGGAGGCTAGTGTCTTTACCGATGGTGAGATTGCCGTGATTGCAAATGGGCAATTTACTGGGATTGATGGTGAGTTTGAAGCCGCCAAAAACCGTCATATCTTTAGCCAGTTGGACGAAGATGAGCTGATTATTTATCCGGCCACGACCGCTGAAAAAGCTGTCGTTTATGTGGCTACCGATATTAATTGTCCGTATTGTCGCCAGTTGCATGGCAATATGGCTGAGCTAAATGCCCAAGGCGTTACAGTCAAGGTTATTGGCTATCCGGTCTACGAAGAGTCTCCTGAGCAGATGCGCCAGATTTGGTGTGAGAGTGATAAGCAGGCACGTCGTAAGGCGTTAGATAGTGCGATGGCAGGCCAAGTGGTACCGAGTACTTGTAGCAGTGCCCAAGAGCAGAGTAATCCTTTGCAAGACAATAAGAAGAAAGCGACCGCACTAGCTGTATTTGCCACGCCATTAATCATCCGCGAAGATGGGGTAATGTATGGCGGTAGCTTTGAGAGTCCTGAGTTTTTAGAGTTTTTAGAGGTAAATTAATAAATTTAAGAAAGCACTAAGCTTAGAGTATTCAATAAAGCTTATATATAAAAGGGTTAGCTCAATTCGAGCCAACCCTTTTTTTTGCTACATAAATGCAGTGTCATGAGTAGAGTGACGCCTGATTACCGTTTAAGGCAGGACCACATCGACAATTTTCCAACCGATTAGCCCTTGGCGCTGCATCTCAAGCGTTAGCGGATAGCCTTTCACTTGTCCCGATAGGGTAAAGCAATTTAAGCCGCAGTAATTTAGCGCTGGTTTAGCACTGTCTTCGCCTTTAGCCGCATTCGCTTGCAACTCTGCCGCTTGTTTTTCCATCATCTGCTCAATTTGACCCTTAATGACCGCATTGACATCGCCACGCTGCATGATGAGCTGCTGAATTAAGTCTTTGAGATCCACCTGATTACTGGCAATGGCCCACGCTGCGGCCAACTCTTTGGTGGCCTGATTGGCCTGACCTTGGGTTTGGATTAACCGTTGGATATTTTGCTCGGTGACCGCGCCATCGACCGACTCGGTGATAAACCCTTCCGCCGCCTTGGTCAACGCTGTGCCACCAAGCTCAGCGACTAGCGGATACTGACTCATGGTATTAGCAAACTTGCCGGTCAGCTGAGTTTTTAGTCGCGGACGCAGCTGCTCGTAATCAATGGCTGCCGCTATCGTCGCCCCATCTCTAGCATCATAAGCGTTTTTCAGCTGATAAGCGGTGTAATAAGGCGAGCCTGCGTAGACTACTATCGCTACGATGAGCAGTAACATGATAAGGGCAGACAGTTTTTTCATAGAAAGAACACCTTGGTCAGCGTGGGCAATACAATAAGGGCAATAGGTCGAGACCGCGGCCCGAAAATGGGCAAAACGTAGCATGAGCTATCGGCATAAACGAGCTGAATTTTAGCATGGTTATTAGCGTGCAGGGTATTAAAACCGTGTGCTCTACATTTGTTAGGCGCTGAGTCATGATGGGTAATAAGCGGGCAACAATCCCTAAATAATTATCGAATAGCGCCCGCTAATCTGGCGTCATAATTACCGTCAATACAAGAGACTAAATAGGCAGTAATAACGCAGAGACTAGAGTTACCTATTTTACTAAAAGCCATTTTTATCTTGTTTTTGCTACGGATTACCTTTAGTGCAAAACTTTTGCTTGATAAATAGGCAGTCAGTCACCATTAATAGCGCAAACTTATATTAATTATTAAGCCAGTAGCCTACGTCAGTCGCGCAAGCTCAGGGAGAGGGTGGGGTAAACGTTGCACGCACTATAGATTTCTATGGTTTGCGTTCACAGAGCCCGCCCTAAATAGCAGTAAATTTTCACAGTCGTACTAGCGAGATATATAAGGTTCCACGTGAAACCTAAAGCTATTGTCGCTGTGACAGTATACCGCTACCAAGACGCCTCATTACTATAATAGTGCCCCCTAGCAGGGTCAGCTCTAGGTATAGATAGCGGACCAGCGTCTGATTTTAGCCCGCCCCGACCGACGTGTTACTGCTTGGATGACAGGAGAGACAATGAGCAAGCGAGATTTTTACGAAATACTGGGTGTTAGCAAAACTGCAGACGAGCGTGAAATCAAAAAAGCCTATCGTAAACTGGCGATGAAGTACCACCCAGATCGCAACTCAGATGACCCTGAAGCCGAAGATAAATTTAAAGAAGCTTCTATGGCTTATGAAGTACTGAGCGATAGTGATAAGCGCTCAGCTTATGATCGTATGGGCCATGCTGCCTTTGAAAATGGTATGGGTGGCGGCGGCTTCGGTGGCGGTCAAGGCAATTTCCAAGATATCTTTGGTGATATCTTTGGTAACTTTGGCGATATCTTTGGCCAAGCTCGTGGCGGTGGTGGCAGATCGCGCCGCGGCTCAGACTTACGTTACGTCATCGAGTTGACTTTAGAAGAGGCGGTGCGCGGCTGTAAAAAAGAAATCAGCTTTTCAGCGCCAGCCCCTTGTGACACTTGTGATGGTAAGGGTGCGAAAAACGCTTCAGACGTGGTTACTTGTCAGACCTGTCATGGTCAAGGCCAAGTGCGTATGCAACAGGGCTTTTTTGCAGTACAGCAAGCTTGCCCTAACTGTGGCGGCTCAGGTCAGCAAATTAAAAACCCATGTAACGACTGTCATGGTAGCGGCGTCAAAGACAAGTCGCGTACCTTGGAAGTTAGCATCCCAGCGGGCGTCGATGATGGCGATCGCGTCCGTCTAGCCGGTGAAGGTGAAGCGGGCGGTGCGGGCGTACAAAGCGGTGACCTCTATGTTGAAGTGCGCGTGAAAGATCACCCGGTATTCACTCGCCAAGGTGCAGATCTCTATATGGATGTCCCAGTCAGCATTACTGATGCGGCTCTGGGCAAAGAAGTCGAGATTCCAACCCTCGATGGTAAAGTTAAGATTAAAGTCGCTGAAGGCACACAAAGTGGCAAATTGCTCCGTGTTCGTGGTAAAGGCGTCACCCCAGTGCGGACTTCTATGAAAGGTGATTTAATCTGCCGTATCATGGTTGAGACCCCAGTCAATCTAAACCGTGAGCAAAAAGATTTACTGCGTCAGTTCCAAGATACTTTGGATGGCGATAGCAAGCACGACCAATCGCCTAAGAAAAAATCGTTCTTTGAAAAGTTAGGAGATTTGTTTGACTAAGCTAAGCTAAGTGCCCGCAAGTTTTAGTTAAGGGTTTTATTTAAGTTTATAGATAGCCCTTAACTAATATTTAGACCTCTAGGTTTCACGTGAAACCTAGAGGTCTTTTTTATACTTTAAAATTTAGGTATAGCGGTGGGGTTTAGATAAGGATTGCCAATATAGCTCTATTTCGAATCATGCTATAGTTGAGCTATTAAATTTAGGGCCGCTATTGGCCTAGTAAAGCTTATATATTTATGGGAATGGACCGAACATGACACAGACAACGAAAGTAGGCATCATCGGGGCAGGCGGGCGTATGGGTCGTATGCTGATTGAGGCCGTGGCGAACAATCCGGCGACCACTTTGGCTGCTGCTATCGAGCGTAGTGGCTCTACTTTGCTTGGGACAGATGCTGGCGAGTTGGCCGGTATCGGTGCGCTAGGCGTTACTTTAACTGAAGATTTGGCCGCTGTGATGGCCGATATTGATGTGCTTATCGACTTTAGCTTGCCGGAAGCTACTGAGCAAAATGTGCAGGTCTGCGCCGAGCATAAGGTAGCGATGGTCATTGGTACCACTGGGTTAAGCGACGCTCAAGAACAAGCGTTGGATCAAGCCTGTGAGCAGATTCCTGTGGTCTATGCGGGCAACTACTCAACTGGGGTGAATCTATCGTTAAAGTTGATAGAAATGGCCGCGAAGGCTTTCGGTGAGACCGCAGATATCGAAGTGTTGGAAGCGCATCATAAGCACAAAGTTGATGCTCCATCGGGGACAGCTTATATGATGGCAAATGCAGCGGCGGATGCGCGCGGTCAGAAATTAAAAGACGTTGCCGTTTATGGCCGTGAAGGGCAAACCGGCGCCCGCGAACCAGGTACGATTGGTATCCATGCCATCCGTGGTGGTGAAATTATTGGTGATCATACCGTGATGTTTATCGCTGATGGCGAGATGGTTGAGATTACCCATCGTGCCCGCGAGCGTATGACCTTTGCTGCAGGTGCCGTACGGGCAGCCTCGTGGATTGTTAGTCAGCCTAAAGGCCGCTTTGATATGCAGGATGTGTTGGGGCTTAAAGGGTAGGTTGGATAGCGCTTTGCTAGGCTACTGGAGGCTCTAAGTGGCTAGCTGCCACAGAGCTGCTTTGCTAATGATAAAAACTCTGAAATGAATAAGGTAGAGGCGCTATGCTAAATAAGAGCTTATCGGCTAGCAACGCTATAATGGTTATAGCCGTTACCAGTGTAGCGGCTATGACGAGCACGGTCTCTACCCAAAGCCATGCAGCCACCAACTACCAAACCTACGTCATCCACACCTACGGCGGTGAAGCGCTCCTTCCCGCTGTGCGGCAGCAATTGGCGGGTACGAGCAGTACTGCAGCCGTTTATCAAGATCGACTCATTCTGCGCACCACTCCAAATGGTTATCAAGCAGTGCAGCAATTGCTGAGCCAAATTGATGGCGTGCCGCAAGCCATAACTGTCGCCGTACGCGTGGGTAAACAAGGTAGCAGCTCAGGCGCTATCCAACAAAATCGCATCATTATTAATAATAAGGGCATTCAGGGCTACGGCAATTACGGCAACCAAACGCAAGCGAGCCAAGGCAGCAGTTTTTACCAAGTGCAGACGCTCTCCGGCAAGCCCGCGAGTATTAGTACCAGTACCTTGCTGTCTTTAGCCAAGCCGTTATTTGTACAACAGCGCTCGGCTTATAATCGCCCCTCTACGCTGATTGTTATCCAAGGCCAGACTTTGGTGACCGCCAGCCAAGGCATTGCCGTGACGCCGCGACTGCTGCCCAACGGCCAAGTGCAAGTCAGCCTCAATCAAGTGGAGGAGCAGCTGACCAATAATAGACGTGCCCCCATTGACTCGCAGCGACTTAATACCACGATCACGCTACCTAAGGGACAGTGGGTGAAGATTGGCAGTATTCGTCAAAGTAATCAAGGCACTGGCTCAGGCATCGGTAGCGGTTGGTCGCAGAGTAGCCAATACGAGTATCCGATTGAGATACAAGTACAGTAGCCCCTGTTTATCCTTTGTTTGTCAATATTTAACTAGCTAAGTTACAGCCAATAAAAAAGCTTACCTCCTAGCGAAGTAAGCTTTTTTTATAACGAGGACTATTTTTACCACAGCTTCTAAATACTAGCGCGTGCCCCAGTAGCCGCTAGTAAAATCTAATCCACATAGACCACTTCTAACGGTGGGAAACCATTAAACTCGATGGAAGAGTACGAGTTGGTATAAGCCCCAGTAGTTAACCAATAAATTTTATCACCAATAGCCAACTCTTCAGGCAATTGGTAGCCAGCTTCTTCGTACATGATATCCGCTGAGTCACAAGTTGGCCCGGCTAATACGACGGTGCCTGCTGCTTTGGAAGTTTCCATAGTAGGCGTATAGATGGGGTATTTAATCGCTTCACCCAAGGTCTCAATTAGCCCTTGGAACATTCCCACATCGGTATAAACCCAACGGGTCAGGTCGGTATGCGATTTGCGAGAAATTAACACCACTTCGCTGACTAATACGCCCGAGCCACCAACCAATGAGCGACCCGGCTCAAGGATAATCTCAGGCATCTCTTCTTCTGCAAAATCATCGGCCAGATAACGCTTGATTTCATCCGCATAGACCTTGATAGAGTTGACTTCACTAATATAATTAGAAGGGAAACCGCCGCCTAAGTTAATCATCTTCAGCTTCACATCTTCTTCTTTATGCATCCAGTCAAAGATGTATTTTACTTTCGCGATAGCGTCGTCCCAAGCGCCCACATCTTTTTGCTGGCTGCCTACGTGGAAAGAGACGCCATACGGCACTAAGCCAAGATTTTTCGCTTGAATCAAGAGGTCGATGGCCATATCGGGGTGGCAACCAAACTTGCGCGACAGCGGCCATTCTGCGGTATCGCTACCTTGGACTAAAATACGGACGAATACTTTAGCGCCCGGTGCATTTTTAGCGATGTTTTTTAAATCCGCTTCTGAATCCGTAGCGTAAAGGTCCACGCCCTTTTCAAAAGCATATTTAACATGCTCAGATTTTTTGATGGTATTGCCGTAAGAGATGCGATCAGCCGCCACGCCGCAATCTAAGACGCGGTCGAGCTCATAGATAGAGGCACAGTCAAAATTAGAGCCGAGCGTGCTAAGTAAATTGATTACTTCGACGGCAGGGCTGGCCTTCATAGCGTAATGAATTTTGAAGTTCGGGAATAACTCTACCATTTCTTCAAATTTACTTTTAATACGGTTCAAATCCACGACCAATAATGGCGTTTCACGACCTTCAGCCGCTTGAGTAAATTTTTGCCAACCGGCTTGGTCAAAATACTTATCGATATTAAACATAGGAGTATCCTTATAGATTTGATACAAATTTTATGATTACTTTGGAGATAGTAATGTTTAACTATTCCCTTAAAGCTCGCTTAGCTCATTAAACTGTAACGCTTAAATTCAATCAGCTAAGCAAGAAGGTGTAGACATAACGCTTTATTAACTTAAGACTTAACGCTCACAGCATCATTATTGCTAGTGACACTATTATAAAGTGATTTATCGCTCCACTAGCTCTAACCAAACTATCTACTACAAAATGGACAGTTATGTGAGCGTTATTACCACGTTATCAAGCGTTTGTAAGCGAATAAATAGCCCGCTAGTATAGATAAACACGATTACAGTTACTATCATTTATACGCGGCGGCTATAAAAAAACCTCGCTCAATTTCAGCGAGGTTTTTTCGTAATAACAAGCTAGTAGCAACAAGCTAAATCAAGCCAGCGCTAATGACCTTAAACTGCCTTAAGCTTTGGCAGGCTCAAGGTGTTTGTCACGCTGCTTAATGACTTTACGGACTTTGTCACGCGCGCGGCTTTGCTTTAAGCGAGACAGATAATCGACAAAGATAACGCCGTTTAAATGGTCCATTTCGTGTTGAATACAGACCGCCAGTAGACCTTCCACTTCTTCGACAAAGGGTTTGCCTTCACCATCCAAAGCTTCAATTCTAACTTTATTCGGGCGTTCTACTTCGTCGTAAACTTCAGGGACAGACAGGCAACCTTCTTCATACGGTTGCTTTTCGTCCACTAGAGGCGTGACAGTAGGGTTAATAAAGACGCGACCACCGCTCTTATCATCAGATAAATCCATGACAATCAATTGGATATGTCTGTCCACCTGTGACGCTGCTAGGCCGATACCTTTGGCATCATACATGGTCTCAAACATATCTTTAATCAAAGTTTTGATCTCGTCATTGACCTCTTTGACCGGTTGGGCAATGGTACGTAAACGCGGATCGGGGTAATTGAGAATCGGTAATAAGGCCATAAGCCCTCACTTAGTAAGAAATAAAAGGATAAGAAAATGAAAAATCGCAATAGCACAACAAAGGGAATATATTGGGTAGTAGCAGCTAGTACTGACCAGCTGTTCTATCACTAGCATAGTAATAAACACAGCAGATAGCCAATTAGAATTACTCATATAACCGTTTGCTACTGAGGCTAGCAGTCATATTAGCGGTAAGACCGATAGCAAAAATAGTGGCTAGGGTAGCTCTAAAGGCATTAGGATAAAAGCAGGTTAAGACTAAAAGTGTTGGGTATAGTGGCGCCATGAGCTAACTGGCATACCCCTATTTTACCAAATTTTATTTATGAATATAAATTAAATCGTAATAGCTACCGGTCATAGAAAGTCGCTGATGTGCTATTGAAATCCATTAGGGCTAACTATGGCGTATGAGCACAAAAATTTTAGGGCAAAAAAGCCTTACCAGTGGTAAAGCTTTCTTTTTTAGTAATCAAGATTTTAGCTATTAGAATTCTATAAAGCAATTTTATAAAACAGGCCTATCTATTAGGCGGTTATTATACGCGACGTTTGCCCGTAATAAGCTCATAGATAAACAGTAGGATAATAGCACCAATCACTGAGAAGACTAGGCCCATAAAGCCGCCATTAGTACCAAAGCCTAGCATGCTGGCTAAGAAACCACCAATCATAGCACCAGCGATACCCAACACAATGGTCATAATCCAACCCATTGGGTCATTACCAGGTTTAATAGCACGTGCCAATAGACCTGCCACCAGACCAATAATAATCATCCAAATAAAACTAAACATAGAGCGTCTCCAATTATAATTTGAGTAAAGGTAGGAATAGCAACGTCGGTTCATTCCATTAAGAAGATGGACATTATATTTATAATTAAACTGAACGTTGATTTCTTGATTTTAATTATAGCGGAGCGCTCTGACCAACAGTAAGGCGGATATGTTACCTGTGTTGAAAGTCTGTGAGAAAATATGCCATTTGCAATATTGCGTAAATCGGGCGTTAACCGAGCGTAACCTACCACGGCTAAACGGTAGCCGCTGGCAGATTATGGTATCGCTAATGGTGCGCCATACTTTTCAGTGCTTACGGCAAGCGGCTAAGGTTAGCGACTAAGATTAGAGATCATAGTTAGCGTTTTTGTAAAGCGTGCAATAGACGCTGATGAATCCCTTCAAAGCCACCATTAGACATGATAACAATGGCGTCGTTTTGACCGACATTTTTGCTAACGTAATCGATAATGTCATCGGTACTGCTGAGTACTTGTTGGCGATTACTCGAGCTTGTCGCAGTGGTCGCTAAAGACTGAGTAATAGTATCGTTCAGCCCCCATTCAAGCCCTGCAGGCTCATACCAAAGTACTTCGTCGGCAAGGGTAGCAGAAGCCGCTAAGCTGTCTTTGTGGATGCCTAATTTCATCGTATTACTGCGCGGCTCAATGATGGCCCAAAGCTTAGCGCCCGCTAGTTTCTTCTTAGCGCCATCTAAGGTGGTGGTGATGGCAGTAGGGTGGTGGGCAAAGTCATCATAGACCTGGACAGTACCCGTAGCGGTCGTGACAGTGCCAATCAGCTCCATACGGCGTTTGATGCCAGCAAAGGCTGAAAGCGCGGCACAGGCGGTCTCAATACTCACACCCACATCATAAGCTGCGGCTACTGCTACCAACGCATTATTCACATTATGTAGGCCGTTCATACCCCACTGTACTTCGCCCATTGCGGTCTCTTGGCTTGCTTCTGCTGAGTTAGCATCCTGATAAACCACACGGAAGTGACTGCCATCGGCTTGCAACAACTGGGCTTGCCAATCTATTTTAGGACTATTATTCACGTCGGCTATGCTGCTTTCTTGCACACTATTATCAATAACGGCTGTACCTGTAGCGTCAGTCAGCTGGGTACGCCAAACGGGGGTCCAATGACCTTTGTCTAAAGTGGCTTCTAAGCTTGGGGTGCTCGCCGGCATGATGATTTGACCGGTGCTAGGAATCATGCGAATCATATGATGAAACTGGGTTTGAATCGCATTTAAGTCCGCAAAGATATCGGCATGATCAAATTCTAGGTTATTCAAAATAGCGGTGCTGGGGCGGTAATGGACAAATTTAGAGCGCTTATCAAAAAATGCCGAATCGTATTCGTCGGCCTCAATCACGAAGTAACCGCGTTTGCCATCTACCTCAGCGGCGCCTAAATGACTGCTATGCGCAAAGGCCTTCTGTAAGCGGCTATCCTCAGTATCCACTAACGGTACGCCACCAATTAGGAAGCCCGTATCGATACCGGCAAATTGTAGTATCCACGCCAGCATGGTCGTCGTTGTGGTCTTACCATGGGTCCCGGCGACCGCTAAAACGTGGCGCGACTGCAGCACATGCTCAGCCAAAAACTGCGGACCCGAAGTATAAGGCAAGCCTTGATCTAGCATATATTCTACGGCTTCAATACCGCGCTTCATGGCATTGCCCACGATGACCAAGTCGGGTGCTGGGTCTAGATGGCTCGCCAGATAGCCTTCTTGAATCTCCACGCCAGCCGCTTGCAATTGAGTCGACATGGGCGGGTAAATACCGGCGTCAGAGCCCGTCACCGTATGGCCAAGACTGCGAGCGATAAGGGCTAATGAGCCCATAAACGTGCCACAAATACCGAGGATATGAATATGCATAGATAAAGTCTTCTGAATTAAAAAAGCGGATGAGATGCGCACACATTGTAATGCATCCCCCAAATGATGACCAATAAAAACACGCTGTAATTCAGTTAGCGGATTTATAGGCCCATGGTATAGATGGAAATAGCCAGTTATAGGGGAGGGTACTAATAGAATGGGATAAGTGCAAGATAAGGGGCAAATATTAGAGGATTGTAGCTAATAGGGGGGTGCAGCTGGTAGGGGGTTTCAGCAGATGAATGGCAAGCGCTGATGCTAGCAAAAGGTGGAGGAGAATTTATTAATACCAGCGTCATGCTAATGAGAGGGCTATGCTAATGAGCGCTGCGTCCCTGCAGCGGATAACGCCAAACCTATTATCGGATGCGCTTATTTACGCGAAAGCATATATTTAGGATTGGCTTGAATCAAAGCTTCCTCGCCGGGCTCTGGCAAATCCCCTTCGATAAATATTAATTGATTGTCATTAATCAAATAGTGCTCTGACTCAGCATTCGCAAAGCTAATAGTGATGATATTGTCCAGCTGTTGGTAAGAGCCCATTTGGCTTAGGGTGTCTGAGGTACGTTTTGGCTCTTGGTGATGGCTGGTTTTACGAGCTGTGCCATCGGCATAGAGGTTTAAGACAACCTGCTCTTGATCATCATCCCCTTGACCACTGGGACAAGGCAGCATGCCTGAGTAATCGCCGATTAACGTAGCACCGAGGCTACTACCAGAACGGCTAGCAATCATAGGCGTACTTTGACGATGTTCAGCGAATTCGAGTAGCCCTGCGCCCTCATCATCTGCTAAATCTGGGTCGTCTAAAACAGAGTCTTCTGCAGCACCGCCTGAGGTATCTAAGTTACTGGCCATAGCGATATCGGCGTTAGCAGTAGCCGTATCCGCTGTCCCGCTCTTAGCTTGTGGGCTAGTCATTTCAGCAGCCGTCTCTGACCCTTCTTGTTGATTCGCGCTATCGCAAGCACTCACTAGCATGGCCAAGCTCGCCAGTAACAAGCCGCGCCACAAGCCTTGTCGTAGCGATTGCGGCAGAGACGTAGACGGTAATGAATGTTCAGATGACAACGGCTTAAAGCGCGTAAAAATAAAATTGGACATAAAACTCCCGTCAACCGAGGTGCTCGGTTTAGTCGGTTTATTTTTTGAAAATGCGGAATAATAGCAAAGCGTGTACTAACAGCAAAAATACGAACAAGATTAGCGATTGCTCAGGGATACTTAGGCCTAAAAAACGCCATTCGACGAGTGCACATTCTCCAGACCCTGTTAGCACTTGATTGACCACTTCTTGCATGGGCAGAGCGTCCAGCCAATAGTCGAGACCAGGACCACAGCTAGGGACTTGGTCGGCTGGCAAATGTTGTATCCACACATGTCTAGCGGCGACGCCTGCTGACCATAGAATCCCCAAAAAGCTGCCTAGCCAAAGGAGGAGTCTTCCTACGGTTTTATTGGGGTTAATCAGGACGGCTAAGAGCGCAAACACCCCCATGACCATCAGACCAATACGCTGAAAAATACATAGCGGGCAAGGGGAGAAGCCCATCATGCGCTGTAAAAATACTAAAGCAAAGGCCATAGCCACTACAGTCATTATGACCAAAAATATATTGAGACCGCGATAACTCATGAGTTTCTGTAAAGGACGGTTCATGTATGCTTTTTACACCCTATATGGCAAACAATAATTAAAAATCACGACTTATAAAACCGATTAGATAAAGGTTAAGTCGATAATATTATTAGAATTAATATAATTTTAATTGGCTGGTCTTAGGCTGATAGGTACTGCTATACACCAATACTAATGTACAACCTACCACGATTTTCTTTAAGCGAATTTTGTACCATTTTTATTGCATTTGACTAAAGATATGTTGCGCAACCTTTAGGCTAGCTTAAAGCTAATAAGAAAGCTGCCGAGATACTATCTGACGGCTTTATGCAGAGTCAATTAAGTTTAAGACTGACAGATAGCGAGTCACTGATATAATTTTTCTGGCTAGAAATCATAATAGACTCAATGCAGGCGCAAACTTATACCAGTGACTCTGTACCAAATTATGAGTGGACCCACTTTAAGATTAGTTCTATAGCTAATGGCTGTTATCAAGGCCAGCTATTTATACTAGCCTTGAGTCAGCCGCTCAACAGCCAAAGAGGCAGACAGCTAGCTCGATAGACTAGCGATATTGCTGTAAGAAAGTCGCAAAGTCTTCGGTATCAGAGGCTTCCATATCCGCCTGCTGCATGACAGATTTCTCTAAGAGTACTTCGTATTTCGCTTGCGTATTGGGGCTCATAGATTGCTGTAATAGCAAATCTCGGTGCTGCTGAGCTAAGGTATAGCCGAGCTGCCAAGTACTGCCAAGACGCTCAGAATCGGCGATCACTTGGGCGGACAAGGTCAGGTTAGGGTTGCGAGCTTTACCTTGCATGAGAGCTAGGGCAGTACGGTAGTCATTACCACCATGATGCGCGTCTAATAAGGCGGCTAGGGGCAGCATCTGCGTGAGGTGCCCTTGCATCCAATCGCTAAATAACACCTCAGTAGCCGACTCATGACAGTGTATTTTTAGCTCAGGGTCACGGCCATCATTGACGATGAGTTCGACATTAGCGGCCAGCAACTCTTCTTCTGCTGGCAATAAATCTGGTGAGTCAGTCAATAGGCAATAAAGCGCTAAAATCTCTAAGAAACAAGCACTCGATAGGCGGATACCAACATCACTATACGGGTCTAAATCGATAGCTCGGAATTCAACATAAGCGATACCGCGGCGCTCTAAGGCTTCGGTAGGCGACTCGCCGCTTTCAGCGATTTGCTTCGGACGTATCGGGCTGTAGTATTCGTTTTCAATTTGCAGGATATGGTTATTAATCTGAATAGGGTTGCCTTGCGCATCGTCCAAGCCTAGCGCTGCAAACTGTGGCTCTGGCGTCTGAATAGCTTGGCGTAAGCCCTTGATATACTCTGGCAAATCGTTATAGCGGATATCTAAGTGTTCTTGCACGCTGTTGGTATAGCCCAACTTACCCATGCGCAAGCTGGTCGCACAAGGCTTATAGTAAGTCTTGTCATTTAATAACTCTAAATCGTGCTCGCGGTCTTTTAAGAAGCACGGACACACGCTAGGACTCGCCCCTAATAAATACAAGACCAGACCGGTCATGCGCTTAAAGTTACGGATAAGGGCTAAATATTTATCATTTCTAAAGTCGCTTAGACTCGTTTGGCTGGCCTCATGAGCTTGCCAAGCGCTAAATAAATCATCACCAAAAGACAGGTTATAGTGCAATCCTGCGATGGTCTGCATGCGTCTGCCATAGCGTATACCCAGACCGCTGCGGTATAGGGTCTTGAGCTTACCGACGTTGGAGGTGCCATAGTCTGCCAGCGGTATGTTTTCATCATCAGAAGCTAGCATACAAGGCATCGATAACGGCCACATGAGCTCATCATTTTCGAGGGCTTGATAGACTAAGACATGCAGCTGTCTTAGCATCGTCAAAGTCTCTTTTGGGGTGGCCTTTGGGTCGGTAATGAGCTCGAGTAAGCTTTCTGAATAGTCGGTCGTGATAAAAGGATGGGTAAGCTTTGACCCTAGTTTTTTGGGGTGGGGGGTAGTGGCCAAAAAGCCATTCGGCTGCATGCGCAGGCCTTCTTTTTCGATACCGCGCTGCATGCCCGCTAGGTACTGAGGGCTTAACCAACTAGGGAGACTGAATTCGCTATTATTACTCATGAGACGCTCGTACTCTTATTATTAAATGGTAAGCCATCAGACAGCCTATTGTCCCCAGGGAATGGTGCGAACAACTAGGCTGATAGCGCTGCAAATTGAGGGGCGTTTTTAATATCGCAAAAAGGTAAGCTGGGCAGCTTGCCCCCATTAACTGACGGGTGCCCCATAGAACTCAAGCTGCGCGAAAAATATCGGCTCAGTTTAGCCCAATCATAGGCTAAAAACTATGTATGCTTACAAATTACGTATACTCATCCGCAAGGTGTTTTAAGCCCTATTTTACGATAATAGCCGTACAATACGAGGGGTTGCTTTAGAGTTGGCTATAAATCATGACGGATATAGGGCTTTATTTTAACACCCTACAACGAAAACACCCACCAAACGAATTTGATGGGTGTTATCAAGCACTATACGCTAACAGCGTTCTAAGAATTTAACCAAACTAGCTAGAGCTGCTATTCAGCTTAAAACCGTCTTAACTTATGAAAAGTCTAGTTCAGTCTCAAAGCTTTTTAGGTTATGACGGGCCATAGCTAGGTTAGACTTTTGACGATCAAGGACCAAGTATAGGAATAAATTATCGTTACGTACTAAAGGACGCATCAAGTGATACTGCTTGCTCAAAGTGATCAAGATGTCTTCAATGTTGTCATTTAAGTCAAGGCTGTCAGCGACTTTACGTTTAGCACGGATGACCTGAGTGTTACCTGCGGCGGCGAGCTCAAGATCAATACCTGTCCCTAGCGTGGCTAGAGCCAAACCAGATTCGCTATCTACTAGGGCTGCTGCGATAAAACCATCAATTTCGTTTAGTGTATCTAATGTTAACTTCGCCATAATCAAACTCTTCTAATTAATTAATAATTATTGCCAATGCCTATATAAGCTCGCGTTAGCCAAAGCTAAAGGCTTTATAGACGGTATAAGACAAATCGTATAACGCTGCTAATCTTCATCCAATTCATAGCTACAATTTACTTAAGTGGCTGATAAATATCGAAAAAATAAAATGTTATTGTTTGTCTTTTCATGGTGCGTATTAAAACATAAGCTTGAATTAATGCCTATAAGTGAGCGACTAAGGGAGCAACTAAGCGATTAAGGGTAGCTAATGGTAATATCTATCTATTAATGGTATTTAATCGTACCATTAATGTAGCCATATCATTAATCTCACTGAACTAATCTAGACGGTAAGTAGGGCAAGCTAAGGTATAAATAAGCAGGGATTTAACCGTTAGCTAGCACCTATTAACTTTAGATAGAAAAAGACGATCCACAGCCACAGGTAGTGGTCGCATTAGGGTTTTGTACCACAAAGCGAGCGCCTTCTAACCCTTCCGTATAATCGACGGTGGAGCCTTGCAGATATTGATAACTTAAGGAATCGACGACTAAGGTCACGTCTTCATTATCAAAATTGGCATCGTCTTCGCCCAATTCATTAGCAAAGTTAAAGCCGTAAGAAAACCCAGAGCAGCCACCGCCCGTCACATAGACCCGCAGCATTAAATTATCATCGCCTTCCTCTGCGCGCAGACGGCGGACTTTGTTGGCAGCACTATCGGTTAATGTCATGGTTGGGTTCATATTTACCTCACTATACTTTTTAATACGAGCAGACCAACCTATTTTGGTCATAACTCGAGCCCCATGGCACCCAATACTCTTAGCCTATCTACCGTGACCTTGCCTCGGCTTTCTGAGCAATTTGGCTCAATTATAGACGACGCCCACCGTAAAATAACGCGGCTAATCAGAGATGAGGGGTGTATAGGTGATGGGGAACAGTATATCATAATTGGGCTTTTCAAAAATTTGTCAAGGACACCCATGATTGAGTTCAAAGATGTCAGTGTACGCCGTGATGGTCGTATGCTGTTTCAGCAAGCCAGCTTTCAGTTACACCCCGGTCAAAAGATCGGTTTAACCGGTAATAATGGTACCGGTAAATCCACGCTATTCGCTGTGGTATTGAATCAAATGCAAGGGGGCTCCGATGAGCTGAGCGTGGATAGTGGCTCTATCAGCATCCCTGAGCGTTGGCGCGCCGCCCATATGGCGCAAGAAGTAGATGCTACCGAGCAGACGGCTATTGACTATGTGCTCAGTGGTGACGAAGAGTGGTATACCCTCAACGCCGCAATTATGGATACTGAAAATCTTAGCGATGACGAGATTGGTCCGTTATATCAGTGCTTTGATGAAATCGATGGCTACCGGATTCCGACCAAGGCCGCGCAAATTTTGGCCGGTCTCGGCTTTACGACCGAACAGCATGACACTTCAGTTGAGCATTTTTCGGGCGGTTGGCGCATGCGTCTTAACCTAGCGAAAACGTTGATGAGTCGTGCTGAGCTATTGCTCCTCGATGAGCCGACCAACCATTTAGACTTAGATGCCATTCTTTGGTTAGAAACTTGGATCAATCAATTTGAAGGCTTAGTGCTACTGATTTCGCATGACCAAACTTTCCTCGATGCCACTATTGATAATATTCTGCATATTGAGCAGCATAAAATGACCTTATATTCTGGTAACTATAGCCAGTTTGTACGTACGCGCAGCGAGCGCCTAGCGCAGCAGCAACAAGCGTATGAAAAGCAAGAAACCACCAAAGCCCATCTAGAAGACTTTATCCGTCGTTTCCGGGCCAAGGCCAGTAAGGCCAAACAGGCGCAGAGTCGTATCCGTCAATTGGAGCGTATGGCTGAGCTGTCACCGATGATGGCGGATAACCCGTTTTCGTTTAAGTTTTATGAGCCGTCACAGATGAGCTCACCATTAATCGAAATCACTAAGGGTGAGATTGGTTATGGCGATACTGCCTTGCTGCATAATGTCTCGACGCAAGTGACGCCTGATACACGCATTGGTCTACTCGGGATGAATGGTGCGGGTAAATCGACACTAATCAAAGCCTTGGTGGGCGATTTGCCGCTGCTGTCAGGCACTTATCAAGTTTCAGACAGCCTGAAGCTGGGCTATTTTAACCAGCACCAAATGGATATCTTGGATCCTAAAGCCACGCCTATCATGATGCTCAGACGCCTTGCGGGCAAGACTTCAGATGCGGAATTGCGCTCTTTCTTAGGCAGTTTTGACTTCCGTGGTGAGCGTATCGATACGCCGAGTGAGTCTTTTTCGGGCGGGGAGCGTGCGCGTTTGACCTTGGCTTTAATCGTCTGGCAGCGTCCCAACGTGTTGGTACTCGATGAGCCAACCAACCATTTAGATTTACAGATGCGTCAAGCTTTGACCCTAGCGCTACAAGGTTTTGCTGGGGCCGTGGTATTGGTCTCGCATGACCGCGAATTGATCGCCAATGTCTGCGATGAGCTGTATCTGGTCTATGATGGTATCGTCGAAGAGTTCGATGGCGATGTCAGTGACTACGGCAAATGGCTGACCGAAAAGCGCAAGCAGAACCAAGCCAATGAAAACAGCAAAAAAGCGGCTAATAAAGCCACGAAGAGCAACAAGTCGGCTAATGCTACTAAATTGCCTGCTGCCCCTAAACCTGCCAAAGTTGATAATACTCCGGCACTGAGCAAGGAAGAGTTGCGCAAACAGGCCGCTGAACTACGTAAACAAACGGCCCCACTGCGTAAACGTATCGAGAAAGCCGAAGCTGCGCTAGAAAAAATAGCCGTGTCGTTGAGTGATTTAGAGGAGCGCTTGGCCGATACCAGTCTCTATGATGACAGCCGTAAAGCTGATTTGCTCGTGTTGCTAGAGGAGCAGACCGCCTTACAGCAACAACAAGCCCAGCATGAAGAGGATATGCTCGCGGCGATGACGGAGCTTGAGGAGAGAGAGGCTTAGTTTCCATCTCTTATCCCGTGTATTCGATTAAACGGTCCCTATTCATTCAATTGAAAAGTCTCTGTTAATTTGAATAAAAAGGCCCTTTATTTTTACGGAACGCCCCTGTGTTATTACATGGGGGCTTTTTTACGGCGGTAACTTTTTACGCGTATTCACAAAGAGGGCTTTCATTTTGGCAAAATGGCAGACAATATAAGACTGTAATATAAAGTTCTTATCAAGCTCCGCTACCCTAAAACAAGCATCAAGCTATCCTAGAATAGCTATTAAATTATACAAAATGAGTGAGATACAGGAACTCAATAAAGGACTTTAATTGTGCAAAACACTTTAATTTAATAGGTAATGACCACATTAATAGACTTATAAACCCCGCCTAATAAAGCGAAAGGACCCACCACCATGGCAGAGAAAAGTTATTACGATATTTTGGGTGTCAAAAAAGATGCGACCGAAGCCGATATCAAAAAGAGCTATCGCAAGTTGGTGCGTAAGTACCATCCCGATGTCAGCGATGCGCCCAATGCCGACGAAAAAATCGCTGAACTCAATAACGCTTATGAGACCCTCAGAGATAAAGACAAAAGGGCTGAGTATGATGCCATGCAGTCCAATCCTTTTACTGGCGCAGGCACAGGTGGTTTTGGCGGCTTTGGTGGGGCAGCGCGTGGCCAAGGTCAGGGCGGTGGTTTCGCGTGGGAAGATATCAAGGATCAGTTTGGTGATGGGGCCGCTTTTGGCGAAGGCAGTTTCCGCTTTGACGATATCTTTTCTGCCTTCGGTCGAGGCGGCGCGCGTGGTCAGTCACAAAGCGCGGGTGCTGGCGGTGCAGGGCCATCAGGGTTTGATCAGTTTGGTGGCGGAGATTTTGGTAATTTTAGAGACACTAAAGGTCAAGACCAACACGCCGAGTTGGTCGTCGATTTAGCTTCAGTCTACAGTGGTGATGAGTACAGTATCAAACTCAATGTGCCTACGCGCCAAGCCAACGGACAAGTGAGCCAAGAGCAGAAAACCTTAAAAATTAAAATCCCTAAAGGCATCGTAGAAGGCAAACAGATTCGCCTGCCCAAACAAGGCGCGGCCAGTATGGGCAAAGGGGATAATGGTGATTTATTCTTAAAAGTGAAGATTCGTCATGCTAATAATATCCGTTTAGAAGGGGCCGATGTTTATCAAACCATCGATGTCCTACCTTGGGAAGCGGCACTCGGCGATAAAATTATGGTCACGACTCCAGCGGGCCGTCACGATGTCACGATTCCGAAAGGTATTAAGTCCGGCAGCAACCTACGCCTGAAAGGTAAAGGTATCCCTGCCCAGCAGCCCGGTGATTTATATTTAACGATTAATCTGACCAATCCTGAGGTGCAGAGCGACGAGCAGCGGCAAGCCTACGCGGCATTGAAAGCGGCCTTTGCAGATACCACAGTTACGCGCTAACAGCCAGTGGTGAGTCCCTGCTAACGCATTAATAATTAGTAACGGACTGAGCCATCGATAGCCTGTGATACGGATAGCAAATTTTTGAGATAAAGGACAATAGCCATGGAACACTCCACCGAATTAAATGACGTCATTATGAGTTTGGATGAGCTGGTAGCGGCTTGTGGTCAAGAGCACAGTTGGGTCGTAGCCCTCATTGAAGAAAATATTATTGTGCCGGATGTGGCGCATCAGGTCACCGTAGAGCCGACCACGCCGCAGCAATTTAGCGGCTATCAGCTCACCCTCGCTCGTCGCGCTTCTCGTTTAAGCCGTGACTTTGATGCTAGCGTGCCCGCGATAGGATTAATTTTAGAGCTACTTGATGAGCTTGAGCAACTGCGCCAATTTAAGCGTCAGTGGGAAGCTCAAAGCAATACGCGGATTATTGAAATTGATATCGATTAATGAGTGTTAATTGCTAAATGCTACATTTACTTAGTGAATTATTGGCGAAGTCGATGACCATAAAAAAGGCCTTACTCTGTTATAGAGCAAGGCCTTTTTTTTATGACTTAACTGTACCGACGTGATTTAATCACACTGATATTGTTTCGCTATACCAATACTAACGGGCGTATTTTGGATCTGCTGCGGCAGTGAACAATACGTCAGTAGACGAGTTCAGCGCGGTTTCAGCCGAGTCTTGTACGACCCCGATGATAAAGCCGATAGCGACCACTTGCATGGCTAGGTCATTGGGAATACTAAATAAGCTACACGCTAGTGGAATTAGTAACAATGAGCCACCGGCCACGCCTGAAGCCCCACAAGCACTAATCGTCGCCACAACACTGAGTAATAGGGCAGAAGCGAAGGTCACTTCAATACCTAAAGTATGAGCAGCGGCTAAAGTTAATACGTTGATGGTAATCGCAGCACCGGCCATATTAATAGTCGCGCCTAGCGGTAGGGTCACCGAGTACGTGTCTTCGTGCAGGCCCAATTTACTCGCCAAGTTCATATTAACCGGAATGTTGGCGGCAGAGCTGCGGGTAAAGAAGGCGGTGATACCCGACTCGCGTAAGCAAGTGAAGACTAAAGGATACGGGTTTTTGCCAGTTTTCACCGCTACGATGATTGGGTTGACGACCAAAGCAATAAATAGCATACAGCCGACCAATACGGCCAAGATACGGGCGTAGCCAAATAAAGCGTCGAAACCGGTTTCAGCGACCGTATTTGCGACCAAACCTAAAATACCAAGTGGGGCAAAAGCGATGACCCACTTCACCACTTGTGAGATGGCCTCTGCAAAGTCACTCACCATACTGCGAGTATAATCGCTCGCTTGACGCAGGGCGAAACCTATCACGAGCGCCCACGCTAAGATACCCATGTAATTGGCATTGGCAAGCGCGTTGACCGGGTTGGCCACCAAGTTCATTAATAATGTGGTCAGGACTTCTTTTAAATTGGCTGGCGGGATTTGCTCGACCGTACTATTCACTAAGACCAAATCGGTTGGAAACATAAAACTGGCGGTAACGGCGGTCAATGCAGCCAAAAAGGTGCCGAAGATATACATGATAAGCACAGGCTTCACATACACTTGGCTGCCTTGGCGGTGGCTGCTGACGGCGGCTATAACGAGTACAAATACTAAAATAGGGGCAACAGCTTTTAGCGCGCCGACGAATAAAGTCCCGAGTAGGCCTAAGGCAATACCGACACCGGGCGCAAGCCAACCGATCAGGATACCTAATATTAATCCGAGAATAATCAGCGGCACTAAGCCTATACGCTGATAGAGAGTGACAATAGAGTTCATACAGCTATCCTAATGGCAATAAAGTCCGAACATAAGGCAGCACAACCTGAGTAAATGAATAGGCCTGAGGCATAATCCGCCACTTTATTTACTACCTATTTGTTGTGCTAGCGTAAATTAAGACAGGATAGTAGCATCTTTTCTGTAAATGCAAAATATAACTCAGCAATTAGGTAAAAAGGCTAAGGGGTCGATTCAGTTATGAACGAGGGTTAAATCTCTTAGAGATTGCGGGGAAGGTGCTATTTGATGGGGTAATAAATCAGCTCAAAGCCTAGCGATTTATAATGCTTATACTTATCGCGACCTTGTTGTTTGCTGAGCTCATCAGGAGCAATAATCTCAAGCACACGCTCAGGGAAAACTTGGGCGTCTGAGGTGGCGTTAGGAGCGGGGATAGCGAGCGGGGTGGCTGCTAAATTTAAGATAACGCCATCAAATCCTATAGGCAGCTGCTGGGTTAAGATAACCGGAGCGGTTAAATCTTGCGTAGCGTCTTGACCGTTTAAGGTAGTTTCAGCGTCGGTAGTAGGAGTAGCGTCCTCTAAGCTGCTCTGAGCAGTAGCACTGTCTTTAGACGGGCTAGAAGGAATAAGACTGTGGGGAATAAAGCTCGTAGGCTCGAAATCCCATAATTGGCTGTCGAGTAAGGCTAAGCGCTCTGGATTATCATCGACGATTACTAAGCTTAATTTGCTCTTTTTTAAGACCGTTTGGGTAAGCTTACAAACAAAATCCAGCAGCCCTCCATGAGGAGAGCTGCTGGATGTGGTAGTGCCATATTGCGGATTATGTAGCACATAGAAGCTAATTTGCATAGTAAAAAACTCTCAGTTATTGGCTTCTATGCCTCGATAAAATACAACTTTGCGCTGGCTACAAGCAGGTCTTAATTAAGCCATCAGGCCGTAATTAAGCATTGCTAAGCGCAGCATTTTTTAAGTACTGCATAAATAGTGGCACTGGGCGACCGGTCGCTGCTTTGTCTTTGCCCGAAGTCCAAGCCGTACCCGCGATGTCTAAATGCGCCCAAGCTTGACCTTCTTCGATAAAGCGTGATAGGAAGCAAGCGGCTGTGATAGACCCGGCGGCGCGGCCACCAATATTCTGGATATCCGCGATAGGCGAGTCCAATTGTGGCTGATACTCATCGTCTAACGGCATGTGCCAAACGAGATCACCCGATTGCGCACTGGCATTCTCTAAAGCAAATAGCACGTCTTCATCATTAGCAAACACTGCCGAGCGTACGTGACCCAGTGCAATCACACAAGCGCCGGTTAGCGTAGCCACGTCGATGATCGCTTTTGGCTTATAACGCTGGACATAGCACAAGGTATCACAGAGGACTAGGCGACCTTCTGCATCCGTATTTAAAATTTCGACCGACATACCGTTCATAGCACGGACGATATCGCCAGGACGAGTCGCCTCGCCAGAAGGCATGTTTTCGGCACAAGCTAGTGCTCCGACGACATTGATAGGTAGGCGCGCTTCGCAAAGGGCTTTCATCGTGCCCAATACCGCAGCAGAGCCGCCCATATCAAACTTCATCTCATCCATGGCAGCGCCGGGTTTGATAGAGATACCGCCTGAGTCAAAGGTGACGCCTTTACCGACCAAGACAATTGGAGCGTCGTCAGCGGCCGTAGTCTCTGCACCTTTCTTTTTCGTACGTTTAGTCGGCAGTTTATCCGCCACGGCATCGATGACGCCAGACACCATGCTTGAGCCACTAAAGGCTGATTTGCCTTGGTACTCTAGGAGGACTAACTTGCCTTCTTTAACCGAGCCTTTAGACACTGATAAGAAACAGCCCATACCCAGTTTTTCCATTTGCTTTTCACCCAATACAGTGACTTTTAGCACGTCTGGATAGGCTTTGGCCAAGGCTTCTGCTTGCTCTGCCATATAAGCTGGGAAGCAAATGTTACCCGGCTCATTCGCTACATCACGCGTTAAGCTCTGACCTTGGAATACGGCTTCAGCAAAATCGATAGCGGCTTGTTGGGATTTGTCAGCTAGTAGTGAAATCGTCTCTAACGTCGGCTCACTGCGCTCAGATTTATATTTATCAAAACGATAGCTGGCGGCTAGGAGCTCTAGGGCAAATTGACCAAACTGTGATTCGTCTAGCGAGTCACCAACGACGATGGTCGCAGAGTCACAGCTTTTACGAATAGTTTGATAAATGGTTTTAGCAATTTTTTGCAGATTGCTTTGCGTGAGCTTGGCTTGTTTACCAACACCGACTAATAGTAATGGGGTAGTAGGTTGCTTGGCGGCTTTCTTATCACTGCTGAGGCCATAATCGGTTAGGGTGGCACCTGTTTTACCTTCAAAATTAGCGGCTTCGATGAGACGCTCAACACGCTCTTGATGCTCGCTCAAGGCTTTGCCGCCCAATAAGTTTTGCTGATCGTCGACCAACACTACGATATAACCAGTCTCTTGCGCCTTAGCTCTCTTTAGAATCTTTTTAGGTTGGGCTGTGAGGATAGATTGAGTTAATTGTAATTTCATATATAGAGATCCTTGTTTGCTCTTGTTAGTTTATAAAAGGGTTGGTTTATAAAAGTAGGGCTTATAAAAGCTTATTATGGGTAAAAAAGTCATTTTTTCTGTTATAAATTTCTAGTAATACGGAGAGAATAGTCTTTAGCTATCGGCATAAAAGTTGGATAATGGCTCTCCTGAAATGCAGGTCATTTGTCACCATGCATTTATAAAGCTCTTACGGGGTCTCACCATCCATTAGCATGAATTACGATAAAGTAATGGGGTTAGACAACTATTGCTCAATGGTGCCTTTATAGTTGACTCAAGTAAAATTAAGCCCAATCTATACCTTGATGCTTACCCCTATCCCAAGGCTGCAAACTATCGGTAATAGCTGCGATTAATTAGGGCTTAAATCGTTATCTGGTAAGGGTTTGCACAGACAATAGTGTAGCATACCAAAATACTGTAGGAGAGACAGTAAAGGTATAGTAATGTTTACAAACACATTCGTCCGTTAGGGGCGGTAAAAACGTGCTAGCATGAGCAGCGCTGCCACTTACAGCGCAGTATTGTCTGCGAAAGTCATTATAAAAACACCCCCTTATTGCCTCAAGCTGCCAGAGTTTATAACCCTAAACGCTTTAGTTTTTAACCCCCAAAATAATTATAGCAAGAGATGCTATTGTGATATTACGCCGATATATGATCCGAGAAGTCGCCACCCATACCGCTTTGGTATTGGGTTTTTTGGTCGTGCTGATGCTCGGTGGCCGCTTGATTCGTTATTTCGGTATTGCTGCAGAAGGCGGTCTCGATGTTAGCCTGCTGTTTACCATTATTGGCTATAACCTGCCTTACTTTTTAGAGCTCATCCTGCCGCTCGCCTTTTTTATCGCCTTAATGCTAGTGTTTGGCCGCCTGTATGTGGATAACGAAATGGCGGTGATTAATGGCAGTGGCATGTCGCGCGGTAAGCTGGGGCGTCTGTTGACCCCGCTCATTATCCTATTGTTTATCTTGGAGGCGGGCTTATCTATCGTGGGCAAGCCTTGGGGCGTACGCGAGTCTGAAAACGTTTGGCAACAGCAAGCGTTAACCAGTGCTTTTGATTTGATTCGTCCCAATGAATTTATTAGTAATGGCAATTATCACTTATATGTGGGCAGTTTAAGCGACGACCGCACAGAGCTACAAGATGTCGTGCTAATCCAAACGCAAGAAGACACCAAGGGTAAAAAGAACGACAAAGACGATATAAATCAGTCAGCAGCTTCGACAGATACGCCACAAACCGATAAGAAAAATACTGCTAAAAACCCTGTTAGTAAAGATACGATTATCCTTGCCAAGCGGGCGCTGCAAGTCGACACTGACCCTATGAGTGGGGTTACCCAACTTGACCTGTATCAAGGCCGGCGTTATGAGATTGGGGCGGACAGTCTGAAGTATAATCAAGTGGGCTTTGATCGCTATCGCATTAGCTTGGCCGAATCGTCTAAAGATACGGTCACCGAAGATAATATAGAAACGCAGAAGATTGGCCCCTTGTGGCAAGTTGCTACCACTAATAGTGCGGCTATACCTATGACCGCAGTGCAGGCGGCTAGAGCGGAAATAGGCTATCGATTTGCTTTGCCTTGGCTGATGATTATCGCCCCTATGCTAGCGGTACCGCTCGCGCAGGTACGTCCGCGTCAAGGCCGTTGGTTGCGCCTGTTTCCTGCCATATTATTGTTTGTTAGTTGTGCCTTAGGGGTCATCTCTTTAAAAGGCTCGGTCAGTAAAGGCAGTTTAAGCGTCTGGGCAAATGCGGGTTTGGTGCTTGGTTTTATGGGGTTTGCGCTATATCTCAATTGGGCCAGCCGTCTGCACCACCGGGTTAAGTTTAGAAATGGGACACCGTCCCAGCCGCAGCTGGATAAGGGAGGCTCGCTATGAAATCTGCGCAGACCGTACCGCCGCGCAAGATGATAGGCCGGTGGCTAACCCCCAAGCCTAAACCTGCTGATGACATGCCGCAGTTGGCCGATAGCATGCCCATCTTATCTCGCTATGTAAAAAAGAATGCCTTATTAGCCATTATCGCCGCCATCTTAGGCTTATGGGGTCTGCAGCTGCTGTTCTCCTATTTATCGGAGCTTGATTCGCTGTCTGATACTTATACTATGGGTGAGGCGCTCAAGTATATATTTTACCGCTCGCCTTATTTTTTAGAGCAGTTTATTCCAACGGGTGCTTTGCTGGGTGCAGTGGTAGGGCTCGGGCTACTGGCGAATAATAGCGAATTGGTGGTCATGCGCGCAGCGGGCGTGAGTATCTTACGTATTGTCGGTTGGGTGCTACAGCCTGCTTTATTGTTCGTCATTATAGCCTTAGCTATCAACCAGTTCGTTTTACCCGTCACCAATCAACTTGCCCGTGAGATTAGCGACGAGGACCAAAAGACCAGCTTGGTCACTGCGGTACGGGGCTATTGGACGGTACAACCGCGCTATATGCCTGATCCTACCAGTACGGCGGCAGAACCGGTGTTGGCTATCGATGGCAAAGATGTCCTCTATATTGACTATGCTGATACCAATGGCAATCTTGGCGAGGTCAAACGTTGGCATTTGGACAATAATGGTAATCTTGAGTCCGCTATCCGCGCAAAAAGTGGCGTCTATGCGCCTAAGCCGGATGCAGGCAAGCTTGATTCTGAGCAGATCTATCAGTATGAATGGACGCTGCGCGATATGACGGAGCTCACGATTAATAAAGGTCGCGATACCAGTCAGGCTAGCCAACCCTCGGCTACTTTACGGCTACCCTTTGCTCCAAAATCGGTCTATTTACTGACCCGTACTGCAGATGATTTGTCATTGACCCAACTGTATGAGCACCGGCAGTTTATGCGTACCCAAGGTAATCGCTCTTTGGATCATGAGCTGGCCTTTTGGCAAAAGCTGCTGTCGCCATTTTCGATTCTATCGCTCGTGGTCGTGGCTTGCTCCTTTGTGTTTGGCTCGCTACGTACCCACAGTTTAGGCTTACGTATCGTCGTTGCGCTATTGTTTGGCCTGCTGTTTAGCTATGTGCAGGATTTGGTTGGCTTTGTCTCATTAGCGACCGGCGTTTCACCACTGTTAATGGTTATACTGCCGATTGCGGGCTGTGCGCTATTAGGCTTGTATTTGATTAAACGGCAGATGTAGTAATCCTTCCCTTTAAGAAAGGCAGGAGATGTTCTTGCAATAAAAAACCCACCATTGCACAAGCAAGGTGGGTTTTCATGTTTAATAAACCAGCGAATTTTGCAAAGTTTATTCTTTAACAGCCAGGGTAATCGTATAAGTCTTACCCTGTTTAACTTTGTCCGAGTTGCCAAATACTTCAGTAAAAGCACGCTTCATAAATTGACGTAGGCCATTAATAGTCACCACGTAAAAGCGCGCACCCGGGCGCATCCGCTCATAAGCATCGAGCAAATAAAGATAGTGCTGCTCTTTACCCACTTTGGCGGGCAAGTTGGACATCACCAAGCTAAAATCTTTTGCGGGATCGACATGGTTAAAGCCGTTCGATAAGTGCACATCGACATTGCGCAGGTTATTGGCCTCACAATTGCGCTTGGCATATTCCACAGCCATAAAGTCTTTATCTATCAGTGTGTGTATGCCTTCAGGGCATTCGCGAGCGGCAGTCATGCCCAATACGCCATAGCCACAACCTAAATCTATCGAATCATCATTCGTCTGAAAATCTACATAGTCGAGCAGCATCAAGCTGCCATCATCGAGCTGTTGTGGCGAAAAAATCCCCCACGTGGTGGTGAAATCAAACGGTTTGCCCAATACGTCTTGGCGAAAGGCAATGTCTTCACGCCAGCGTTTAGATTTGGCCAACAGGTCAGCAGGGGGAGTATGCATCATCTTGATAGTCGCTTAAATAACTTAAAAAATTACGCCTATTGTACCGCCAACCTTGTCATATTGCAGCCAAATGATGACATAAAATGGTTTGAGAATGGATAGGGAGGATTGGTAGCGTGGGTGGCAACCCACGGATTGAAATTGGAGCCTGGAGTAGGGTGATGTTAGCGATAGCATAATCCACCAGTTTTTTAAACGGCTCTAAATTTTTAAACGCCTCTCAACCACGAGGATGATGAGCAGCATGCAGTTGCTGAAGCCTAGCCGTCGCCACATGCGTATAAATTTGTGTGGTGGACAAGTCGCTATGACCGAGTAGCAGCTGCACGCTACGCAAATCCGCGCCATGATTGAGAAGATGGGTGGCAAAAGCATGGCGCAAGGTATGCGGCGACAAGTCTTTGTCAATGCCGGCAATCTTGGCGTACTTTTTAATCATGTACCAAAAGTTCTGCCGAGTCATATAGCCGCCTTGCGTGGTGAGAAACACCGCTTGGCAGTTGCCCGATTTTAAATGGGCAATGAGCTCGCCACGCGCATGAGTCAGATAATCTTCTAATGCTTCATTGGCATATTCGCCCAACGGTACCAGTCGGGTCTTGTTGCCTTTCCCCGTAATTTGCAACCAACCCGCATTTAAGTTGACCTGCTCTAGCGACAAGTTCATCAACTCGCTCACCCGTAGTCCGCAGGCATAGAGTACTTCTAGCATGGCCTTATCTCTAAGCCCCATCGCCGTGCTGGTATCGGGTGCAGCAAGAAGGTGATCAACATCGGCTTCGGACAAGTCTTTCGGTAAGGCGCGGCCGATCTTCGGCGTCTTGATGCGCTCACAAGGATTGTCTTCGCGCAGCTCATTGCCCACCATCCACAAGTAGAACTGGCGCAGGCTTGAGAGCATCCGCGCAATGGTGCGCGGCGTCTTACCATCGCGGCCAAGTTTGGCTAAGCACTGCATCACATCGCTATCAGCCCATTGAGTTAACGCCAATGTATTCGTCGTCTCACAATGGCGTAAGTCACGCACATAGGCATTACGCGTGCGCGTCGATAGGCCACGGGCCAACATCGCCTGGCGAAACTCCGTTAAATAGACGGGTTCGTCGTCGACGGCTAAGGCTTTAGGTTGGCGGGGCTGGACAGCACGGTCACGACTCATAGGGGCTCAATTCGGTATGCAATTATTCAGTCTAAATTATAGACGGTATTACTACTAAGAACTTTAATAATTAGATATAGGATGTCGCCCCGATTATCTTTTGAAAAAAGGGGTATTCTTGAGGCATGATTAAAAAATTAGTTCCCCCCTTTTTAACCACGCGAGCATAGCTCTTGTCTTGCGTCAGAAAAAAGCAGTGCTTTGTTATTACCTGACTCAGGGTTAGGGGGGATTTGGCTTAATGAAATACTAGAGTATGAGAGCGTAAAAAATAGATTTAATGGCCACTTTAATCAAAATGACCCATACTCAAGGTATGCCAAAATACAGTCTAAAGCTAAAGCAATCCGCCTGAAATCTGCGTTCAAATAATACGCAAATAAAGATGGAACACTAGTTGAATTAGATATATTAATGCTACGTTTCGATAACCGACAACCATTAAGAGAAATTGATGCGGTCTATGGCTTGATAGAGCAGGTAGTTTCGGAGCGGCTTAAAATAAAATCCTCCCCAACCCTCCTTTGAAAAAGGAGGGAGCATTCTTGCTGAGGTTTGAAAGATTAGTTCCCCCCTTTTCTAAAGGGGGGCTAGGGGGGATTTACAAAAATTTTTTCATTACTAAGCTAACTTTTTCCTAACCAAATACCGATAAACCACATCATAATGAGTAGCCTCATCATCCTCTGCTGCTGACTCAGCGCTATCCGCCAACTCCGCTATTTCTTCTTTATTCACTGTCTCACTCAGCAGCAATTCATGCCCTAAATGACGGCAAAAATTAGGAATATCGCGGCTGCTAGCAGGATCAGTTGCGAAGATTTCGATGACGTCGCCACCGTCAGCTTTACGGATAACCTTATGCAGCATCATGACGGGTTCGGGGCAGATTAGCCCTTTGGTATCTAGACGATGCTGGATATCACTAGCAGCAGGGGCGTTGTCTAAGGCGGTATTGGTAGAGGTCGTCATCATAAGTGAAGTCATAAGGTAAGGTTAATTTAAAAAAGGATTCAGCTAAAAGAGGCTTAAGCGTCTGGCATGCCTTGTGGGTGCTCATCGATAAATTTAAAGAAGCGTTTAAAGTTTGCGCTAAATAGAAAAGCGGCCCCCATCCAAGCGGAAATACCTAACCAAAGCCAACCTGATAGTGAAAACAATAGGCTCACTAGCGTCAAAATGACGGCTAAACCAATGCTAATCGCTACCATTGACGGCTGGTTTAGGCGATAACGCAAGATGATAAAGGCATTATATAGGGTAATAGGCACAGTCAGTCCGACGAGCACATACGGCAAGTAATAAAACAGCATATACAGAACATCGCTATCACGGTACGCCTTCATACTGGCAATGGTACCAAAAATAATAAAGGCGACTATCGCTACGTAAATGGCATAAATAGCCAAACGATTGAGCTGTTGCGCCCCACGAATACGTTGGATAGCCAGTGGGGCAAATCCAGTCGGTGAGGGCGTCGTAGGGGTTGGGTTGGTCATAAAAAGGTCGCCAAAAAGAAGAAGGTCGTGGCTGATATCTATATATTGATAAGGGAATTGCTAGCTAGCCGGTATCATAGTCTATTGTCTATTTTTCGATAGCAGAGGCTAACGGACAAAGCCAAGTAGCCTATAACGCTGACAGATAAGAGTCGAGTAGAATACAGGCTGCAATATCATCGATAGGGTCGCGTTCATGGGCTATCCAGCCTTGCTCCCAAGCCATTTGCCGAGCTTCTATTGAGGTGAGACGTTCATCCACCATAATCACTTCCGCCGTCATGCGCTCTTCACCCATCCGATGCGCCAAACGGCGAGCAAATTTATGCGCGCGTTTAGACAGCATCGAGCCCGTACCGTCCATATTTAACGGCAGTCCCACGACGACTTGATTAATTTTCCATTTATCAATAATACCGAGTAAGTTATCCCAGTCAGGTTGGCCATTGTCCATCGCCAAGATATCGAAAGCACGGGCATTTTTGGTCAGAGTATTGCCCAGCGCCATGCCCATTTTCTTTACGCCATAATCGAGGGCTAGCACCAGCTTAGCGTCTGGAGTAGCGAGCTCAGTAGCGTCTGTTGCAGGCAAGCTAACGTCGTCGCTGTTTATCTTTGGTAAATTATTAGTCTCAAGCATGGCCAATATCACTACTTAAAAAGTCTAAGTTCACGCCAATCTTACTAGCGGCTAGATGCCAGCGTTCTTCAAATGGCGTCTCGAACAACAAGTTTAGATCTGCAGGACATACCAACCAATCGCCACTTTCAATTTCGCTCTCTAGCTGTTTTCTGCTCCAACTGGCGTGGCCCAGACACAGTTGATAGTGTCCCACACCTTGTCCAGCGGCAATACGTTGCAAGACATCCCGACTGGTAGTAATACAGACATTTTCCGATATCGCAAAGGACGAGGCCCACACCGGCAGACCCGTATGCAAGACAAAGCCTACCTCAGGGTACATCGGCCCGCCTTCTAACGCTAAATCATCCATGACTTGATGGTTAGTCACTTCGATATCTAGGTCCTCTAATAGGCTACCCACCCGAGTATTAGCTACTGGCTGATTAACGCGCAGGCCTAAAGCACCGTGCTTGTCATGACGGCAAATATAAATCAGCGCTTGCGCAAACCGAGGGTCTGGCATTTGCGGCGATGCAATCAAGAAGTGATGGGTCAAATTATCTAAAGGCATAGGCAACTGGTGTAATAAAAAGACAACTGGTTTAATAAAAAGGCAACTGGTTTAATAAAAAGGCAATGCAGGCTAATTAACCACCTATAGTAGCCGCGTGGTTAACCTTATAAAATGGGGGCAGCAAGGGGGTTTATCAATAGTACTACAGCGGCTATTTAACGGCTGCAACTAAGCTACGGGCATGGTCTCGGGTAATTTCGGTAATAATCACGCCACCTGACATGCGCGCGAGCTCATCAATCTGCGCATCCCCTGAGATAATCTGCAGCTCACTCTGAGTCTGCTCCTCATGGTGTTTTTGCACTAGAATATGTTGGTGCGATTGTGCAGCCACTTGGGCTTGGTGCGTGATGGCCAGCAACTGCTGACTTTGGCCTAAAGTACGTAGTAGCTCACCGACGACTTGAGCCGTTGCACCACTAATGCCCACATCAACTTCATCAAACACTAGCATCGGCTTGGCCAACGCATGGTCTTGCCGCGTGGCATGCAGCACCTGCATCACTAAAGCCATACGCGATAGCTCGCCGCCCGAAGCAATTTTGTACAGCGGTTGCATAGGCATCCCCACGTTGGCACTAAACAGCAGCTCGATGTCGTCGATACCATTGCTATTATAGCTGCGTTCAGCCGCTTTTGGCGTAAAGACAAATTCACAACGGGCGTTCGGTAGCGCTAGAGGTTGTAATTGAGTCACCAATTCACTAGCGATAGCAGGGGCGGCATGACGACGGCCCTCACTAAGCTGCTGAGCCAATAGCAAATACTCTTGCCATGCGGCTGCCACTTGTTCAGCGATGACTTCGCTCGACGGCTCATTCTCTAAGGCTGCTAGTTGCTGCTGCCATTCTGCAGATTCAGCGATGAGGTCGCTTATGGGTAAGCCGTGCTTGCGTGACAGTCTATGACCTAGACTAATTAGGGTATCCAGTTCAATAAGACGTTCTGGATCTGGCAATTGCTGCTCTGCATAAGCCGATAAGGAGCTCACGGCCTCACTGATTTGCTCTTGAGCAATATATAACTGTTCTGACGCTTGCGAAAAAGTCTGGCTGACCCCCGCTTGATGGTCACATAGCTTAATGGCGCGGCCTAACATGACCATAACGTCCGGCTCGTCTACGTCATTATCTAATAAAGCCAAGGCTTGGCTGGCCTCTTGCATTAAAGCCTCGATATTAGACAGCTCTTCATGCTCGGCTTCAATCTGAGCATAGTTCACCGCCAATAAAGGCGCTACGTCGGCCAATTGGCTTTGCAGTAACTGGATACGGTCTTGACGCTGCGACTCCTGATTGGCGATATCTTCGGCGCGGCGAGTTAATTTTTGATAAGTAGAGTAGGCCGCAGCGGTCTGCTGAGCCAGCGTCGTTAAAGCGGCCATATCATCGAGCCAGTCAATCACAAACTGGGGCTTGAGCAGCGCTTGCTGAGCATGTTGGCTATGGATATTAACCAATAAAGCCCCTAAAGATTTTAGTTCGTTTAGGCTGACTGGAGCCCCGTTTAACCAGGCTTTGGAGCGCCCATTGCTGCTCAGCTGACGGCGAATGAGCAGCTCTTCTTCCAACTCGCGCTCATGGGTATTAAACCACTGCTGCACCGCTTGATTATCAACCACATCAAACTGGGCATAGATATCGGCATGGTCAGCACCGTGGCGTACCATGCTAGTATCCGCACGTTCACCCACACATAGAGATAGCGCATCTAATAACAAAGATTTGCCAGCACCGGTCTCGCCAGTGATGACATTGAAACCTTCGGCAAAGCTAAGCTCATTATGGGCAATTAAAGCGAAGTGGTTTAACGTTAAGGATGTGAGCATTCAGGGCGTCTCATGAACCAAGATAAAGGTATAGGTGAGTTATTCTGCAACACTACCACAAATCAAGCAATAAAAAGAGTAGATAACCGCTTGCTTTAAGCTACAGTTAAGGCGTATATAGCACTATTTAGAGGTTGTCTATGGTAGAGCTTAAGCGTTGCCTTAGGCTGTCTCTATAAGGCATTAGTCTATATAATAGAGCCAATAATTTTATGGTAAGCAGTCATAAACTTTGCAGAGATAATGTGTTAGCATAAACTTACTTAACGCCAACCTAAATTTTTTGGCTGGTCTGTTTGGTGCTGACCCGTTTTCACGAACAGGGTTTAGTGGCAGTCGCTGCCATGTCTTTATAGGACTTGTCTTTATAGGCTAGCAATGCTCAGTACCAGTGCAAATGTGACTCTATCTAATGGGGGCGCATAGCATTTGGAGTGGCTGATTGACCTATATTATAAAGACCGTATTGTATTAGTTGTTGTAATCCCTGTGACCCATCGTTACGAGTAAGGCTACAAAGTTAGCTCAAGGTAGAGCGCTAAATTTTGTAGGCTATACGCCACGCACTATGGTGCATCATACTTTTGTTAAATTATTTTTGAATAATTTAGTTTATACGATTAAGGAAGGCTACTATGTCAGCGGAACAATTTAATAATGTGACTGTCGATGCCAAAGCGAATATTTCTTACGACGGGCGCTGTAGTAGCCATACCGTATCTTTTGATGATGGCAGTAAAAAGATGCTAGGCGTTATCCTGCCGTGCGATGAAGAAGTGATGCAATATCATTTTGCCACCCATACCTCTGAGCGTATTGAAATTATTAGTGGCGAGTGCGAAGTCAAAATTAATGGTGAAGATGACTTCAGCTACTACCGTGCAGGGCAGTCATTTATGGTGGCTGGCGAAAGTGGTTTCAACCTGCGTACTGAGCAAATCGTTCAGTATATCTGCCACCTCGAAGGCTAGGTTGCTCGTACCTAGCCAACGTAGCTACCTAGCCCTAGCGGCAAGGTAGCTTCGATTTGCTAGATTCACGCCTGCTTTATAAATAAACACAGCACTCTAGGGCTGTGTTTACCCTTTTCTTATTTTCTACTTTTGCTCGTCTCTCTTTAAACCTCAAGCACGGATATCTAAATTATTATGGCTAAGCCCACCTATTTTTATGGCATTCACGCTATCGACGCGCTCCTTAACATCCGTCCTTTAGATGGCTTGAGTTTGTTTATCCAAAAAGGTCGTGAGACGGATGAAAGTATTCAGGCGTTAATCGACACGGCACAAGCCAATGGTATCAGCATCCAATATGCGCAAAAAGATAATCTGACCCAGCTGTGTGGTAGCCCTCAGCATCAAGGGGTGGTGATCCATGCGCGTCCGATGAGCTTTGCGGATGAGGGTGAGCTGGATACTTTTACCGCCAAAGACAATTGCTTATTACTAGTGCTCGATCAAATTACTGACCCGCATAATTTTGGCGCCTGCTTGCGAACAGCGGTAGCAATGGGGGTTGATGCGGTCATTTGTCCCAAGCATCATGCCGCCAGTCTGACGCCTACCGTAGCCAAAGTGGCGGTTGGGGCGGCGGATATGATTCCTATTATTAGTGTCACTAATCTGGCACGAACGCTTGGTCAGCTTAAGCAGGCCGGTGTGTTCATTTTTGGTACTGCTTTGGATGAGACGGCACGCCCTATCCATCAGGCCGACCTAACCGGTAAAGTAGCTTTGGTTATGGGGTCAGAAGGCGAGGGTATGCGTCGTTTGACGACTGAGCATTGTGATGAGTTAGTATTTATTCCGATGCCGGGCAATGCTCAAGGTCAATTGCAAAGCTTAAACGTGAGTGTAGCGACTGGGATGGCGCTATATGAGGTAGTTCGTCAACGTCAATAAGATAGGGCGAGCTTCTCATTAGACGGTTATAGTAACTAACCTTTTAGCCGATATAGTCAACAACGCATAAAAAGACGCTTCTATTAATAGAGAGCGTCTTTTTTATGTAGGACTGTTTTTATACGAATGGGCTATCGATGCGAGCTGGCCAGTTGCAGATACTGTTCGTGTAAAGGCTGCAATTTAGCATATAGGGTGGCTAAGTCGTGTTCATTAACGATCACATCATCGGCTTGAGCAACGCGCTCATTACGCGACAGTTGATTGGCCATAATCGCTTTAATCTTATCATGGCTTTGCTCATCTCTAGCGCCAGCACGCGCTAGTTGTAAGTCCTCACTCACATCAATCACTAACACCCGCTGACACAATCTGGCCAATCCTGCTTCTGCGGATTCTAACAGTAAAGGGGCGGATAAAATCACGTAAGGTGAGGTAGCCGTTTGTAAGGCTTGTTTGGCCTGTTCACGCACTGCTGGATGGGTAATGGCTTCCAAGTCAATCAAGGCATTGGGATGGGCAAACACGTGCGCGCGCATGGCCGCTCGGTCCATTTCACCCTCTGCAGTCAGTACCCAGTCGCCAAACTTCTCTTTAATCTGCTCGAGGGCCGGCTGACCCTTGGCCACAATTTGATGGGCTATCACATCAGCATCAATAATCTGGATGCCTTGCTCAGCGAACCAATCACTAGCAGCAGATTTGCCACTGCCTATCCCGCCGGTCAAGCCCACGATAAAAGGCAGTTTGGTACGGGTGCTGTTAGTGGAAAAAGTTTGTGGTAATAGGGAGTCGGTAATAGCAGAAGACATCATAGCAGTACTTATTTCGTTAAAAGGGTGAGAGGAAAAGTTTTTATAGAAAGAGGCGATAAAACCTGCGCCCACTCAAGCACTATTTAATAACTATTGATTACTGGCTAGTAGCTAGTGATCAGTAGCTGGCTTTTAGGTGAGCGACTAGGCATACATATTTAAATACCAACTAACAATTTCAGGGCCGTAGAGTAGAGCAATAACCCCGGCTATAGCGATATAAGGGCCAAAGGCAAAGGGCTTACTCTCGCCATGTATACGCATCAGTATTAAGCCAATGATTGAGCCCAGCAGGGACGACAGTAAAATAATCAGCGGCAACATCATAGGGCCAAGCCAAGCCCCTAAAACTGCCAATAGTTTAAAATCACCAGCCCCCATGCCCTGCTTTTTGGTCAACAGATAAAATATTTTGACCACTATCCATAAAGAGAAAAAGCCAATCAGCAAGCCCCAAATAGCCGTGGTAGGAGAGACAAATAGACTGTAGGCATTGACAGCGAGCCCTAGTCCGGCAAGGGGAAAGGTTAAACGGTCCGGTAGGAACTGGGTATCAAAATCAATACCAGTTAAAGCGACCAACGTCCAGACTAAAATCAGCGCAGCAAACCCTTGCGCACTGACGCCAAATTTATAGATAACTAACACGGACAATAGCGCTGTAACGACTTCTACAATAGGATAACGCGGACTAATCGGCTGCTGACAGCTCGAGCATTTGCCTCTGAGCATAAGCCAGCTTAGCAAAGGAATATTTTCATACCATTTAATTTGGTGGTCGCAACTGGGACAACGTGAGCGCGGTAAACTCAGCGTCAACGGCGTATCTTGAGCGACAATCTGGGCGACAGGTGTCATTAGCTCTGCTGGAATATCCGGCTGTTCGCTTAATATTTGGCTACAGTCGCGCCGCCATTCGCGCATCATCATCAACGGCATACGGTGAATGACGACGTTTAAAAAGCTGCCGACACAGAGGCCAATAATGCCAAATACTAGTAGGGCCAAGCCAAAGTTTTCTTGTAAAAGCTGCAACATAATGGACCTTAACTAAAGACTAAATTACTGAGCCCATTTGGAAAATTGGCAAATACATGGCGATAACTAGGCCACCGATTAGCACGCCTAACACCGCCATAATCATCGGTTCCATCAAGCTGGTAAGACCATCAACAGCATTATCGACTTCGTTTTCATAATAGACCGCGACTTTATCCAGCATCTCTTCTAAGCTACCGGCTTCTTCGCCAATCGCTACCATCTGAATCGCCATACTGGGGAATAGGTTGGTAGAGCGCATAGCGAAATGCATCTGCTGGCCAGTAGAGACATCATCTTTAATCTGCTGGGTAGCGTTATAGAACACCACGTTATTTGTAGCGCCGGCTGTAGAGTCTAAAGCGTCAATTAGCGGCACGCCCGCAGCAAAGGTCGTCGATAAAGTACGCGAAAAACGCGCGATGACCGCTTGATAGGCAATATTACCAAAGATAGGCAAGCGTAAAGTAGTGCGGTCTAAAAAGTCACGGAAATCAGCACTGCGCTCCTTGGCTTGACCAAAGGCATATATGGCTAAGCCTACCGCTATTAGCATAATATACCACCACTTTTGCATCCACTCAGACATGGCTACGACCATCTGGGTAAAGGCAGGTAATTCAGCACCAAACGAGCCAAACATATCTGCGAATACTGGCACAACTTTAACCAAGAGAATGACGGTGACAATAAAAGCGACAACAATAACGGCTATAGGGTATTTTACGGCCTTCTTAATTTTTGCTTTGAGGAGCTCGCTCTTTTCTTTATAGGTCGCTACGCGCTCCAGCATGGTCTCTAGGGCACCCGATTGTTCACCAGACTCTACCAATGAGCAAAATAACTCATCAAAGTAGCGCGGGTGTTTGCGTAGCGCAGTGGTAAAAGTGGTACCCGATTCAACTTCGCCTTTTAAAGCCAAAACCAAATCTTTCATAGAAGGATTATCAAGAGAGTCAGCGACAATCTCAAAAGACTGAGTTAATGGCACGCCTGCTTTAAGCATGGTGGCCAACTGCCGTGAGAAAATAGCAATGTCGATGGCTTTGATTTTTTTCTTAAACGTAAATAACGGCTTTGGTTTCTTTTTAATCGTTTTAACCGTAATGCCTTGTTTACGCAGCGTCGCCTTGGCCAGATCCATACTGCGGCTGGACGTCTCTCCCTTTACTTGTTGCCCACGGCGATTGGTCCCGTCATAAACAAAGTCTAAGAGCATATCAGTAGTGGCTTTGGCCATTGTTTTATCCTTAAATATTGCGTGCCTACTATTACGGTCTTAGTACGGCGTAATGAATCGGCTGATTAGTCATTATAAGGCAAGTTTGTTATAAGTTAGCTGAATAGCTCAGCATACCCACTGTATTCTTACACACAAAATAGCATGGTCTTATGGCATGGCTATAGACGGTTATTCAGAGGTAACGCGGAGCATCTCTTGGATAGTCGTCAACCCTTGCAATACTTTCTGAATACCAGAGCGACGTAGGTCACGGAAGCCATTTTTAAGGGCCGCATCTTTGATATCAATGGCATTACCATTTTCCATAATAATACGCGAAATATCTGGGGTGATTTTCATCACTTCATAAATACCCAAACGGCCTTTATAGCCATCGCGGCATTCACTACAGCCTACGGGCTCATAAATTACATTATCGCTATTGTCCAAGTCCGCTTCGGTAAAACCAATTTCTAGCAAGCTCTGTCTCGGCACCGTGAGGGGGCGTTTACAATTTTTGCATAAGCGGCGAGCCAAACGCTGAGCGATAACTAGATTCACCGAAGTAGCAATATTAAAAGACGCCACCCCCATATTATGCAAACGGGTTAAAGTCTCAGGGGCTGAGTTGGTATGCAAAGTGGACAAGACCATGTGGCCAGTTTGTGCCGCTTTAACAGCAATCTCTGCGGTTTCTAAATCGCGAATCTCACCCACCATGACAATGTCGGGATCCTGACGTAGAAAGGATTTTAGCGCATTGGCAAAGGTTAGACCGACTTTTGGATTGACGTTAACCTGGTTGATGCCTTCTAGGTTAATCTCTACGGGGTCTTCTGCCGTGGAGATGTTGGTCTCTTCAGTATTAAGAATGTTCAGACCAGTATAAAGCGAGACCGTTTTACCCGAACCTGTAGGCCCCGTAATCAGCACCATACCTTGGGGTTTATGCAGCGCCTCTAGGAACATCTCTTTTTGATCGGGCTCATAACCTAGGGCATCGATGCCTAGCATGGCTGAAGAGGGGTCTAAGATACGCAATACAATCTTTTCACCAAACAAGGTGGGTAGAGAGTTCACACGAAAATCGATGGCTTTATTTTGTGAGATTTTAAGTTTGATACGACCATCTTGCGGGACACGGCGCTCAGAGATGTCCATCTGCGACATCACTTTTAGGCGGGCGGCTATTTTGCTGGCCAGCTGAATCGGTGGGCTGGCCATTTTTTGCATAATGCCGTCGACGCGGAAGCGTACCCGATAAGATTTTTCATAAGGTTCAAAATGCAAGTCAGACGCTCCCATACGGATAGCATCCACCAGCATTTTATTGACGAATTTTACAACGGGGGCTTCATCGACTGAGCTACCAGTATCTGAGTCCGCATTAGGGTCGTTTTGTTCTTCAATATCAACGTTTAATTCATCATCTGCAAAGCTACTAAAGTTATCCATACTGTCAGCAAAGACAGTTTCGATATATTTTTTTAGCTTATCTTCTTCGACGACGACGGTTTCTACAGACAAGCGCGCATTAAAAGAAATAGCATCGATAGCGTCCATGCGTGAGGGATCGCTCATCGCAACGAATAGGCGCTGCCCACGTCTATAGATAGGCAGTGCATTAAACTTACGCACAATTTTTTCGTCTACGACCCCTTTAGGAATCATGTCTTTATTTAAGACGTTAAGATCGAAAAGAGCGTCGCCAAATTCTTTAGAAACGACCGTTGCTAGCTGATTTGCAGGCGCTATTTTATTATCGACGAGATAGGGAATAAGCCCTACACGCTGCTGCTGCGACTCTTTTAGCACGGTTTGCATCTGCGTGCTGCTCACCAGCTCCTCTTGAATAAGGCGATGCGCAAGGCCACCAAAGCTCGTTGTCGTAGCGGACATAAATGACTCCCACAAAAAATAAAAATATCAGCTAAGTTGCTAAAACGGCCACCTTGATAATCTAGGATAGGCGCTTATAAGTATAAAATATCAAAGCATAAAATCTAGGCTTTAATTCAGCTGTTCGGGCTAAAATATCGCACTATGTGTAGCAAAAAAGCTGTCATTACAAGGACTTTTAGTCCCATTGAAAGTCAGCTGCTTTGCATGCCATCATAGCGCTATAAAATATTATTGTAACTATAGTGTAAGCTACTATAAGTTAATCTGCTGACTTTATACACAATAATTCGTATCTTAACGCTAAGATTATGCGTAAAGTGGGCGGTTATTAAAATAGTATCCGTTTTTAAACCTCTATAGACAGCTTGCTAATTCAAAAGTGGTCACAATTAAAACCCCATTAGCACTTGGGTTGTCGCCGATAGTGTAGGCTGCATCTGCAAGATAAAGAAGGTGTAGGTTGCAAGGTAGAAGGTACGATAACGTACCCTATGGAGGGGGGGTTTTAGCCGCAAAAAAGCGCGAAACGAAACCCCCTATAGACAAGGATAAAAGTTTGGTATAATGGCGCGTTTCGTAATTCGCTCTATGCCGTCTTAGTACGATAAAGTTGGTCTACAAGTGGGCTGGCGTCAACGGATATAAAAGAATTCAACAGGATATGAGTACTATGCAGGCATGGGTAATTGGTAATTGGAAGCAAAATCCGGCAACGTTACAAGCGGCTAAAACCTTATTAGCCGATATTAGCAGTCAGGCGGCCAACATGGATTTAACGGCTTGCCAGTTAATGGTCATTCCTAGTCTCGTGCATGTGACCGCGCTACCACAAAGTGACGAGATAGCACTAGGCGTGCAAGACATCAGTGCTCATAGTGCGACAACGGGTGCGTTTACAGGCGATGTCTCAGCCGCCCAAGTAAAAGACACCGGTGCCAACTGGGTGTTGGTCGGTCATTCGGAGCGTCGCCAATATCATGGTGAAAATGAGAGCACCCTCTACAATAAGATTAAACATGCGCTAAGCCAGCAATTGGGCGTAATTTTCTGTGTTGGAGAGACGAAAGAGCAGTATGACAGCGAGCAGACTTTTAACGTATTAGCAGCGCAATTGACGGTTATCGAGCAATTGCTGACCGAGACCGACCAAGAGCGTTTAGCAGAGCGTCTTATTATCGCTTATGAACCTGTCTGGGCGATTGGCACGGGCAAAGTCCCTACGGTAGAAGAAGTGGCGGCCACGCATGCCCATATTAAAGCCGTTATCCAAAGTTACGCGGGCGCAGAAAAAGCGCTGGGCCAACCTTGCGTGCTTTATGGAGGTAGTGTGAATGCTGCCAATGCTGCCCAGTTTGCTCAAGCCGACAGTGTGAATGGTGCCCTAGTGGGTGGTGCCGCTCTACAAGCTGACAGCTTTCTCGCTATTGCCGACGCTTTTGCTGCAGCGAAACGTCAAAAATAGCTTATAACTGGTTATTAAAATCTAGCGGGTTATGAAAAAGTGGTTGGCTATTAAATTACGTTGGTCATTAAAAATTGGCGAGTCATTAAAAAATAGGGCTAGTTACTGCTGCACTAAATGACTCTGTTATATAATCATCGACTTTGCTGGTGTTGGCCGTTGTCGGCACACTAGCATCATCAGACCCTATATTATTAGTGTCGATTTGGGCTTTACCCTATTAAACACATGCTCATCCGAGCATAAGAGGACGTTATGTATACCTTTGTATTGGCCTTACACATCATCGTGGCGATTGCCATGATAGGCTTGATTCTTATTCAGCATGGCAAAGGCGCAGATGCAGGAGCCTCTTTTGGTGCTGGGTCATCTGGCACTGTTTTTGGTGCTGCAGGCTCGGCGAACTTTATGACGCGAGCGACGGCAGTATTGACCGCTATCTTTTTTGTTACTAGCTTAACGCTAGCCGTGCAAGCGCGTCAGCAAGCAGAAGGTCAATTTCGCTTAGATGCACCAGCCTCAGCGCCGCAAACGCCTCGACCACTGACCGAAAATCCTAAGTCAGACAGTTAATATTGGCTTAAAAAGTAAGTTTTGGGATAATAGCAGTAGCGTTTAAAGCGATAGATCAGCATAAAGTATAGGCGATATCGCGGTCCCTGCTATTAAACCTTGCTATTCTTAACGATAGCCATTACAATGCTTGCCTGTTTTAGCAACTGCTGACCGTTTATAAAGCTGTGGTTATTCTGACAATTTTCCCTCAACGAAAGTGTTCAGTTCCAAGCTAACTATGGTAAATAGGTGTTCTTCTTAAGAACAGATAAGCCGTCTAGTAGATAAAACAGTATGCGATCGTGGTGGAATTGGTAGACACGCTATCTTGAGGGGGTAGTGGCGCAAGCTGTGAGGGTTCGAGTCCCTCCGATCGCACCAATTTAAGCTCGTCAGTTAAATGAATAGGTTGTATTAATAATAATTAATATCAAGTTATTTGATAAATTAGTTGACAGGTCTAAATTAAGCGTATAGAATACGCAGTCTAAATTGTTGCGGGGTGGAGCAGTCTGGTAGCTCGTCGGGCTCATAACCCGAAGGTCGTTGGTTCAAATCCAGCCCCCGCTACCACTTTTTGAAAGACATAGCTGAACTTTGAATACTATCACTACTAGTGAGATAGACTTAAAGTCACAGCAGATTAAACCCACCCTTATGTCTGTGGGTTTTTTTGTATCTGAATGTTGGTAATATAGGCAAAGCATAGAGGCTATCCGAGCACTATGGTAAGCTTTCAATAAAGTTGGCGATTGCATAAGTCATTGTCAGTCTGTCTCTACTCATCGTAAATACTGTCTCCTTATCCAGCGGGTTTGCCAGAGATGGCGCTAGTACTTCTTTTGGGGTGTTAGTGACTGTTATTATCGCTGCGCACGCTGTAGCTACTTATCCTTATTATTAGTTACAGGCTTGCTAAGTATTGAGGGCATACTTATTAAGAGTCCATCTTTGCTAGCCGATTTAAAAACCCCTATTTATTTAAAATAATACCTAAAAGGTCTGTATGAAACTGTCTACCAAAGTTACTGAATTGATGGCTATCATTGCTCCGGCTGTAGAGGCGTGTGACGTGGCATTGTGGGGCGTAGAGTTTGTGCCACAAGGTCGTAAGTCATTGTTGCGTATCTTCATTGAGTCATCGCCAGAAGAGCAAGCAGAGGGCAAGCAAGTCACTATTGAGGACTGTGCTGCGGTCAACCATCAGGTCAGTGGGGTCTTAGAAGTCCATGATCCTATCGCCGGAGAGTATATTCTTGAAGTATCCTCACCAGGTATCGACCGGGCTTTCTTCTCTGAAGCGCAAATGCGTCAATATATCGGTCAAACGATTAATTTACGTTTAATTAACGCTATTGGTGCGGGTAAAGAGAAACTGCGTAAAATCGCTGGCGTCTTAGAGAGCATGAACGACAAAACTTTGACGCTGACTACGGCACAAGGCCAAGTGATAGACGTTGAGCTGTCAAACATTGATAAAGCCAATCTAATTTATCAAGACAGTTAGGCTAGTCACTAAATTAGCTACAGCGCCAGTATTAGCTACAGCGCCAGTATTAGCTACAGCGCCAGTTAATTAAGCTAGGTTTTTAATTAGCGGGTTATAAAATTTTCACAGTTCGTATTTCAAAAATTTGTATTAGAGACTAGCAAAGCTTACTCTAAGACTATTTTATAAGCTATGATTAGCAGTTCATTAAAAATTACTAATAAGCTGGTTTAATAGTCATATAGTTTGCCAATATAACTTGGCACATAAGTAACTTATTGATAGTTGGGCTAATGGCGTCAGCCACTATAAAAATTAGCAACACCAACAAATCAATTACTAATCTTTAATAAAACACCATTTACGTCAGTATAGGACAGGTATAGCATGAGTCGAGAGATTTTAACGGTAGTAGAGACCGTCAGTAATGAAAAAGGCCTAAATCCGGAAGATATATTTGAAGCGATTGAGCAAGCCTTAGTCGTCTCGACCAAAAAGAAGGTCTATACTGATCAGCCAGAAGTGGCCGTGCGGGTAGCTATCGATCGGGAAACGGGTGACTATGATACTTATCGTTATTGGACGGTAGTCGCTGACGAAGACCACGAAATGCCAGCATGCCAATTGGCCATCACTGATTTAGATCAGGATGAGTGGAGCATCGGCGATATTAAAGAAGAGCAAATCGAGTCTATTGAATTTGGTCGTATTGCGGCGACGCAAGCGAAGCAAGTTATTATCCAAAAGATTCGTGAAGCTGAACGTGCCCTAGTTGCAGATGCTTTTGAGCCGCGTATTGGCGAGATGCTGTTTGGTGAAGTCAAAAAGCAGACCCGTGATGGTTATATCATCGATTTAGGGGACAATGCTGAAGGCTATCTATCACGCGATCAAATGCTACCACGTGAGCAATTGCGGGTAAAATCACGTATCAATGCTATCCTATACCATGTCAACCGTGAAAATCGCGGCGCACAGTTATTGCTATCGCGTACCCATCCGGAAATGCTGTCTGCCTTGATGCAGAAAGAAGTGCCGGAAATTGCTGAGCAAATCATTGAAATTCGCAATGTTGCCCGCTTACCAGGTACTCGTGCTAAAATCTCTGTCAAGACTAACGATCATCGCATTGATCCAGTCGGCGCTTGTATCGGTATGCGTGGTACGCGTATTCAAGCCGTGCAGCAAGAGCTAGATGGCGAGCGTATTGACGTCGTGGTGTGGTCTGACGATCCTGCGCAATATATTATTAGTGCGCTTGAGCCTGCTGATGTAAACAGCATCATCTTAGATGAAGATTCACAAACAGCAGATATCGTGTTTACCACTAATGATCAATTGGCGCGTGCGATTGGCTCACAAGGTCAAAACGTCCGCTTAGCTTCAGAACTAACCGGCTACAAATTGAACATGATGCTTGAGGCCGAGTACCTAGAGCGTCAAAAGAATGAAACTAAAGCGTATCTTGACCTTTTCTATGAGCGCCTAGAAGTGGACGAAGACCTAGCACAAGCGCTAGTAGATGTTGGCTTTACCAGCATTGAAGAAGTCGCTTATGTGCCGGTCGACACTTTCTATGATATCGAAGGCCTAGACGACGAAGCTATTGATATGATTCAAGAACGTGCGAAAGAAGTCGTCATCGCTGACGAACTGGTCAAGCAACAAAATATGAAAGAGCCTAGCGCTGAGTTGTTAGCTTTAGAAGGCATGACGACGAGCTGGGCATATAAAATGGCTCAAAAAGACATCATTACTGTGGATGATCTGGCTGAGCAAGCGGTCTTTGATTTAGAAGACATTGATGATCTTGACGAAAAGACTGCGGGTCAGCTTATTATGAAGGCACGCGAGTCTTGGTTTGATGAGTAGCGTCCGTCATTCATGACCGGTACGGTATACTCACAGTAGCGACGCGTAGCAATACAAGTTCGAGCGCATACCGTATAAAAAAATAGTGACAATAGTACGCAAACACATCAGCCCAACGCTGAATTAAATATATAGCACATAATAGATAGTAGGTGACAATCAATGGCAGATAAGACCGTCAAAGAACTGGCAGAAATGGTAAGTAAAACCGCTAGCGCTGTACAGCAGCAGCTAGTGGACGCCGGGCTGCCTGCTCGTGGTGAGGATGACTTAGTCACCGAGCTTGAGCAAGAGCAGTTGGTGGGCTATTTGAAACAAAGCCATGGCCAGCAAGAAAAACGCCGTATTAGTCTTAAGTCTAAGACGACCAGTACTGCGCGCGTAACGGGCTCTTCAGGTAAGTCTAAGAGCGTAAACGTTGAAGTTCGCAAGAAAAAAGTATTTGAGAAACCAGATCCTGCACAAGTAGCTGAAGAATTGGCCGCTCGTGAAAAAACCATGCTAGAGGCAAAAGTAAAAGCTGAGCAAGACCTCCTCGAGCGTGAACAAGCGAAGAAAAAATCTGAAGAGCGTCAAGCAGCTACTCTAGCCGCTATGCGCGCAAGTCTTGGCGGCAGCAAGAGCAAAGACAGTGGCGGAGATGATATTAAATCTTCTGTCGTGGTCAAAAAAGGCGGTAAAGAAGCGACTGAAGTCAAGATTAAAGAAAAGAAAAAGGTCGTCGCTGCTACTAAGCCCAAAACGGAAACGGCTGCTGAGCGTAAAGAACGTGAAGCCCGCGAAGTAGAAGAAGAACGCCTACGTCAGCTCGAAGTCGAAACGCGTCGTCAGCAAGCGGAAGAAGCGCAAAAGCGTACGCTTGAGCAGATGCGTAAGATGGCGGGTAAATACTCAGACAAAGAGCCTGTGGCTGAAGTTCGTAAAGACGAGCCATTAGCGGAAGGTCTGGTCGGCGATGCCCTCGAAGAATCATTTGAGAAAGAGCGTCGTGAGATTAAGCGTGGTACTACGGGTACTGCCGCTCGTGGCAAACGTCGTAAGAACCAAGAAGAGCGCGAAATTAAAAACCGTCGCCATGGTCTTAAGTCGTCACAATCAGGTCAGCATAAGTTTGAACGTCCGGTCGAAAAAATCGTCCATGATGTTGAAATTAGTGAGCAGATTGTGGTCGCTGATTTGGCACAACGCATGGCTATTAAAGCCCGCGAAGTCGTCAAATTGCTTATGAAAATGGGCGAAATGGTTAGCGAAACTGATGAGATTGATCAAGCGACAGCGAGCTTAATCGTTGAAGAGCTTGGCCATAACCCAGTACCGGTTAGCGATACTAAAGTCGAAGACGACTTACAAGTTGCGGTCGAAAAGCGCAGCAGTAACGTGCAAACGCGTCCGCCAGTGGTCACTATCATGGGTCACGTCGATCATGGTAAGACCTCATTGCTTGATAAGATTCGCTCGACTAAGAAAGCCTCTGGTGAAGCCGGTGGGATTACTCAGCATATTGGTGCCTACCATGTCGAAACCAGCCGCGGTGTTGTAACGTTCCTTGATACCCCAGGTCACGCCGCGTTCAGTGCTATGCGCTCTCGTGGTGCTCAGGCTACCGATATCGTAGTCCTAGTCGTCGCTGCTGATGATGGCATGATGCCGCAAACGGTTGAAGCTATTGACCATGCGCGTGCTGCTGGTACGCCATTGATTGTTGCTATCAACAAAATGGACAAAGAAAGTGCCGATGTCGATCGCGTTCTAAATGAATTGACCAGCAAAGAAGTCGTTTCAGAAGCTTGGGGTGGTGATACTCCTATGGCCCGCGTTTCAGCGAAAACAGGCGAAGGTATCGATGAGTTGCTAGAGCTGATCAGCTTACAAGCAGAGCTCATGGAGCTAGAAGCCCCAACTGACGGTGCTGCTCAGGGTGTGGTTATTGAGTCAAGACTAGAAAAAGGTCGCGGCGCAGTCGTTAGCCTGCTTGTTAAGAAAGGCACCTTGAAACAAGGCGATTTAGTCTTAGCCGGTGAGTATTACGGTAAAGTTCGTGCCATGATTGATGAGCAAGGCCAGCGTATTAAATCTGCAGGCCCGTCTATCCCAGTCGAAATCTTAGGCTTGCCTGAGACCCCAGCGGCAGGTAGCGAGTTCTTAGTGGTTGCTGATGAGAAGAAAGCCCGTGAAGTGGCTGACTTCCGTGCCAACCGTGAGCGTGAGCGTGAGATGGACCGTCAGAATAAGATGCGTCTTGAGAATATGTTTGAGCAGATGGGTCAGGGCGATGTGTCATTCTTGAACATCGTACTAAAAACAGACGTCCGTGGTTCATTAGAAGCCCTATTAGCCGCCTTGAACGAGCTATCTACTGATGAAGTGAAAGTAAAAGTCATCAGCTCAGGCGTAGGCCCTATCTCTGAGTCAGACGTGACTTTAGCTGAATCAAGCGAAGCCGTATTGCTAGGTTTCAACGTTCGTGCCGACGCTACAGCTCGCCGTAAAGCGGATGAGTCGAAGTTAGATATTCGTTACTACAGCGTCATCTATGGTCTTATCGATGATGTGAAAGCGGCTATGAGTGGCCTGTTATCACCAGAGCATCGTGAGCAAATCCTAGGCGTCGCCGACGTCCGTGATGTGTTCCGCTCAAGTAAGTTTGGTGCGGCTGCCGGTTGTATGGTGGTTGAAGGGACGATTTATCGTAACAAGCCAATCCGCGTATTACGTGATGACAAGGTTATCTTTACCGGTCAGTTGCAGTCGTTACGTCGTTATAAAGACGATGTCAACGAAGTGCGTACCGGTATGGAATGTGGTCTGGCCGTTCGTGGCTATGATGTTGAAGTCGGCGATAAAATCGAAGTCTTTGAAATCCAAGAGTTCGAACGCACGATCTAAGCCTGCTTAGTCGCTGTTGTTAAAAGACCTAACAGGTCAATCCTGCTAGGTCTTTTTTTACTTAACCGTTTTGTTGTACTGTTTTATTGACCTGCTAATGCCGATAGCTTTGCAGGCCCTTAACTAAGAATGTCATGGAATCACTATGCCATTCAAAATAATTAATAGGAACTACCATGAATCAGCGTTTACAACGATTGGCTGATCAAATTCAGCGCGAACTGGCCGTACTTATCCGTGATGAAGTTAACGATCCTCGTTTAACAGGTTTCGTGACCATCTCTAGCGTGAAAGTCAGTGCTGACTTGGGCTATGCAGATATCTATGTCACTATCATGGAGCCTGAACTCAATGATGCTATGACCAAAAGCAGCCATGAGCAAAGCATTAAAGTTTTGGCCAATGCGGCAGGATTTCTGCGTACAGAGCTTAGCCATCGTCTGAAAACTCGTACCACACCGCGTCTGCGTTTCCATTACGATGAAGTCACGGCCCGTGGCAACTATATGATGGATCTTATCAGCAAAGCTGTGGCTAAAAGTGATGAAGACAATGTGCCTAATCCAAATGATGCGGATATTGAAGACACAGACTAATGCTGTTGATGACCAATAGCAGCTAGTGCAAATAGTAGTGCTGTAATGGCCTATTGAAAGCCCTTTAGTTAGTATAAATTTGACTTTATATTACTGTATGATTGATTAGCACAGGCTCCCTTATGGCAAACCCCGCATCTAAAACACCGAAACAGCGCGTCTCTGGCGTTATCCTGATTGATAAACCGCAGGGGATTACTTCCCAGCAAGTGGTCTCTAAGGTGAAGTATCTGTTTAAGTCGCCGCTGCATGATAGTAAGAAGGCAGGGCATACTGGGACTTTAGACCCTATGGCGACGGGACTCTTGCCAGTATGCTTGGGCGAAGCTACCAAGTTTAGCCATTATCAGCTCGATGCGGATAAGGCGTATGAGGCCATCATCAAGTTAGGGGAGCGTACCGATACGGGGGATGCCGAAGGTCAGATAGTCGAGATCCAAACCGTGCCAGCCATTGATGAGACCGCTATTCAGCAGACGATACAACAGTTTATGGGCGCACAAACCCAAGTGCCGCCGATGTACTCTGCCCTGAAAAAAGATGGCAAAAAGCTCTATGAGTATGCCCGTGAAGGGATTGAAATTGAGCGTCCTGCGCGGCCTATTACCATTCGCCATTTACAACTCGCCTTAGTAGCGCCCGACCGTCTACAACTGCAGGTCACTTGCACGAAAGGTACCTATGTGCGGGTGCTCGGTGAAGACATTGCGCAAGCGCTTGGCACAGTGGGGCATTTGACCAGTCTACGCCGCACTCAAGTCGGTCATTTTGTGACTGCCAATAGCATTAGTTTGGCGGATTTAGAAGCGTTAAGTTTAGCGCAAAGGTTTGAGCATTTATTAGCCGTCGATGCTTGCGTTACGGGTTTAGCAACGCTGCAAATCACCCCAGAGCAGTGCGAGCGCGTACAGGTAGGGCAACGCCTTAACGTCCGTGAGCAATTTACCCCTGAGCTCGTGAGTTATCTTGAAGCGGCTCCAGTACTGGCAGCAACCGTTGTAGAGGGTGAGGCGCCGGATAACCAAGCAGCAGTAGATATCGACGAGGACGGCGTGCCTACCCGAGATATCCGTCTAATCGATGAAGAGGGCGTATTTGTTGGTTTAGGGACGCTAAGTATTAATGGCCGTTTGCAGCCCAAAAAAATCTTGGCACGTTAGTTTTGCTCTTAATCGTGGCTCGTCCTGCAATTTATATATCGTTATCATTTTAAATAGTTAGCCAGTCTTATAGATTGACTGGCTATTTTTTTGGCTGATTTTTAGCAGTCGTACCGGCACTTTTCTCGCCTCTATTCTTTATATAACCTCAAATAGTCTTAGCGTTACTTGCTCCCAACATAACTCACAGACTCAAACATTTCATTGCATCTTCTGCGTATACGCTTAATCTTGGCAGGCCTATACTTTATTGACTGGCTTAGTTTTTGATTGACAGTTTTTAATACTGACGTTTCTGAGAATAAGCCACATTAAACAGGTCAAATAAGAAAAATATACCTAGAAATATATGAGGGATACTATGAAGAAGATTGCATTTTTACTAGATACAGATTTTGAGCAAGCTGAGTATGAAGACGTTAATAATCAATTAAAAGACAAAGGTTACGAGACGACGCTGATTACTACTAGCGATGACAAACGAGTTCAAGGTATGCAGCATTCTGATAAGGCTGATACTTTTACGGCTGATTTATTCGCCAAAGAGGCGAACGCAGCAGATTATGATGCACTTGTTCTACCAGGCGGTACTATCAATGCGGATGTCGTACGCGGTAAAGCAGCAGCACACCAGTTAATCACAGCGTTTAACGAAGCTGGCAAGCCGATTGCTGCCATCTGTCATGCCCCTTGGGTTTTTATTAACACCGGTATCGCTAAAGGTAAAACTTTGACTGCCTATGAGTCATTGCAGACAGACCTTGAGAATGCTGGCGCTACTTTCGTAGATAAGGCTGTGCAGCAAGATGGCAATCTTATTACGTCAAGAACCCCTGATGATATTAAAGATTTTGTCGCGGCTATCGATAAAGCGCTAGCCTGAAATTAGCATTACATTTCAGTTATTCGTTGCTTAAGTTTCTGTTCTTAAGTTGCTGATTCTAAAGTTCTATCTCAACACCCTTCAATGGATTCATCTCACTAATAAGGAAATTAGTATGTCAAATTCGAATAACGAGCATGCTGAAAGAGTAGGCAACGACGCACAAAATGTACAAGAAGTTGAAATTCGTAAAGAGATGCATGAAGAAAACGACGGTCAAGATTCTGCTGATGTATCAGCTGCAAAAGACGCTGCTGAGAAGGTGGCTAAGCCAGAGACTGAGTCTGTTGGCAATGTAGCAGAGCATGCGCAAGAAGCAGCCTCGCGTATAGCGGAAAACGATAAATAAACATTTTAGTAATGAGCTGTGCTAGCCATTAGCTCAGTTTTGTTTAAATTTTAATCTCAATATTCATTAAAAATAAGGAAATAACTATGTCAAATACTAATCCAAACGATACCAAACTTGAGCAACAAAAATCAGAATCACAAGTTGCTTCATTAGAAAACCAAGCTGAAGGTAACTATAATGAAGATACCGAAGCGGCAGCGCAAAATATTGCTGATAACTTAGCAGAAGCTAAAGGTAATAAATAAGCTTAGATTAAAGCAATCTAGTCAATCGGAGATACTATGAGCATGTCAGATACTACGCCAAGTTTAAAAGAACAAGCGGATAAAGTCCGTGATTTAGCAGAGGATATTAATCCTAGTGAAGATATCACTCCAGATAGTGAAGCGGAGGCTACTACGGCCTTATTAGCCGATGATGCCTTAGGCGGTACGATTAGCCAAGACGACGTCAAATAGCCCGCAATTTAGTAAGTGTAGTCCAACTATAAAAACTACTGTCACAGCAGTAGTTTTTTGTTATAATCGCCCCCTTAGTTTGCTAGTGGCCATACTTAGCCCTACGCCAACTAAAATACTCAATAGTATGCTGGTCAATAACTAGGTCGTCTCTAGTAATGCAGGGTCGTCCCGAATTATTGCTTATGATTTATTCATTGCCAGTTATCTTATTTATAGTCAGTGCGTGATATACACCACTGCTCATAGCATTGCCGGAGAAATCTTATGCTAACCAATACTGACCGCCAACAAATTATCGCTCAATACCAACGTGGCGAAAACGACACGGGTTCCCCAGAAGTGCAAGTAGCACTATTGTCTGCTCGTATCAACGACCTACAAGACCATTTTAAAGCTCATAAAGGCGATCACCACAGCCGTCGTGGTCTTATCCGTATGGTTAACCAACGTCGTAAATTGCTTGATTACTTAAAAGGTAAAGATTTAGGTCGTTACACGACTTTGATCAGCCAGCTTGGTCTACGTCGTTAATACGCACTTTTTTTGCTCTAGTTTAGGGGGTTTGTTACTCTCTACTTTAGCGTATAAAGGGTAAGCGACGAATGAAAACGGTGCGATATATGTCGCACCGTTTTTTATTGCATGAATTTTATTAAAAATTTAACACAGAGCTACTGATATAACCGTTTTAAATAGGATTGACTATATACTGACAGCTCCACTATACGAGCACATTTTGTCTAAATTACGGCAAAGTGACTCGGGTATAATTATTTATAACTCAGCCCTACTGTGACTGGGCTACTGGTGAGCCGTTAATAATTGGTCAATTGTTATAAATCCCTGTAAAATAAGTCGCAATTTAGAGTTTTGTGATAACTAATATTTGCTAAGCAGTTGCCTTATCTTCATTTATTGACATTTATGAGTCAAAGATAGCTGGGCAGTGGTTGCGGTCGATTGGGTCAAACAACGACCTTACCAGCTATGACAGCATCGATAGGCTGCGACGCCTGCCATTATCAACCCGCGCTAGGTAATACCAAGCTAGCCAAAAGATAGTGTCAAACTGCTGGGTTTTATAGCTAGGTTTGACAATCAAAAGCAGCCAGTAAAGCCAGTTTGTAGGCCCGGTTATTAGTATAGACAGTTTGGTATAGACAGATAAGATAGACAGTTAAGATAAACCGTTGCTAGATACAGTTAATATAGACCTTCATTAATATAGATGGTCGTTAAAAAACACCGCTATTAAAATTAGTCGTAAGACTAGGTATTAGCATTCACTACCAGATTTAGCATTCCGCTTTTATTAAGCTTAATTCATTAAGTCATTCGAAAATTAGGAAATATATATGACAGATCAGAGTATGTTCAACACTATTAGCCGCGAATTCCAGTATGGCAATCAGCAAGTGGTTCTTGAGACTGGCCGTATCGCTCGTCAAGCCAACTCAGTCCTCGTCCACATGGGCGGCGTTTCTGTATTGGTCGCGGTGGTGGTCAAGCCTGATGCTAAAGAAGGCCAAAACTTCTTCCCATTGACCGTTAACTACCAAGAAAAAATGTATGCTGCGGGTAAAATCCCAGGTGCCTATGGCAAACGTGAAGGCCGTGCAAGCGAGTTTGAAACGCTAACTTCACGCTTAATCGATCGCCCAATTCGTCCGCTATTCCCAGAAGGTTATGTGAACGAAGTACAAATCACGGCTACCGTTATCTCTTCTGACAAGAGCCAGAATGCTGATATCGCTGCTATGATTGGTGCCTCTGCTGCACTAGCTATCTCTGACGCGCCATTCAATGGTCCAGTCGGCGGTGCACGCGTTGGTTTCATCGATGGTGAATACGTCTTAAACCCAACGCATGAGCAACTCGAAAAGAGTGATCTTGACTTGGTCGTTGCCGGTACTAAATCAGCGGTATTGATGGTCGAATCAGAAGCCCGTGAGCTGTCAGAAGATCAAATGCTAGGCGCGGTACTATACGGCCATGAGCAGCAGCAAATCGTGATTGATAACATCCAGTCATTAGCTGATGAAGTAGGCACGCAAAAGCAAAACTTTGTAGCGCCAGCGGTCAATAAAGACTTAGAAGAAAGCATGAAAGCGCAGTTCGGCGAGCAAGTTGCTGACGCGTATACTATTACCGATAAGCAAGAGCGTTACACCAAGCTTGATGCCATCAAAGAAGCGGTTATCGCGGCACTAGCCGGTGACCCAGAAGGCGAAGACTTTGCTGAGCAAAAAGGCCAAGTTAAAGAATTGTTTGAAACGCTAAAATACCGTACTGTCCGTGACAATATCTTGTCAGGTAAGCCGCGTATCGATGGCCGTGATTTAGACACAGTTCGTGCCCTAGATATCCAAGTAGGCGTGCTACCTTACACGCATGGTTCAGCACTATTTACCCGTGGTGAGACCCAAGCATTAGTCACGACGACGCTAGGCAACAGCCGTGATGTCAACTTGATTGATACGCTAGCGGGCAAGCTACAAGACCACTTCATGCTGCATTACAACTTCCCACATTACTCAGTAGGTGAGACCGGTCGTGAAGGCATTCCAAAGCGTCGTGAAATCGGTCATGGCCGTCTAGCGCGCCGTGGTGTACAAGCCATGCTGCCAGACTCAGAGCGCTTCCCGTATGTGATCCGTGTAGTGTCTGAAATCACAGAATCTAACGGCTCATCATCTATGGCGTCGGTTTGTGGTGCCAGCTTAGCGTTGATGGATGCTGGTGTACCAATGAAAGCTCCAGTCGCTGGTATCGCGATGGGTCTAGTGAAAGAAGGCGAGCGTTTTGCAGTACTGTCTGACATCCTAGGTGATGAAGACCATCTTGGCGATATGGACTTTAAAGTGGCCGGCTCTAAAGACGGTATCACTGCGTTACAGATGGATATCAAAATTGAAGGCATCACGCCAGACATCATGGAGCAAGCGCTTAAGCAAGCCCATGCCGGTCGTATCCACATCCTTAACGCAATGAATGAAGTATTGCCATCAAGCCGTACTGAAATCAACGCGCATGCGCCAAACTATGCTGTGATGGAAATCAACTCGGATAAAATCCGTGACGTTATCGGTAAAGGCGGCGCGACGATTCGTCAGCTAACAGAAGATACTGGTGCGGTTATCGATATCGATGACAACGGTACTATCCGTATCTTCGGTGAAAACAAAGCGGCTACCAAAGAAGCTATCCGTCAGATCGAAGCGCTGACCGCTGAAGTAGAAGTCGGTAAAGTTTACGATGGTACGGTCGCTCGTATTGTTGATTTCGGTGCTTTCGTTACCGTATTACCAGGTACGGATGGTCTAGTGCATATCTCACAAATCGCTGATGAGCGTGTTGAGAATGTTACGGATTACTTGTCAGAAGGCCAAAGCATTAAAGTCTTGGTACAAGACGTCGACAACCGTGGTCGTATCAAGCTTACAATGAAAGGCGTTGAACAAGCCAATGGCTAGGTTTCCATAGCGCATAAGCTTAGCTAGCAGCTAGTCTTGTAATAGGCTAGCGGCTAGCCAATAAAAAACCGCCCAAATATTTGGGCGGTTTTTTTATGAAAAAAATTAATGGGTTAGGCTCAGGGTAGCATTAGGGCTTAGCTGCGGCCTTATCTTTTTCAAGCTGAGCAATCTGTTGTTCTAATAGGGCAATCTGCGCGGCTTTCTGTTGGTTAATATCAGCGACCAGCTGCAGTTGTTCTTTGGCGAGTTTTTCTTGTTCCGCCAAGCGTTTGCGCTCATCTTCTAAACGGTCAATCTCTTCTTTGGCCAGACTCTCACTCTTAGGAATTTTAGCATTCACAATAGCTTTAGGGTCGGGGATAGCGCTGTTTGCAACACCAGGCAGGCCTAGGTCGTCGATAGTGGCGTCTGCTTCAGTGCTTGTAGCAGTGGTCTTACTCACTGACTGGTCCGCAGCCGTTGCTAGCTCAGCAGGATTCTCTGTAGTTGTGGCAGCAGGTTTAGAAGAAAATACAGGGCCTTGTTGCCTATGCTCTGCAGTCGGAGGTGCGCTAAACAGTTGCACCACTAAATAGCCCATCGCCAACAGCGCGATGATAGCCAACACCATAAGTAATACGGTGGGCGTAGCATTGCCGTGTTGCTGTCGGGGCAATGAGGGCAGAGTATGGGCTCGGATAGAAGCTCCGGTAGAGGCTCGGATAGAAGGTTTAGTGAAAAGACCGGCAATCATCATTGAAATGTCGCTAATGCAAACATAGTACGCAAAATGGGCTGCTGAAAACTACTGGCAAACTATTTGCGTCTATAAAGTGAACAAGGGGGTAAGAAACACAATGAGCCATGCAGGACAGGGCACTCACTGAGCAGAATCTCAATTTTATTATAGGTTATCAACTTTTGTATAGGAAATAAACCTGTTAACGCCATCATTTACCCGTATAAGCATAAATAATTCAAGGCATTAACAGGTGTTCGCTGCTAAGGAATAAACTTCACTGCCCCACTGGTACCCGTAGCGGACGACTGCGCACTATCGAGCAGGGCATTCTTATCCGCTATGAGCTCAGGGTCGGGTCGGCGCTCGCTATAATGGCACTGAGTACACTCAATATATTCGTCAGGTTCTGGCTCAAATAATTGCACCTGTACGACCGTATCGAGGGTGTCACATTTGGGGCATTTGACTCCCGCCAAAAACTGCCGTTTGGGCCGAGTAGATTGGTAACGCATTAAGCCTCCTCTTGCTGGTCAGCTGAGTCTGTAATATCGCTAAAGCCACTGTGACGCAGTAACGCCTCGATGCTGGCCGGACGGCCGCGGAACGCTTCAAAGTTGGTCTTCGCGGGTTGACTACCGCCGATCGCTAAAATACTTTCTCGGAAAGCTTTACCAGTATTAGGGTTAAAGATACCTTCTTCTTCAAATTTACTAAAGGCATCGGCAGACAGCAGCTCTGCCCATTTATAAGAATAGTACCCCGCTGCATAGCCGCCGGCAAAGATATGGCTAAAGCCATTAGCAAAGCGGTTATAGTCGGGTGTGGCCGTAATCGCTACGTCGTCGCGGACTTGGTTTAAGGTAGCTAGAATACCTTGGTAATCCGGGGCTGGATTGGCCGCATGAATGAGTAAGTCGAATAAGGCAAACTCGATCTGGCGCAACGTCTGCATACCGCTTTGGAAGTTTTTGGCCGCTAATAAGGCGGCGAGTTTATCTTGTGGTAATGGTTCACCGGTATCGACATGCGCACTGATTAGCGCGATACCTTCGTTATCCCAAGCCCAGTTTTCCATAAATTGGCTAGGCAGCTCAACGGCATCCCATTCGACACCATTCACGCCCGCGACATCACCCACGCTTACCGCTGTTAGCAAGTGATGTAAACCATGACCAAACTCATGGAACAAGGTTAGTACTTCATCGTGGGTTAATAAGCTTGGTTGCTCGCCGGTCGGTGGCGTGAAATTGCCCACCATAAAGCAGACGGGTAATTGGCTATAGTTTTTGTCATCAGCATTTTCTATAGCATCGTCTGCCGTTGCCACATACTCATAGCGCGATTGGAAACCACTCATCCAGGCGCCGCCACGTTTGCCTTGACGGGCGAATAGGTCGAAATAGAAGCCACCAATTAAACTGTCGTCAGCATCAAAAAGTTGGTAGAAACGCACGTCGTCATGCCAGCGTGCGACAGCTTCAGTGTGCTCCTCAGCGCGAATGCCGTATAACTTACCCACGATTTTAAATAATCCCGAAATGACAGCAGGGAGAGGGAAATAAGGGCGAATCTCTTCTTGCGATAAAGAGAACTTATCTTGTTTTACCTTTTCTGCGACATAAGCGGTATCCCATGGTTGTAAATCAGCAATACCTAAGGCTGCTGCAGCAGTTTGCAATTGTGCCAAATCTCTTTTCGCAGAAGGTTCCGCTTGCTCAGCTAAATCGCGTAAAAAGGTTTCAACTTCTTGTACATTCTCAGCCATTTTGGTCGATAGCGAGACTTCAGCATAATTATTAAAGCCTAACAGCTCTGCTTTTTGTGCGCGCAATGCCAGTATCTGCGTCATCAAGTCGGCATTATCGAGCGAGTCACCTTTGCTGTTGGTATGAGGGTCGTATTCTGAAGCGCGCGTGACAAAGGCCTTATAGAGCTGCTCACGTAAATCACGATCATCCGCGTGGGTCATAATCGCTAAATAGACAGGGATATCCAACGTGGCCACATACGGGGTCGGCAGGTCAGCGCTAGTCGTTGCTGTGTCTTGCTCGGCCGCTGCTGTCTGTTTAGCTTGATAGCGCTCCCCAGCTTGCGCCAACATGGCTAGGCCGCTATCGGTAATGCCGGCCAACTGCGACTCTTGTAAGGGCAGTGCAAAGGCTTGGGTAGCATCTAATATATTGTCTGAAAACTTCGCCGATAGCGTAGAGAGTTGACTTTGAATCTCCGCATATTGAGTTTGCTGCTCTGTTGGTAGCGCAACTCCTGACAGCTCAAAGCTTTGCAACGCCAATTCAATCGCACGTTGGCGGGCCGGCTCTAGGGTGGCAAAAAATTCGTCTGCCTCGGTTACCGTTTTATAGCGGGCGAAGAGGGGCTTATGCTGCCCAACCCGAGTACTAAAGGCTGATAGCTTGGGCAGTAGCGCATGATGCGCCTCGCGAATCTCATCGTTGCTGGTGACGCTATTTAAATGCGATAGCACGCCCCAACTGCGCTCGAGCGCTAGGTTTAAATGATCAAACTGCACAATATCTTTTAAGGCACTGGCGGCTGCAAGTTTCGCTGGTAAGTCACTAGCGTGCTGATCCTTCAGAGTGTCAAGATAAGCATTAGCAGCCTCAATCGCTTGCGTAATTTGTTCGCTGAGCACCGTTGGATTGGTGGTAGCAAAATCTACTAAGTGTAAGTTGTCGGTCATAGGTTTCATTGTGGTCATAAGAGTCTCGTCTACTGGCGTATTTTTATAAGGATTAATCAAGATAAAAGGGGTTTAAAAATTTTAAGGTCATAGCCTTTTGCTAGTTTTATGATGAGTGTAGACCTAAGCAATTGCAAGTGGAGGGCTGCTTTTAATTGTTCCATTGTGCCAATAACGGTATTCAGTTTCATTGACTTAGCGGGCCATTCTTAAGCCCTCTGTTTAAAAGTCACCCTGTTGCTGAAGTCATTACCTGTCAAACTCTAGTAGGCCATTCTTACAAAGCTTACAAACGCCCATCAATTACTTGCAAATCCACAGTGTTAGTAGTGCATTTAACTTGTTAAAGTGGGGGTATTAGGGCGTATTACTGCAACCGTAATAAGTCCGTTAATTATTTTGGATAACTTATGTTTGTTAAGTGTGTTGGTTAAGCGCGGTATGGCTATCTTTTGGTTAACTGCTCTGTATGGATTAACCCCTATTACTAATAGCTAGTGATTAAGGCTATTTAGCCCGAATGCCCAAATGCCCAAATGATAGTTGTCCTGAATACCCGAATAACTAAATACGAATAACTAAATAATAGTTATCCCGATTGAGTGTAGAACTCAATGTCTGTACTGAAAATTCTAATTAATAAATCTCTAACTTATAAGATTAATCAATCAAAATAGGAATGACTTATGAAAGCGACTCTAAAAAGCTTACGAGAAACCACCGCTAAACCTGCAGTTAGTGTGTTTGTGAAAACGCATCGCACTTATCCTGACAATGAAAAAGACCCTATTGCGTTAAAAAACCAATTAAAAGTGGTCGAAGAGCGTGTGACGAACGAATATGATAAGCAAACGGCAACCGCCATTTTAGAAAACATCCATGCTAAGACTGATGAGCTAGACCATAACTACAATTTAGACACGTTGGCTATTTTCGCTAGCGTTGATGACGTCCAAGTGATTCGTATGCCGTTAGATACAGCAGAGCGTGTGATTGTTGATACCCGTTTTGCGACTCGTGATTTGGTGCGTGATATGGCCAGTGCCGTTCATTATTACACCGTCGTCATTACCCGTGACTATGCCCGTTTAATTGAAGCGGCAAATGATCGTGTGGTTATGGAGTTTGATAAAAATAACGATGAACAGAACCATATGGAACACATTCCGTTCCCTATTAAGAATACGACCTTACATACCACTAGTGGGGCCGATCGTTCTGCCGCGTCCAACGAAGACAACTATCTAAAAGAGTTTTTAAACCGCGTCGATAAGAGTGTGCAAGAGCTATGGGGCGACCATAAGATGCCGCTAGTGATCGTGGGTGATAAGCGCAACATCAGCTTCTATAAAGAAGTCTGTGACCGTCCGGAGAATATTATTGCTGCGGTGGATAATATCACTGATTTAGAAGACGGTAGCGCGCAACATATCATTGATGGCGTGCAAGAAGCTGTAGAAGGCTATCGTAAGTCATTGCATGAAGCGGCACTAGGCGAAATCGATAAAGCCCGTGGTGGTGATTTGCTACGCACTGATTTACAAGAAATTTATAAATCTGCCTTCCAAGGTGCCGGCGAGACCTTATATGTCCGTAAAGGCTATAGCCAACCTGCGAAAATTGATGAAAAAGCGCAAACGTTACAGTTAGCCGATGATGCCACTGCAGAAGGGGTTACCGATGACGCAGTGGGCGATATCATCGAGCATGTCATGCATAATGGGGGTGAGGTGGTATTCTTGCCTGAAGACATAATGGGTGATGACCAGCCAATCGCGCTAGTGACTCGCTACTAATAGATGGCTATTGATAAGATAAATGGTCACTAACAAATAGCCGTTAGCGTTTGTCTACGGAGGCGGTGGTGCAAAGTTTGCGACGGATCAAGCCAAGCTTTCGCCACACCTCTTGCTAGAAAAAGCATTGGTTCCTTGTGAGCCAATGCTTTTTTGTTTTCACACCTTTAGGTAATCTCTATCTTTATTTATTTAGTTAGTCATTGATAATTCTGGAGCTGTAATGATTTCACTACCTAAGCTTGGCACTATTGGCCATCATGTCAAAAGCCTGCAAGCCTTGACCACCACCATTTTGCGCGGCGGTCGCGGTAATATGGGGCCGGCACACCCTATCATACCCGAGAAGATGCTGGTGCTCTATGAGCATGAAGCCTGCCCTTATTGCCGGCGGGTGCGCGAAGTGATGACCCATCTGAATTTAGACTATGAAAGTCGTCCTAGCCCGCATAAAGGCCATGTCTATCGCGATGAGCTCAAAGCGATGACCGGTAAGACCCAGGTGCCGTATTTGATCGATGAGAATACCGGCACTCAGTTGCTTGAGTCGCAAGACATTATTGATCACTTGTATGCCCATTACTCTCCACAGGGCAGCACCCCTAAGCGTTATCGCGTAGCCAATGGCGATGGCGCTAGTTTAAGTAATAAGCTCGCGAGCGTGGCTTCGATGCTGCGCGGGGTCAAGGCGGCGCATCCTAAAAAGAATAAAGCCCGCGGCAAACCTGAGCAACTATTGCAGCTCTATAGCTTTGAGGCCAGCCCTTATAGTCGCCTAGTACGCGAAAAATTAAGTCAATTGGAAGTCGGTTTTATCAATCGTAATGTAGCGCGAGAGCGTCTGCAAGATAATGGGCTACCAGGGCTACACTTGACGTTAGGAAAGTACCAGCCGATTAAGGGAGGCAAACGTGACCGTATTATGACTGAAGTCATGCAGGGCAAGTTGCAATTTCCCTACCTAATTGACCCCAATACCACTATGTTTGAATCTCGAGCTATTATAGAGTACTTAGACAAAACATATGGTTAAGGCTAGGTTTTGCTGAGCTTTCTCTTCCTTATTTAATGGTGCCCCTGCGACTATGAGTTCTTTTACCATCACCAGCTATAATATTCATAAAGGCATGTCACCGCTCAATCGTAACGTGGTCATGCAAGGGATTGCCGACGCCTTAAATGAGGTCGGCCCTGACATTCTATGTTTGCAAGAAGTGCAGGGGCAAAACCTTAAGCGGGTGCTCAAGTATAATGAATATCCGGACCAATCCCAGCATGAATGGTTTGGCGAATACCTCTCCCTGAAGAACAGCTATGGCAAAAATAGCGAGTATGAAAATGGGCATCATGGCAATGCGGTATTGAGCCGGTTTCCTTTAGACCCCAAGCATAATATTAATATCACGGTCAATAAGATGGAGCAGCGCGGCGTCCTGCATTGTGAAGTCCAACCCGAGGGCTGGGAGGTGCCGGTCGTGGTGTTATGTGCGCATTTGAATCTGTTAGAGAATGACCGTAAAAAACAGTACGAAGCCATCTCCACTTACGTCAATGACTGTATTGATCAGACTCAGCCGTTGATACTGGCGGGCGACTTTAATGACTGGAAAAAGGTCTCTTGTATGCAGCTGGCCAAGCGCCTCAATATGACAGAGGCTTTTATGAGTTGTCACGATAAGCTGTTGCCGACTTTTCCCTCGCGCTTGCCCGTGTTAAGCTTAGACCGCATCTATGTGCGTAATTTAAAAGTAAAAAGAGCTTGGGTCCATAAAGGCAAGCCTTGGTCTACGTTATCGGATCATCTGCCTATCAGCGCTGAGCTGATTCGCGCTTAACTCATTTTACAGATTGATTATTTTTCTCAAATCAATTCTAACTATTAAACCCTAACTATCTAAGTTCTAACTCTATAGTTACTAGACTGAATGGCCTGGCTAGGGCATTTGGTCCTGTGCGTTATTTTTTCTAGCCAGTACTAATGCTGCCTGCAGTAAAAGAAAATAGTTTGCTATCTAAATTCCCTTATAAATCTTCTTATAAACTTCTCTTATAAACAACAAGGATCTGTTATGTCTCTACCTAAAACTCAAGCTGCCGTCACCATTACTCAATTTGGTGAGGCGGATGTATTGAAGTATCAAGATAACTTGCCTATGCCCACTATCGAAGCGGGCCAAGTATTAGTGAAAGTAGCTTACGCGGGTATCAATCCCGTCGATTATAAGACTCGCCAAGGATTGGGCTGGGGTGCACAAAGCATTAAAAACAATCAATTTGCCAACGATGAGCCTGCTATCTTAGGTTTTGATGTCGCGGGCACAGTGGTAGCTAGCGAAAGCTCTGACTTTCAAGTAGGCGATCGGGTAGCGGCGTTAAATTTCGCGGGCGGCTGTTATGCGCAGTATACGGTAGTCGCCGCTGACGTCTTGGCGAAGGTGCCTGATGCAGTGGACTTAGAGGTGGCAGGTGGCCTGCCTTGCGTGGGCATAACGGCTAAGCAAATGCTAGATTTCGCAGCGATTCAAGATGGTGATCATGTGGTCATGAGCGCGCCAGCTGGTGGGGTTGGCCATCTAACCTTGCAACTGTTAATGCATAACATAGCCGAAAATAATGTGAAAGTAACGGTCATCTGCTCACCAGAAAAATATCAAAAGATTGCGGCGTTAATAGATACCAGTAAGCTGACCGGTTGGATTGACTACACTAAGGATGAGGCTTTTCCTAATCTAGACGCGGATATCTTGCTAGATTTGGTAGGTGGGGCTGCGGGCGAGCGGGCATTAAGCGTGGTGAAGCAAGGCGGGCGCGTGGTGGTACTGCCATCGATTTGGGCGGAAAAACTTAAAGAAGCGGGTGCGGATAAACAATTGGACGTAGAAGGCTTTATCGCGAAACCGAATGCCGAAGACTTAAATGCGGTATTGAATGATATTGCAGATGGCAAACTGCAGCTACAAATTCAAGCGACCTATCCTTTATCACAAACTCAGCAAGCTCATAAAGATCTCGAGCAAGGCGATAGCTTTGGTAAGCTTATTTTAGAAGCTTAGCGGCTAGCGGCTACCTAAATAGCTTGTCTAATTCATTAATTGTAAAGGCATTTCCTTAATTTTATTCAATACGCACCGAGCTGGACTTAGTCTAGCTCGGTTTTTTAGGTCTAAAGATAAGTTTTTTGCTAATTGGGAGTATACTTTGGGGTATATGAGAATGATTATAGAAACTATTTAGTGTATCGTGCACTACAGTGACCCGCTTTGTGTTAGGATTTTGACTTATCGTTGCTGGCTGGTTGTATTGGGTAAGATGGGTCTTAGGTAAAAGCAGTCGGTTATTTAGTAGACAGACTCACGCCAGACCGTTGCTCAGTAAGAGAACTGTTATAAGGCACTCGTATTTTGTATTTAAGTGAAAGGTTTAGGAAAGATGTTGATGATTAGAATGACGGCAATACTCGCTTTTAGTACCAGTCTGCTACTGCTAGGCTGTGGCGGGTTTGATGACAGCACGTCAGCGCCTAATAACCCCCCTAAAGATGAGTCACAAGTCCCTGCCAATATCCAAGGCTATTATGAGACCACCGTCATCGCGGATAATGGGGATGAGATTCTGGTTAATCTGATGGTGAAACCGGATGGCGAGTATATCGGCCTCTATAACAATTCATTCTCTGGCGGCAGCTATACTTATAAGAAAGAAGTTTTGAGTCTGATTGCCGGTCAATTAAAGACCGCACCTGGTAATAAATTAGTGACGCAAGTGAGAGAGTTTGACTCGGCTAATAGCACTATGCGCAACTATAAGGCGACGGCGCAATATGCCCCCGACGCTAGGCTGACGCTAGATTTAACGGGTACTGATGCCACGATTGATAAAAAGGTCTATGACTTAAGGTATGTGGCATTAGACAGCCCTAAATTAGCAAAGTTACCAGGCAAGTATTCGGGCGCGCTCGGCACCTTAACCAAGTTTACTTTGGTAGATACGACTATCGCCAATACTTATGCGGCTGATACCAAAAAATTAACGATTAATATCGGCCAGAATTGTCAGTTTATCGGCAGTATTAAAGACGCCGGTTATGAGCTCAATTATTATCCCTATACGGGTACCATGATGGGCAAAGGCTGCGTCACTAAAGGCGATTTCTCAGGATTAGTGATTAAAATTAATGGGATGTTGATTGTTCATGGCACCAATACCACTAACAGCGATGTGATGCGCTTTAATACGGTCAGCTTTAACAATACCCAAAACGCTTCTTAAAACCGCTGTCATGCACCCTATGACTATAAAGATTCATGGGGCTATAAAGGATACATCTGACGAAAGGTTAGACTAATTCGGCCAGCAGCGACGGCTTTAGTCTTGGTAACGGTATGCTTCCAATAGCGTTGGGTAGCGCCGCTCATGACGATCAGCTGACCAGACTCAAGATGAAGGGCGACTTTATCTTGGGTTTTTTTATGCTTGAAGACAAACTTGCGGGTGGCGCCTAAGGATAAGGCGGCAATGATAGGGTTGGGGCCCAGTTCTTTTTCATCATCGGCGTGATAGCCCATGCCGTCACTACCAGTAGGATAGTAGTTCAACAAGCAGCTATTAAAGTTTGCGGTAATACCAATATCTGCCAATTGCTGCTCGACGCATTGTTTCACGTGAAACACGGCAGCAGACCAAGCGATGGCTTGGCGGCTATGACCAGAATAATAATAGCTAATATCGGGCTCACCCATCCACACAATCTGGCGGGTGGTCACATGGGTCTTACCAAATAGGCTGACCACATCTGCCTGCCAAGGTAGCTCGTTGTATAACTCCTCGTACAGTTGCTTAGGGCTATCAAGCACTAGCCCTAAATCATTAACAATACCGTCGTAGGGCAGCAGATTTTCAGTCGGCGCTGGCGCGAATAAGTCGCTCATAGTATGGTTCCGTAGTCAGGGTGTAACCTACTGCATCTGCCCATAAATTTCATACCATCTCTTCTATAGAAGCACTAGCTTAGCGAATAAAGCTAAGCTTTATTGAACCGCTCCATAATCAGCTTAGCACACTGCTCAGGGGCTTCCATCGGCAGCAGATGGCCATAGTCAGGCCAAGTAATAAGGTCATCTTCTGCTACTATACCTTGCCAACTGGCCCGCACTTTATTGCTAATAAAAATCGTTGGTTTACCCACGATAAGGGTATAAGGCAGCTTGGCTTTATTGAGCTTTTGCAAAGCGCCATTAATATAGGGGGTACCAAAATAATTGGCCATCTCTTGTGCAGGCGAGAACAGCAGCTCAAAACCGCCTTTTTTAGCAGGGACGAGACTATTGTGTGCGAAGGTATAGAGGTGATCGTCACTGATACGTTTAAAGGCACGGTGCGCGCGTAGATGCTCATAGTAGGCGGTCACGCTATCCCAATGAGTTTGCTTGACCAAAGTACTTTTAAACGGCTCTTGGCGCATTTTTAGCGCTCGCGGTAGCAAGTCATAGGCAATCTTTTGTTGCTTGGTAAAAGTGACCGGTTCGATGAGATACAGCTGTGAGAATAAGTCAGGGCGTTTCGCAGCAGCCAGCGCCGTAGCAGTCGCCCCTTGTGAGTGGCCAATACCAATCACCGGCTGGCTATACATCTGCTCTAAAAAGTCAATAAGCATATCCGCATCTTGCTCACGGGTCAGCGTAGGCTTTGTGGGCAAGTCATGCCAATAGCCGCGCATCGCCAGGCTGGTCACCGCAAACTGTTGGCTCAAATCAGTCAATAGCGGCTCATAGACTCCCGCCGTAAAGCCATTACCACCATAAAAGTGCGCTGGTGGCAGAGTGGCTGTTTTTACAGGCTTATCTACTACAGAGAGGTCGTAGTAGCGGGCTCGTTGACCCTCGATGACTACGGAGCGCTCCGTATCGGCAAACGGGGCTTCGGTCATAGTTATAGTGTTCGCTGTGTTAACAGTTAAGGTATTCTGGCTCATGCGTCCTCTCCTAAAAATCCACCGCTTTGGCGATGCCACAAGCGCGCATAAACTCCATCAAGGGCGAGCAGCTCATCGTGGCTGCCTTGCTCAATAATCCGGCCTTTATCCATTACTACCAAGCGGTCTAAGGCTGCAATAGTTGAGAGGCGATGCGCAATCGCAATGACCGTTTTGCCGGCCATCATATCGTTCAAACTTTGGGTAATAGCAAATTCAACTTCTGAATCTAGCGCACTGGTCGCCTCATCTAATAACAGAATCGGCGCGTTCTTTAGCATCACGCGGGCGATAGCAATACGTTGACGCTGACCCCCTGAAAGTTTCACACCGCGCTCACCCACTTGGGTATCTAGCGCGGTATTGCCCTTGGCATCGTATAAGTCTTGGATAAACTCCCAAGCCTGCGCCCGTTTTGCCGCTGCAATAATTTCCTCATCGGTCGCTTCTGGACGCCCATAAGCGATGTTTTCGCGGACGGTACGATGGAGTAAGGAGGTATCTTGCGTGACCATGCCAATCTGGCGGCGAAGGCTTTCTTGGGTCACAGCATCGATAGCTTGTCCATCGATACAGATAGTGCCTTTATTCACATCATAAAAACGCAGTAGCAAATTAACTAGCGTCGATTTTCCGGCTCCTGAACGGCCTACGAGACCAATCTTTTCACCCGAGCGAATATCGAGGTGGAAATTATCTAACAGTTTAATTTCATTGGTGGCCGGGCTGCCATCGCTACTGGCAGGCGCCGTGTCTGTTTGATTTATCAGCGTCAATTCGGTGCCTTCATAGCCGAAATCCACATGATCAAACACGATATTGCCCTCAGTCACTACCAACGGTTGCGCATCTGGTTTATCCGTCACTGTTTGCGGGGCGGAAAGCGTGCGCATACCGTCTTGCACAGTACCGATACTTTCAAAGAGGCTGGCAGTCTGCCACATAATCCAGTGGGTCAGCCCATTAAGACGCAATGCCATGGCTGTGGCCGCGGCAATAGCACCGACCCCGACATCGCCCTTAGTCCATAAATACAGCCCGATAAAAGCGGTACTACCGATTAAGACTACGCTGATGACATGGTTGCAGATTTCTAGCACACTTACCCAGCGCATCTGCGCATGCACCGTGTTTAAAAACTGCCGCATCGCTGACTTGGCATAGGTGAGTTCCCGCTGCGAATGGCTAAATAATTTCACTGTCATGATATTGGCGTAAGCGTCGGTAATCCGCCCGGTCATCAAGGCTCTAGCATCGGCTTGCGCGCTCGCCGTAATTTTTAATTTGGGAATGAAAAATCTAAGCGTTAGCGAAAACAGCACCAACCAAATGATAAACGGGATAAGCAGTAGGCTGTCCAGATTAAAGAGAATCACACCGCTAGTGATAAAGTAGACGGTCACATACATCAGCATATCGGTGACGGTCATCACTGTGTCGCGCACCGCTAAAGCGGTCTGCATCACTTTAGCAGAGACTCGGCCTGAAAACTCATCTTGATAAAACTGCATCGACTGACTAAGCATGCGCTTATGAAAGCGCCAACGCATCTGCATCGGGAACACGCCCTGCAATACCTGAAAATGCACCAGAGAGGTCGCGCCAATCCATAGCGGGCTGAGGATCAAGACGGCAGCCATCAACAGCAGCAAGTCGCCTTTGTTGGTCCATAAGCTTTGCGGAGTATAAGTGCCTAGCCAATCGACTAGATTACCTATCCACGCAAATAGCATCGCTTCATAAACCCCGATACCCGCCGTCAAGATCATAAATAGCAATAACCAACCACGTAGACCGGCAGTACAGGCCCACAAAAAGGCCAGTAGCCCATCTCTAGGTAAGGGAATAGGGGTGTCGGGGAAGGACGTCAGACGGGTTTCAAAGTAGGAGAAGAGTTTATTCATAGCAGGCTTACAGGGCAGCTTTTTTATTGGATTATAGCCCAACAGTTTAGCAAAATTGAGGCTCTAATCCTGCTCATTGTTTGTAATCTAGACTGCCATTCTTAGTGGCCTTTTTTATAAACGACTTTGTATTATTATTGGTGCTTTGAACGCTATCTGGCGCTAAAATTTCGTTGGCTAGAGAGTATAGTCAATCCTATTTAAAACGGATACAACATGAGCTACTAATATAGATTTTCTGGCTAGGAATCATGATATGACTGAGGTTGGCGTAAATTTATATCAGTAGCGCTGTGTGAAATCTCGAGTGGATTGACTATAGCGGTAAATCGTTAAAGATAGCGAAAAGTATTGCGGCCTATGACATACCTTGTTACATTCACCGCCATAACTTTATAAGGCGAATAACGATGATTTATTTGGTCATAGCAGTGCTGTGCAGTGTGGCGGTGTCAGTCTTATTAAAAATACTGCGGCAACGCCAAGTGGATATTCGCCAGACCATTGTCGCCGGCTACCCGGTGGCTTTTTTATTAACTTGGTGGTTGCTAAGTCCAGAGTTAAGTGCGGTTGCAGAGTTGGGCAGCGCTTGGGGTATTATCTTCGCTTTAGGCATTTTATTGCCTCTCGTCTTTGTGATTCTGGGTCATGCCATTGAGTCAGTGGGCATTATTGCTACGGATGCGGCGCAGCGTTTGTCGTTAATTATTCCTATCGTCGCCGCTTTTTTACTATTTGGTGAGGTGTTAACGACGCAACGGGTTATCGGGGTGGCCATTGGTTTCTTAGCGCTGGGACTGTTGGTTTATCGAACGCCGAATTCATCTTCTATAACTGCAGCAGCTATAACGGCACCAGCTTCTACCTTAAGCGGTCATTCAGCTGTCGCTATTCCAACTAGTACTGCCTTTAGAATACCAACGTGGGGCTGGTTGCTAGGCGTCTGGCTAGGCTACGGCGTTATTGATATTTTATTCAAACAAGTCGCCAAACAAGGGGCCGCTTTTCCCCTGACTTTATTTTTAAGTTTTGGACTGGCAGCGCTGCTATTATTGGGCTATCTTATCAGTCAGCGGGTGCGTTGGCAGCCACGAGCCCTGCTGGCAGGACTGCTCTTAGGCGGGTTAAATATGGGTAATATTTATGCTTATGTGCGCGCCCATCAAACCTTAGCAGAGTCGCCAAGCATCGTGTTTACGGGCATGAATATTGGCGTCATCGCCGTGGCGACCTTAGTCGGCGTGGTGGTCTTTAAAGAGTCGCTAAATAAGATAAATATGCTAGGTTTATTGTTTGCCGTAATCTGTGTGGCCGTTTTATTCTTAGCGTAATATCGCTAGGGTAGAATGACAAAATATAGACTGCTAGATAGTGGCTACAAATCTAAAAACCTAACGTTAAGCCGCTATTTTATTAGCATCGTCTTTGTTAGCACGGTCATAAAATTTTTAGCAAACTCAATACGGAGTTTGCAGTATAGCTATGCTATATTTATTCCCATAAATGCCACCTTTAACTATGGTAAGAGCTAACCTTCACTTGTTAATATAATTATTAATAAAGGTTTCGCTAGCCAAGTTAATGTACTTTTACCTTTTCTCTTAGTTTTTATTTTATTGACCTTTTACCCTGATTTTATTTATTGAATAGGATATTCATATGAGCTATCAACAACAATTAGAAAGAATAAAAAACGACACGGGCTTTATTGCGGCACTTGATCAAAGTGGCGGTAGTACCCCAAAAGCACTACGTATGTATGGCGTTGAAGAAAGCGACTACGACAATGACGACGAGATGTTTGCCCAAGTTCACGAAATGCGCTCGCGTATCATGACCTGTAAATGTTTCTCTAGCGAGCGCGTCCTCGGTGCTATCTTATTCGAAGATACGATGGACCGCGAAGTGAATGGTAAGGCCACCGCCGCTTATCTTTGGGAAGATAAAAATATCGTTCCTTTTTTAAAGGTAGATAAAGGCTTAGCAGAGCAAATGGATGGCGTACAAGTCATGCTACCTATTCCCGGTTTAGACGCTTTGCTAGACAAAGCCAAAAATTCGCCAGTCTTCGGCACCAAAATGCGTTCTGTGATTCACAATGCTTCAGCGGATGGTATTGAAACCGTCGTACAGCAGCAGTTTGATGTGGCCAAGCAAATCATCTCTAAAGGCTTTATGCCCATCGTTGAGCCTGAAGTCAATATCGAAAGCCCTGAAAAATCAGCCTGCGAAGTGCTGCTAAAAGCTGAGATTTTACGCAATCTAGAGCGTTTAGACGGCGATCAGCAAGTCATGCTAAAACTGACGCTGCCTGAAGAAGCTGGCTTTTATAAAGACTTGGTAGACCATCCTAAAGTATTGAAAGTCGTCGCATTATCGGGTGGTTATAGCCGTGATGAAGCTTGTGATAGATTGGCGCAAAACCCAGGCATGATTGCGAGCTTCTCGCGTGCCTTTACTGAAGGGCTGAGCAAACAGCAGACAGACGAAGAGTTTGCTAATACGATTGATGCTTCTATTGATAAGATTTACTCGGCGTCAAAGGTATAGTCATTAGCGCATTAAGTTGCCGCTCTGCTATGGTTTTATAGTGAAGCTAATGCGGTAAATGAACGTTAGAGCCTCGATAAATTATCGGGGCTTTTTGCTATCTGGAGATAGAATCTTTGTAGTATGGAAGGAGGTTTTTTATTATCTTGGAACTGATAAACGTAAAAAAGCGCGACCCTAATAAATAGAATCGCGCTTCTTAGAAATTAATAATCACTAGCTCTTAGACGGCTATTAAGTCAAAGTAACTAGACTTCTTTATACAACTGACGGCCTTCAGCATGATATTTCTCGGTCATCTCAGCCATACCTTTTTGCACATCATCGTAGCTCGCTTCGCCCACCTGTCTAACCAACTCAGTATCCACTTCTTTAATCAGATGGTTCTCATCTTTTAAGTCACCGCTGCTCGGCGTTACCGCAGTAGTAGATTGTTTGGTCGGTAGCCCTGCTGCATATTCACGTACGTTTTGGGTAATTTTCATCGAGCAGAATTTTGGTCCACACATTGAGCAGAAATGTGCCGATTTATGCGCGTCTTTAGGTAGGGTTTCGTCGTGATATTCACGCGCCGTATCCGGGTCTAACGCTAGATTAAACTGGTCGTCCCAGCGGAATTCAAACCGGGCTTTAGACAACGCATTATCACGTGATTGTGCCCCAGGATGCCCCTTCGCCAAATCTGCAGCATGAGCCGCAATCTTATAGGTAATGATGCCATCTTTGACGTCCTTTTTATTCGGCAAACCTAAGTGTTCTTTGGGCGTCACATAGCACAGCATCGCTGTACCAAACCAACCAATCATCGCAGCACCAATGGCACTGGTAATATGATCGTAGCCGGGCGCGATATCCGTCGTTAACGGCCCTAAAGTATAGAAAGGGGCTTCATGGCACATCTCTAATTGCAGGTCCATATTCTCTTTAATACGGTTCATTGCCACATGACCAGGCCCTTCAATCATCACCTGCACGTCATGCTGCCAAGCGACTTGGGTCAGCTCGCCTAAAGTACGTAATTCGCCAAACTGTGCTTCATCATTGGCATCTTGCAGACAGCCAGGTCGCAAGCCATCACCCAAGCTAAACGCCACATCGTACTGCTTCATAATCTCGCAAATATCTTCAAAATGCGTATATAAGAAGCTCTCTTTATGATGGGCAAGGCACCACTGCGCCATGATAGAGCCACCGCGCGACACGATACCCGTTAAGCGATTGGCAGTCAGTGGCACATAGCGCAGTAGCACGCCCGCATGAATCGTAAAGTAGTCGACGCCTTGTTCGGCTTGCTCGATTAGCGTATCGCGGAAGATTTCCCAAGTCAGGTCTTCTGCCACCCCATCGACTTTTTCTAGGGCTTGATAAATCGGTACCGTACCAATCGGTACCGGCGAGTTGCGGATGATCCATTCGCGGGTTTCATGGATGTGTTTGCCGGTCGATAAATCCATGATGGTATCGCCGCCCCAGCGTGTGGCCCAGGTCATCTTAGCCACTTCTTCATCAATACTGGAACCGAGCGCAGAGTTACCAATATTCGCGTTAATTTTGACTAAAAAGTTACGGCCAATAATCATCGGCTCTGATTCAGGGTGGTTGATGTTATTCGGAATAATAGCGCGACCCGCGGCGACCTCAGAGCGGACAAATTCAGGGGTAATAATCTTCGGAGTATTGGCGCCGAACGTCTCACCATCGTGTTGGCGCATGTCCGTGAGCTCGTGCTGTTTTTGCGTCTCACGGATGGCGATATATTCCATCTCAGGGGTGATGATACCTTGGCGCGCATAGTGCATTTGCGTGACGTTTTTGCCCTTTATCGCGCGGCGTGGTTTATCAATATGGGCAAAACGTAGGTTGGCGGTAGTGATATCTCGAGCACGCTCTTTGCCGTAATTACTAGATAAGCCAGATAATACTTCGGTATCGCCACGCTCCTCAATCCAAGTTTCACGCAGTTTGGGCAAGCCTTTGGTGAGGTCAATTTCGACTTCAGGATCAGTATAGACGCCCGAGGTGTCATACACGTAGAAGGGTGGGTTGTATTCAGCCGTCTCACGACCGAAACCGCCGATAGGGGTATCCGTTAAGGTAATTTCGCGCATAGGCACGCGAATATCAGGGCGCGAACCGGTGACATAAACTTTGCGTGAGGCGGGCAGGTTACGGGTTAAATCACGTGCTTCTTCATCAAAGCGAGCGTCGGTAGTTTTGCGATGAGCAGGGGTTTTTAGCGGATTGGGTTTATCTGCTTTGCTAGCGTTTTGCGCAGGCATTGTCTCTGTATTGGCAGGCACTTGCTCTGTATTAAAAGCTTTTTGGTCAACAGGAGAAGTATTGGCTGGGATATCAGAAGTGATAGACATGGCGAGTCCTCATTTTATAAGCAATATAAAAATTAAAGACTCGGTGTCGGTAGGTTTTCAGCGATTAAGACCAGTTATCTCAGGGCTGTCATCAAGGTGGCTAATACTGTTGGTGACAGTATGAGCTAAAGGTGATGATTTTACAGGATACTGGCAGATAAACGACTTAGCGTTATTGATGGTATAGCGGGCCAGTACTTGGCCAAACCATAGCAATAAGTAAGACGGAAAACGGCGACTTTGACTTCCCTACGGTGGTACTAACCACATCAGGTGCAACGGGTGATGTCTCAGCAAGCGTCGTAAACAAGGTCAGCAATTATCGTAATAACTGCCTACTGGTTACGGCCTGCACCCCGAGTCTTAAAAATAAGAACCCTTATCTTAGCAGAGTTTATAACCGATAGGGGCTTTATCCCCTTTTTTAGCCTTAATTTCTTAACGCTAATGAGTCAACCCCTACCTAATAGGTCAGCGACGAATAAGCAGGTTGGTGCAGCAATGTCGCCAGCAGCTTCGTCAACAATGTCACTGCGCAAAAACCACCTTATAGCAGCGAAATTTTAAGGGTGCTGAGCTAAGCCCATAAAAATCAGTACCTAGCCATCATTACGGCAATTAAGAAGTTTTCTCAACAACAGGGATTTTACAAAAAACCTTTATTTTCATCAAATTGTCATATTCAACCGTCAATATATGCCCAGTAGCGATTGGGGCAGCTTACCAAGTATGTCGACTTCCAAGGCGCCGGGCCAAGGTCTCATTAGCGCTTTATTCTACCCACTAAAATTTAGATAAAAAATAAATGTTATTTAGGAGATACGCATGCGTTATTCATTACTAGCTGTAGCTATGGTCAGTGCCCTTACTTTGGCGGCCTGTGACAAAAAAGAAGCCACGGACGAGACCACAGTCGTTGAGCCTGCCGGTACTGCCCCTGCAGAGACCGCAACCCCGACTACGGCGAGTGCCACGCCAGCAGGAGCGTTTAAGTCTGCTGAAAACATCGCTATGAATATTACGGGTGCCGGCGCGTCTTTCCCGCAACCTATCTATGCTAAATGGTCAGCAGATTATAACGCTGCTACCGGTGGCCAAGTGAATTATCAGTCTATCGGTTCGTCAGGTGGTATCAAGCAAATTATCGCTAAGACCGTAGATTTCGGGGCTTCTGATGCGCCAATGACTCCAGAAGAATTGGCTGAAAATGACCTTATCCAGTTTCCAACAGTCATCGGTGGTGTAGTGCCAGTCGTGAATATCGAAGGCGTTGAACCCGGCCAATTAAAGCTAGATGGTGAAACTTTAGCGAATATCTACTTGGGCAAAATCAGCAAGTGGAACGACCCTGCCATTACCGCGCTAAACCCAGACTTAACGCTGCCGGATGCGCAAATTACTACGGTGTTCCGTTCAGACGGCTCAGGCACGACCTTTAACTTTACCGATTACTTAGCCAAAGTGTCTAGCGATTGGAAAGACAACGTCGGCGTTGATAAAACCATCAAATGGCCAACGACGTCAACAGGGGCGGGTGGTAAAGGCAACGAAGGTGTCGCGAGCTATGTCAACCGTATGAAAAACTCTATCGGTTATGTCGAATACGCTTACGCCAAGCAAAACAACATGTCGCATACTGCCTTGCAAAATGCAGCGGGCAATATCGTCCAACCTTCTGCAGAGACTTTCGCGGCGGCTGGTGATATCGATTGGTCACAGCAAGAAGGCTTCTATAAGGTCATCACTAACTCAGAGACTGAGCAAGCTTGGCCGATCGCTGCCGCTACTTTCATCTTAGTGCATAAGCAACCACAAGATGCGAAGCAAGTGGCAGGCGTCTTAAACTTCTTTGATTGGGCTTATAGCCAAGGCGATGACTCAGCCATGTCACTCGACTACGTGCCATTCTCTGACACCGCCGTAGCTTTATTCAAAGAGAAATGGAAAGACGTTAAAGGTAGCGACGGTCAGCCGGTCTATACCCCAGCGCAGTAGTCTCCACCCTTATAAAAATCTTGTTTTAATTTAACTCATCTTTTATCACAGTCAGTGCTTTTTAGAAAGGCGCTGACTGACTCCCTTCCAAGTTACCAGCTATATTCAGGTATAGCCGCTATAGCTGGTGACTTGGGAAGTTTTACCCCAGTGAATTGGGCTACTAGCTTGCGTAATAGCCCCGGCAGTTGACTGCGATAAGACTTTTATCAATTTCGTACTACCGTCATTTTGACGCTGCTCCCGCTACCCAATGCTCTACTATTTAATGATGAGGCGCTCATGGCAGACCTACACTCGCAACTGGCCAAACAGAAACGCTACGATGCCATCTTCGTCAATGCGACCAAAGCATTTGCGATTTTAGTGCTGCTGTCGTTAGGCGGTATCTTACTGTCATTAATCGTCGGCGCTTGGCCGAGCATTCAAACGTTTGGTCTTGGCTTTTATACCAGTAACAACTGGGATACGGTCGCCGATGAATATGGGGCATTAGCACCCATTTACGGCACGATAGTGACTTCTATCATCGCCATTGCCATCGCTGTTCCCGTCAGTTTTGGTATCGCCATCTTTTTGACCGAATTGTGTCCTGCCTTCTTAAAGCGTCCTTTGGGTATTGCCATCGAGCTACTCGCGGGCATCCCTTCCATTATTTATGGCATGTGGGGCTTGTTCGTGTTCGCGCCTTGGTTTGGCGACAATGTCCAGCCTTGGTTTATCGAGCATGTGGGTCCTTTACCTATCATCGGTAAGCTTTTTCAAGGCGCACCGATGGGGCTAGGCATGTTTACCGCTTCGTTAGTCCTCGCCATCATGATTATTCCCTTTATCGCCGCCACTATGCGTGATGTCTTCTCTGTGGTGCCCGACTTACTCAAAGAGTCGGCTTATGGGATGGGTGCGACGACTTGGGAAGTGATGTTTAAGATTATCTTGCCCTATACCAAAGCCGGGGTAGTGGGCGGCGTCATCCTAGGATTAGGTCGTGCTCTAGGCGAGACCATGGCGGTAACTTTCTTAATTGGTAATGCTTTCAACCTAAGTCCTAGCTTATTTACTTCCGGGGTCACGATTACCTCAGCGCTGGCCAACGAGTTTGCGGAAGCCTCGAGCGAATTGCACTTAGCATCGCTATTACACTTAGGCCTGATTCTGTTCGTTATTACCTTTATCGTGCTGTCTATCTCAAAGCTGATGCTGATGCGTATCGACCAAAAAGCGGGCAATTAAGCCCAGTAGTGATGCCAATAGCTCGCTCACTGAGCCGTAACCCCAGTCGCTAGTCTCAGCTATATCATAGGAAAAATTTATGTCTACTGCCCATGCCATAGTCCAGCCAGAGCCACGTTTTGAGGATCGTTATAACAAGAGCCTCTATAACAAGCGTCGTTTAATTAATAAGTTGGGTCTTGGGTTTGCCTTATCTGCTATGGCCTTTGGTTTGTTTTGGTTGCTATGGATTTTATTCACGCTATTCGTCGAAGGCTTTCAAGGCATGGTAGAGATGCCGATCTTTATGGCCGATACGCCACCGCCTATGGGCGAGGGTGGGTTACGCAACGCCATTGTCGGTTCTGCCATGTTGGCCTTTTCGGGGCTATTTATCGGCGCGCCAATCGGCTTAATGACGGGTATTTATCTGGCGGAATTCTCTCATGGCAGTATGCTCGGCAAAGTCACTAGATTCTTAAACGATATTTTGCTGTCCGCCCCTTCTATCGTCATCGGTCTCTTTATCTATGCGTTAATGGTGAAAGGCAGTAGTTTTTCTGGTTGGGCGGGCGCATTAGCCTTGGCTTTAATCGTCGTGCCGGTCGTAGTTCGTACTACTGAAAATATGCTCAATTTAGTCCCAAATACTTTACGCGAAGCCGCTTATGCTTTGGGTACGCCAAAATGGCAGTTGGTGACCAAGGTCACTATCAAGGCAGCAAAAGCGGGCTTAACGACCGGGGTATTATTGGCCTTTGCCCGCATTACTGGCGAGACCGCTCCGTTACTATTTACTGCCCTGAATAACCAATACTTTAGTACTGATATGAGTCAGCCGCTAGCCAACTTGCCGAATACTATTTATCAATTTGCCATGAGCCCCTATGACAATTGGCATGCGCTAGCTTGGGCCGCCGCCTTACTGATTACTGCCACGGTGTTAACACTCAATATTATCGCCCGTATTATCGGTGGTAAAGACCATACCCGCTAAGCATTACCGCCATACCCATAACCAATGAACCACCAAATTTTTAGCTTTATCAAATTGTAGTACCCCCATTAAATTGGATACCCATTATGAATGATGTTGTAGAAAAAACCCGCAAGCAAACGCCTGTTACCAGCCCGGTCACCCCGAGCACGGCAAAGCCAAAAAGCAGCTTGCTCGATAGACCGATGTCAACGGCGACCCAGATAGATCAGCCGGATACCGCTAGCTTTAATACCCAAACGGTAGCAGATATGCCCGCTGGGATGCCGCCGGCTAAGATGGAAATTCGCGATTTGAATTTCTACTACGGTGATTTTCAGGCATTGAAAAATATCAATATTGATATTCCAGAGAAAAATGTGACGGCCTTTATCGGGCCATCGGGCTGTGGTAAGTCTACTTTATTGCGCACCTTTAACCGCATGTATGACCTGTATCCCGGTATGCGTGCGGAAGGGGCTATCAATATGGGCGGGCAAAATGTCTTGGGCAAAGAAGTGGATGTCAATTTACTGCGGGCGCGCGTCGGTATGGTCTTCCAGAAACCTACGCCATTCCCCATGTCGATTTATGACAATGTTGCCTTTGGGGTGCGCTTATACGAAAAACTTAGCAAAGCAGAGATGGATGAGCGCGTAGAGTGGGCACTAAAAAAATCGGCGTTATGGCCAGAAGTGAAAGATAAGCTCAAAGCGTCAGGCCTGTCTTTGTCAGGGGGACAGCAGCAACGGTTGTGTATCGCACGCGGCGTGGCGACTAAGCCAGAAGTACTGCTGCTTGATGAGCCCACGTCAGCGCTAGACCCTATCTCCACAGGCTCGATTGAAGATTTGATTGAAGACCTAAAGCAAGACTATACCATCGCTATCGTCACGCACAATATGCAGCAAGCGGCGCGGGTTTCTGACTATACCGTGTATATGTATTTGGGCGACATGGTCGAAATGGGCGAGACAGATCAAATCTTTACCAACCCCGCGCAAAAGGCAACGGAAGACTATATTACCGGCCGTTATGGTTAATCGGTTTGACGGGGCAGTTTAGCCAGTAGCTTGCCTGCAGTGGGTTACATTTAACTCATAACCACTACCTTGTGGCTACTCAGGCATAAATAGACTGGCTTTTGCCGTCAATAAGCGAGCTTATTGTGAATGAAGATCAGCAAGAGATAATGGCCCAAGCTTATCAACAGCTGGGGTTTGCTTTGGTTAATCAGACCGCCGTTGCTAGGTCGTCACCGCGTCGTCAGGGAGTACCCGCTATGAGTATCTACGAAAAACATACCTCAAAGAGCTTTGATCAGGAGTTAGAGACCGCTACCCGCTTATTTTTGCAAATGGGCGAGAGTGTGGCCGCGCAAGTTGCGAAAGCCATTCATGCGCTCATTGATGCGGATGAAGTTTTGGCGCGTGAAGTGATTAATACGGACCACGCTATTAATCAGAGAGAATTAGAGCTCGATGAGCATATTTTGCTAATCGTAGCCAAACGCCAGCCTACTGCTAGCGACCTAAGGTTGGTAATGGCGATTAGTAAAGGGGTAGTGGACTTAGAGCGGATTGGCGATGAGGCAGTAAAGATTGCCCAAATGGCTTGCCAAATTAGCGCTGAGGGCAATGCGCCACGCGGCTATGCGGAAGTTCAGCATTTAGGCAATCAAGTGCGCCTGATGGTACACAATGCTTTGGATGCTTTTACCCATCTCAATGCTGAACAAGCCTTTGAGGTCATGCGCAATGATGGCGTTATCAATCGCGAGTATCAGTCAGCCACCCGCGCGCTGATGACTTATATTATGGAAGACTCGCGCCACGTCTCTAATGTCATTAATATTATGTGGGTGCTACGGGCGTTAGAGCGTATCGGTGACCATGCTCGCAACGTGGCAGAATTGGTCATCTACTCTATCAGTGGTGAAGACGTCCGTCATACTGACCATGCGCAAGTGGCCAAGACGGTACAAGAGGCCAGCGAGCTCATGGCTGCGCGTGAAGCCAGCGCCCCTCAAGTCGCTAGTTTCGAAGCCCCAAGCTATAATGAACATAGTGCTGCCAATCAGAAAAAGTAAGCCAGTTCACGGGTTAAAAAACCCAAGCTTTAACCTTAGTTTTAGAAAGCATAAGTTTTAAAAAGTACAGACAATAAAAAACGCGCTATTAAGCGCGTTTTTTTATAATTTACAGAGTAGTTAAATTAAGCAGCTCTTTGCCGCTTTATTTAGCTTGCGGTGTCCAGCCTTGTGGGCGCTCATAATCCGCATTGTCTAGAAATTTATCACGTTGTTCGTTCAGAAATTTCTTTGCTTCCGGGTCCATCATACTCAAATGATTTTCATTGATCAGCATGGTTTGATGCTCTAACCACTCATCCCAAGCTTTTTTAGAGACGGTATTTTGCAGCGCTTCACCGGCTTTATTAGGGAACGGCGGGTACGGCATCTTCGGCAGTTCTTCTTGGTATTTACGGCACATTACCAAGTTGGCTTTCGGATCAAAAGTAGCAGTCATATCGAGTTCCTTAATGCGGGTTAATGCCAGTTGGCAAATACGTCCTATTATAAATATTAATAACTAGTCGCGTTTACCAACCGAGTTTTACAATGAGCTAAAGGCTGTAATGGCTTGGGCTTACTATTGAGCAGGAGCGAATTTTTTCAGACGCTCACGGCCTCTGGCTACAGCTTGGCGAACTTGATTGGGCGCTGTGCCTCCTAAATGATCACGGGCAGCCAAAGAGCCTTCTAAAGTCAGGTAATCAAAGACATCCTCACCAATAGCATCGCTAAATTGCTGCAATTGCGCCAATGACAATTCGCTAAGATCTACCCCTTCATTGATACCTAGCGCGACTGCATTACCCACCACTTCGTGGGCATCACGGAAAGCCACGCCACGACGCACCAGATAATCGGCAAGGTCGGTCGCAGTTGCATAGCCTTTCATAGTGGCGGCGCGCATATTGTCTTTATTCGGGATGATGTTCGGCAGCATATCGCCAAAGGCGAGTAGCGAACCAGTTAGGGTGTCGACGCAATCAAATAGAGGCTCTTTGTCCTCTTGGTTGTCTTTGTTATAGGCTAACGGTTGGTTTTTCATTAAGGTTAATAGCGTAATCAATTGACCAAAGACGCGTGCAGCTTTACCACGGACCAATTCTGGCACGTCCGGGTTTTTCTTTTGCGGCATGATAGACGAGCCGGTACAAAAGCGATCAGGAATCTGCACAAAGCTAAATTGAGCGGACATCCATAGAATAATCTCTTCGCTCATGCGCGATAAGTGCATCATTAAAATAGACGCGGCTGAAGTAAACTCAATAGCAAAGTCACGATCAGAGACGGCGTCTAGCGAGTTTTGACAGATGCCTTCAAACCCTAACAGTTCAGCGGTAATGGTGCGGTCAATCGGGAAGGTCGTGCCAGCGAGGGCCGCGCTACCCAAAGGCATTTGGTTCATACGGCGACGTGCATCGATTAGACGCTCAGTATCGCGATTTAACATTTCAAACCAAGCCATCACGTGGTGACCAAAGCTGACCGGCTGGGCGGTTTGTAGATGGGTAAAGCCAGGCATAATTGTGTCAGTATGCTGCTCAGCCAAATCCAGTAAGCCCGACTGCAAGCGCACGAGCAAATTAACAATATTGTCCGTCTCTTCGCGTAACCACAGGCGAATATCGGTCGCTACTTGGTCATTACGGCTACGACCCGTATGCAGTTTTTTACCGACTGTACCAATGATGTCTGTCAGACGCGATTCAACGTTCATATGCACGTCTTCTAGCGCGATCGACCACTGGAATTCACCGTTATCAATCTCTTGTTGAACTTGCTGCAAGCCTTCAATAATAGTGGTGACTTCAGCGTCCGTTAAGATATCGCAGCGGCCTAACATCGTGGCATGAGCAATAGAGCCTTGGATGTCTTGACGGGCAAAGCGTTGGTCAAAGCCGACAGAGGCGGTAAAGGCCGCCACAAAGCTGTCAGTAGCCTCGCTAAAACGGCCGCCCCACATCTGCTGGCCAGGGGCAGTGGATGTGGTAGAATCAGCGCCTGATACGTGAGACGGTGAGTTAGGATGGGTGTTATTTGAAGAATTGGTGGCAGTCATATTGGTCTAAATTAGGTCATGAGGATAAGGGCAGTATAGCAAACGATGAGGCTACCTTACTAGCCGAGCGTTTAGAGTTTTTTGTGCCCAAACTCATGAGCTTATGTACGCCATGGCAGGGCCTACTCTATATGTTTTGCTGGTCGATATTTTTGACGATTCTAGCGCGCTATAGTTTGTTCAGTTGGCATGAAGTGCTGCAACGGCTATTGATAGATATGTTGCAGACCCTCTTGACGGTGTTGCCCGGCTTGATACTCAGTGATTACTTGCGTCCCATCTTAAAGCGTCTGTCCCATTTTGCCGTCAGCCTGCGTTTGGTATTACTCCTAAGCGCATGTGGCGCTGTGGCTAAAGTCAGCGCTATGCTCATAGAAATGGGCTTAGGGTGGGCGATGTATTCTAGTACGCAAGTATTGGTAGAGGTATTGATTGCCACCTTAATCACTGGTGGCCTCACGCTTATGTTTTTACTGCATTTTTCTCAGCAATACCGAGCGATTAGGGCGTTGAAGCTAGCTTTTGATAAAGAGATGGCCATACAAAACAATCAGATCAAAGCGCGGATTGCCCCGCATTTCTTTTTTAATACCATTAATACGTTAGTGTCCTTAGTAGAGTCGGAGCCCAGTAAAGCCTCTGAGCTGCTGCATCATGTCTCGGCCCTGTTCCGAGCCAGCTTTAATGATTTAAAAGAGATCAGCTTTGAAGAGGAGTTGGCCCTATGCCAGCATTATTTGGCCATCGAATCCTTCAGACTGGCGGGTAAATTGCACGTGGATTGGCAGGTACCTGATGACGATACGGTTTATGACATGGTGATCACCACCCTGACCTTACAAAGTGTGCTTGAGCAAATGCTACTCAATGTGGTGGAAATGACCACAGAAGCTATCTACATGAGAGTCAAGGTCACTTGGCATAGGCACCGGGTAGAGATTAAAGTCACAGTCACTTTACCCAGTAAAACTTTATTTATTAAGCAAGACTTGCGCCGGCAGATTAACTTTCACACACAAACTCAGCGCTTACAGCGTCACTTTGGTAGCAGCTCCTATATAGACAGTCAGATTACACAAAACCATGTTGAGGCCACGATTAACTATCCGCTACACGATGCAGGCTCATTGGTAGGCGACTTTTAACCGTAAAAAAGCAGCAAAAACAGTCATAAAGACCATAGCGTCAACAGGATTGTCATAGCTATTTTATAACGCCATGACTTAGTTAAAGTCTGACTTGTACCCCCTTATATGAGGGGTTTGTGTTGCTAATTAGAGGGCTTTAGTCACCTTGAATATAACTTTAGTTTATTTTTATAGTAAGTCCATATCGCAACCTACTAAAAAAACATAAATATTTTTCGATAATAATTAACTTATGTTGGTTTTTATTATTGGCATAGTACTTGCTTTATTTAGCGCTTGCTGCCTGCTATAACTACTACTGTAACAATGATTTCATTTGTCAGTTTATTATTTAATCGATTGTTAAAGTAAACAGACGGTATAGTATTGATTAATAATAATCGACAATAATCAATAGTTTGTAGCAAGCAAATTCACTGTGTTGACACGGAAATCGTGATAATATGTGACAAAAGTAAAATGTTATTGCTAGATACTAAAAGGAGTTATGCATGCGAATTGTGGTTTGTGATGACGAGCCATTAGCGCGCGAGCGTTTGGTGAGGATAGTACAGGATGAAAAACACGAAGTAGTCGCCCAAGCCATGACCGGCCTTGAAGCTATCGCTGCCGTGAAACAACATCAGCCTGACGTTATTTTATTAGATATTCGTATGCCAGAGATGGACGGGGTTCGCTGTGCGCAAGCGATCAACGAACTAGAAAACCCGCCAGCGATTATTTTCGTTACGGCGTACGACCATTATGCAATCACAGCTTTTAAAGCCCATGCTATTGGCTATTTGCTCAAGCCCGCTAATAAAGATGAGCTATTAGAAGCGTTAGCGAAAGCTAAGAGCCTGAATGCGGCGCAATTAAATGAGTTGCGTAAGCTTGCTGATCCGACTGCCAGTGCCCCGCGCCGTCAGCATATTGCTGCTCGCACGCACCGTGGGGTAGAGCTGATTCCTTTATCCGACATCTATTATTTCACTGCCGATCAAAAGTATGTGAAAGTGCGGCATAAAGAGGGTACCGTACTGATTGATGAGACTTTAAAAGAGCTCGAAACGGAGTTTGCTAATGAGCTATTTCGCGTCCATCGCAATGCGCTCATCAATTTAGATTATCTTGACCTGTTAGAAGCGATAGATGCCGGACAGTACCAAGTACGCTTTAAAGGCATCGATGAGGCCTTAGCTGTAAGTCGTCGCCATTTACCAGTATTGCGCGATAAGATTCAGAATATGTAAATGGCACTCATTAATGGGTGCTCGTTAAGTCTTACCCTTATAGAGGGAGCGAGCCGCAGCGTCCTGCTAGCTATAACATTGCATACTTTTTAACGCGACCTTTTACCAACACGCTACTCTCTATGACAGTTTTTTCTATAAGACCACTTTTTTTACCAGTTTAACGCTAATATGGCATGGTGGTTACTTTTAAATCTGTAGCCTAGTTTCTCTTGGTTAATCATGAATCAAAAGCGCTGCAACCCTAGAGTTCCTCTGGCGTTAACGCTGCCTTTATATCATCTCACCCTTATTTATGATTAAATAGGGGTGTTTTTTTTGTCTTTGTAATCATCAGATAAGCTGCTTCCTGTAGCTGTCCAACCTTATGCGGTAGTGGGTTATCCCTCAAGCTGACGAAGAGCCGTTGGTTTAGTGGCTGCTATAACTGGATTGGATACTGATGAGATTATTATGGATGTTTGAGTTTTATGACCGATTCTAATGTGACCACCCCATCTGCGCTGTCAGGTGATTCGTTGAGCCCTAAAGCGACGGCTTTGACCACGTTGAATATTGCAACGCGCCAAAGCCCGCTAGCACTATGGCAGGCTGAGCATATCAAAGATCGCTTGAGCGCTCTGTATCCTGACTTGACGATTAATCTTCTCAAGATAGTCACCAAAGGCGATAAGATTTTAGACACGCCTTTGGCAAAGATTGGTGGTAAAGGGTTGTTCGTGAAAGAGCTCGAACAAGCGATGTATGATAAAGAGGCCGATATCGCGGTGCATTCTTTAAAAGATGTGCCTATGCTATTGCCAGCGGGCTTGGTGTTAGGTGCCTATTGTGAGCGAGCGGCTCCGACCGATGCTTTTGTGTCAAACACTTATAACTCGCTGGCAGAATTGCCGCAGGGTGCAGTGGTGGGTACCTCTAGCCTACGCCGTGAGTGCCAATTAAAAGCGCATCGACCAGACCTAGTGATTAAGACGTTACGTGGCAACGTGGGCACGCGATTGGGCAAGCTAGATGCTGGCGAGTACGATGCTATTATCTTAGCGACTAGTGGCCTGCAGCGTATTGGCCTAGATGAGCGTATTCGTAGCGAGCTAGACATCGATATCAGCTTACCTGCGGTGGGCCAAGGCGCCCTAGCCATTGAGTGTCGTGACAATGACCCTGAAGTCTTAGCATTGCTCGCGCCTTTGAATGATAACGAAGCGCGTCTGCGCCTGATTGCAGAACGAGCGCTCAACCGTCATCTTGAGGGCGGTTGCCAAGTGCCTATCGCCGCTTATGCGGTGCTCGATACCGCTACGAATGAATTATGGTTGCGTGGCCGTGTGGGTAAAACGGATGGCAGCCTATTGCTCAAGGCTGAAAAGCGTATCACTTTGGCGGCTAATGCGGATGCAGTGGCGACTATACAAGCAGACAATGAACAGCTGGCTAATGATTTGGGTATAGCAGTCGCCCAACAGCTATTGGATAAAGGCGCCCAAGAAATCTTACAAGCGATATACGCAGACTAAGATAGCTTTGGTGGGCTACTGTGTCTTGATTGGTTCCTGAGTCTTAATAGGCTTAAGGGTGTGACGGACAAAGGCTAGAGCGGCAGTGCTCGTGCTATTTGGGTCTGTTTTAGCCACAGGTATTTATCCCGTGGTCTAATGATACGTGGTTATTGGTTTAGTGGGGGCATAGTGGCGGGTATACGCGCAACAACAGCTTGTCCAAGAGTGGTCATCAATACGCGACCGCTAGAGCGGGCAGCGCCTTTGAGTACTGCTTTAGCGGCTAGCAAGCATACGGTCGTCGAGTTGCCTTTATTAACGCTGCAGCCCCGGCAAGCCAGTCAGCATGATGCGTTGCTAATGCAGCGCTGGTTGCGGGGCGCTTATGCCGTCACGGTGGTGGTAAGCCCGACTGCGGCAGCGATGGCGCTTGAGTATTGGCAGCAAGCTCAGCGTCAGGTAGACGTAGCTGCGGCTACCACGGTGAGTCAAATAGCCGCGAGCCCGCAGCCCAGTCATATCATTGCTGTAGGTGATGCTACGGCTGCGGTCTTGCGCGATCATGGCTTAACGGTGCAGCAACCGCTTATGGCCAATAATGAAGGCATGCTACAAATGCCGCTCATCGCAGAGCTAAAGCCTAGCGATCAGGTGCTCATGTGGCGGGGTCTTGGCGGGCGTCGACTGTTGGTCGAAACCTTAAGACAGCGCGGTATCAATGTCGATAGTATTGCTTGGTATGAACGCATCTGGCCGCCGGCCTCCGCGCCACTATATCAGCAATGGTTGAGCGATTATCTGTCAGCTCAGTCAATGGCATCCGCAGCTCACCAGTCTGCAGATGCTGTAGCGCTAGCTCCTGTGGTCATTATTAGCAGCGGCGCGGCTTTTGAATATTGGCAGCATTTAGTGGCTCAAGCTAATGTTGATGCCGATCTTAATACTAGTACCGACTTTAATACGAATGGCGATGTTAATAATGATGCCAATATTGACCTTGATAAAATAACAGGTAATGCGCCGCGGCCCACCAGTCAAACGCAGCCCACCTTACAGTTGGCCGATTTTGACTATATTGTTTTGGGAGACCGCTTAGCCGCTTTCCTCCACGAGCAGCACCTGATTTATCATCAAGTAGAGACCTTAGATCCCGCCACTATAGTGGCTGCAGTCGCTCAGCTCTCTCCCCCTCTTTAATTTGCAGGATATGGTTGTATGGCTATTGACCCAACACCCGATGAGGCCAAGCAAACGCCCTCTGAGCCTTTTACAGACTCGATTTCGTTAGACGATACTACGACGGATATGACCCCGCGGCAACAGCGCCGTAAAGCGGGTCAGTTGCTATTATGGATTCAATGGCTGGTGATTTTATTGTTGGCCGCCATGATAGGTTGGATGCTGCTGTCACAGCAGAGCTTTGAGCAGGAAGTGCAGACGCGTTTGCAAAATAGCGAGCAAGTGACTACGCGTCTAAATGAGATGGACGATCGCTTGTATGCTATTAGTCAACAGACTTTGCCCACTCAGCCGCAACCGGCCGGTAGTCAAGCTCACAATCAGTTAGAGATGCTGCGGATTCAACTGCAAGCCGCTGATCGGCTGTTGACAGACAGCAACTATAAAGCGGTGATATCGTTACTGCGCGGCTTATACTGGCAGCTGTCGCAACAGAGTAATGAGATTGCGCCTGCCTTAACCATCGTGATTAAGCAAAGCCTAGAGCAAGATATCGAGCGTCTGCAAGCCCAAAGTGCCCAACCAAACGCTTGGCAGCTACAAAATTTGGCCATTGCCGACATTCAAGCCTTCTTACGGGAGCAAGTAGCCACCCGAGATACGACCAGTCAACCGTCAAACCCCAAGCAAGCGCGTAAGCCTGCGCAAAATGTGCAACAACTTGCCACTTATGATGTGTTGGTCCATGAAACCATTATGACGCTGAACTTAGCCATGCAGGCGAGCAATATGCGAGATAACGCGCTGCTGCTAATGTATTTACAACAAGCTAAGGCCCAATTGCAGCCGCTGAAAAATATGACCAGTGGCAGCGCTAGCCTCAGTGCCTCGCAATTGACGGATACGGCTAAAGCCACCCGCAATCTCAGCCAGCGTCCAGCCAATGGCGAGTCTGCAGCCCAGACAGCAGCTATAGAGCTGGAAGATTTAGCGACTATGCAAGATGCGCTTAACTGGTTGAATAAATTGCTGGCTGATCCGCCTAAGCCAATGACCTTGGTCACCACCCAGGTTTTAGACAATGCCAAAGACCCAGTGAAAAAATAGCTGCTTTTTTGGTAGGATTTGCAATCCCTTTCTTGATGAGCTATGTCGGTATTCTACATAAGCTCTATTTCCATCCCACACATCGCTAGTGCGTCGGGTCCATTAAACTCGAATCACGAGCGCTGCTAATAATCTATAATTCTGCGAGTATTTATGCCAAGCCCTACTGATATCACCAGCTCCACCATCTCAGACTATCCGCTGACTTTTAAGCAAATCGTGGCTTGGGGTGATATGGATGCCCTTAACCATTTGAATAACGTCGTGTATTACCGTTATGCTGAGTCAGCACGGATCGCCTACTTAGAGGCCATCAATCTTTTTAATGCGGATGTGCAAGTCGTACTGGCGCATTCTAGTTGCCAATATATGCTGCCAGTCGTTTTTCCTGACACCTTATCGATAGGCGTGCGTTGCAAACATTTGGGCGACAGCAGTATGGTGACTAGCTATGTTTTTTATAGCCATTATCAACAAGCTATCGTAGCTACTGGCGAAGCGGTGATGGTACGTTTAGATGCTAAAACCAAGCAGAAAGTGTCTTGGAGCGAGCAAGAGCGCCAGCAGATTACCAATTTTGAAGCCACAGGTCACGCTGCTGTTATAGAGAAATAGCGGTTATAGAGATACAAGAGCAGGGATTCGTGATGTTCCGGCTGTAAGCAGAATTGACGGTAGTATTGCAAAAATAGCATTTTTAAGCTGTTGCTTTTATAAATAAAAAAGCGCCAAACAATTTAGTTTGGCGCTTTTTTTATGGACTGCTTTTAGGCTTGTCGCAGCAAGGAAAGCTGGTATTAATACTGGTCTGAATAAGAGCTAGCCTTGATAAGCGTCGCCTAAAACCAGTTAAACGCTAGGCGACGTTACAAAATCAATAACGTTCAAATCAAAGCCTGATAAAGCGTGGAACTTCATCGGTGACGACAATAGACGCATGTCGCGTACGCCTAAATGGCGTAAGATTTGCGCCCCAACGCCGATGCTGCGGTAAGGCTGCTCCGTGATGGTTGAGTCCGCTTGATTGTTAGCGCTTTTGTCTAACACTGCGCCTAAATCGATAGGGTTATGGTTGCCAATCCAAACCAAGGCCCCGCGCTCCGACTGACTGATTTCTTTTAAAGCGGATTGCACGCTCCAGCCACTACGACCGGTCTCGTCACAAGTAGCGGCAAACAAGTCTCTTAAAGGATGGAAGCCATGGACGCGAATGGTGCTGACGCCTGCGCTTAAGTCGCCTTTCACCAACGCCATATGCGTTTCAGTAGCGCCAAACTCACGGAAGCGATGCAAAGTGAATGGACCAAACTCAGTATTAAATTCGCGCGTTTCGACTTCTTCGACCGTTTGCTCATTGGCAATACGATAGGTAATTAAATCGGCGATCGTCCCCATCTTTAAGTCGTGCTCAGCCGCAAATTTCTCTAAGTCATCGCGGCGTGCCATTGTACCGTCGGCATTGATAATCTCAACGATGACCGCGGCAGGCTCAAGACCCGCTAAGCGCGCCAAGTCACAGCCCGCTTCAGTATGACCAGCGCGGTGTAGGACGCCGCCTTTTTGCGCCATGATTGGGAAGATATGACCCGGCTGCACAATGTCTTCGGGCTTAGCAGCAGCAGCGACGGCCGCTTGTACGGTACGGGCACGATCACCGGCAGAAATACCGGTGGTAACGCCTTCAGCGGCTTCGATAGAGACAGTAAAGTTAGTACTGAATTTGGCTTCATTCCGATCCGACATCAGTGGCAAGGCCAACTGCTGACAGCGGGCTTCTGATAAAGTCAGACACACCAAGCCGCGCGCGTGGGTAATCATAAAGTTAATGTCATCGGGGCGCACATGCGTCGCAGCCATGATGATATCGCCTTCGTTTTCGCGGTCTTCATCATCCATTAAGATGACCATTTTGCCAGCGCGAATATCTTCAATAATTTCAGGAATTGTATTTAAAGCCATGAGGAATCTCTTGTCAGTAAAGGTTTTAATTAAGAATAGCGATCAGTAGCTAGTGTTATTGTCAGCTAAAGGGAAACCGTAAAATCTGGGCGTCCGTTAAGATCTTAAAATAAATAGTAGGGTAATTATGAGGGCAATAGGATTAGATTGTAAGGGGTTAACGCAAAGATGCGCAAAACTTCCTATTGGCTATCAATCATTACTGGCGGACTGGGACCGAAGCCAAGCCATAAATTGTTGGCTGTGCTGCTCCCTTTTATTGTCAGCATATTGATAAAACGTTGTGCCTATCAGCTCATTAGGCAGGTAACTCTGCGGATAATAATGATTAGGATAGTCGTGTGGGTAGACATAACCCTCACCATACCCTTGTGACTTCATGAGTTTAGTGACGCCATTTCGCAGATGCAAGGGTACTGGAGAGGCGTCACTTTGTGCCAGTTGCATAGCCGCATTAATCGCTTTATAGGTGCTGTTACTTTTGGCGCTGGTCGCCAGATAGACGATGACCTGACCTAAAATAATACGCGCTTCGGGCATACCAATAGACTGCACACTGCGTAAGGCAGCATCGGCAAGCAGTAAAGCATTGGGGTTGGCATTACCGATATCCTCAGAGGCTAAAATGACGAGACGCCGAGCAATAAAGTCCGCGGGCTCGCCACCTACTAACATTCTTGCCATCCAATACAGCGCTGCATCCGGGTCTGAGCCGCGCACTGATTTAATCATGGCTGACACCATATCATAATGCTGCTCGCCATCTTTGTCATAGCGCACCATAGCACTCTGCGCGACACTAGCGACCAAGTCAGCATCCACGACAATAGGGGTGTGGTTGGGGTCAGCAGTTTGTATCGCCAGCTCTAGTAAATTTAAGGCTTTACGAGCATCGCCATGCGCCATTTGGCTAATAAAGTCAGCGGCGGTCAACTCAATCTGTAAGTCTTTTAGAATGATATCCGTGCTGATAGCGCGCTGCAGAACTGTGGCAATCTGCGTGTCATCTAACGGCTCTAAACGATAGACCTGACAGCGGGACAGTAGGGCATTATTGACGCTAAAAGAAGGGTTTTCAGTGGTCGCGCCAATCAGGGTGATGTCACCTGCTTCGACGGCGCCCAATAAAGCATCTTGCTGCGCTTTATTAAACCGATGAATCTCATCAATAAAGACTACGGGCGAAGCAAAACTAAAGCCCCCAGCATTGCCGTTACCGGCTTCCAAGACTTCACGCAGTTGTTTGACCCCGGTAGTCAACGCCGATAGCGCATGAAAAGGCCGGCCTACTGCATCGGCTAATAGCATAGCAATGGTGGTTTTACCAATACCCGCTTCGCCATGGAGAATCAAAGAGGGAAGATGACCCTGCGCAATTAATCGTTGTAGCGGCGCTCCTGGCGCTAGTAAATGGGTTTGTCCAATAACTTCAGCCAGCGTCTTAGGACGCATACGTCCCGCTAAAGGCATATCAGAAGGGGTTGCCATACACATACTCAATGAATAACTCAGCTAACCAAGCAGAGGTTAACGACAGGATTAAAATAGCCTTTAGCTTAAGCAAGCTATGGCCCCATTACAATTTAGGTTATGTTAATACGGGCTGCATGGTCGGTAAGGACTTAGATTGGTAAGCTCTTAAATCAGCAAACGCTTAGGTCAGCAAACGCTTAGGACAATAAGACGCTGCTAGACGGCTACCCTAACTCCGTGCTATTTTTGCTAATAGGGAATACAACCAATAACTTGTTTGGCTTATCAAGTAAGGAGCTAAGGTTGATGCTGCCTGACTGGGATGTCGACTGAATGAGCGCGGCATATTGATTAGCAACTAGTGATTAGCAGCGGTCTTATTATTATTTAAAAAAGAGTAAAACGATAGAATGACTAAAAAACCATATGTATGGTCGCGAGTGTCGCAGACTGTGGCTGAGTTTAGCACGGCCTGTCGTATGCAATTTAACGAACCAAAATCGCGTAAGCTGACCCAAGGTGAACTAGCGTTAGCGCAAAGTGTCTTTGGCGAGCACATCCGTCTAGAGGACGTGCAATTAAAGACGGCTTGGTGGGTGTTAAAAAACTATGCGGTCAGCCCCAATGGTAATATTTATTTTCATCCTACAGATTGGACAGCGGACTTCGCTAGTGAAACTTTAGGCAAGCAAAGCTGGTTGATCCATGAGCTCACCCACGTTTGGCAACTGCAGCAGGGTCTAAAAGTAGTACGCGGAGCGCTCATCAACCGCCGCTATGATTACGTTTTAGAGACTGGCAAGTCGTTTTTTGCTTATGGTATCGAGCAGCAGGCACGTATGGTGCAGGATTATTTCATCCGGCGTCAGCGTGGCGAAGACTGCCGCCCTTGGCAACAATGCATCCCTTTTTTGGCATTAACCACAGCAGAAAGTGATTTACATGGAATGACCTAAACAAAATGGTTTAAATGGAGTGGTTTGAGAGCAAAAACACTTAACTCCTTAATCAATAATAATAAATAACGCAAATAAACGAGCTTTCATAGTAGCCGTAATAAAGAGCTAAGCTAGCAACACTATACTGTGGTGGCTTAGCGTAACGCTGCTCACTTCATTATTCATCATTAGGAATTTACCGTGATTAGGACTAGATCCCCCTCGGGAAAACCCAGTCAAGCTGACGCCACCTCGGGCAGCTCATGGCTCACTTTGACGCCGAAAGCAGTCACTTTAGGGCTAGTACTCAGCTTGGGTGCCTTGAGCGGTTGCCAGCCGGCCCCTAATGCTAGCGATAAAGAAGTCAGTAGTGAAAATAAGCCGAAAGACGAAAATGGTGATGTGGCTTTAGAGACCAAACCTAGCCCAGAGGCGCAAGCGCAAATTGACGCTTATGAAGAAAAATTTGTCGCGCAGATGCTCAGCCTACAACAACGTCTGCAGGCCGAGTACGAGTCCTTACAAGCGGCAGATGCGGCCGAGCATCCGGACGCGCAAGAGCCTACTACTGTAGAGAAGGGGGCAACATCTGCTGCGACGGACAGTTCGGCTACGGCGACTCCACCCGCTGCAGGGACTATTACGAATCCCGAAAGCACAGAGGCTACTACCGCCACAGGGACAGCGCCAAATGCAAATACTGCCTCTACCCAAGCCGATGTTAATACTCTGATTACCAATGGCACGGAGGCGGATACCCCCACTTCGCTGAGTACGGAAGTCGGTGAGCGTGATTTAACGGTATTGAAAAAAGTGACGTTAGAGCCGCGTGCGCCTGAAATCTTAGATGAGGCGCAAATTAAGGCCCGTTATCGCCAAGCGTTTGCCGCGATTTATCAAGCAGACCCGCTGTCGGCTGAAGAGGTCGATACCTTTATTAATATGACCACGCTATTGCCCGATTTGTTTGAGGAGCCTGAGCTGGCACGCCAGTTGAGCGATAAGAGCCCTGCCTTAGCGCGATTGATTGTACAGCATCAGATTTGGCGACAGATTGAAGCGCAACAGGTCAAAGATATGCAAAATATGAAAATTGAACAGCAAAAAGAGTTTGAAGCCTTGTTGGCCAAGTTTAATGAGACTATTGAAGGCTACGATGAACAAATTGCTAAATATGAGCAAACGCTAAAAGAGTTTGATAAATAACGTCTATACGCCCCATTGTATACGTTAGCCTCTAGACGCTAGTGTGCTCAACTGCGGACACGCTCTAAGAAGACCCTTAGAAATTCAGACCATAAAAAATCCCGCTCGTAGGCGGGATTTTTTAACGCAAAAATTTGTAGTATGGTAAAAGGGCTAACCGACTATTTGCGGTCTTCCATTTTTACAAACTCGCGACGTTTTTCGCCAGTGTAAAGCTGACGTGGACGGCCGATGCTGAAAGGTGCGCTATGCATCTCTAACCAATGGCTGATCCAACCCGCAGTACGTGCTAGAGCGAAGATAACCGTAAACATTGACGTTGGGATACCTAAGGCTTTTAAGATGATGCCTGAGTAGAAGTCAACGTTTGGATACAGGTTACGCTCAACGAAGTACTGGTCTTCTAAAGCAATTTTTTCAAGCTTCATAGCCAGTTCAAGTTTAGGATCATTGATGCCTAAAGCTTCTAGGACTTCATCACAAGTCTCTTTCATAACTTTAGCGCGTGGGTCAAAGTTTTTGTAAACGCGATGGCCAAAGCCCATTAGTTTAACTTCTTTACGCTTCACTTTTTCCATGAACTCAGGCACGTTTTCTACCGTACCGATTTCGTCTAGCATCTCAAGGACGGCTTCGTTAGCGCCACCATGTGATGGACCCCAAAGTGCGGCGATACCAGCAGCGATACAAGCATAAGGGTTTGCGCCCGTAGAGCCTGCAAGACGTACAGTAGAGGTCGAAGCATTTTGCTCATGATCTGCGTGTAAGGTGAAGATTTTATCCATAGCTTTTGATAGCACTGGGTTGTCTTCGTAGTTGACATCAGCAGGGGTGGCAAACATCATGTATAGGAAGTTTTGCGCGTAGTTAAAGTCGTTACGTGGGTACATGAACGGTTCGCCACGTGAGTACTTATAGCTCATGGCTGCCAAAGTTGGCATCTTAGCGATTAGGCGGATAGCTGTGATTTCACGATGACGCTCATCGCTCACATCTAGACCTTCATGATAAAAAGCAGATAAAGCACCGACTACGCCAACCATAATGGCCATAGGATGCGCATCACGGCGGAAGCCTTCAAAGAACTTACGCAGTTGGTCGTGGACGCCTGAGTGCTTTTGGATTTTGTCATAAAAAGCTGTTTTTTGCTCAGCGTTTGGCAGGTCACCATGCAATAGGGCATAGCAGACTTCTAAGTATTCAGCATTGTTTGCAAGCTCGTCGATAGGGTAGCCGCGATGTAATAATTCGCCCTTGCCACCATCGATGAAAGTAATCTTTGATTCAACAGGCGCAGTTACTTTAAAGCCTGGATCGTATGTCCAATAACCAGCTTCTTGAAAAGCGGCAATATCAATAACCGGGCGACCCAAGGTGCCTTTGATAATTGGTAGGGCATAATCATTGCCATCGACGGTTAACGTCGCAGTACTGTTAGACATAAATTCCTCTCGTTGTTGTTAAATAAACGTTGAGTTTGCAAAGTCGCCAAGCAAGTTTACCTCGCCTGTCGTTTGATTCAATACGGATTGAATTAAAGATAGAGATAAGACGATCAGTATAATAATAGATAAACACAAATAGCTATCAGCAAAATAAGCTCAAGATTCCGCTAGCCGCTCAAACTAAAAGACAGTAACGTTACGAGCTATAAAGGAGCGCTGATATTAGAGGTGTCGCCCATAATAATCGCAAAATATATAGTTTGGGGATGCGAATAGATGACGGTCTACCTGTGCAGGCTAGGTATTTTTAGCCACTATAACATAGTGATATAAAATTTCGGACCCCAGTATCATTCTCGCCTGCAGCGCAAAACTCACCCGCTACAAACACATGATTATTCTATATTACCAGTTATTCTATGTAATTTGAAAATATTCTTTATGCGTGCTAAGCCTACGTTTTAGGGTGTCATTACCTCTAATTATAGGTAAGTAGTCCAAAGTTTAGAGAATTATAGCGGGCTAGACGGGCAGTCACGAGCGTAGTGATTATCAGCGAAAAAATACCGGTAAGCGCCTAAACCAATACAGTCTGTATCAATAACACAGGATTCAAAGGCCGTTATATTAAATGGGCTATGAGGTAGGCAGGCTATTATAAACAAAGAAGATCGCATTATTGATTAATACGGCATGGTACAAGGTTAAGTAAAAACAGGGTTATAAGATAATATTTTGATACACTTTTTTTAAGGGTATCAGCATATTTAGGGGCATATTAGTATCGAAGTGGACGCGCAGTAGTTAGTAGCCCTTAGAGAGGCGCAACATTTGCTATAGATTTTTTGCTATAGATTATGGCTGCTACAGTTTATAGATAGGCAATAAAGAATAAGGTCGGCAAGAGGGCGTCTAAAACCCTGCATCTAAAACGCAGAAATGAGGGTTCGATTTAAAACCTTTACATGGTTAATCTAAATGATTTATAGGGAAAGTTTAAGTAATATATTTGTAATTAGTGTCTAGCCCTTTTATAATTAACCTATTGTCAAGAATTCGTTACATTGACAGGCAATAATGGGATTCACCGCTATTTAGCCCCTATTAAGGCAAAGTCGGAGTATAATAGCTCGACAAAATAGCCCTCATTGCTTAACTGTCGCGTATTATTAGGCTTAAGATTGCCTAATTCATACTGTATTACTGCTTAATTGCTGTAAAATGCTGCGATTAGTTACCCCTATATAGACACACATTTATAGAGTTAAAGCGTATTCCAGTTATCTCAGTGCATTGTATTAATAGTGCTTAGGGGTGTCTCTAGGCGCATACGGGTGCCCAACTATAGACTGACTGATAACGCCTATGCAATTAGATAGAGCTTGGCATTAGCTAAAGATAAGTAGGACAGACGCTGTATTAAGCACTGTTCGTGCCAGTTGTAAGTTATGCGGTTAAGTTATACGGTTAAGTTATGCGATTAAATTGCGGGTTGCTTAAGCCCTAGACCAACACCGTTATAAAAATTGCTAAGAGTGGCAAAGTAGCGCAAGTGTTATGACCACACCAGAGGTGATTGCTGACAGCGCTTGTAAGCGAATAACGACATAGAGTAAGACTCAGTCCTCAGTCAGTCAGCCCCAACCTATAAAAAAGTAGTGCCTAACTACAGTGCCTAAGTAAGACCTTTAGTAAGACGTTATTAGATAGAAAGCTTTGAGTAAAAAGCTATTAAGCAAAGAGGTACATAGTGATCTGATGGCCAGAATTTGACTACTCTGAATGCCACACTGTCGTACATTATATTAGCGAAGTCAGCTAGCTCTTCCTTACACTATTCGTCGCTTGTGCGTAGTAAAAGAAAGTATACCGCCGCTACTGAGCCTAGTAGTGCCGTCTATTTTCTTTTTGGTATAAGCGTCATAACCGCAAAAAGGATGCCCGCTGTGAAAAGCAACCGACCGATTAACCTGCCTTTAAGCCAAGTGATTAGCGTCAATGCTAAATCACCTATTGCGATAGCCTCAATCCTACATCGCATCTCTGGTATTATTTTATTTTTACTTATCCCTGTCATGCTTTGGCTGCTACAGACTTCATTGGCGTCGCCAGAAAGTTTTGCTACCGTATTTGACAATGTCATAGTACGTTTTGTGGCTTGGGTATTCGTTGCCTCTATCGCCTTCCATTTCGTCATGGGCATGAAGCATTTGTTTGCCGATATGGGCATGAATGAAGAATTACAATCGGGTCGTACGGCTGCGTTTGTGAGCTTCGTAATCGCTGCGGTATTAATTGTGGCTTCGTTTGTATGGGTGATGTTCTAATGATTAAAAATGACTCAGGAGTTAAAAGTGCTACGGGCCTAACCGGTTCAGGGTCACGCGATTGGATCGTACAGCGTATTAGTGCTGTCGTCTTAGCGGTCTATAGTATAGTGCTATTGGGCTTTTTCTTGACCCACGGTCAAGTGTCTTATGTGGAGTGGGTAAACTTCATGATGAGCCTGCCGATGCGCCTATTTAGCTTGGTAGCTATCTTGGCACTAGCAGGTCACGCTTGGGTAGGTATGTGGACGGTATTTACTGACTATATCACTACGGGTCAAATGGGTCCTTCAGCCGGTCGCCTACGCCTTATCTTACAAGCCGCCATGATCATCGCCATTTTCGTCTTTGTATTCTGGGGCATCATGATTTTTTGGGGACTTGGCTTAAATACGGTAGTGGTCGCTTAACTTAACCGCCATGCTGACTGTTATGGTTAGTCCCATTATGGTTAGTTTGCAAGCTTAAGTTGGGTATCTCTAAACGTATTTCTAGATTATTTATCCAACCAAGTACACCCCATTGCTGATTTAGTGAGCAATCGCCCCAACTTTTATGATTACCGACTCGTTTATATGGTCATAGCACCTCTAATTGAGAGCGACATATAAGCAAGATAGGGTAAGACGAAAAGTAGGGGTCTAGATTGACTTTACCGCCCTTATTTTGTATTCATTAGGAAACCGTCATGGCTACTAGACAAGACAATACCATTAGCAATATCAAAACCCTAAACTTTGACGCGGTCATCGTTGGTGGTGGTGGCTCAGGCATGCGTGCCTCGCTACAACTGGCCGAAGCGGGTATGAAAGTTGCGGTTATTACTAAAGTATTCCCAACCCGTTCGCATACCGTTGCCGCTCAAGGTGGCATTGGCGCCAGCTTGGGTAACATGAGTAATGACAACTGGCACTTTCACTTTTACGACACCGTAAAAGGTTCAGATTGGCTCGGCGACCAAGACGCTATCGAATATATGTGCCGCGAAGCACCGCGCGTCGTCTATGAGCTTGAGCACATGGGCATGCCATTTGACCGTAACGAAGACGGCACGATTTATCAGCGTCCTTTCGGCGGTCACACGTCAAACTACGGCGAAAAAGCGGTACAACGTGCTTGTGCTGCTGCTGACCGTACAGGCCACGCACTTCTACACACGCTTTATCAGAAAAACTTACAGCAAGGTGCGCAATTCTTTATCGAATGGATTGCCCTTGATTTGATTAAAGATGATGAAGGCAATATCAACGGTGTTATCGCCCTTGAGCAAGAGACCGGTACAGTTGCCGTATTCCAATCGCCAATCACTGTCCTAGCGACCGGTGGTGCTGGACGTATCTTTGCAGCCTCAACCAACGCTTATATCAACACTGGTGATGGCCTAGGTATGGCCGTACGCGCAGGTATTCCATTACAAGATATGGAATTCTGGCAGTTCCACCCAACGGGTGTAGCGGGCGCTGGCGTACTGCTTACTGAAGGTTGCCGTGGTGAAGGAGCTATTCTACGTAACAAAGATGGCGAAGCCTTCATGGAGCGTTATGCGCCTACCGTTAAAGACTTGGCACCGCGTGACTTAGTATCGCGCTCAATGGACCAAGAGATTAAAGAAGGCCGTGGCTGTGGTCCTAACGGTGAATATATCGTGATGGACATGACCCATTTAGGTGTTGACACGATTATGAAGCGTCTGCCTTCAGTATTCGAGATTGGTAGAAACTTTGCCAACGTCGATATTACTAAAGAGCCTATTCCGGTTATCCCGACTATCCATTATATGATGGGCGGTATTCCAACCAACATTCATGGTCAGGTGACGATTCCTGATTTAGAAGCAGGTACGGATGACGAAGGTCAATACACCGAAGGCAAAGTCGTTAAAGGCTTATACGCTATCGGCGAATGTGCTTGTGTCAGTGTCCACGGTGCCAACCGTCTAGGAACCAACTCCTTGCTTGATTTGGTGGTGTTTGGCCGTGCTGCTGGTAAGCATATTGTTGATGAATATCATCATGCTGACCATACTTACAAGCCATTAGACCCACGCGTTCTTGATTTCACAGTCAACCGTTTGAACAAGCTGCAACAGTCTACCGGTGGCCATAATGCCCAAGACGTCGCTGACGAAATTCGCGCTACTATGCAAAAACACGCCAGTGTTTTCCGCACCCAGGCGTTGATGGACGAAGGGGTTCAGAAGATTTTAGCCCTAGAAAACAAAGTCGATAACATTCACTTAGCGGATAAGTCACAAGTCTTCAACACAGCGCGTATCGAAGCGTTCGAAGTGGCCAACCTGTACGAAGTGGCGAAAGCGACTATGATTTCAGCGGCCCATCGCCATGAGTGCCGCGGTGCCCATACGGTACTGGATTATGACCGTCCTGAAGATGACACAGTCGCTCCGAATGGTCGTAACGATACTGAGTGGATGAAGCATACTTTATGGTACTCAGAAGGCAACCGTATCATCTATAAGCCAGTGCGTAGAATTCCGCTAACGGTCGATTATATCGAGCCTAAAGTTCGCGTTTACTAATTTAAAGCTGAGCAAGAGATCGCGAGCTTATTAGGAGCCAGTAGGGTTATATAGATGATTAACCCTACGGCTTATTGAATACAGCAAGAATACCGCGTCGTTTGGTGAGAGCTACCGGCTTACCCAAACGGCCAATCCCCCCTTTATTATTGGTGATCGCACGCCCGCAACGATGGTCTGACAGCAGCAATTGTCCGCCATCTCCTCAGTTGCTAGCCCGCTATCACCGCCGTGTGGAGTTAAGCATTATGAGCCGAGGTACTCGCACCATCGAGATATACCGCTATGATCCTGATAAGGACGCAGCCCCTTATATGCAGTCGTATACGATTGAGTTGTTAGACTCTGACCGTATGCTACTAGACGTGCTATTGCGTCTAAAAAAGCAAGACGAAGGCATTACTTTCCGCCGCTCATGCCGTGAAGGTATTTGTGGATCGGATGGCGTGAACATCAACGGTAAAAATGGTCTAGCGTGTCTCATTAACATGAACACCTTGCCAGAAAAAATTACTGTGCGTCCCTTGCCAGGTCTGCCGGTCGTACGCGATTTAGTCGTCGACATGAACCAGTTTTATGAGCAGTATGAAAAGGTACACCCATTCCTAATCAACGATCAGCCAGCGCCACCAACTGAGCGTCTACAGACGCCAGAGCAGCGTGAGAAGTTGAATGGTCTGTATGAGTGTATTCTATGTGCTTGCTGTTCTACCAGCTGCCCATCGTTCTGGTGGAACCCGGATAAATTCCTAGGACCATCTGCGCTACTGCACGCTTATCGCTTTGTGGCGGACAGCCGTGATAGCGATACCCAGGCTCGTTTAGCGCGCTTAGACGATCCGTTCAGTCTGTTCCGTTGCCGCGGTATCATGAACTGTGTAGCGGTATGTCCAAAAGGTCTAAACCCAACTAAAGCCATTGGTCATTTACGTAGCTTGCTACTTGACCAGGCGGGTTAATTAGCATTTAGCATGGGGTAGCTTTATTAGCGCAGTCAGTTAGTATTTAATGCCTGCTACCTAAAATTTATTTTATAGTCTTAATATTGCCTTTATCTGTCGATAAGGGCTTTTTTTATGAGTGCTGTTTATGACTAATAGCTTGCTTAGCACAGTTGATATAAAGCTATTGGTTATAGGAGTGCGTTATTCTTGTGATAGAGCCGTTATTATTGCAAAGAATAGGGCTGTTTATGCAAATTTTAGGCATGATTTATGCATCAGAGTCTAAGGTGACACTGGCTTAAGTTAATTTAATGATAATGGTTATTTACTAGGTAAATACCTACTATTGAACAAACAAACTATGGCAAGTTGAGCGGTCGTGATACCCTAACAAGCGGTAGAGGTAGGCTAAGCTAAGTACATAAATAGCCAATCATATTTGACAAATTGCTAAATATTTCCAATCATTATTTTGTAGCGCTTTTTTAGTGGCCAAACTGTGTTGGTTTGGGTTGGTTAACGCCTATTAGCGATTGAGTAGCTGCTAGTAAGTTAATAGTGGCTAGTAATTTAATAGCGAAGAAGTACTATTTGCCCTTTACTGTAAGTTTAAGTCAGTGATGACTTGCCCAAATATAAATAGCGTTACTAAGTTAAGCATTAAATAGCAGCAACGAGCGTAAAGAATAGCGGATTTAGCAAAGCAACACGCGCGGGTAGGACAGTTGCTGTCATATAGATGAATTAACGATAGGTTACCGATAGCCTACATTAAACGGTATCCACAGCCTTTAAAATTAACACATTCATTTTTTTTAGAAAACTTAAGCAAATTTATAAAACTAAGCAAACCTTCTCTTCACTCAATTCAAATAGAAACTACTATGACTACGATCACTAATGACGTCGGAACGTCTGTCCTTACTGAGCTGTCAGCAGATAATGCCAGTTATATAGAAGCCCTCTACGAACAATACCTAGTCGACCCGGACAGTGTCGATGCCCAATGGCAGAGCTACTTTGAGCAATTCAAAAGCGAAGATGATGCGCTGCATAATGCGATTCAAGAGCAGTTTTTACTGCTAGCGCGCAATCAAACCGCCAATAAGGGTAGTGCTCCAGCAGCGGATGCTAATGCAGCAGACTGTGCTGATCCCAAGCAAATGGGCGTACAAAAACTTATTTCTGCCTATCGCCGCCGTGGCCATCGCCGCGCCCAATTAGACCCTTTAAAACTGCATCCACGTGCAGAAGTCGAAGATTTGAAACTTGAGTTTCATGGTCTGTCTGAAGCCGATTTAGATACCGTTTTTCCAACGAGCGATTTAAACATCGGTAAGGCGCAAGCCCCTCTACGTGAAATCATCGAAATTATGGAGCGCGTTTATTGCCGCCATATCGGTGTGGAATATATGCACGTTACCTCGTTTGAAGAAAAACAGTGGATGGAGCAATACCTAGAAGAAAACCTAGGCTACATCAAGTTTGACGACGAGAAAAAACGCGCCATTTTAGAGCGTTTAACCGCAGCTGAAGGCTTAGAGAAATATCTTGCCCGTAAATACACTGGGGTAAAACGTTTCGGTCTAGAGGGCGGTGAAAGCTTTATCCCGGCTATCAACGAATTGATTCAACGCGCGGGTAGTGTTGGTACCAAAGAAATGGTTATCGGCATGGCTCACCGTGGTCGTCTAAACCTATTGGTCAATATCTTAGGTAAGAACCCAGCCGATTTGTTTGACGAATTTGACGGTAAGATTCAGCCTACCAAAGGTTCAGGCGATGTCAAATACCACAACGGTTATTCGTCTAACGTAATGACCCCAGGCGGTGAGGCGCATCTAGCTTTGGCCTTTAACCCCTCGCATCTTGAGATTGTCTCGCCAGTATTAGAAGGTTCGGTTCGTGCTCGCCAAGTCCGTCGTAATGACACAACCGGTGAAGTCGTCTTACCTATCGTGATTCACGGTGATGCGGCCTTTGCGGGTCAGGGCGTAGTACAAGAAACTTTCCAAATGTCACAAACTCGTGCTTATACCACGGGTGGCACGCTGCACATCGTTATTAACAACCAAGTGGGTTTCACGACTAGCCGTCAAGAAGATGCCCGTTCTACAGAATACTGTACTGACGTGGCAAAAATGGTGCATGCGCCTATCTTGCACGTGAATGGTGATGATCCAGAGTCTGTGGTATTCGTTGCGCAGTTGGCCTTAGATTATCGTCAGAAGTTCCATAAAGACATCGTTATCGACTTGTTCTGCTACCGTCGTAACGGTCATAACGAAGCCGATGAGCCGTCAGCTACTCAGCCATTGATGTATTCAGTCATCAAAAAGCTGCCTTCAACCCGTGCTATATACGCACAAAAATTGTTGGAAGAAGGCGTCATCGAAGCCGCTTTTGAACAGCAGCTTGAAGATGAGTATCGCGAATCTTTAGACAAAGGTGAATACGTGGCCAGCGCTTTAGTGCGTGAGCCGAATAAAGACCTGTATGTCGATTGGTCAGCCTATTTAGGCCATGAGCTTAAAGACGAGTGGGACACCAGCGTTGATATCGAAAAGCTAAAAGCTTACGGTCGCCGTATGGCTGAATTGCCTGAAGGCTATAAGCTACAGCGTCAAGTACAAAAAGTCGTCGAGCAGCGTCTGGCCATGCAAACTGGTGAAGAGCCACTGAACTGGGGTGCCGCTGAAACTTTAGCGTATGCCACTTTAGTTGAAGAAGACTATTTAGTCCGTATTACTGGTGAAGACGTAGGTCGTGGTACTTTCTCCCATCGCCATAGCGAACTTTATAACATGACGGATGGCAGCATGTATGTGCCGTTGGCGCATATGAGCGACACTCAAGCACGCTTTGCTACCTATAACTCGCTATTGTCAGAAGAAGCGGTGCTAGCCTTTGAATATGGCTATGCCACGACGGTACCGAAAGCCTTAGTTGTTTGGGAAGCCCAGTTTGGTGACTTCGTCAACGGTGCTCAAGTCGTTATCGACCAGTTTATCTCTAGTGGTGAGACCAAATGGCAGCGCGTCTGTGGCCTCACGATGTTATTGCCGCATGGCTTTGAAGGTCAAGGTCCTGAGCATTCATCAGCCCGCCTAGAGCGTTTCTTACAGCTGTGTGCTGAAGACAACATGCAAGTCATCACACCAACGACGCCTGCACAAATATACCATGCGTTACGCCGTCAAGCGGTTCGTCCTATCCGTAAGCCTTTGGTGGTTATGTCACCGAAGAGTCTATTGCGCCATAAGTTAGCCACTTCTAATTTGGAAGAGTTAGCCAATGGTAAGTTTGAGACGGTATTGCCGGAAGTCGACGCTCGTGATAATGACAAAGTGACCCGTTTGGTCCTGTGTGGTGGTAAGGTTTATTACGACTTGCTAGAGCAGCGTCGTGAGCTAGGTCTTGAGCACGTGGCTATTGCCCGTATCGAGCAGCTGTACCCACTACCTGAAAAGCGTCTGATGGAAGAGTTTGAAAAATATCCAAACCTCGAAGAAATCGTTTGGACGCAAGAAGAGCCACTGAACCAAGGGGCTTGGTACTATTTAGCACCGCATATGTTCCGTATTGTCGTGCCGCATCCAACCCGTGCGAAAGTTATGGACCCGGTAGCTCGTCCACCTTCTGCCGCACCAGCTACGGGTTCGCCGAAGATTCACGCTCAACAACAACGTGATTTGGTCGCGGGTGGCCTAGGGGTCAGCGTAGACCAGCTGGTATAAGCATAGAGTATTGTTATAAGCGTACAAGCAGCGGCCGTTACGGTCGCTGTTTATAACGCCATCATTTTTAAGACCTAAGATCGAAGTAAAGAATTTACTGTATTTAAGCTAGTGAGCTGTTTCTTCATTATGGGTACGTTTAATAAGCTTTTATAAAGCCTTTAAGCCGTATTTATAACTACTTATTAAAAGTACAGCAGCCTACTGCCGCCTCTATCGCCTATAAGAATTTATATCATAAGGAGTACTTCCATGGCTGAAATTAAAGCCCCCGTCTTTCCAGAGTCAGTCGCTGACGGTACGATCGTTGAGTGGCATGTTAGCGAAGGCGATCAAGTTAATCGTGATGACGTCCTAGCAGAAATTGAAACTGATAAAGTAGTATTAGAAGTTGTTGCTCCAGATAATGGTGTCGTTACCAAAATTGTTAAGCAAGTAGACGACGTGGTTTTATCTGACGAAGTTATCGGTGAGTTTGAAGCCGGTGCTACCGCTAGCACTGATGCTCCTGCCGCTGCTAAAGAAGACAGTGCAGAAGCCGCTCCTGCACAAGCTGCGGATGGTGGTGAGCCAAAACAAGCTGCTGCACCAAGCGACAGCGAGCAAGACCATAAAGACCAAAGCCCAGCAGTCCGTAAAGCGGCGAAAGAGTCTGGTGTTGATCCAAAAGCAGTCGAAGGCAGTGGCCGTGATGGTCGTGTGACTAAGTCTGATATGGCCAGTCCAAAATTAAAAGCAGACCCTTCTATCAAGTCAGATAGCGGTCGTCCGGTCGCAGAATCTGTAGGCGAGCGTACTGAAAAACGTGTACCCATGACTCGTCTACGTAAGCGTGTGGCTGAGCGTCTATTGTCAGTAACGCAAGAAACGGCAATGTTGACCACGTTTAACGAAGTGAACATGAAGCCATTAATGGACATGCGCGCTAAGTATAAAGACCAATTTGAGAAGCGTCATGGCACGCGTCTTGGCTTTATGTCTTTATTTGTGAAAGCCGCGACTGAAGCGCTAAAACGTTTCCCAGCCGTGAACGCATCTATCGACGGTGATGACATCGTTTATCATGGTTACTACGATATTGGTGTTGCCGTATCTTCAGACCGTGGTTTATTCGTACCGGTGCTACGTGACACAGATCGCATGAGCATGGCTGACGTTGAAGGCGGTATCCGTGAATTTGCGGGTAAAGCTCGCGATGGTAAGTTATCGCTTGATGACATGACTGGTGGTACTTTCACTATCACTAATGGTGGTGTGTTTGGCTCATTAATGTCAACGCCTATCCTAAACGCTCCACAAACGGCTATCTTAGGTATGCACGCTATCAATGAGCGTCCTATGGCTGTCAACGGCGAAGTGGTTATCTTGCCAATGATGTACCTAGCCCTATCTTATGACCACAGAATGATTGATGGTAAAGATGCGGTACAATTCTTGGTCACTATTAAAGAATTGGTCGAAGACCCCACCTTATTACTACTTGACCTATAAGGTCCTAAGGCTTGTATCGGCGACAATCGATACAAGCTTTTTGCATTAATGCGGGTTCAATTATTTTTTATTCTTATTAATAATAGGTAGAACTATGAAAGATAGTTATGATTTAGTCGTTATTGGCGGTGGTCCTGGTGGTTATGAAGCCGCTATTCGTGCCGGCCAATTGGGTATGAGCGTTGCTTGTATCGAAAAACGTGTTTATAAAGGCGAGCCTGCTCTAGGCGGTACTTGCTTAAACGTTGGTTGTATCCCTTCAAAAGCCTTGCTAGACAGCTCACATCGTTACGAGTCTGCCAAGCACGAGTTGGGCGACCACGGTATCACTACTGGTGATGTCAACATCGATATCGCCAAAATGCTTGAGCGTAAAGAAGGCATCGTGAAACAACTTACTGGCGGTGTCGCTATGTTGCTAAAAGGCAATGGCGTAGACTGGCTACAAGGCTGGGGCACATTGCTTGACGGTAAAGGCGATGAAAAGAAAGTCAAATTTACTGCGCTTGCCGATGAAGCTGAAACTACAATCACTGCTAAATACGTTATCTTAGCAGCGGGTTCAGTACCGATTGATATCCCAGTGGCTAAAACTGACGGCGAATATATCGTTGATTCAACCGGAGCCTTAGATTTCACTGAAGTACCTAAGCGTCTAGGCGTGATTGGTGCTGGTGTTATCGGTCTAGAGTTGGGTTCAGTTTGGCGTCGTCTAGGGTCTGAAGTGGTGGTGTATGAAGCCCTGCCAGAATTCCTAGCTGCTGCTGATAAAGAAATCGCTAAAGAAGCCGGCAAAATCTTGAAAAAACAAGGCTTAGACATTCGCGTTAATACGAAAGTCACCAACGCTGAAGTCAAAGATGGCCAAGTGGTTGTGACTAGCGAAAAAGGTGGCGAAGCTGCTGACGAGACTTTCGATAAATTAATCGTGTGTGTCGGTCGCCGTGCTTACTCTGAAAAATTATTAGCGGATGACTGTGGTATCCAATTGACTGAACGCGGTCTAGTGGACGTCAACGAGCAGTGCAAAACCAATTTAGATGGCGTCTATGCTATCGGTGACTTGGTTCGTGGCCCAATGCTAGCGCATAAAGCGATGGAAGAGGGTATGATGGCGGTCGAGCGCATCCATGGTGAAAAACCACAGGTCAACTACGATACTATCATCAACGTCATCTATACCCATCCAGAAATCGCATGGGTTGGTCTGACTGAGCAAGAAGCACAAGCCCAAGGCTTTGAAGTTAAGACTGGTTCATTCAGTCTAGCGGCCAATGGTCGTGCCCTAGCGCAAGGCGAAGGTCAAGGTTCAATCAAAGTGGTTGCCGATGCGAAAACAGACCGTTTACTCGGTATGCATGCCATCTCAGCCGGTGCGGGCGATATCGTCCACCAGGGTATGATTGCGATGGAATTCGTCTCTAGCATCGAAGATCTACAGTTAATGACGTTTGCGCATCCAACCATCTCTGAAGCCGTCCATGAAGCCGCACTATCTGCTGATGGCCGTGCTATCCATGCGATTCAGCGCAAAAAACGTAAATAGTTTTATAAGTAGCTACTGGCTATCCTCTATAATGACGCTTCATTATAGCGCCAGTAGTGCTTTACGTATGTTCTAGTCAATGAACCTATTGATTTAACGTGTTATTGCTTACTCCTGACCCAGCAGCCAGATAACTAGGTTACGATTTAGGTAGCCGCTGCTGGGTACGGATGGTAATTTATTATTCTGCTTAATTTTTATAAGTGAATCAGAGGCTATAGAGCTGTCATTGGGCCTGGTGATTGGGCCTAGGGTATAAGGCTGTGCCAATCGGTTAATTAGCGGCTTTGTTAATTAGCCGAGCTAATAGCAGTCAACTGCCCATAAGCTCTGCATTAATCTGACTTCGCTTGTGTTAACAATAAGGAAATAGTCCATGAATTTACATGAATACCAAGCTAAAGAATTGCTAGCAAGCTATGGCTTGCCAATCCAAAAAGGTATCATTGCTTATAGCGGTGACGAAGCCGCTGCTGCTTTTGATAAGACGCCAACTGATATGGCCGTTATCAAAGCACAGGTACATGCTGGTGGCCGTGGTAAGGCTGGCGGTGTAAAGATTGCTAAGACTCGTGAAGAAGCTAAGCAAATCGCTGAAGAATTGATCGGTACTAACCTAGTAACGTATCAAACTGATGCTGAAGGCCAACCGGTTAAATTCGTCCTAGTTGCGGAAGACATGTACCCAGTACAAACTGAATTGTACCTTGGTGCTGTGGTTGACCGTGCTACTCGCCGTGTAACCTTCATGGCCTCTACTGAAGGCGGTGTTGAGATTGAAAAAGTGGCAGAAGAAACGCCAGAAAAAATCTTTAGCATCACTGTAGATCCTTTAGTAGGTCTGCAGCCTTACCAAGCACGCGAAGTTGGTTTTAAATTAGGTCTAGAAGGCAAGCAAATCAATCAGTTCGTAAAATTGATGAGCGGCGCTTACCAAGCCTTTATCGACAATGATTTTGAAATGATCGAAATCAACCCACTAGCCGTGCGTGAAAATGGCGAATTGGCTTGTGTTGATGGCAAAATCGGTGTGGATTCAAACGCCCTATATCGTCTACCAGAAATCGCTAAATTGCATGATCCTTCACAGGAAAATGAGCGTGAGCTAAAAGCAGCTGAATTTGATCTGAACTACGTTGCTCTAGAAGGCAACATCGGTTGTATGGTCAACGGTGCTGGCCTTGCTATGGCCACCATGGACATCATCAAACTATACGGCGGCAAGCCAGCTAACTTCCTAGACGTTGGCGGCGGGGCTACTAAAGATCGCGTTGTTGAAGCCTTCAAAATCATTTTAGAGGACAGCAGCGTAGAGGGTGTTCTAATCAACATCTTCGGTGGTATCGTACGTTGTGACATGATTGCTGAAGCTATCATCGCAGCTGTTAAAGAAGTCGACGTAAAAGTACCTGTAGTCGTGCGTCTGGAAGGTAACAACGCTGAGTTGGGCGCTGAGCTACTAGAAAAGTCTGATGTGAAAATCATCTCAGCTCAAGGCCTATCTGACGCTGCACAGAAAATTGTTGACGCCGTTAAAGCTTAATTAATAGCGATTTTTCATACTGGTGCGGGCCCTTAATTAGTAGGGTCACGCATTCTTGAAGTCACGCTATTAACAGAATATATAAGCCTCGACCGAGATCATGGCGGGGCAACCAATTAGGAGTAATAAATGAGTGTATTAATCGACAAAGACACCAAAGTATTGGTGCAAGGTTTCACCGGTAAAAACGGTACTTTCCATTCTGAGCAAGCGATCGAATACGGCACCAAAGTAGTCGGCGGCGTAACCCCAGGTAAAGGCGGTCAAACGCACCTAGGTCTACCAGTATTCAACACGATGTCTGAAGCTATGGCAGCTACTCAAGCTGACGCTAGTGTTATCTACGTACCTGCACCCTTCGTACTAGATTCAATCATCGAAGCAGTAGACGCTGGTGTGAAGCTAATCGTGGTCATCACTGAAGGCGTACCTACGCTAGATATGTTGAAAGCGAAACGCTACATCGAAGAAGCTGAAGGCGTAAGAATGGTTGGTCCTAACTGCCCAGGCGTCATCACGCCAGGTCAGTGCAAAATCGGCATCATGCCAGGCCACATCCATTTACCAGGTAAAGTAGGCATCATCTCACGCTCTGGTACTTTGACTTATGAAGCAGTAGCTCAGACTACTAAGCTTGGCTTTGGTCAGTCGACTTGTATCGGTATCGGTGGTGATCCAATCCCAGGTATGAACCAGATTGATTGCTTGAAATTGTTCCAAGAAGATCCACAAACGGAAGCTATCGTCCTAATCGGTGAGATCGGTGGTACTGCTGAAGAAGAAGCGGCTGCTTATATCAAAGAGCACGTAACTAAACCAGTTATCGGCTACATCGCTGGTGTTACTGCCCCTAAAGGTAAGCGTATGGGCCATGCTGGCGCCATCATCTCTGGTGGTCAAGGTACTGCTGAAGAGAAATTCAAAGCGTTTGAGGATGCTGGTATCGCTTACACGCGTGATCCATCTAAGATCGGTGAGAAATTGAAAGAAGTTACTGGTTGGTAATCACAACCATTAAATAGTACCGTTAAGGTAATAGTGCCTTGATATTCCGATGAAAACACCCCTATAATTATGGGGTGTTTTTTTACAATATAATTGATTTAAATATATGCTTAGGTGAAACTGATGTTTGAAAATTCAACAATCTTAGTGACAGGTGGAACAGGTTCTTTTGGCCACAAATTCATCCCAATGACACTTGAAAAGTATAATCCTAAAAAAATTATTATATTTTCGCGTGACGAAATGAAGCAATGGGAAATGGCTAAGCTTTTTGAAGGCGATGATAGAGTAAGATTTTTTATTGGTGATGTTCGCGATAAAGAACGTTTGTATCGTGCTCTAGATGGCGTAGATTATGTTGTACATGCTGCAGCAACTAAGATTGTACCTACAGCAGAATATAATCCATTTGAATGTGTTAAAACTAATGTGCATGGCGCTATGAACCTAATTGATGCTTGCATTGATAAATGTGTCAAAGGAGTTGTTGCTCTTTCTACTGATAAAGCAAGCAGCCCTATTAATTTATATGGCGCTACTAAGCTTACCTCTGACAAGCTTTTTGTAGCAGGTAATGCCTATAGTGGACAGCATAATACAAAATTTAGCGTTGTTCGCTATGGTAATGTTATGGGTTCACGTGGCTCTGTAATTCCTTTCTTTTTATCAATCCGAGAGAAAGGTGAATTACCAATTACTGATGAACGTATGACGCGATTTATGATTACATTAGAACAAGGCGTAGAATTAGTATGGCATGCTTTTGAAGATATGGAAGGTGGCGAGATATATGTTAAAAAGATCCCTTCTATGAATATTATGGATGTGGCAAAAGCAGTTGTTCCTGAGGCTACTACTAAAGTTATTGGTATTCGCCCGGGAGAAAAACTCCATGAACAAATGATTGGTGCTGAAGATTCTTACTATACCTATGAATATCCTGAACATTTCAAAATTCTTCCTACCATTAATAACTGGGGACATTCACCTGAACGAGTAAAAGATGGTAAATTAGTACCAGAAGGTTTCGTATATTCTAGTGATAACAATACAGAATGGATGCCAATTCAAGAACTTGAAGAATGGGTAGAAGATAATAAGAATAAGATTGGTAAAATATAATGAATTTTATACCATACGGTCGTCAAAATATTACAGAAGAGGACATCAACGCTGTAGTTGATGTTCTAAAGTCTGACTTCTTGACACAAGGACCTAAAGTACCAGAGTTTGAGCAGGCAATTAAGGATGAATGTGATGTAGATTATGCACTAGCAATGAACAGTGCAACTTCAGCTTTACATGTGGCTTGTTTAGCTTTGGGAGTGCAAGAAGGAGACATCGTATGGACAACTCCTATCACTTTTGTAGCTTCAGCTAATTGTGCACTATATTGTGGAGCCTCAATTGATTTTGTAGATATTGATCCTAAAACCTATAATATATCAATTCTTGCTCTGAAAAATAAGCTTGAGGATGCAAAACAGCAAGGTCAACTGCCAAAAGTAGTGATTCCTGTCCATTTATGTGGTCAATCCTGTGATATGGAGAGTATCTATCATCTATCGCAAGAGTATGGCTTCTCAATTATAGAAGATGCATCTCACGCTATTGGCGGAAAATATAAAGGGAAGGCAATAGGTAATTGTGCTTATTCTGATATAACCATCTTTAGTTTTCATCCTGTTAAAATTATTACTACAGCTGAAGGTGGTGTAGCCACTACTAATAATGCCGATTTATCTCAAAAAATGGACTTATTACGTAGTCATGGTATTACTCGCAACTCTGAGTTAATGACTAATGACCCCGATGGTCCCTGGTATTATCAGCAGATTGAGTTAGGATTTAATTATCGAATGACCGAAATGCAGGCAGCACTAGGAGTTTCGCAAATTAAGAGACTAGCTGATATTACAAGTGCACGCCATGAGATTGCAAAAAGGTACAATATGCTTTTAGAGAGCATTCCTGTAGTGATACCCTATCAATTACCAGATAGTTATTCAGGATTGCACCTTTATGTGATACGTCTCAAGCTTGAGAAGATCGACAAGTCTCACCTAGAGATTTTTGAAGCTTTGCGAGCAGCAAATATAGGAGTAAATTTACATTATATTCCTGTTCATTTACAGCCTTATTACCAAGAGAATTTTGGTTTTAAAGTAGGAAATTATCCTGAGGCTGAAGCTTATTATTCTACAGCTATTAGTTTGCCCATGTATCCTGATCTTACTGAGGAGCAGCAGCAATACATTGTTGATTCTTTGAAGAGTATCTTAAAAAATGACTAACGTAGCCGTTATACCAGCTCGTGGTGGTAGCAAACGCATTCCTCGCAAAAATATTAAAGATTTTTATGGCAGTCCTTTAATTTCATATTCTATAAAAGCGGCTATAGATAGTAATTGTTTCGATAAAATTATTGTTTCTACCGATGATGAAGAAATAGCTGAAATAGCGCTTAGATATGGGGCCGAAGTTCCTTTTATTAGAAATAACGAACTTTCTAATGATTTTACTGGTACGACGCCTGTTATAAAAGACGCCATTGATAGGTTGAATATAAACGATTTAGAGCATGTTTGCTGTATATACGCCACTGCGCCTATGTTGGACTCTATATATATTCAAAAAGGTTTAGAAGCTCTGAAAGGAAATAAAGGATTGCACTATGCCTTTAGTATAACAAGCTATGCCTTTCCTATTCAGCGTGCCATTACGTTATCTTCTGATAGTCATGTGTCAATGATTAACCCTGAAAATTTAAAAGTTCGTTCTCAAGACTTAGAAGAGTGTTGGCATGATGCTGGACAGTTTTACTGGGGAACAAAGGAAGCATGGGAACACGATTTACCTATTTTTGATAATCACTCTATTGGGATAAAAATACCACGCTATCTTGTTCAGGATATTGATACGCTAGAAGATTGGGAGACAGCAGAATTGTTATACAAGGCTTGGAGTAATAGTTGAAAACAGTAGGTTTTAGAGTAGATGTAGCTACTCATATAGGTACAGGTCATCTACAACGATGTATTACATTAGCCAAAGAGTTTAAAAAACTTTCAATAGATAGTATTTTTTTTGTCAGAGAGTTTGATGAAAGTTTTTTTAAAATTATTGTAGATTCTGATTTTCGATATAAAGTTATTGGCAATGCGAGTGTAACAAAAATTTCTGAAAATCATTGTGAGTGGTTAGGAGTATCGCAACAGCAAGATGCTGAGGATTTTTTGCATTCAATTTCAAACTCCCCTATAAACGCACTCATCATTGACCACTATTCTATTGCTTACATTTGGCAAGATATCGTGAGGAAACATCATTTATTTCCTATTGTAATAATTGATGATTTAGCAAATCGAGTTCATCATTGTGATTTACTTATCGACCAAAACCTTTGGCCTAAAATGCAAGATAGATATGATGATTTAATACCTTTAGGATGCTTACGGTTATTAGGACCTGAGTATGCTTTATTAAAACCTCAATTTCATAAATTACGTAAATTAACGTCCCAAAATAAACATGAATCAAAAAAAGTATTAGTTAATTTTGGTGGAGTAGGTAATATTGATTTATGGTGTAAAGTGATTCCTGCTTTAATAGATAGTAATAAATTCAATTTCCATATTATTACGGGTAAGTTACCTAGTAATGATTATAAGATATTATCAAATTTAGTTTCAGATTCAACACATATTTATATTGAGGAATCAACTAGCCAGATGGCTGAACTTATGAGTAAAAGTAATTATTGTTTAGGTGCGTGCGGTTCAACAGTGTGGGAAAGATTCTGTCTTGGTATAAATTCTGCCTTAGTAGATATTGCTGATAATCAAACGGAACTAGTTAATTATTTGTACCAACAAAATCTTATCGATTATCTCGGAAATCTCCAATCTATCTCTTATTCTTCTGTCTATAATTTTCTGCAATTCTTAGAAATCAATGACGAAACATATAATAACCGCAGATACAAAATTATGTCACTTGTAGATGGCTTTGGAGCAAAGAAGGTGGCTGCCAGTATTATAAATATTACATAGCATTTCTACATTACATAGAGGGCAGTGAGCAATGATTTTGGTTCCTATATCAGAAAAAGATAAAGAGTACTTGTTTGATTTGCAGAATATAAATGGGATTAGAAACTATGCGTTAAATACTAAATATCCTACTGCTGAAGAACATAATATATGGTTTTCTAGCAAACTTAATAGTCTAGATACAGAAATATATAAAATTAATGCGGAAGACTCTACAATTGGCATTATTAGAGTAGATAAGCAGATTAAAAATATTAGAGAATGTGTAGAAATATCATTAACTATAGATCCAAGTTATTCAGGTAAAGGTTATGCTAAAGAGGCGATTTCCAAAGTAGTTAATCAGACTAATTTTTGTATATACAATGCAGTGATTCATAAAGATAATATCGCTTCTATCAAGGCTTTTTTAGCTAATAGTTTTAAAAAAGTAGGAATTTACCAAGGTGATTTTGAAACCTACGAATTTATTAAGGAATAGACTATGAACGTTTTAAGTATCAACGGTAGAGAAATAAGTAAGAATTCTTCACCATATATAATTGCTGAAATGTCTGCCAACCATAATGGTAATATCGAGACTGCTTTTAAAATTATTGAGATGGCTAAAAAATGTGGTGCTGATGCAGTAAAAATGCAAAGCTATACCGCAGATACAATTACGCTTAATTCAGATAATGATGATTTTAAAATCAAGGGTGGGCTATGGGATGGTCAAACTTTGTATGAGCTCTATCAATCGGCTTATACACCGTGGGAATGGCATAAACCCCTATTCGAGAAAGCTAAGCAAGTAGGCATCACTATGTTTAGCTCTCCGTTCGATAACACTGCTGTAGATATGTTGGAAGACCTAAATGCACCTGCTTATAAAATAGCAAGTTTTGAAGCTGTTGATTTGCCACTCATAAAATATGTGGCTAGTACCGGCAAGCCAATGATTATATCTACTGGTATGGCAAATGATATAGAGATAATGGAAGCTATTGAAGCTGCAAGAGAAGGCGGTTGTAAAGAATTAGCTGTTTTACATTGTGTAAGTGGCTATCCTGCACCATCAAGCGACTATAATTTAAGAACATTACAAGACATGCAAGAGAGATTTGGCTTAGTCACTGGGTTATCTGATCACACATTAGATAATACTACCGCTATCGCTAGTGTGGCTTTGGGAGCTAGAATTATTGAAAAGCATGTCACCCTTGATCGTAATGGTGGGGGACCTGACGATAGTTTTTCACTAGAAGAGGCTGAGCTACTACATTTATGTCAAGCAAGTCGCACTTGTTGGGAGGCTTTAGGCAAGGTTGATTATGGCAGAAAATCTAGTGAGCAAGGTAACGCACAGTTCAGAAGATCTCTTTATTTTGTCAAACCAATGAAAGCTGGAGAAGTTATTACTCCAAATTGTATTCGCAGTGTTAGACCTGGGTATGGTCTACCCCCTAAAATGTATAATGATATTATTGGTAAAAGAGTGAGTGAGGATGTGGATTTTGCTACTCCTCTGAGCTTAGAAATGATTAATTATTAAGATCACAGAGTAGTCTAAGTATGTTTAATAAATTTATTTTAAAAGATGAGAAAGCTAAATTAGCTGAATATTTCAATAGACGCACTCAAGATTATTGGAAAAAAAAGCTACCTAAAGATAAAGGTTATAATTTTATTGTCCATGATCCTTACGAAATTTTTGGTGAAGATAGTGGTTATGAAAAACTATATCTTGTGGGGGAAAATTGGTTAAGTGGACATGAAAAGCCTATAGTTATAGCTATAGGCTTTAATGATTGGAAATTTGGATTTATAGCTGATTATTTGTCAGATTTTAGAGTGGCTTTTGCTCCTCGTAAATTGATAGATTATAAAACGATAAATGTAATTAGGCACTTATCCATACAGCCAAGTATTGTGGCAATTTGGGGGTATAATGAAAGCAAGGCACTTAATAGGTATTTAAAATATAAAAAATTCGAAATTTGGCGCATAGAAGATGGGTTTATACGTTCAGCTGATTTAGGAGCGAGTGGAGCAACGCCTTACTCTTTAGTTATTGATAAATCAGGTTTGTATTATAATCCTAAAGAATCATCCGATATTGAGAATATTCTAAACACTTTTAATTTTTGTAGTTCAAAAATTTTGGAAAATCAATCAAAGGAATTACTCAGCTTAGTAATTGAGTCAAAAGTATCAAAATATAATCCTCCTGTTATTTTTAAGGAAAAAAGTCTAAATTTAAAAAAGAGTATATTGGTTATTGGTCAGGTAGATAATGATGCTTCGATTAGATATGGAAATCCTAACAAATGGACTATGGAGGATATGGTTCGATTAGCAAAATATGAAAATCCTAAGGCTGAGATTTTTTATAGACCTCATCCTGAAATTTATAGGGGTTTCCAAGATTCAAACTTTAAAAATATCAACGTTGATTCGTTTACAAAGATATTATCACCTGACGAACATATTATAGATTTAATTGAGCGCGTAGATCATGTGTATACGATAACTTCCTTAACCGGTCTAGAAGCTTTAATTCGTGGTAAAAAAGTAACCGTATTAGGTAAGCCTTTTTATGCGGGATGGGGACTTACAGACGATAGAGTAATTTTTGAAGATAGTCAAAGAGTAAGAAAGTTAAAGTTATGGGAGTTATTTGTAGCCACATATTGCATTTATCCAAAATATCTTAACACTACTATATTTAATGAAAAGAAAGAAATAAATATGGTAGGTATGCTTGCTGTTATTGGAAGAATAAACTCTGAAAGAATTGAAATAACTAATACTTTAATAAAAGAAGAAAAGCTAAATACTAATATACCAATGATAAAACTAGCTAATGCTCTTCATACTAAAGATGTAAGTATTTTAAAAGGTGAGCACTTAGGTGAATTGTACAGTAAAAGAACTGATTATTTTAATAGTATTTTAAGTTTAATATTAATATCTTTAGCGAAAAATAATAAGGTAAGAGAGAGTGTTTTAAATAATATAAGAGTATTTTTATCAGTTGAAGTCTTTAATAATATTTTATTGATTACTCAGCAGTTTTATCCCGGCAACTACCTAATACTTCAATGGAATTGGTTACTTTCTGAGCAATCAGAGTTTCAAGAAGCTCGTAATAACATACTAGATAATATTAACTCAGTATATGAGTTTAAAGATAATAAAAATATTTCTAAAGATTTTAATGATAATTTATTTGCTATTAGCATGTCTGGTAAGAAATTCGATGATGCTAAAGAAGCGTTATCATTATTAATAATGTCAGGAGATTTTATTTTATTAGATGTTATAAAGAAAGGTATAGCTATATCAAATATAACGTTTGATTTCTATAGTGCTCAATTATTAGCTGATTTACTTGTTAATTTAGATGTTTACTATGCAAATCGAGTAGGCATATTAGAGAGGTTCAGATCAGCAATTCATTTCGAAAAAGATTTATATAATTTAACAAGCTTGAGTTTTGATATAGCTACCTATAAACCAGATAAAATATTTTATACTAATTTCTTATTGAGTAATCTTAACGATAAGAAAACTGAGAATGATATAAAAAATGCTTTAACTACTTCACTTCGTCTAGATAATAATATTACAATTAGAAAAGTGAATGGATATATTGCTGCTGAGATTTTCGAAGAAGCGGAAAAATTAGCTTGTAAGTTAGTTATAGCTAATAAATATCAAGAGGGTTATGTTGTAGTATATAGCCAAGCTTTATCCTACAATAACAAGCTTAAAAATGCTGTTAATCTGATAGAAAAATATATCGAAGTAAATGGGATAAGCAAGCAAATAGCTACGGAGGCTATGCGTCTATATGTTCTTGACTCACAATATTCTAAGAGCTTAACAATACTAAATAAATGTATATCTAAAAATGTAGATATAGGAGAAATGCATAAGCGTAAGGCTTACTTTGGAAATCGTTTAGTAGGTAAGGCTTTTGAAACTTTCAAAGAGCTTAATATTGCATTGTTGATGAAGAATTATTTTCCAAATAAATATTTTAATGATATGAGGCTTTTAAAAGATAAAAAGAAGGTTTTATTTATCAGTATATTTGGACCGGGAGATGAAATCAGATTTGCAAGTATATATAATAGCTTAAGAGATAATTTATCAAATTCTGAAATAATAATATCTTGTAGTCCCAGGTTAAAAAATATCTTCCTAAACTCTTTCCCAGGCTTAGATTTTGTTGCTGTAGATAGACCTAGGAATGATGATAAAATTATCGTGAGTAATTATTCCCAAGTACCTGGTTCAGATTTAGTGGGCATTATTGATGATAGTGCTATGGGCATTATCGAAAGTGTAGATGCGATGTCATTAATAACTAGCATGTTATATGACGTGCTGCCTGATTATAAAAGTTTTTCAGGTGAAAAGTATCTGTCTTATGATATAGACTTAAAAAATATGTTTATGCGAAGATTGTCTGCGATTTCATCTAAAATCCTTATTGGAATAAGTTGGAGAAGTAGCATTACTACTTCAGCTAGAAATGAGCATTATCTAAGTATAGCAGAGCTTGAATGCCTATTTAAAATACCTGAGATTCAATTTGTTAATTTTCAATATGATGAGTGTGAAGAAGAAGTAAATTGGATTAATCAACGTTATCCAGGTAAGCTTCTAAATTTTAATGACATAGATCAATATAACGATTTTGATAGTGTTGCTGCTTTAATGTCCTGTATGGACTTGATACTAGCTCCAGCTACAACTGTTGCTGAGCTAGCAGGCGCTTTAGGAGTAAAAACATGGCTTTTTTCAAATTCCTCCGAAATTGATTGGCGGAAAGTAAGTGAGTCAGCTACTGATGTTTGGCATAAATCAGTTACTATTGTGGATGTGCCTGAAAAAGGTAATAAAAATTTACTTATAAATGAAATAAAGCAAAGGCTTGAAGGTTTTGTACATGAAAATATAAAATAAGAATTTTTCGTTGACTTCTTACTAATAATTATTTTTGTTAAGCTGTATCTTATGTAAACATAAAATACAGCTTTTATCATAATCAGAAAATTAATTAAAAATTATTTTTTTAATTAATATTTTAACTATCTCAATGTGAATAAATTAACTGACTCCCCAAGTATGTTTTCAAGGCGCTTAATCGAGATTATGGCCTGTGGTCGATTAGCGGTTACCAATCCTAGCTTGGCGGTTAGTACTCGCTTTGAGGGTATGTGTGAAGTTATAAACTCTAAAGATGAGGCAGACGAGCTATTCGCACAGCTTGCGGAAGGCTATACCAAACAACAAAAAGAGATGATACGTTATGCTAGTCAGCATGTATTAGAGAATTACAATTATGACGCATGGTTGCAGCGCATTATCGATTTTATTGAGCTATAGTTATTACTTCACCTATTAATATAATAAACTTTCCTATGAAAAACAAAATAACCCACGCCGTAATCCCAGTAGCCGGCTTTGGCACCCGCATGCTGCCACTCTCAAAGTCTGTGCCTAAAGAGTTACTGCCGCTAGGCAATCGTCCTGCCATTCATTATGTCATTGAAGAAGCTATCGCCGCCGGTATCAAGCATATTGTGCTAGTAGGCCATGCGCAAAAAAGCGCTATTGAAAATTACTTTGACCTCAATGCTGAGCTGGATACGCAGCTGCGGCAAAAGGGTAAAGATGAATTGGCCGATAGTCTGAATTGGTTGCCACAGGATGTGACTATTTCTATGATTCGCCAAGGTAAGCCACTAGGACTAGGTCATGCCGTATTAGCAGCGCGGCCTATTATTGGCGAGCACGGTTTTGCGGTCTTACTGCCTGATGTGGTGCTTAATCCGTTTACCACCGATATGAGCACGGACAATTTAGCGTTTATGCTGGGTGAGTTTGCTACCGCTAGCCATTCGCAAATTTTAGTCGATGAAGTGGCAGATAGCGATGTGCATAAATACGGTATTGCGAAGCTCAAAGCGGCAGAAGATTTAAGCCAAGTTGAAGCCGATAGCAATGCTAGCTTTGCGGTAGCGGGCTTTGTCGAAAAGCCTAGCTTAGCCGACGCTCCCTCTAAATTGGCCGTCGTTGGCCGTTACGTGTTTAGCAACCGTATCTTTGATTATCTCGCTGAGACTAAACCCTCAGTCGGTGGTGAGATTCAGCTCACTGATGCTATCGATGCTCTGATTAGTACTGAAGGCGTCAATGTGACGACCATGCGCGGTGATAGCTTTGATGCAGGCGATATGACCAGCTATATGCGCGCCTTTATCTATTTCGCTGAGCGCCAGCTCAATGATGCGACTTCAATATAATGACCTCTTCAGCCTATTCGCCCCAAGCTCCTACCGGTTCTGTTACCCAGCAACTTACCTCGTTGCCGGATCAACTGCCTGCTTGGCAGACGCTAAAGACTTTGGGTCAGCAGCATTGGTCCTTGGCAGATTTGTTTGCCACAGATGCTGAGCGGGCGCAAACTTTTAGTACTGCAGCTGAAGGCATTTATTTTGATTATTCCAAACAATGTCTAGATGCTGAGGTCAAAAAGGCGCTACTTGAGCTGGCCCAGCAGAGCCAACTGACTGCTAAAATCAATGCCCTATTTTCGGGTGAAAAAGTCAATATTAGTGAGCAGCGGGCCGCCTTGCATACGGCGCTACGATTGCCTAAATCAGCGCGTTTGTTGGTAGAGGGGCAAGAGGTGGTTGCCCAGATTCACGCCAGCCTTGAGCATGCGGCGTACCTGGTTGAGCGGATTCGTAATGGTATTTGGCGGGGGTTTTCTGGCAAGGCCATTACCGATGTGGTGAATATCGGAGTAGGGGGTTCGGACTTAGGACCCTTAATGGCCGCCACTGCTTTGGATGAGTGGGCAGATAGTGATATCCGCGTGCATTTCGTCTCAAACATGGATGGCACCCAGCTGGGCAGTATATTAGCGCAATTAAATCCGGAGACGACGCTATTTATTGTCTCGTCGAAGTCATTTGGCACCATTGATACGCTATCGAATGCCAAGACCGCCCTAGCTTGGTTATTAACCACCAAAGCCAGTCGTGAGGCCGTATTGCATCGGCACTTTATTGGCATCTCTGCCAATTTAGAAAAAGTCACAGCCTGGGGCATTCATCCTGAGCATCAACTGTCCTTATGGGACTGGGTTGGCGGTCGGTTTTCCATGTGGTCGGCGATTGGATTGGCGGTAGCGATACGTATTGGTATGGCGCAGTTTCATGAGCTGCTAGCGGGGGCTCATGCGATGGATGAGCATTTTCGCACAGCTGACTTTGCCAATAATTTGCCGGTATTACTAGGGCTGATAGGAGTGTGGAACAGCACTTTTTTGCACATTAATGCGCATACGGTATTGCCATATGATGGTCGGCTTTGTTACCTGCCCAGTTATCTGACCCAGTTGGAGATGGAGAGCAATGGCAAGTCGGTGACGCGGGCAGGCGAGGTCATTCAATATGCGACTTCTCCCGTATTATGGGGTGAGATCGGCTCCAATGCCCAGCATGCTTTCTATCAATTGCTGCATCAAGGTACTCAACGGGTTTCTTGTGATTTTATCGCTTGCGTGCAGCATTATTTAGAGGATGAGCATGGCGAGGATTTGCGTCATCAGCATGATTTGTCCTTAGCCAATTGCCTAGCGCAGAGCCGGGTCTTAGCTTTCGGCAATCATGCAGTGGCGGTAGCAGAGGATGCGGTAGTGTGTGATTTAGATAAGTTTAAGCGCTATCGGGGCAATCAGCCGTCGACGACTATGCTATTGGATGAGCTCACCCCAGCCAGCTTCGGTGCCCTAATTGCGCTGTACGAGCATAAAGTCTATGTCATGGCGAGCATTTGGGATATTAACCCTTTTGATCAATGGGGCGTAGAGATGGGCAAGCAGGTCGCCAATGATGTCTTTGCTGAGTTGAGCGCGCTGCATGATGGAGCTGGCGAGTCCGAATCTGCTAGCTCGGCCGTTCAGTTTGACGCCTCGACGCAAGCGCTATTAAGCCATATAAAAGCTTCCGAATTCTCTTAACTGATTTGAATTATTCTTGTTTTGTCCAATCTTTACCTAGCTATAATAATCAACGACTATAACTATTAAGGACGCCTTGCGTATGCCTGCTCATCTTACTTCGCAACCTATGCAGCACAAGGTTTGTGTCATCGTTGGTCACTCTATTGATGCATTAACCACCGCTACCGTGCTGGCTAGCCTAGCGCAAACCGTGCATTTATACGCTGATGAAGCCGTGCTGCAAGAGACGTTGGCTACCTATAAGTTTGAGTATCAATTACAGGCTCTTTGGCAGTTGTATCATAGTCAGCAGCAGATTGTCGTCTATCCGGTACCTGCTGATGCCAGTGGATTATTGGCGGCTACCTCGGTATCCAAAGCTGCAGACAATATAAAGCATAGCACCGACCCACAGGCACAGGCCGCTTTATATTGGTTATTTTATCCTGAGTTACCTGAGAGTTGGCGCCAGCAGCAGGGTGGTCAAGACTTGTGGGTTAGCAAGTTTAATGAGAGTGCGCTATCGACGCAGGTACCGCTAGTATTGAGTGGGATTGAGGCGTTAAGTACTTTTAATAGGGTGGCGCAGCAGTGTCAACGCGCTTGGGTTTATTATGTGCCGTTTGTGTTTTTGCAAGATGGTCATTCTTACGCCTCCATGTTATCGCCGACGCTATGGTTGATGGGTGAAAAGACGCCTAATTCTAGCCACAAACTGGCGATATTACAGCCACTGATGGCACAAGCTAAACAGACCTTTATCACCGATATCGCCACCACAGAGTTTGCGCGCAGTGCCATTATGAATATGCTCGCCACCCGAGTCAGTTTTATGAATGAGTGGTCAAGACTCGCTGACCATCAAGGCGTTGATATTAGCGAAGTGGCCAATATTATGGGACTCGATGAACGTATTGGTAAGAGCTATCTGAAAGCCGGTTGGGGTTTTGGGGGTCAAACATTGCCAGCAGAGATTGCTGCGCTACAGCAAACCTTGGGCGTCGCCGGTAAAGAAAACCGCTTAATGCATGCGGTCGATCAAATTAATGACGACCAAAAAGAGCTCATATTCCGCAAGTTTTGGCAGTATTTTGACGGTAAGATTGAAGGCAAGACGGTCAGTATCTGGGGCGCAAGCTACAAAGAGGGCTCAGGGCGTACTTCATCTTCAGCTATTCATCCGCTACTGAATTTGCTTTGGTCTTATGACATTACCACGCAGGTATACGCTGGCGAAGCAGAGGCTGAGTTGGCCGGCCTGTATCCTAATCAACCTCTCCTACAGTTTATTCCGCAGCCCGCAGCGGAATTGGAGCAAGCCCAAGCCTTGTTTATCCTAGTGTGGTCGGCTTATCAGCAAATCCCCGTTAGTGCTATTAACGAAGTAGCCTTACCCATATTTGATGCGCAGAACGCTCTTAGCAAAGTACAGATAGCGGCATTGATTGGTGATTATGTGGGTATTGGTCGTGGTAAGTAGGCGGGTTAAATTGATTGAATAAAGGCTCATGATGATTAAGAGGCGTCAATAATATCGCTAAAAAAGGGCACAGGTCTCGATTAACTCTGTGCCCTTTTTCTGTAGGGATTTGCAAAAAGTATTATTAGCAATAGCTTTAAGAGGGTTATAGATATAACGATTAAGCCAATACGGCCCCTTGGCCCTCTAACCATTCTTGAATCTCATCCATTTTATCTTTGAGCAAGGCCTCATCTCCTTGGGTTTCGATATTTAAGCGTATTAGCGGTTCAGTGTTGGAGGTGCGCAGATTAAAGCGCCACTCGCCAAAGTCGAGGCTTAAGCCATCGAGTAAATCTTTATTAGGGTTAGCATGCGCAAACTGATGTTCAATACGTTCGATGATTTCTGTCGACGCAACGTCAGTTAATTTAAAGTTCATTTCCCCTGAGCTTGGGTAAGCCGCGATACGTTCATTGACCAATTGGGTCAAGGATTTGCCGGTAGTTGATAAAAGTTCGATGGCTAATAACCACGGAATCATACCGCTATCGCAGTAAAAGAAATCACGGAAATAATGGTGCGCCGACATCTCACCGCCGTAGATGGCGCCGGACTCACGCATGACTTGCTTAATAAACGAATGGCCTGATTTACTAATTTGTGCTTTGGCACCGGCTTCTGCCACGATCGCTTCAGTGTTATAAATCACTCGGGGGTCATAGACAATGGTCTCTTGCGGATGCTTTTGCAAAAACGCTTGCGCGAGCATACCCACCACATAGCTCCCCTCGACAAACTCGCCAGCAGCGTCAAACAAGAAACAACGGTCAAAGTCACCATCAAAGGCAATGCCTAAATCCGCTTTATGCTCAAGTACCGCTTGCTGCGTCGAGCGGCGGTTCTCATAAATCATCGGGTTAGGGATACCATTAGGGAAGGTGCCGTCGGGGTCATGATGCAGCTTTATCACGGTAATAGGCGCGTTAGCCGCTATCAGTCGCTGCTCTAATAGGTCGACTACAGGACCTGCGCTACCATTTCCGGAATTAATAACGATAGTTAATGGCTTTAAATTGTCCGTATCGATAAAGCTCATGACATGGTCAATATAGGCTGTTTTGTCGAGTTTTGGTAGTAAGGCCCCTTGGCTCGCAACCGTACTAAACTTACCGGACTCCGCCAACTTTTGAATATCGGCAAGACCCGTATCACTACTAATAGGTCGTGAGCCTTCACGGACTAATTTCAAACCGTTGTAATTGATTGGATTATGACTGGCCGTCACTTCTATGCCGCCCAAGGCTTGGTAATGACTGGTCGCGAAATAGACCTCCTCTGTCCCTGCCATGCCCAAATCGATCACATCAACGCCACCATCTAGAATCCCCTGCGCTGTGGCCGTCTTTAATGACTCACTAGAGTCTCTAATGTCGCAACCAATCACGATGGCGCGAGTTAATTCGTTTGTAGCATCGTGACTGGCACGCTGCTGTAGCAAAATCTGCGCAAAGGCTCGGCCAATACGGTAAGCGATATCTTCATCAAGATTGACGCCCAGCTCTCCGCGGATGTCATAGGCTTTAAACGAGGTAATTTCTCTAACAGGGTAGGCGGTCATCGCAGTCACTTATATTATCAATAGAGAGTAGGTTATCGGCTATTCATTTTTAGGTTATTAAATAGCAGCAGTTATAAAATTGTACGATAAGAAGCTAGGCTCTAGAGTAGCAAAATTTCACTATAAATAAATAACTTTGCTAGTACTCCATAGGGCTACTAGTATTCCATAACCCTAAAGTTAAACGCGATTCTGGTATAAATTTTCTAGCTTGCTTTGTCTGCGCTGACAAAGGCACAAAGAATTCGTACTAGCACCGTTATAACCTTTGCAGAGTATATTCTCTACCGTCATCAGCTATAGCCAAATACATCACGGCTATAGACCTTATCTGCGACATCGCTTAATTCGTCATGCCAACGGTTGGCGACAATAAGATCGTTTGTATTTTTAAAGGTCTCTAAGTCGTTAATGACTAGACAATCGGCAAATTGCTCAGTGGCTAAGGCGGGTTCAAAGACCGTCACTGTCATGCCGTGTTGCTTTAAAATTGCGATAATATCGAGCACGGCGGAGTCGCGGAAATTGTCGGCATCTTTTTTCATGCTTAAGCGATAAATGCCAATACTGGTAGGGTTTTGATCAATGATACTGCGGGCGATAAAGCGTTTGCGGGTGTTGTTGGCATCGACAATAGCGTGAATCAGATTGGCGGGGATGCCGAGATAATTGGCTTTAAGTTGTTGGGTGTCTTTTGGCAGACAATAACCGCCATAGCCAAAAGAGGGATTATTATAATGTTGACCGATACGCGGATCGAGCCCCACACCGGTGATAATGGCTCGGCTGTCTAGGTCGTGCTTTTCGGCAAAGCTATCTAGTTCATTAAAAAAAGCTATGCGCGTTGCTAAATAACTGTTGGCGAATAATTTAACCGCTTCGGCTTCGGTCGGCGGCATCAGTAAGGTAGCAATGGGATACTCTGCAGTATGGGCGCTACTGGCTTGCTGATATAAGGCCATTAACGCTTGCGCAAACGCACTTTGCTCACTCGTGGCCCCAACGATAATCCGTGAAGGATACAGGTTATCGTGCAGTGCTTGGCCTTCTCGAAGGAATTCCGGCATAAAGACAATATTGGCGTCAAACAGGGTGTGCATCCGCTCTGTAAAACCAATCGGTACGGTCGATTTAATCACGATAGGCACAAAAGGGTTTTGCTCGCGGATAGACTCAATGCTGGCCTGCACCGAAGCCGTATCAAATTTACCGGAAGCCACATCGTAATTGGTTGGAGTAGCAATAAGCAGCAAATCGCAGGACTGATAAATACCTGTAGCGTCAGCGGTAGCCTTTAAATTAAGTGGTTGTTCTGCTAAAAAATGACAAATCTCCGTATCTTGCAGCGGTGAGATGCCCTGCTGTAGTAGGCCAATTTTTTGCGCATCAATATCGAAGAGAGTGACCGTGGTTTGCAGGTGCGCTTGCGCCAATAAAATAGCATTAGACAGCCCCACATAGCCGGCACCAATCACAGCAATATTGCGTAAGCGGATAGGGTTAGCAGTGGAGATAGGCGATGAAGAGGGGGAAGGTTTAGCGTCTGCGAAAGGGGTCGGTACCGTTGTAGGCGTAGTCGTCTGCTGTGGGCCTGCCATTATTGTCATGATTACCCTCTAGGGTTATGGTAGATTAGGACTGAGCGTCGTATTGGCGATGCTACCGCTTTTAGATGACATTTAGATAACAGTGCCATGACAAGGCTGCCAGAAAGGCTTTAAATGACCACCCCCTAAAAAACCAGGCAATAACCTTACTAGAAATTTTGGAAATAGATAATGACTGACACCGCGATCACCAAAGCAGCGCAAAGACCAGTAATAGCCCCAACACCGGTAGCCGGTACCCCAAGCGCGACAGCAGAGTTAGCCGATTTATTAGCCCTGATGGCTCGCTTGCGAGCAGAGTGCCCTTGGGATATTAAGCAGAGCAACCACAGTTTGATTCCGTATGCCATCGAAGAGGCTTATGAGCTTGGCGAGGCGGTGCAAGAAGATGATGATGAGGACATAAAAGGCGAGCTTGGCGATGTCTTACTGCAAGTGGTGTTTCATTGCCAACTCTATGCTGAGCAAGGCCGCTTTGCTATGGGTGATGTGATTGCGACCTTGCAAGAAAAACTCATTCGTCGCCATCCGCATGTGTTTGATAAAGAAAATTTGGCTGACGATGCAGCGGTCAAGCAGCGCTGGGATGAAATCAAAGCGATTGAAAATGCAGAGCGCGAGGCACGAGGCAAACCTAAACGCCGTTTGGACAGTGTCAAAGCAGGCAGTGCGTTAATGCAGGCGCAATCGCTACAAAAGGCCGCCAATAAACTGGGTTTTGATTGGCCGGGGGTAGATGGCGCGGTAGAAAAGTTAGAAGAAGAGCTTGCTGAGTTAAAAGAAGCCTTACCTAGAGAAGGTCAGGTTCAATCCGAACAACAGCGGGCTGAGCTAGAAAAAGAGCTTGGTGACTGTGTCTTCGGTTTGGTCAACGTAGCGCGTAAAGTTGGTCTGGATGCCGAGGCCGCGACCCTCACTTGCGTGCATAAGTTTAAATCGCGCTTTGGCTATATCGAAGCCAAGCTGGCCGAGCAAGGGAAGACGGTGGAAGACAGTACCCTAGAGGAAATGGATGCGTTATGGGAGGCTGCGAAAACGCAAGAGTAATGAGCCCACAAATAGCATCACAAATAGCAAGCATTCAAGTCAAATAATCAGACCGTATAGGGAGCTGCCAACTTGCGACAGTGTATTGCCATGCTAGTAATGATGCTGATCAGCGCTGTTTATACGACGGCAACTTTCGCAACGCCTAATCCACGGGCTGTGCAGAATGCCACGCAATGTTTTAGTGACCCTAAGGCCGCTTATGCTTATTTACAGCAGCAGCAAGACCAAGCCACTTCGGAGCGTCAATTTGCTAGCGACCATGCGTTAGTGAATATCAATAGCGCAACTGAAGGTGAGCTGACGGGGCTAAAGGGTGTTGGCAGCAATAAAGCGCAAGAAATTATTCTTTATCGAGAAGCCTTTGGCGACTTTGAGCGGGTAGAGGATCTGACCTTAGTCAAAGGTATTGGGGAAAAAACGCTGGCCAAAAACCGCCATAGGCTGCGTGTGAAATAACTTGGTAGTACGGCCTGAAATTCATCTGTAGCCACTGATGGCAGGGTTTACGTCAGGGCGTTACCCATTTTGGCAGCGATTAGGGGCATTTGGCCGCTATTTAAATCGCTTTTAATTCGGCTATATTGGTAAAAACAGCTCAATTTCATGGTTAAAAACACACTTTAACGCATAAGCTACGCCCCTTGACAGGCGAAAATTTGCTACACTAGCGTCTAAATATGTCTCGCATTTCTTATCTATAGTCCTATTAGTGGCTTGAAAGACTGCGCGGCTCTAGATTGTCCGTAGGGAGTAGATGCATGGCAGAACGATCAGCCAAGCAGTTGGGGTTAAGCAAAGCTGACTTGCCCAATTCGATTATAGAAGTAATTGCCACCTTAACTAAAAGTGGTTATGAGGCGTATATTGTTGGCGGCGGGGTCCGCGATAATTTGTTAGGACTGGATCCTAAAGACTTTGACGCCGTGACCGATGCCAAGCCTCATGAAGTAAAAGACTTATTCGGTAAGCGCTGCCGCGTGATTGGCCGCCGCTTTCAGTTGGCGCATGTGTATTCAGGCCGTGACATGATTGAGGTGGCGACTTTTCGTGCGCCGCCAAACGGCGATGCGCATACCACCAATGACGGTATGATTGTTCGCGATAACGTCTGGGGCGATATCGAGCAGGATTTTGTGCGTCGTGACTTCTCCATTAATGCGCTTTATTACGAGCCGCTAAAAGGGATTGTCCACGATTTTTGCGATGCCTTAGGCGACATCGAGTCTAAGACCTTGCGTCTGTTGGGCAATGCGCCTGTGCGTATTGAAGAAGATCCAGTGCGGTTGCTGCGAGCCCTGCGCTTTAAGGCCAAGTTAGGCTTTGATTTTGATCGTGAATTGTCTAAGCAGTTCCACGATGACAATTGGTCACTGTTAGACCAAGTCTCACCGCATCGCTTGTACGATGAGTCGCAGAAGATGTTTACCGGCGGCTATTTGGTGCCTTTATTGCCGCTACTTTTTGAGTATGGGGCGATCCGTCACCTGATTATCTATCCACCGGAAGCGCCAACGGCCTTAGTGACTCAAGTCGCTGTCAATACAGACAAACGCATTGGTCAGGGTAAAAGTATTAACCCGGCGTTTTTCTATGCCGCGCTGTTATGGGACAACTACCTGTATCAATTGGCAAAGCTGAAAAAGAAAAACATGCCTTTCCACGATGCGCAGCTGCAAGCGGCCAGTATCGTGATCGACCGTCAGCGTATCAAAACCGCCATTCCAAAATTCGCTGAGCAGTTTATCCGCGATATCTGGTTAATGCAGCCAAAACTGGCCAACCCTCGTGTCAAACAAATTACTCAGCTGGCTGAGCATCCTAGATTCCGGGCGGCTTTCGACTTCTTATTATTGCGCGAGCAATGTGATGATGAGTCCAATCCTTTGTCCGAGTCGACCAATGGCATGGGCGAGTGGTGGCAGACTTATCAGACCTTGTCGGAGAAACAAAAGCAGCAAGCCATCGATGACTTTGGTGGCGATGCTCGTCGCGGCAGTAGCAAACGCAGTCGTGGCCGTAACCGCAATCGCAACCGCGATGACGACTACAATGATGCTGCAAATCAGGTCAGCAATCAAGCTGCGAACGATAACGTCAAATCGTCGCGCCAATCGGACCACAAGCCTATGCGTGCGCGTCAGCCAAAATCACCTGATACTGCGACACAACACTCGCAAAACACGCAGTTTGCTCAAGAACGTGAGCAGCTACAGCGGTTGTCACTAGGCGAACTGGCGGGCGAGCAGCATGCAGCGCAATTGGCTAAGCCGTTGTTTACTATTGATGCCGCGAAAATGGCAAAGCAAGTGCCTTTGCAGAAAAAAGCAGAGGAAGCAGCGGCCAAAGCGCAAACCCAAGCTAAAGCCCCTGCAGCGGATAGAAAACAGCCCTCAGCCCAGCATAAACAGCCAGCGGTACAAAATGACCAGCCGGCCGCTAATGGTAAGCCTGCGGCTAAAGCAAAACCTGCCGCCGCTAAGCGTCCGAATGGAGGCAGTAATAACGAAGCTGTGCTATTGCCTAAAGTGGAGACTGTACCGAGTAAGCGTCGCCGTCGTTTGCCCACCTCAGAGGTGACGCAAGTAGAATTGGCCAAACAAGCCGCTAGCTCTGCCGCTAAGCGTGTAGATAATGCGCAAGTTGATGGCCGTGCTGAGGTTGCAAAACCTGCTCCAACTAAGAAACCTGCTCCAACTAAAAAACCTGCTAGTAACGCTAAAGCCAATACTGGTAATACAGCCACTAATAGTGCTAAGGCTAAAAACGCTGAGTTGGATGCCGCTCAGGCCAAGCAAAATGAGGCCAATAGTAAGGCTAGGTCTGCAGCAAAAGCACAGTCTACATCCGATGCCAAGGCCGATACGAACTCAGTGGCTAAATCGGACACGAAGCCAGTGCCTGCGCGTAGGTCTAGAAAAGCGGCCAGTCCGACTACGCCTGCTACCCCTGAGCAAATAGCCACAGGGGTGGTGAAAAATAGCGAGCGAGTCCCCGCTACCCGTCGTCGTCGTGCTCCCACCTCAGAGCAAACCGTGAAAGAGCGGTTGGCTACTGAGTCATAAGACGCAGGCACCTATCATGACCAATCCATTGGCAGCTCAATTTAGCGACCTCAGCGGCGACCAAAACCAGCAACCACAGCGTTGCTATTTGGGATTGGGTGGTAATCTGACCAATGAGCTGGGTACGCCGAGTGAGCATATTCACCAAGCGGTGGCCACGTTGCAGGCGCACGATGATATCAGTCACGTGCGTCTCTCTTCCCTCTACGCCTCCAAGCCGATGGGTCCGCAAGACCAACCTGACTTTATCAATGCGGTGGTGGAGATAGAGACTAGCTTAGCGCCCTTGGCATTATTAGCCGTTTGCCAGCAGCTTGAGCAGGACGCCCAACGCATTCGTTTGCGTCGTTGGGGCGAGCGCAGTTTGGATGTCGATTTATTGCTCTATGGCGATCAGCACATCTGCTTGCCCACGCTCACGGTGCCACATGCGGGTATTCGCGAGCGTAACTTTGTGTTGGTACCGCTAGCAGAATTAAACCCTAGCTTGGTCATTCACGGTAGCGCTATTGCTGAGCATGCGGCCAGTCAAGACTGGTCGGGGCTAACACGGCTGACCTAAATATTGCTATTTTTCCCAGACACTCTACTTTCGCTAGCACGGCAGCCCTCGTGCTACTCATCCGAAATATCGTAGGCTGCGGCGCAAGCCCAGCGTTGACACCCGTTTAATAAGTGAGCCGCTATGATTACCTTATCTACGCTAAATAAATATAAAAAAGACGGCAAGAAGTTCAGTTGCTTGACTTGCTATGACGCCATGTTTGCCAAAATGATGGAAAACGCCGCCGTTGATACTATCCTTATTGGTGACAGCTTGGGCATGGTGGTGCAAGGCCACGAGTCTACTTTACCGGTCACCATCGCTGACATGGCCTACCACACTGCCAGCGTCGCTCGCAGCAATAAACACGCGTTAATCATGGCCGACCTGCCTTTTATGAGCTATGTGACACTAGAGGACGCGATTGCTAATGCTCGTACTGTCATGCAAGCCGGTGCTCATGTGGTCAAGATTGAAGGCGGTGCTGAGCTGTGCGAAATAGTCGCTAAACTTGCTGCTGCTGGCACGCCGACCTGTGTGCATCTTGGCCTCACCCCGCAGTCTGTCAACGTCTTTGGCGGCTATAAAGTTCAAGGAAAATCAGACGATAGCGCCACTAAATTACTTAATGATGTGCAAGCACTAGTCGCAGCCGGTGCCGCTATTATCCTACTCGAATGCGTGCCAGCGGCATTGGCCAAAACGGTTACTGAAACGGTAAATGTGCCTGTGATTGGTATTGGTGCCGGTGGCGATACCGATGGTCAAGTGTTGGTAATGCACGATATGCTGGGCGTGACCCATGGCCGTACCGCGCGTTTCGTTCATGACTTTTTGACCGATGAGCGCAATGATAAACGCAGCGTTGAAGGGGCTTTTGCCTTATACCATCAGTCCGTGCAACAAGGCAGCTATCCTACCGAGGTGCACCAGTTTAACTAAAGCTATTGATAGACCGACATTGCGGAAACCGAAAATGACCACCACCTTTACCACCATTAAAACGTTGCGGGAGACGCTAAAACCGCACCGTCACAACCAAAAAATTGCCCTAGTCCCGACTATGGGCAATTTGCATGCCGGCCATATCGAATTGGTCAAGCGCGCAAAAGCGCAAGCCGATATCGTGGTGGTGAGTATCTTTGTCAACCCTACGCAGTTCGGCGTTGGCGAAGATTTAGACAGTTATCCACGCACCTTGGCAGCAGATACGCAAAAGTTGGCTGAAGTGGGCGCGGACTATATCTTTGCCCCCAGCGTCGCCGAGATGTATCCGGTTATGCCACCGCCGACCCAGGTTTTGGCAGGCGAGATCAGCCAGCAGCTGTGTGGCCAAACTCGGCCTACGCATTTTGATGGGGTAGGGCTGGTGGTCAGTAAGTTGTTCAATATCGTTCAACCGGATATTGCCATCTTTGGTCAGAAAGACTACCAGCAATTGGCCATTATCCGGCAATTGGTACGCGACTTAAGCTATGATATCGATATTATCGCCGCTCCAATTGTGCGTGCGCAAGACGGTTTGGCTTTGTCGTCGCGCAACCAGTACCTTAGTGAGGCCGAGCGAGCGATAGCACCGACCTTGCATCGTGAGGTCGAGCGACTAGCGACTGAGCTTGCCCAAGGGCAGCATCTGGCAGCAAGTAATGAGACCGATAAAGCGAGTACCGCTCAGTTGCAAGCGTTGATTGATGAGACCATTGCCCGTATCAATGCGACGGGCTTTAAAGTGGATTATCTTGAGGTGAAAAAACAAGACTTGACCGAGATAACTGAGGCCGGCACGGATACTGAGTTGGTCATTATTACAGCAGCTTGGTTAGGCAAAGCGCGCTTATTAGACAATCAACAAGTCACTGTGCAGCAGCAAGTCTAAGCGCAAATGTGCTCAAAAAAGTGCGCTTAAATACTATGTAAAGTGCGCTCAAATACTGTGTCATGCTATTAGCTAATATACCATTTACGACGATTACGCCAGTTTATAGAGTCATGTTGTTGACAAGGATAAGAACTCATGTCGCCGAACCACCAGCTCGCTAGTACCTCTACCGCATCGCCCGAAAAGGATGCGATATCGCTGCTCATCGTCTCAGGGCGCTCAGGTTCGGGTAAGACCTCAGCCCTGAATATTCTAGAGGATCTAGGGTATTATGCGATTGATAATATGCCCTTGTCTTTGGTGCCCGATGTCGCAGCCAAACTGATAGTCGATGGCAGCATTGCCAAAGTAGCGTTGGGGGTGGATGTGCGGTCCCCGCGGGCTGATTTGTCTAACTTTGCTAATATTCTCACTACCTTAGTCGAACGCTATGGCAGTGAGTCGGTCAAAGTGCTGTATGTGACCGCGCAAGAACCGGTGTTGATAGCCCGCTTTAATGCCACCCGCCGCGTGCATCCGTTAATGGCAACGGCAGAAAACCCTGTCTTTAATTTGCCAAACGCTATTAAAAAAGAAATCGAGCTGTTAGAGCCCATTGCCAGTCATGCCGATATCAAGATAGACACCAGTCATTTGAATATCCATCAGCTCAAAGAGCGCATCCGTGAGCACACAGGTATCGAAAACCAAGTCACGATTAATTTGCTGTCGTTTGGTTTTAAATATGGCTTGCCGATCGATGCCGACTTTGTCTTTGATGTGCGTATTTTGCCCAATCCGCATTGGAATCCGGAGCTGCGCGCCAAGACCGGCCGCGACTTGGAAGTTGCTGAGTTTTTTGCAGAGTATCCTGAAGTGGATGAAATGCAGACGGATATCTATAAATTTTTAACCCGTTGGCTGCCCGATTTCTTAGACAATAACCGCCATACCGTGACCGTCGCTATTGGCTGTACCGGTGGCAAGCATCGCTCGGTCTTTATCACCGAAACCTTGCAAAAGAGCCTCGGTGACAGCTTGCCTGATGGCTTAAATGTTATTGCTAAACACCGTGAGAAACCACGTTGGTCGGCATAGCCTACGCAGCTTTACCGCTGTTATTTGTAAATCCTGAGGTTATAGGCCTTATTGATGGGCCTTAATACCCGATAATTACCATCCCCGCTATTTGAGAATACATTATGATTAATTGGTCAGAACAGGACATGCGCGTCTCGCGTACCGAGCTAAAAAAAGCTCACGAGCGCTTGCAAGACCTATCGGTACCGCTATCGGAGCTGTCTAAAAAACAGATGAAGAAGTTGCCTGTCAGCGAGTACTTTTTAGCCGAACTAACCGCGCTAGCAGACATTACCAGCGCTATCGCAAAAAAACGCCAGATCAAGCGCGTGGGCAAACTGATCAGTGAGGAGAACCGTCATGAGCTGGTCAATGCCTTGTTTAAAACCCGTTTTAGCCCTGAGCAAGTGGCTAAGATCGAAGCTTGGACCAGTCGTTTAAACATCAATGACGAAGGCACCATGAAGCAATTTTGCAAGCAATATAAGATGGCAGAGCGCAACAGTATTTATCAGCTGCTGTTATGGATTGAGTATGCTAAGCATATGAATGACGATGAATTGCTAGAAGAGTCAGAGCAAGATTTGATCAGCTATATCAAAGAAGTGGCGATGTTGACACTGATTAATGAGTAAGCACTAGCCGCTCAATAGCACCGTTAATACAGACCCTATTTATCCGTGCTGCTTTATTAGTGCGGGTTTATGACTACTGATTGATTCACACAGCTGCTTGGCTGGACTGAAAAATAGACCTAAAAAAACCGCCTATCTCAACAGATAAGCGGTTTTTTTATAATTATAGCAGTGGTGCTGAATTATTTTTTCTCAGCGCGGGCTTTATCGACTAAGTAATCCACCACTTGAGTCACTTTGGCGCCTTCGCCAGTCACCACATATTTGCCTTGAACGACTACAGCAGGGACTCCGCTAAGTTGATAGCGCTTGGCACCGGCTTGTGAGCGGCCGACTTTGGTACTTACTGCAAAAGAGTTGTATAAGCTATTGAACTTTTTACGGTCCACACCTTGGCTTGCATACCATTTACTCAATGAGTCTTGGTCAAATAATTTTTTGCCATCATCTTGAATAGCTTTGAATAAAGGAGTGTGGGTCTTATCTTCAAAACCTAGCAACTGCGCTGCATAGAAACCACGAGCATTGGCTTCCCAGACCGGGTTTAGGGCAGCAGGGGTTCTAAAGAAGGCCACATCTTTAGCTTTAGTTTTGGCCCATTTCTGCATGTGGGGCTCTAGGTTATAGCAATGCGGGCAGCCATACCAAAAAAACTCACGGACGATAATAGCGTCACCGCTTATTTTTTCAGGGTTGTCTAGCACTTTGAAGTCTTTGCCGGCTTCATAGGTGGCGGCATTGGTCGCCATGCTGGCAAGACCGATAGCGGCAGCAAGGCCGGTTAGAGCTGCAATACGTTTCATGCGCGATCCTTACTTAATAAAAAAATATAACTATGGTATCGTGATTGTATTCGGGGTTTCAACTTATACTCATACCTTAAGCTGTGCTGTTAAACAATATTTTCACAGCTCTAGACAGTATTTATCACAGGCTTAAATGGGTTAAAGCTATGATAGCGTATCTTATCTTATTTTGAAGCATGTTTATCCCGCTAATTCTTAAGTAAGGGTTGTGACTTTGTTAGGAAGTCTTATTTGGCTACCCACCTAAGCAATAATAGCAACAATCCTTTACCCGAATAGCGCGGGATGGTCTTATAATTGAGCGAACCTATAATATAACGCTAAATCGCCAATCAATAAGTGCAGTAGTGATTTTATACGCTTAACCGTTATTTAGCCTAATATTTATTTATCTTACTTTTATTAATATTGCCAATCACAAGGGCCTTTTATGACCAGCGCCACTAGCCATACTCAGAATACTACTAGCCAATCTGCAGCCAGCCCCAATATCGATCCTAACGAGGTGGCGAAGTTCACCAAGCTTGCTGACGAATGGTGGGACCAGCAAGGGGCATTCGCGACCTTACACGAGATTAACCCGTTGCGTCTCAATTGGATTACTGACGCCGTTGCCGAAATAATGGGCACGGATCTAGAGGGTTTGCGAGTCGTAGATATCGGCTGTGGCGGGGGCATCCTAACCGAATCTATGGCGCGCCGCGGGGCTGATGCTACCGGTATTGATTTAGGGGAAGAAAACCTGAAGGCGGCCTCAGTGCATGCGGAGCAGAGTGGCTTATCGGCTACTTTGCGTTATCAGCATATTGCTGCCGAGAGCTTTGCTGCTGAGCATAAGGGCCAGTTTGATGTGGTCACTTGTATGGAAATGCTAGAGCATGTGCCTGACCCCAGTGCTATCGTCCAAGCTTGTTTTGACTTGCTAAAGCCAGGCGGTGTTTGTGTGCTCTCGACCATTAACCGCAACCCTAAGTCTTATTTATTCGCTATCGTGGGGGCAGAATACGTGCTGCGCTTACTCGACCGGGGTACCCATGACTACGCTAAGTTTATCACCCCTGCCGAGCTCGATAAAATGGCGACCACCGCCGGCTTTGAGCGCGATAATATGATTGGTCTGCATTATAATCCTTTGACCAAACGTTACTGGCTCGCGCAAAATGTCGATGTCAACTATATGATGTCGGTGAAAAAACCCAGCTAAATTTTATTTTGCCGCTTAACGCGAGAATCCTTGATTAATTAGAGTAGAGCTATGGCCCAGTTTGTAAAAGCAGTCTTATTTGATTTGGATGGTACTTTAATCGATACCGCCGCTGATTTTGTTCGTATTATCCGCCGTATGAGCGCTCAGCACGGTTGGCAAGCGCCCAACGATGTGGACATCCGTGAACAAGTCTCTGCAGGCGCCTCGGCGATGGTCAAGCTTATTTTATCGCACAACGAGCAGCCGATTAATGAAGAGACGCTGCAGGACTATCGTCAGCAGTTCCTAGATGAGTATGAGGCCGATATCTGTGTCGACAGTCGTATCTTTGCCGAGCTTGAGCCCTTATTGAGAGACTTAGAGGCTAAAGAGACGCCTTGGGGCATCGTCACCAATAAGCCGCGCTATTTGGCTGAAAAGTTATTGGATGCGTTGGACTTAACCGAGCGCTGCGCAGTCTTGGTGTGTCCCGATGATGTTCGCTATACTAAGCCGGATCCTGAGCCAATGTATCTGGCATTAGAAAAATTGGGCTTACCACGCGGTATTGCGGAGACGGTCATTTATGTCGGCGACCATCTGCGGGATATCGAAGCGGGTAAATCCGCTGGTATGATTACTGTGTTGGCCAGTTACGGTTATATTCCCCCAGAAGATCAGGATACCTTAGCAGATTGGGGGGCGGACTATATTACGGAGACCCCTGCGAAATTAGCCAAGCTATTACAGTCTTCCAAGTTTGACTATTTATAGGTAATAGGCTCTGCTAGTGAGTCGTCTTTAGTCCCTAATTAGAGACTACTGTTTTAGTTAAATTTTAGTTGAAATAAATACTGTTGCTGAAGTAAATACTGGTGCTACAGATGGGGAGGTTTGTTCAAAGCTATCCCCTGATTCTTGTTTAATTTTCTTTGATACTTATTGTCTTATTTACGAGCCTTGCTATGACCTCTACTACTGCTAATCCGCTTACTCATGATCAAATCCGTGCTTACCAAGCCCCAGCGAACTGTCTGGCGGGCAAGATAATTTTAGTCACGGGTGCCGGCTCTGGTATTGGCCGAGTGGCTGCCCTCACTTATGCCCAACATGGCGCTACAGTCTTGCTACTAGGTAGAACCACCAGCAAGCTCGAAGAGGTCTACGATGAGATTGAAGCCTTGGGAGCACCGCAACCAGCTATGCTGCCGCTGAATCTAGCCAGTGCCAGCTATACAGAGATGCAGCAATTAGAAAACCTGATCAATAAAGAATTTGGCCGACTCGACGGCATCTTGCACAATGCGGGGATTTTAGGCGAATTGACCCCATTAGAGATGTATGATGTTGATACTTTTGCCAAGGTGATGCAGGTAAATTTCACTGCGGTGTTTATGCTAACCCAAGCCTTGTTACCGCTAGTCAAGGCTTCGGCCAATGGCTCAGTGGTGTTTACCAGCAGTAGCGTCGGCACGCACCCTCGAGCATTTTGGGGCGCTTATGCGCTATCGAAGCAAGGGGTTGAAGGGATGAGCGATATCTTTACTCAAGAGACGCAAGCGACCACCAATCTGCGCTTTAACTGTATTAATCCGGGCGGCACCCGCTCTAACATGCGTGCTCATGCTTTTCCTGGGGAGAATCCTATGAGCCTAAAGACCCCTGAAGATATCATGCCAGGCTACCTGTGTTTGATGGCGGATGACAGCATTGGCGTGCGTGGTCAAGTGGTGGCTTTACAGCCTAAGTAAGGTTTATAAGAGCAGTTGTAGTCCTTTAAATTCTGCACAATCTGTAACCAAACAGAGTGCCGTAATTGATTGAAAATTAGGCAAATTCTCCCCATATACTATAGACAATCTAGTACTAATCAGATCATATAGTACAGATAAATAACGAATATAAAGGGGAGAGGCTATGGCAGGCGGCTGGGCGCGAGATGGCGCTGAACACGAACAGATGGACGCAACGGTTAATGATGCTTTAGAGCGGGCAAGACGCTTATTACCGCAAGGGGAGAGTGCTGAATTCTGCGATGAGTGCAGTGAGCCTATTCCGGAAGCACGGCGTCTGGCACTACCGGGAGTGCAGCATTGTGTGCGCTGTCAGACTGAGCTTGAGGCTACGGTAAAGGCGGGTGAGTTGTTTAATCGCCGCGGCAGTAAAGACAGTCAATTACGGTAATAGCCGCCAATAGGTTGTCTCTAACAGCGTAGGATCGCCGCTCAGCTTAACTCAGTAGTGGCTGACACAGGGGCCTGCACAATACCGCAGTGAGTAGTGAACGGGGAGTATTGGACGGGACAATCCGCATAAAAAAGGCGCTCCATGGGAAGCGCCTTTTTTACGTCTAATTTTTCATACTAATTGGCTAAGTTGACCTTAATGACTATCGGCTTCATCAGGAACGAACACATAACCCACGCCCCATACGGTCTGGATATAGCGCGCTTGCGAAGGATTATCTTCAATCAGACGACGCAATCTAGACACCTGCACGTCGATAGAGCGCTCCATTGCCCCCCATTCACGGCCACGTGCTAAATTCATCAGCTTATCGCGGGTCAATGGTTCACGCGGATGTTGGACTAGGGCCTTTAATACCGAAAATTCACCCGTGGTCAAAGTCACTAGGTTGCCTTCACGTTTTAGAGTACGCGTCGAAAGATCTAACGTCCAAGGGCCAAATTCAACCACCTCTACTTGCTGGCTAGGCGCCCCCGGCAATTCACGGCTTTGACGGCGTAGCACTGCCTTGATACGGGCTAATAACTCTTTTGGGTTAAAAGGCTTGGGTAAATAGTCATCGGCACCGGCTTCTAATCCTGCAATACGATCAGCATCACCACCTTTTGCCGTTAGCATAATAATAGGAATATCGCCATTATCTTCGCGCAGGCGTTTACAGATACTGATACCGTCTTCGCCGGGCAGCATCAAATCCAATACCACCAAAGAGAATAATTCACGCTGCATCAGTTTATCCATCTGATTGCCATCGTGGGCAGTACGGACGACAAAGCCGTCATCTTCCAAAAAACGCTGTAATAGTGAGCGTAAGCGCGCGTCATCATCCACTACCAAAATGCGTTGGGTGAGGGTGTCTTGCATGGTATCTGCCATAATGCACGTCCTTTTATCCGTGGTTTGTCAATTATAATAGCTATACTGGGTAGTGTATAAGATTATGCCAACAAATACACTGATATTGCAGGGTAATGCTGTATGGCTTTGTTTAATAACTTCTAAATTATCTAAGCTGAGCGAATTTGTTTGATAAGGTTTTTTAGTATTTCCGCACCTTTTTGGTGTTTTATCACGTTTTTTGCCTAAAATGCCGCTGTCTTTTGCTCATAATGAGCTTCAGTAACGATGCAGCGAGTAAAAAGGATTTCTATTGTCCATACTTTTGCTATAATGCAGACCACCTTTAAAGCAACATTGATACGGATATGAGCTTGACTGATACTGTTACTACTCAAGATACTGCCAATTCTGCTGTGAATAATACAGTGGCAAACGCATTGGATGCGAAGACGACTGCGGCGATTCACGATAAGTTGGCCAAAGACATCGGCGTAAAGACTGCGCAAGTGAATGCTTTCGTCAAACTCATTGACGAAGGCGCAACGGTGCCGTTTATTGCCCGTTATCGCAAAGAGAAAACGCAAGGTCTCGATGATACGCAGCTGCGCGCGCTAGAAAAAGCCCTCAGCTACGAGCGTGACATGGCCACGCGTCGACTCAAGATTACGCAGCTGTTGACCTCTCAAGGTAACTTGACGGACGAGCTCCAAGCCCGTATCGATAAAGCCACTTCTAAACTTGAGTTAGAAGACATCTATCTGCCTTACCGCCCACGTCGTCGTTCGCTAGCCGCCAAAGCACGTGCGGCTGGCCTAGACGTCGCTGCGCAAAAGCTTAAAGCGGAAGAGATTACTCCGATGCAAGCGCTTGAAGGTTACGAGATGCCAGCTACCATTACCGATGATAGCGGCAACGAAATCGAAGTCGACTTTGCAGATACAGAAAAGCAGTTGGCCGGTGTGCAAGCGATTATCATTGACGAGTGGACGCAAGCTCTCGACTTATTAGACACGCTGCGTGTAGGCTTTGCCAAAACCGCGACTATCAACTCAGCCCTAGCGAATGAAGAAAAGCGCGAAGTGGGTGAGAAGTTCGCAGATTATTTTGAGCACAGCGAGCCATTAGCGCGATTGCCAAACCATCGCCTATTAGCTATGCTTCGCGGCCGCCAAGAAAACGTCTTGGTCTTAAAAGTCGCTGGTGAAGATGCACCGTTTATCGAAAAGATTATTAGCCGTTTTGATATCGATGCGGCAGCACCTGCTGAACGTCGCGAGTTCTTGCGTGAGGCTGCGACCAGTCTGTGGCAAGACAAATGGCGCCCGCATATCGAGCATCGTTTGCTGACTGAGCGTCGTCTGACGGCAGAAGCAGATGCCATTGATGTATTTGCCAATAACTTACAGCATTTATTGATGGCCGCTCCTGCAGGCCGCAAAGTCATCCTAGGCGTAGATCCTGGTATTCGTCATGGCGTTAAAATGGCTGTGATTGATGATAAAGGTCAGGTCGCTACCGATGCTGATGGTAAACTAGCTACAGCAACTGTATACCCGTTTGCCCCAGACAATAAAATGGCTGAGGCAAAAGCCGTTATCCATGACTTGCTGAAAAACTATCAAGTTGAGCTAGTAGCTATTGGCAATGGTACGGCGAGCCGTGAAACGGATGCGATGATTAAGACCGTTATCGATGCCGATGAAGCCATCACTGCTAAAGCGGTGGTTGTGAATGAATCTGGTGCGTCTGTATATTCAGCGAGCGAGTTGGCCAGCGATGAACTAGCTGGCTTAGATGTATCGCTACGTGGCGCGGTATCTATTGCGCGTCGCCTGCAAGACCCGCTATCAGAGTTAGTTAAAGTTGATCCAAAAGCGATTGGTGTTGGACAATATCAGCACGATGTTAATCAGAGCCAATTAGCGGATAGCCTAGATAAAGTCACCCAAGATTGCGTGAACGCCGTGGGCGTCGACGTCAATACGGCAAGCCCAGCTATCTTGACGCACATTGCGGGTCTGAACCGCAACGTCGCGCAGCAAATCGTCAATTATCGCCAAGAGCACGGTGCTTTCGCCAGTCGTGAGCAGCTTAAAAACGTCCCACGCTTAGGGGTGAAGACTTTTGAGCAAGCCGCAGGCTTCTTGCGCGTACGTGACGGTGAAAACCCACTTGACGCTACCGGTGTGCATCCAGAGAGTTATGCGCTAGTAGAAGAATTGCTAGCAAAATCGGGTAAGTCGCTAGCAGAGTTGCTAGGCAATGACAGTGCTCTTAATACCTTGGATACCACGAATCTAGCTGCCGCAAACGATGACGTTAGCGTCTCAGCTGTCATTCAAGAATTGGCGAAACCGGCTCAAGACCCGCGTCCTGAGTTTAAGACCGCTAATTTTAGAGAAGATGTCAGCAGTATCGGTGATTTAGAAGAAGGCATGACTTTAGAAGGCGTCGTCACCAACGTGACCGCTTTCGGTTGTTTCGTCGATGTGGGCGTCCATCAAGACGGTCTCGTGCATATCTCACAAATGGCCAATGATTTCGTCGAAGACCCGATGAACCGCGTTAAGCCAGGTGACATCGTCAACGTGCGCGTATTATCAGTCGATGAAAAGCGCGGCCGTATCGGTTTTAGTATGAAGCCTGAAGCTGCGCCTAGAGCAAAGCCAACGGGTGAAGCTCAAGCCGCAGTTGGCGAGCAAAAAGACAACCGTCGTGGCGCGCGCAGCGGTAAGCCTGCAGCAAGAGGCGGACAGAATCGTGGTACGGGTACAGACAACCGCGGTGGCGCCCGTCGTGAGCAATCACGCGGTAAAGACAAGCCCCGTGGTGCTCGTCCTGATGCGAAAGCGGCTGCTCCAGCTAAATCTGATAAGGATGACAATAAGATTGGTACTTTAGGCGCGCTATTAAAAGAAGCGGGCCTGAAAAAGTAAGGCTTATTTTTGCTAATTCAGCGCTATTCTTAAAGTAGCTAATGCTGCAATAAACAGTGCAATACAAAAAAGGCAATCCGTAATGGATTGCCTTTTTTATTGTCAGGGTCTCGTCCTAAAATAAGTTTATGAAAAGCAAGCTTATGATGGACAAGGTAGCCACGCTAAAGCTTAAGGGGCTTTAAAGCGGCGGTTTTCTTGCACTTGTACTTCACCAGGCTGGGTAGCTAGTAACTCGCCATGCGGACCTTTTACCTTCTTCTGTAAAGTGTTGGGGGCGGGTTGTGCGCTTAAGTCAGCTGGGCTGACGTTGCCACGATTAGCTTCGCCTTGGATGAGCGGATTATAATCGGGTGAGCTGTGCTGTTGATTCAGAGTAGCGGGCTGTTGATTGGCTGTCGGTGCTGCGGTCGCCATAGTAGGGTCGGCTACATCTGCACCATTGGCTTCAGCCACCCCTTCTTCAGCCATATCCTCTTCGGCCATAGCTGCGACATCATGGCTAGGGGCGGCGCGGGCAGCGGCTACCGTTACCGTACCGACAGCAGCGCCTGCTGTAGCATAGTCTTGTTCTTGATTTTCTGGTTGTAAGTCTTCTTCCGGCATATCTACTGCGCCAGACTGATTTGCCAGCTGTGCAGCGCTGTCGTCTTGTAGAGCGCCTTCTTGTAGAGCGCTAGGATTAGCAGACTCAGCAATAGCAGCTTCCATAGGAACTGCGGCTAGCGCTACTGCAGGAAGGGTGAGTGCCGCCGAAAATAAAGCCATTGGTATTAGTGAATAACCCTTCATAATCTTTCTCCTTAAATAATAGATATGTGATGAATTCACTAGGTATCGATAATAGAATCAATTAAATGCTATGTATAATAATACTAACAAATATTTTAAGTTAAAATAATTATTTTTAACTAGCTTGTTAGTATGTAGGTTTTATATTTTAGGTTTATTAACCCTATGTAATAGTTTTGCTATTTAAAATGAATAGCGTCACGCGTTTGTTTTTTCCAAAAAAAAGAACACCTTAGATAAAGGTGTTCTTTTAAAGCTATATTTTAGAATTTAGTCTGTCGGGGCAGACTTAATAAAAGACTAATAAAACCTTAATCTGCTAGAGTCTTAATCTTCTAAAGTATAGTCGGTCTCGATTTCGACAGGATTCTGCTCGTCTTCATTAGGCACTTCAATGACTACTACCGGCTCATCGACTTCAACTTGATTAAGAATACTAGGGTCGGCTTGATTGCCCAGATAAGCCGTACCACCAGCGCCTTCTACCGTTATGGCAGTCCCTTCAGCAGTAGCAATACGCTGTACTTGGTCCTGCGGTGCGATTAGGACCTGCTTCACTTTATAGGTGCTAGGGCGAATGACGCGCTTCACTTCAGTGGTAATTGCTTCGACACTGCGTTCCTCGTTAACAGCTACTTGAGCTTCAGGCGGCGCCACAGTTTCAGTAGTGGCTATTTTGCTGCCTATAGGCATAGGGAACTTGCTGCCAAAGTGGTTATCGCACTGTTGCATTGTAACGCGTACTGGTTCGCCTTTACTGTTCATATAGACGTTCACCGGCATGTCAGCAGCAAACGGTACGTATTTGCCTACCAGCGCCCCTGAAACACCATAACGGCCTTGTGATTGGCCCACGCCTTTATCACAAGCGCCCGCACTGTAATCAGCATTTTTAATCGGCATCTCGCCCAGCATAGCGGTCGGGATAGTCACTTCTGATAAAGCCATCTTTTTGACAGCAGCTTCACCCGCTTGGCGCTTGGGATTTTGATAAGTATAAGGGGTATAAAATTTAGCAGAACCCTCATTTACTGCGGCAACACATTCATTATAACTGTCATAGCCTACGTTACCATGATGATCGGTAGTCATACCAGCATTAGCACTACTGGCAAACATAGCAAAGCCTGAAGCAACGATTGCGGTCGTAAGTAGATTGAGTTTCATTATTATTCCTTTAGTATGATTTAGGGTTCTGATAAATTTTTATAAGTAATACAACACCCAATAAATGTTACTTGAGGTCAGCTAATATGGCTGTGTCATTAAGCTAACAAAATGTAGTCTTATGTATCATTCTAAGTGAATGTGTTAGTCCGTAATAACGGCAAAAGCTAAACCGGCGTGTTCAGTAAGCCGAGTCAGCAGCGCCTCTCCCATGGCAGAAGCTGGCGTCCAAAATCCGCCACCGACCGCAGCTTTGTCGATATCTTCTACCAGACACAAGGCCGCTTGTGCCAACATCTGCGAGGTACTGCCATAGCCTGGGTCTTTATCGCCGGTCACTTTCGTTATTATCTCTTGACCCGTAGCGGTGGTACCAAAGAAGCGGATATCAAAGTAGCCATTTTCTTGCTCATCTGGGGTAGGGCCATCGCCTGACTTAGGCAACACATGCTCCGAGAGCAGCTCACGACTCTTCGCAAAGCTCATGGCTACGGCAAACCCGCCAATACCAGCCGTCAGCGCATAGCTCATAGCGCGACCTTTAATACCCGCGGGCATCCACATGGCCTCATCGTATTTAAAGTCGCGGCTATAAGCATAATCCAATAATTGGTTGCTGCGATGCACGATACGAGTGTTAATGCTGTCCATAATGAAAGGAGCTAGCCAGCGCTCTTGCTTGGCGTCAAAGGTAGGTTTAGCGTGGGAGGTCTGACGGACATTCGGAGCATCGTTGTCATCATTGAGCAGGTAAGGGTTGGCCAGTTGTTTACGGCGGGTTTTATCTTGGCCGACCTCAGCGAAGATAGTGGCCATCGACGCTACTGTACCGCCAGACAAACCGCCTTTGGCCGCCTTAACGCGCATATTAATCTCGGGGCAGACAGCATCAAAGCGTTCTCGAGCAGCTTGTTGCGTAAAATACACGCCTAGGTCTGAAGGAATGGAGTCAAACCCGCACGAGTTGACAATGCGCGCCCCAGACTGCTCAGCTATATCTTGGTATTTATCCATCATATCTTTGATAAAGATACTTTCACCGGTTAAATCAACGTAATCGGTGCCATTTTCCGAACAGGCTTTGACCAGCGGCTCACCGTATTGCAGATAAGGCCCTACTGTAGAAATAACCACTTGGCCCTGCTCACACATTGTACTTAAACTTGCCGCGTCATCACTATTCGCAATAATAGTCGCTGGCATTGATAAACCCTCGCTTTTATTAGTATTGCCAGCTTTGCTCAGCTCATTTTTTAGACCCTCAAGCTTATCAGCATTGCGCCCAGCAATAGCCCATTGGGTGGGTTTATCGTGTAAGAATTTAGCTAAATAATGCGCAGTAATTTGACCCACAAAACTGGTGGCGCCATATAAAATAACGGCATAGGGGCGCGAGTCTGTGCTAGCTGACGTAGTGGCTGTAGTGGGATTCGTAGAATTTTTACTAGTATCTGAAGTCATAAAGTTAATCCTTTATCAGTATAAGAATGTGAGAATACAGCGGAAGCAGTAAAAATAAATTATATTAAAATCATAAATATAGAATGTTATAGCATGCTGCTTTTATGAGTTGTTGTAAAGTTTGAGGTAGGAGTTGTTGTAAGGCTTAAATAAAAGTTGTAAGGCTTAAATAAAAAATGGCAGGATAACTTGGTGTCACCCTGCCAATGCTTGCTCTATGAATGTGGAACTAATAGGTTGGCTACTAAAAACGTTTAGGTTGTAAGATTTGCTCCATACGTCTGGCCAACTGAATGTCACGACTGGTAATGCCGCTGACATCATGAGAAGTTAGGCGTACATTGACTTTATTATAAAGATTGCTCCATTCAGGATGGTGCTCTAGCTTTTCAGCATAGAAAGCCGCCTGAGACATAAAGCTAATAGCTTCAACAAAGTCATTAAATTTATAGGTCTTGATGATGGCGTCACCTTCGTGAGACCAGCCCGCTAGATCCTGTAATTGCAAAGCAACTTGAGCATCGGTTAAATGGCTCATAGAACCCTCCTTAAGGTAATGAAATAGCAGTAAATAAAGCCATAATTAAGCGTATTTACCGCAATATATAGGACAGTGACGACCAATATAGTTCAGCTTAGCCACTGTAGCGAATGCTATAGACAGTCATTTTACCAGACCTCGTTAACGGCTCGTTAGTTATTATTAATAGCAGCAAGTTAATAATGGACTGGTAAATTTATTGTTATAAAAAGAACTATTTTAGAGATTGGCAATGGTAACAAAGGCTAAAACTGCTGCACTATTTTAATAAATCTTTATATTCAGGCCGTTTTTGAATATAGGTTGCGACAAAAGAGCACTGGGGCACCACTTTCTTATCGTGACTGCGCGCATAATCTAACGCATGTTTGACCAAAGCCGACCCGACCCCTTTGCCACCAAGCTCGCTAGGCACTATAGTGTGGTCATACACCAAGGCATCGCCTTGATTTTGATAGCTAATATATCCCGTATGGCCGTCGATGGTCGTCTCAAAGCGTTGGGCGTTCTCATTATGGGTAATATCGATTGACATAATAATCTCCAGATAAAAAAGGCAATAGTAAGTCAGGGTTAAGTGACTTACTTAGAGCTTTATTATAACGAGATTAAAAATAAAGTTAATGTATAAACAGTAAGTTACGTACACGGTAAACCCTTTAAGTGTTGCAATTATAAGAGTACGTAACTTAACTGCTTTCAGTAGCCGCTAAAGAATATGACCCATGAGCACTACCATGTTTTTAAACTTACCTATAGTGCTCAATAGCGTCTCACCAATAAGCAGCTGTTAAACATAGGCGAGAGTTTGTGCCAAAATCGGTGGTAGTTTTTTGATGAAGCGTTTGCGCTTATCTGACACAAACCGAAAGCCACTTTTTAACTTAGGCTTTGAGCTAGCCGCCAACTCAACATCAGCCGTTAGCTCGTCGTTAAAGATAGCATTGCTAATCGCAGGTTGCTCTGCGGTAGCCTGGGTTTTGGCCTGATCGCTTGCCAACTTCTCAGCTTCGGTCTGCCAGCTAAAATGATAAATACGACGAATCACTTGGCTCAATTGGGTAGAGAAAGGTCCCGTGTTATACGATAGATTATACTTTTTACAGATCGCAGCGACTCTAGGCGCGATGCTGGCATAACGATTCGCTGGCATGTCCGGGAAGAGATGGTGTTCAATCTGATGCGATAAGTTACCGGTCATGATATGAAACAGCTTGCTGCCCGTAATATTGCTAGAGCCGAGCATTTGCCGTACATACCAATCGCCACGGGTTTCATTGTCGTCGAGATGGGTAAAGATATGCGCCTGCTCGGTAAAGTGACCACAGAAGATCACGCCCCATGTCCAAATATTACGTACGATGTTGGCGGTAATATTGCCTGTTAAGGTATAAGCTGCGCTACGTGTGCCGCCCACAACCCCTGCAGCTAAAGGTAAGGCGAAGTAGTCTTTGCCGACCTGCCGAGCTACCTTAGATAATAGGGCGCGAGACTTCTGCCGCATGATAGTGGGGAACTCATCGCTCTGCTTATACTCTTGAAAGCTGATTTGCACATCATGGAAGCCCACGGCCCACTCAAAACCCATCGCTAAAAAGACAATTTTCAGCAGATTAAAGCGGTCGTGTGGCTGCCAAGGCTGCTCATCCGTGATACGCACTAGATGATAGCCCACATCATGGTCGCGACCGACGATATTAGTAAAGGTATGGTGTAGATAATTGTGCGAGTGCTGCCAGAGTGGCGCTGGGCACATATTGTCCCAGTCAAACTGACGGCTATTCAGATGATTGTCCTGCATCCAGTCGTATTGACCATGCATGACATTATGGCCTAGCTCCATATTGTTTAGAATTTTACTCAGACTGAGCGAGGTGACACCGCTGAGCCACAATCCTAAACGTGCGCGCTTGGTTTTAGGCAGTGCCGCTGCTAACAACAATAAGCGTCCGGCAATCTCAGAGTAGGCGACTGCCGCGTAAACTCTACGGATATAAAGCGCATCTTTTTCGCCTAAATCTGCCATAACCTCGTCACGGATAGCATCTAGCTCAGCGGCCAGGGCTGCAGTCTCTTTCGCAGATAATGGCGTCTCGGATAGCGTAGGGTATTTATCCGGCATGGCGCTCGCTGCGATAGACTCGGCAGCAGCCACAAACTTAGATTTCGGCAGAGTTTTTGTCGCGTTCGCCTTATCGATAAAGGGCAGGTTTAACGGTAGGTTCAATAAAGCGGCGCCAGTGGTTTTGCTTAGCGTTGCTAAAGTAAAGATAGTGCGCATAAGAGGTCCTTTTTGATCCATTATGAGTAGCGTACGTGGCGAGTACTGTCACTGCATGATGCTGTCCGGCGCTTGACCAACAGCTCGAGCCTGTCTGGCGAATAGCGGGTAGGCAACTGGGCACTCTTCACTTAAGGGTAGATGGTTAGTTAAGCAGTTAAATGCTTAATAAGATGGAATAAAGCTAGAACTAAAACTGATATGAAGACAAGTACTTACACTTAGTAGCGTTAAGCATCCAACACTACATCGGTTAAGGCGATGCTGATACACGGCTTAATCGACTCTTGACCGCCATGAGTGATTTTGCCGGTTACTAAGTCTTTGACCACGCCGCTAATTTTATCGCAGCGGCAGGTATTACAAATACCTTGGCGGCACCCATGGGGCAGTTGGATGCGTTCTGCTTCGGCACACTGCAAAATACTTTGTGAGGCAGTGAGCACGGGTAAAACACGTCCACGACGGCGCAGATGAATATTCAATGGCGGCGCAGAACTGGCGGCGATGGCGGCATTGTCTAGTAATGACTCAGCACCCTCTATAGGCCGACTCGGTGCCAATACTTGATCGAAGCTCTCGACGGCTAAGTTGGCTATAGTCGAAGTAGATAATTCCGTATTCGCTACGGGTTGCTCGCCTTGCTTAGCCGCTATTTTATTATGCTCAAGCTGCCCTAAGGAGTCGGTCAGCCCTGCTAATAGCGAGGTAGATCCGCAAGCAAACAGGTGGCACTCTGGCTTATCTAACTGCGTTTCTTTTAATACAGCCAAAGAAATATAACGGCTATCAGCAATATAACTGTCCGAGTCGTTGGTATTGACCAAATGACAATGAAAATTGGGATAACACTCGCTAAGGTGTTGCCAGAAGTCTATAAAAGCATGTTGATGATGGTAATACAGTAGAGTCACCGGGCGCTCGTCAGTGCCTGATTGCAATGCATCGGTAATCAACCCGGGCATAGGGGTAATACCACTGCCTGAGGCGACAAAACCTAAGGGCTGGTCGGCCGTCACTTGATGACCCGCTAAAGTAAAGCTACCTTGGGGTAACGAGCAGTCGTAAACCTCACCAATCTCAGCATCATGGGCCAAATAATCAGAAATCTGCCCTTGAGGTCTAATCACTAGGGTTAAAACCTCGAGGGGTGGTCGAGACTTTTTAGCCGCTGGCTTCGCGAACGGCGTCAGGCGACTATAAGTCTCTGGTGCTAATAAAGAGATGTCAGGCGTACCCACCAAAGAATAAGAGCGATTATGACGAATACCGCCCAAAGTCACTCCTAAGGTTAGATTTTGTCCGGGCTGCCAAGGTGCGAAACCTTGCGCAGACCTTCCTAACTGCTTTAGCCAATTTTTGTTGGGGCGTAATTGTAGAGCCACCAAGTCATCCGTCAGCCAATAACGGTTCACTAACTGAACCTTAGGGCTTAGCGGGGAATGGAATGGGCTGATACGCTCGCTAATAAAATCAACAAAGGCGTTCTCAACAAGTTTCGGGCGATAAGTAGTCATAAACGCACTATAGGGTATTTTTCGACAACAGTACAACTCTATTATTGACCTAAATAAGCGATATTTTGGCTAAACTAAAGACTTTATTAATTAGTTCAGCGCTCTAAGGGTAGTAAAATAAATTTACGGCAGTTGATAAAGAAAACCTGTCTATAAGGTCAATTTAATGGTCAGTACTCCACTATTGCAGCGCAAGGCATAGCCTATAAAGGTCGTCCTAATACTCAGGTTATTCCAGATAAAAAAGTAGCCTCTGGTGGCCTTATAAGAGGCGGCGATAATCTACCTTGCAGGGCTATCAGCACAATGCGATAATAGCCGCAGTTTGTCTTTATATACGCAGGTCTAACTGCCCAGTTTTTTAATATTTAATTTTAAACTTCTGTTTTTATTAATATCTATTGCTAGTTAAAGTCAGTTTTAGCGCTACCAGTTTTATGGATAGCGAGCGACTCAATCGCTATTTTTCTCGCCCTTTGGGCACCTTATTTTTTTATCACTATCGTAGGCTTATCCCTACGTAGCAGTTATTGTAAGACGGAGTGTCAATGGCACAATATATCTATACGATGAACAACGTGTCTAAACTTGTTCATCCTAAGCGTGAAATTCTTAAAAATATCAACCTATCGTTTTTCCCTGGTGCCAAGATTGGTGTCCTCGGTATCAACGGTTCAGGCAAATCCACCTTGCTGCGCATTATGGCCGGCGTAGATACTGACTATAGTGGCGAGGCGCGTGCGCAGACCGGGACTAAAATTGGTTATTTGCCGCAGGAACCGCAGCTCGATGACAGCAAAGATGTCCGTGGTAACGTCGAAGACGGTATGCGTGAAGCGCTTGACGCCTTAGCACGACTGGACGAAATCTACGCTGAGTATGCGGCACCTGATGCTGACTTTGATAAGTTGGCTGAAGAGCAGGGTAAGATGGAAGACATCATCCAATCTTGGGATGCGCATAACTTAAGCACGCAGCTAGAAAAAGCAGCGGATGCTTTGCGCCTACCACCATGGGATGCCGATGTTAGCAAGCTATCTGGCGGTGAAAAACGTCGTGTAGCCCTATGTCGTCTATTGCTATCGCGCCCTGATATGCTACTTCTCGACGAACCTACTAACCATTTGGACGCCGAATCTGTCGCCTGGTTAGAGCAGTTCCTACAGAATTATAGTGGTACCATCGTAGCCATTACCCATGACCGTTATTTCTTAGATAACGTGGCCCAGTGGATCCTTGAGCTGGACCGTGGCCATGGCTATCCGTACGAAGGCAACTATACCGATTGGCTAGAGCAGAAAAACAAACGCTTGGAAGAGCAGAATAAGCAAGAAGAGTCGTTTGCTAAAGCCTTGAAGAAAGAGCTTGAGTGGGTACGTAAAAACCAGAAGGGCCAACAAGCCAAGTCTAAGTCGCGTGTACAGCGTTTTGAAGAGTTGAACTCTAAAGAATTCCAGCAGCGCAATGAGACCTCCGAAATTTACATTCCACCTGGTCCACGTCTAGGGAATAAAGTGGTCGAGGTCAATAACATCTCCAAGTCATTTGGCGATCGTTTGTTGTATGAAAACCTGAGCTTCACTGTGCCGCCAGCTGCTATCGTGGGTATCATTGGTCCAAACGGTGCGGGTAAAACCACCTTATTCAACATGATGACCGGTAAAGATACGCCAGATACCGGTACGGTCGAGTTGGGTGAAAGTGTCAGCGTCGCTTATGTCGGCCAGGTTCGTGATAATTTGGACGATAATAAAACGGTCTGGGAAGAAGTGTCTGATGGCTTAGATATGATCACCGTGGGCGATTACCAAACGCCAAGCCGTGCCTATATCGGCCGCTTTAACTTCAAAGGTCAAGACCAGCAAAAACGTGTCGGCAGCCTATCGGGTGGTGAGCGTAACCGTCTGCAGCTAGCGAAGACCCTAAAGCAGGGTTCAAACGTTATCCTACTCGATGAGCCGTCCAACGATTTGGACGTCGAAACCTTACGTGCGCTAGAAGATGCGATTCAAGTCTTCCCAGGTACGGTATTGGTGGTCTCGCATGATCGTTGGTTCCTAGACCGTATCGCCACGCACATCCTAGCGTTTGAGCCAGAAGGTCCAGTTTGGTACGATGGTAACTATTCTGAATACGAGACCTATCGTAAGAAGACTATGGGCGCGGACGCAGGTCCTAAGCGTATGAAGTATAAGAAAATTACCAGCTAGTTTTCACATTACCTAGACCAAAAAAAAGCAGACTTCTCGGAGTCTGCTTTTTTTATGGGTGTTATAATAAGGTCTTATCAACGTTATCAACGTTATCAAAGTTATCATGGCTTAGCGGCTAACGCAGCCTTAAGCCCCTGATATTAGGCTCAAGACTGCTGTTAGGCTAAAAACTGAATGACTAAATTAACGCTTACGACCAAATTTACGCTGTTTTTTATCATTAATCTTGGCGATAGCATTGGCAATCTCTTCGTCTTTGAGACTTGCGACGTTTTGTAGAATTTGCATAACATCCGGGCTTAAGACATAACGAGCATGATGCGCAATCGCTTGGATACGCTGATCAAAATGTAAAGCCTTAGTCTCTTTATCTTCTTGTAGATAGTTGAGACGCACTAGCGCATTCACGAAGCTAGCAAACAAGGCCGGGTCAAAGAAGTCAGGAATATTATCGGCATACAGCACCGAGAGACGCTGACCTAGTAAATGACAGAGATCCACGACTTGCTCTGAGGTCAGGTTACCTGAGCCTTGTTGGGCGAGTAGGGCCAAGGTCATAAAGTAACGCTCAAGACTTTGCTCAATCGGCGTCGCTAATACTAACAGCTGCTGATAATGCGCACTATTAATCGACGGAACGCTAAGCATATCATTGCCCATATCGACTATCAGACCATGCTCGATAAGGTTATCGATTTTCTTTTGCACGGTCTCAGCAAGCGTACGAGCGGGATAGTATAAGAATAGCTCAGTCTGCAAGAAAGGATACAGCTGCGCCACGATAGTATTTAAACGGTTGCGCTCAATACGACCATTACGCGCCACTAGCGCGGCTAAGAAGGACAGTAGGATAAACACGTGCAGTATGTTATTACGGAAATAACTTAACAGTGGTGCCTGTTTATCCGCGACCTGAATAATATCGCCTAGGATATGCGGCGTGCGCTCGATGAGTTTGAGTTGGATACCATAGTCGATAATCGCTTGCGGCGCCATATCGGTGACGGTGGTATCGGCATCATACGGCTGCAGAGTCGCAATACGTTGATACAGCGCAATCTGTTCGCGGCAAATGTCTTCGTCTAAGGCCGCTTTCGGGGCAGAAAGCAGTACTAATGATAATAAGGAGACGGGGTTTACCACGGCAGCTTTATTGATATGCTGCATGATTTTTACGCCCAGATTATCAATCATAGCCGAGGCTTTATCGTCCAATGGGGTATCAGTACGATGGGCAGGCAGACTCTCCGCTGGCACGTCAAACTTTTCCATAAAGTCGGTCATATGCAGTGGCGTGCCAAAACTGAGATGCACGTGGCCAAAGATACGCTCGATTTTACGGGTGACTTTTAACAGCCCCATTAAAGATTCAGATTCTTTTGGCTTGCCCTTCAGCTCACCGATATAAGTACCGCCTTCCATAATGCGCTCATAACCAATGTAGGTCGGAATAAAGACCACTGGTTTATTGCTATAGCGCAGTTGGCTGTGCACCGTCATGGCCAGCATACCCATTTTCGGCGGTAGCAAGCGGCCTGTGCGTGAACGGCCCCCTTCAATAAAGTACTCGATAGGGGTGTTGCGGGTAATCAAGGTGTGCATGTATTCGCGTAACACCGCGGTATAAAGAGCATTGCCTCTAAAACTACGGCGGATATAGAAAGCTACTGCACCTCGGAGCATAGGCCCCAATACTGGCACATCTAGGTTATTACCAGCAGCAACATAGGGAATGCTTAAGCCGCGCTTATAGATGACGTACGACAGTAATAGATAATCGACGTGGCTACGATGACAAGGGACATAGACTATTTCATGGTCAGTGGCTAGCGCCCGCACACGCTCAAAGTGATGGACTTCTACGCCGTCGTACAACTGCGTCCATAACCAGGTCAAAAAGCGATCGAATACTCGAATAATAGGGTGCGAATAGTCGTTGACGATTTCTTTGGCATAACCCCGAGCAGCTTGGCGAGCCTCTTTAATGGTGATGCCTTTTTCTTGCGCTTCCACTTCACAGGCGTGTTTCAGGGCGGGCGAGTAGATCAACTTATCGATTAAGTTACGCTTATCTGATAAATCAGGCCCCAACATACTGGCGCGCTGCTTATCAAGATAGGTATTGAGCTGCTGATTCACTCGCAAGGTTAATTCGCGATTGGCCTCGGTCAGCGGGACTAAGGCAGTAGATTTTTGCGCGGTCGTTAGGTTGAGCGTGTCTGCCTCATCCTCTAAATCGACGCTTAAGTGGGCATCACGAATGACACTCTGCAAATCTTGTGGCGGATGGAATTGGACGAAAGTATCGCGGCCCATCACCCCAATATTGAAAATCTGCTTGGTAATCGTAGGGTCTTCCCAGTTATCCGCTACCAACAGTTTAAATAAAGAGTCTTCTTTTTCAGGAGCACGGCCCCATAATATAGTGACGGGAACCAAACGAATTTTGAGCTCGGGATATTGAGTACAGGCATCGATTAGACGGGCCAATCTTGGCGATATTTCACCATTTTTAGCACTAGGATGATTTAAGAAGATAATCGCCGCGTTTTCATTGATATTGTGGCTGCTGTCTTCGACATTCTGTAGGGCAGATGGGAAATGATGCTCGCGAGTCTGCAAATCGATTAAAATACTGTTCGAGCGCGAGTATTCTTGGAGGATATAAAAGGTCAACGTGTCGTCGTCAGCCTTTAGAGCTGGCAGTTCGCCAAACACGCTAGGCTTGACCGCGAGATCGAGCGCTTGGCCAGATATCTTACGGTATAAACGGGTTAACGGATGGCTGGAGCGTGCAACTCCCGTCGGCGGCTGACCAGATTTGGCCGGCTTATTTTTCGGGGTTAACGTCCGTGTCTCAAAAAGTTTTTTTATCATATTAGATTGTCGAAATTCGCCAAAAATAATGCGCTTATCATGCCATAAAATAGAATTAAGCGATATGCCAAAGTGTTACAACTGTTCGCTCAAACGGATACTGGCAAGGTGATAAAAGCGCTAAAAGTGTTATTATTGCATAAAAGATTAAGGCACTAGCATCGGGCAAGCTAGCGGCATAACTACCTATCCTATATAGTTATCTACCTGGTTATCTACATAGTTAATTGTCCTACATAATTGCCTATGCCTAGATAGCTACCTATATAACAGCCTATATAGTTACCTACAGCGTGACCTAATAATTATACCGAAACTGGCTACTGAAAAGGTGGCTAAACGGCCAAAATAATCTTACAGTATGCTGAATTCATACTAATACTTACAAGAGCGTATTATGACCCCAGCCATCAACCTGGCCAAAAGCCTTGGCCTTGATTATCAAGTTCACGAGTATAGCCATGACCCAAGTGCAGAGTCTTATGGCGAGGAAGCGGCCGACAAACTTGGCGTAAGTCCTGAACAGGTCTTTAAAACTTTAGTGGTCACCGATGAAGCGGCCAAACTGGCCGTCGCTATCGTACCGGTGTGTAGTAAGTTAAATCTAAAAAGAGTGGCCAAGGCTTTGGGCTGTAAAAAAGTACAAATGGCGGACCCTAAAGCCGTCGAACGCAGCACTGGGTATGTCTTAGGCGGGGTCAGCCCATTGGGACAAAAGAAGCGTCTGCCCACAGTAATTGATGCGAGCGCAGAGCAGTCAGCGACGATTTATGTCAGTGGCGGTAAACGCGGCTTAGAAATTGAGCTGCCCGCTGCGCAGCTGGCCACCACTCTGCAGGCTAAGTTTGCCGATATTATGGAAGCCAGTTAACGGCTTAGCCCCAATATAAATGCTGAATATAATGGCTGAATAATTTATAAACCCCCTTTCTAGGTCTAGGCCAGTCGCCAAAACAAACGCCCTAATAATCATCATCTACCGTCATAGCCACTTTAATAGGATACTTTTATGCCGCACCTTACCGTCCAAGCCACTCCCAACGTCACCATTCGTCAGCCAGAGAGCTTACTCAAGGCGCTTAATACCGTGTTATGGCAGTCGGGCGAATTTAAACAACCAGAAGATATTAAAGCCCGCATCTTAGATGTGGAAACCTTTTTAGTCGGCATGGAAGACGATCAGCAGGAGCGTGGCTTTATTTCGGTAGAATTGCGCTTAATGCCATGCCGTAGCGACGATACCAAAAATGCATTGGCTGCTAGTCTGTTGGCCTGCCTACAGAGTGAACTTGCCGCCACCAAGTCTAGCCGAGTCAAGATACAATGCTGTGTGGAAGTGCTCGATTTAAATACGGTTTATCAAAAAGCCATGCTGAGCGCTGACTAAGGTTATTTATTGATTTTATAAGCCCTCATTAAGCCAGAAGCTTACGAATGGTAAAGCCCGTTACTCAAACAGCCCGTTAATCGCAAAGCTCGCTACTAGCAGAGCGCGGTAAAATCATGACTTCAGTATGATAACCTGCCTTACCGCCGTTAGTAGCCATGAGGTTGCGTGCCATTCGGAGCTTATAGGTGCCGGTCTCAGGCAAGCAGCCCTGATAGATGATGCCGCCTTTGGTGCCATCTTGTGCCCCTGATGGGAATTGCAAGACGCCAACATTCGCGGTCTCAGTAGAGCCTGATTTGGCACTGATATTAATTACCGTATATTGACCTTTGCTCGCACTAAACTGGTACCATTGGTCGGTGGCCTTGGCAGGAAGAATACCTTCCACAGCCGTACTAATGTGACCTTGGGTAAAATGAATAGGGGTGGGGTGCTTCTCTGTGCCAGTTTGCGTCGCAGCTTGTGCGGCCATAGTGCCGAGCGCTGCTAAGCTAAATAGTAGCGCATATTGGCAGGCTTTATGAGCCCGGTTTTGCTTATGGTTTGGGTAATAAAAAGTCATGGGATAGCCTTATTCGGGTGTATTTACCCTTATTTATTCTACGCTTACCCTTTTACAACTTTAGAGCAGTTTTGTATAAGGTTATTGAGGCTTTACTGCTATTACTCTAATTATTGCCATAATAGTTAACCAAAAAAAACGCATCCTAAAGGATGCGTTTTTATTTTTTAAGCTATCAACTTAGACTAGATGTTGAGGGCTTAGTCTAGGAAAGAAAAGCTCTCGATGTCCATAGAAGTCATAGACTCGCTTGGGGCAACCATGCTCTCAGCATGACCTGAAGTGCGGGGTAAAATCTTATCAAAATAGAACTCAGCGGTTTGGATTTTCGCTTTGTAGAATTCTGGAGATTCCGTGCCGCCATTTTCTAACTTGTCATACGCTACGGCTGCCATACGCGCCCAGTGGTAACCCATCATGACGTAACCGGCATACATTAAGAAGTCATTTGACGCAGCAGAGATGATTTCACGGTCTTTACGCGCCATCAACATCAGACGGACAGTCAACGTGTTCCACTCAGCACAAAGCTTGGTCAATGCCCAAACGAATTTGCGCATATCTTTGTCTAGAGCGTACTCACCACACCACTTCATAACGCCAGAGGTGTAGTCACGGATGATTTTACCTTTAGACTGCAAAATCACCTTACGACCTAATAAATCTAGCGCCTGTACGCCAGTAGTACCTTCGTAAAGAGTAGCAATACGAGCATCGCGAGCGATCAGCTCCATGCCCCACTCTTTGATATAGCCATGGCCGCCGTAAATCTGCTGACCATCTTTAGCGGCTTCGATACCAAGCTCAGTCAAAAAGCCTTTGATGATTGGAGTATAGAACCCTAGCTTGTCATCCCATTTTTCGAATTCAGCGTTATCACCATTGGTGATGCCTTCGCCCATCTTATCCGCATAACGAGCAGCGTGATAAACCATCGAACGACCACCTTCAGCAAACGCTTTCATGGTCAACAGCATACGACGGACATCCGCGTGATGGATGATCGCATCCGCTACTTTTTCAGGGTCTTTCGTCCCTGATAGTGTGCGCATTGAACGGCGCTCTTTGGCATAAGGAAGTGCGTTTTGGAAAGCCAATTCCGTGTGGGCTAAGCCTTGGATACCAGTACCGATACGCGCTGTGTTCATAAAGGTGAACATAGCTTTAAGGCCTTTATGCGGCTCGCCAATCATATAACCGACAGCGCCATCAAAGTTCATAACACAAGTCGCAGATGAGCTAATACCCATTTTGTGCTCGATAGAACCACAAGTCACGCCGTTACGCTCGCCCGCTTCACCGGCTTCAGTAGGGGTGAACTTCGGTACGATGAACAGAGAGATACCACGGGTACCTTCAGGGGCACCTGGCAGACGCGCCAGTACGATATGGACGATGTTTTCGGTTAGGTCGTGGTCACCGCTTGAAATAAAGATTTTGGTACCGCTAATTTTGTACGTACCATCTTCTTGAGGCTCAGCTTTGGTTTTTACTTGACCCAAATCCGTACCACACTGCGGCTCAGTTAGGCACATCGTACCTGACCAAGTCCCTTCAACCAGCTTAGGCAGATACAGCGCTTTTTGCTCGTCTGTACCGTACTGGAGTAGGGTGTTAATACAACCGGTAGTCAAACCTGGGTACATTGCCCATGGCCAGTTAGCGGTGCCCATCATCTCAGACTTCACTAAGTTTAGCGACATCGGTAGGTTCATACCACCGAACTCTTCTGGATAAGAAATCCCCTGCCAACCCCCTTCAACGAATTGGTTGTAGGCTTCTTTAAACCCTTTTGGCGTAGTGACTTCACCGTCTTTAAAGTGGCAGCCTTCCGCATCCGCATCTTGATAGATAGGGGCTAGAACATTTTCAGCGAAATCGGCAAACCCTTGCAAAATCATGTCGACCGTCTCGGGATCGGCATTCGCGCCATTACTCAGGCCTTGGTAATGCGTTTGGTAATCAAACACGTCATTTAGCAAAAACTTAATATCACGTAAAGGGGCTTTATAACTTAACATAGTAGGTTCTCTTATCCGATAGCGGTTTAAAAAGATGATAAATTCATGGCTAGTGCATGATGCGCGCGGGTCGCTACGTAAGTTATGCTTATAGCGAGGGGCTTATAGAGTAAGCTTGCGCAGTGGGATGCACTGACAGGAATAATAATGTTGAGATGAACTCATATAAGTCAGGCCATCTAAGTCCTGCTTGCTGCCTATCTGCCAATGGCTTGCAGTGATGCAAACACCTGATAGGTGAAATGACCACCTCTTCACTAGCTTATTTATCAATATGATGAACGACTTAACAGGAACACTTGTACCGATTATCACCGGCAGTCGTCAGAATCGAATGATGTAATGAGTATAAAGGGAATTCAGGGAGAAACCTATTATTAATAACTATAATTCATTGGTGAACAAATGAAACATAACTATTTATTATAATAAAGTCGCAGTTACTGATAGCATTTATAGCCATTGTGCTAGTCTTTCGATAGTGATGAATAAGCAGTAACTGCTAACTTAGCATAGTTATCAAACAAAGTTAAAGCAATTACTGTCACTGCAGCTATATCCGTCGTAATAACTTGTCTTCTATCGATAAATAGCTGTTAGCCGCTAGGATTTTTCGTAGGACAACGCCTAAAACCTATTAAGTGTTATACAATAATAAAACATTATAACGACCACCGTTATCGCCTAATTAGCCTCTTTAGTCATACGATACTCTATAGGCTTTAGCGCCTATAGCTTAGCTATTATGCGTGTCTATTATGTCTTCTTTCGGCCCTGTTTATTATCTGCTTTAAACCCTGCTTGCTACCTGCTCTAAACCTTATTCAAAAAAGTTGCCTTATGTCCCAGCCTCCCATCAAACAACTCATCGATGATGAACTAGCCCATTTATTAACCGTGAAAGCGAGTAACCGCCCTTGGCATTTGCCGTTATTGGCCGCGTTGACTATTAGTCTCCCTGTATTGATAGGGGCGTTAACGGGGGCATTGGCCATGGGTATCCAGTCGTCCTTAGGGGCGATGGTCATCCTAAATCTACCTACAGTCGGTAGTCTGTGGCAGCGGCAACGGACTTTATTGTATTGTGCCTTGGCGATGAGCAGCAGCTTTGGTTTAGGGTTATTGGCGCAGAATATACCCAGCCTGCGTCTGCCTATGTTTGCGCTGATTACCTTCAGTCTAGTCATGGCGGGGCGTTACTGGCGCTTACCACCACCCGCAGGTTTATTTATAGTGATGGCCGGTGCCATAGCGCTATTTATGCCTATACCTTTAGCACAAATTCCCGCTAAAGTTGCTGTGGTAGCTACAGGCAGTATATTTGCTTGGCTATTGGCATTGGCTTATAACGTCCTGTTGCTCAAGCTACTGCCGCAAGCTAAGGCAACGACGACTACGGCATCAAGCATCGGTAATAATAGTGCCGCGAATAAAACAGCGCGAGACCCCGCGTTAATACCGGAGAGTCTCATTGTCACCGGCTTTGTAGTGTTGGCGCTAGCCGTAGCGTTATGGTTGGACTTATCGCATCCGTATTGGGTACCGATGAGCTGCTTTATTGTGATGCAGGGCATGCATTTACGCACTATGTGGATTAAGCAATTACACCGTTTACTAGGCACGCTGGCAGGCATATTTGTCGCGTGGGGGCTGCTGTCCATAGCGCTACCGCCCATCGGCGTGGCAGTGACTATCTTTTTGATGATAATTTGGATTGAGACGATGATTACCCGGCATTATGGGTTGGCCGTTATGATTATCACCCCACTGACCATTTTCATTGCTGAGTTTGGTGGCGGTCATGCGCCTGGGTTAGCAGGGCAGGGCAGTGTGGCCGCCCAAGCTCTGATGGAAGCGCGTTTATTAGACACGGCTTTAGGCTGCTTTATTGCCCTACTGGGTGGTGTGTTTATGCATTCTAAACTGGTTAAGCGTGCGGTGGCCGCTACGGCTGCTAAAGTCAATTAAGTGGGCTGCTGAGTTCGAATACTTAGACTTCTTTATAAATGGGCTAAGCCATAGCGGTTAATTTTGGCATCACTGTGGGCACGTCAATCGTCTGTCCGGTCCATTGGGCAAAGCTCAAAGCGGCCTGCCCAATCAACATGCCATAGCCTGCCGAAGTCGTCGCTCCTAACGCGGCAAAATGCTGTAAGAAGGGTAACTCGCGGCCATACATCATATCGTAGGCGTACCGACAGCGCAGCGTTGGTGCGAGTGGCAGGGTATCGCCGGATAATCCGATAGAGGTCGCATTAATAATTAGGTCAAAGTCACCGTCTAACTCTTGGACAGTCGTGGTACTGAGCGAGGCCGCTGCGATGAGAGGGTGAGCTGCCCGTAGCGACTGCACTAAGTCATCGGCTTTGCTGAGGGTGCGATTGGCCAGCGTAATAGCGGTCACACCCGCTTCTAATAAAGGCAATAAAGTGCCGCGCGCTGCCCCACCGGCGCCAATAATAGCCACCTTAGCGCTGGATAACGGCCAACCTAATTGCTGTAAATGATTGACGAGGCCTTGACCATCCGTGTTGTCACCGTAAAGCTTGCCGTCTTTGAGCAGCAGCGTATTGACCGCCCCCGCTACCGCCGCATGAGCGGATAGGCCGCCTTGATCACGGCACAATTCATAGGCATATTGCTTAAAAGGTACCGTCACATTGGCACCGATACCGCCGCCATTAAAGAATGCTGCCACTACCGCAGTAAAGCTGGTGCTATCGTCCGGACAATATTGCCGCTCATAGCGAATATCAAGCCCAACTTCGTCTGCAAACGCTTGATGAATACCAGGAGACTTACTGTGGGCGATTGGGTTGCCGATGACAATAAAATGTTGAGTCACGAGAGCTTATCCGTATTGGTGAAGGAGTTGACGGGCATTGACAGATGTCATATACCTCGTGAAATAGCTGAGCTATTCCTAGTAGGTGACGATGCGAAGTTGCCGTAACAAAATTCGTCAAACCGCGTTGCCTAATGGCAATCTTAAGGGTAGTCAATGCTCAATCAGTTGGGTACACTGTAGCTAGTTTTAGCGGTTTATCATAGCAAATATAGTTAGTTTTATATCAGACGCTTAGCGTGCAGATTGCGCGCCCTTACGGTTTACTATTTAAGCAGTCTCACTAGTAAAGCTAAAAAATTAGACGTTGCCCGCCAGAGCTTGTCTAGGTGACGTCCCACCCTTATAACCGCAGTATAACTAACGATAATGCTAATGGTCTTTATTATAAAGGCCTTTATTAACAGAGCTATGTATTCAATAGCGCCTTATTCGCAGTCACTTATATCAGCGACTGCCCGTTCTAATCAGTATTAGGCCCGTCAAATCGGCCTATTTTAAGGACCGTTATGTATAGTAACACTAACGACAGCGCCGCAAATTCTGTAGCTATTAGTTCTACTGAAGCTGCTACCGTGCCGGCCAGACCTCATCGTTTAGCAGCGGTATTCGCTGCAGGCTTGATGCTGGGCAGTTTGGCGTTGACCGGCTGTAATAAAAGCGAGCAAGAGCCGGTGATTGATGCCGCCCTTACGCAACCTGAAACCGAAAAAGGCGAGACTGTGGGCGCAGCCATATCTAAACCACAGCAAGCGGTACAAGGAGAAAGCGCGGGATCAGCAGGCACGCCGGTACGCTATAACGTCGCCGCTTGGGGCGCTAAACAGGTCAAACCTATCGCTATCGATGAGCTGGATAAAATCCAAGCTACCTTTGGCAAAATTGTCTCTACCGATCAAAATAGCTTGGACTACGCCAGCAACCCTGCGACTAAATTTCGCTTTATGGCGGATGATGCCGCCTATCTAGATGTTATCGACTCGCAAAAGTATCTGGAGCTAGGCTGGTATTACGCCAATCCGACGGATACCGATGCGGAAAAAGACACCAGCGTCGCTCATGCCAAGAAAGTCTATAAACTGTCTCGCCAGCTGATGGGCGATGAAGGCGGTAAGCTCGTTGCGGATATGCTTGGCGGTCAAATCGTTAAGAATAAAGTCGTGGGTGAGCAGAAAGTTGAAATTGCTAAATGTGAGTTTTATAGCTGTATGTTGGTTTTAGCAAAGCCTAAAGCCTAAGGTAAATTAAGGCTGAGTCGCTGACCAATAGAGTAAAGGTATTTATATGAGTAAGCCGTTGGTTCAGCGTGCCCCGTCTAGTCCTAATAATACTGCTATAGCTGATAAAGCACCATTACCAAGCCAGTGGTATCAGCTGAATCAATCTAGCGAGCAGGCCGAGTTTTTAGCTATCACGGCTGCGGCGTTGCCTCTGTCTAATCGCGGGTTTGCTTACGGTGATGGTTTTTTCACCACTATGCGCGTCGCCCAAGGCAATATTTGCTGGCAGGCGCAGCATCTCACGCGTATTTTGAACCATGCGGAGGCCTTATCGTTCGCTATCGATACTCAGACTATCTCTCAATTGGCGTCACAACTACTGCAACAAGCTCAAGCTCTTAAAGACGGTATCCTTAAATTAGTGATTACGCGCACGACTCAGAGTATGCGTGGTTATGGCTTTGCTGATTCAGAAGCGGGCCAAGCGTGTGACTACTGGCTACAAGCCGTTCCGACGTCTTCCGCTACCCTGACTGCTCAATCTAAAACGCTAACCTTACCGGATGGTACAGAAGTCACGCTGCATGAGCCTATCAAAGCCGTGTGTCTAGAGGCGCAAATTGCTTGCTTGCCGCCTACCTTGGCAGGATTAAAAACCTTAAATCGACTCGATAGCGTGCTCGCCAGTGCCGAACTGCAGCGTGCAAAATCCGCTGCACTCATAAATCCGCCTGTAGAAGGGCTAGTCAAAGATATGGGCGGTGATTGGGTCGAAGGCACGATGAGCAATGTGTTTTATCGATTAAAAGACAGCCAACATGAGCACAAAGGCCATTGGTATACGCCACCACTCACACGCTCTGGGGTAAAAGGGGTGATGCGCAGCGTTATCATCGAGGGCTTTGCTAGTTATAAAAAACCGGTCATTGAGCGTTATCTCACCGATAAAGACCTACCGCATATCACCCAGATGTTCTTCTGCAATGCGGTGCGAGGGGTTATGCCGGTCGCGCAATTAGCGTTAGATGCTCAAATGCAGCTGGGCTTATTGCCCATCGATTCGGCGAGTTTAAATTCGGTTATTACGTAGTCTTGGCTATTTAGTACGATTGCTTCATTAGCATATAAATGCTTTGCCTTAGTTAGGGCACCTAGTTCATCTTCAGCTTTGATACGGACCGTCCTACTTAAGGTCTCAATAATTTCTACGCTGTATTCTCTAACGTTCCCCATAACAATCCCTTTTAATAACCCTGTTTTATCCATTGTGACCATTTCTACAAACGGAAGTGATCGCTTTTTGTTATGTCTGCTTGTAAGGGTGCAGAAATCGATCAAAGATAAGTGACTCGATTATCACAATACAAGCAGCGTGCACATGCGGATAAATCCCATAGAATGTGAGAGTAAAGTAGCTCATTTATTAGTAACAAATCGACTGTCAAAGTTGTATAAAAAAATTGATGCATTACCCAATCATATTGTCCGTTATGATGGTAAAGACTTTAGCGGTAATGACATTGCAGTTCCTTGTGACTCTACAATTAAGCACTGGTGGGAAGAAGTAGATTCCGAAGGTAATCCCACTGAAAACTATTCAGAGTTTACTTGTCCATTTGGCGCAGTGTCTGATTTTTTATGGGTACAAGAGCCTTGGATAGCTATAGATGGACGGCTTTATTTCGAAGCAGAATTATTGTCACCATCGAAAATGACGCAGAATGATTTACTGCAGATAATAGAGGCTATTGGTTGGCGTTCAGCTAATACCCTTGAATTCTCGCAAGCTAGGATATTATTAAAAATAACAGACCTTGAAGTGGTTAATATTAATAATATCTGGTTATGGAAACTGACAGTCACAAGGGTGTGAGGTCAGGTAAGGTTCAAGATAAATATTTTCGAGCATTGTTTAATTAATTTTCCGATACTGTCCTCGAGCTAAAAATTCAATAAAGCCTCTATCCCGTAATATTTGTAATTGCTGGCGAATTTTAGCCTGAATATTATTATTGTCAGGATGTTTCATTTGCAATAAGTCACTAAAGCTGTAGACCTCGGATAATGAAAAGCGATTTGCCAATTGGTCCACACACTTCATCACGTCTAACGTCCAGCCGCGTGCTTGTAAATTCTGCTCTCGTAAAAAAGCTGTCTGTGCAAACTGCTGTTTAACTTGCTCGGGCGCCAATACTTGCTGCTGCCTCACTAAAAATACTTTGCCGCTCTCAGGTACTTGCCGTAAATCAATATTACAGCCCACCCAACCTGCGCGCCTAGCCGTAGGAGCGAGTGGCGGCCGCTTCACAATAATATCTGCGGTAAAAAAATGCTTGGGAATAATCAGAAAATTATTCACTAATAAGTCTTTTGAATAGGTCAAAAAGAAGAAGTTTGGATTATCTTCACTATTAATACGAGCCAACATGGTGGCATAAGCACCGTCGTTAATAATTTGGCTTAATTGTGCCTTTTTACTTTTTAATTCGTATTGTTCAGCGCAGCCCTCACAATAGAAATCAGCTACCGGCTTATTATTCGCAAACGCTTGTAATGGCGCCTCACCGCAACTGGGACAGTACCCTTGGCGTGATACCCAGTCTTCGCTCAATACCCGTATGATTTGACTGGGCGAGGTATAGTTTGCCGCAAGCGCACGATTAAAAGCTAAATCCATTAAGTGATCATCTTTAAATAGGGGTTCGTGGTAGAATTGGAGCTAGGTAGCAGGTTCAGGATAAGCGGTAAACCATACGGTATACTAAACCTAGCCACCCAACCTAATTTGATTGAAAATCAAATGATTCAATGCTAGATTCTAGCAAACTTTTGCCCCGTGAGCCGCCATGACTGATCCCAACTCGAATAAGCCTTCTTCACTGCCCGGTGACCAGCCAGATACTACTGTTGACGCTGCGGGTACCCAGCCGGATACGCCACGCCAACCTCAGGCGGATATGGAGCCCGGCAGACCAACGCCAGAGATAAAGCGGGCGACGGATATTTCCTTGATTAGCGAAAGCAGCCGGGCGCAAAAGCAGCAGAAGATTGAAAAGGATTCACCGTCGTTTTTTATGATGCGCGGTTATCAGATATTGTTGGTATTGGCCTTAATCGCTGCCTTCTTACTCGCTATGGTGTATCAGACCTTATTTGGTCGGTTGGATCAGCCGCAGAAGATGGTCACTATTGAGCAGGGCGAGACTTATTACGGGTTGCTGCCGCAGTGGCAAAAAGAGATTCCGCTATTTTCTGCCAGTATTGCCAAGGCTTATATCAAGTCACAATCATTGACTTCATTGCATGCGGGTACGTATCAACTGCCTGCTAATCCTACGATTACGGAAACCTTAGATATCCTGCAGCAGGGTGCGAAAGTCGCGATGGTCAAAGTGCAGATCATCGAAGGCAAACGCGCAGCAGACCTCTATCAGACCCTACAAAATACTCCAGGTATCAAGCTAGAAGTCTTGGATAAAGTGAAGACCGATATGGGCGATGTGGATAACGCGGCCATTATTGCAGGGCTGGGTTTAACGGAAGTGTTGCCGCAATCGGTGCAGACTAGTGGCGACCCTATCGTTACGCAAAATTTAGAAGGGTGGTTTGCACCCGATACCTATTATTTTGGCGAAGGCACTAGCGATAAGCAGATTTTGCTCGACCTTTATAAGCGTCAGCAAGAAGCTTTAGATAAAGCTTGGGCGAGTCGTGACTCTGGTGTGCCTTATAAAACGCCGTATGAAGCGCTAGTGATGGCCTCTATTATTGAAAAAGAAACTAGCGTCGCAGAAGAGCGTCCGTTAGTAGCCGCCGTATTCGCCAATCGCTTGAATAAAAGCATGCGCTTACAGACCGACCCGACCATTATTTATGGTATGGGCAGCCGTTATGAAGGTAATATCCGTCGCAGCGATATCAATGAAAAGACGGCTTATAATACCTATCAAATCGATGGCTTACCACCGACTCCGATTGCATTGCCTTCAGCCGCGTCTATTGAAGCCACGTTGCATCCTGCCGATAGCGAAGCGTTATATTTCGTCGCAACAGGTAATGGTGGCCATAAATTTACCAACAGTTTGGCTGAGCATAATCGTGCGGTGCAAGAGTACTTAAAAGTTAGAAGGGAAAAGCGGGCTGCTGAGGCCAATTAAGCACGTACTTCTTTATAAAAGCTATTGTGTAACTTGTTTTTTATTGATCTAAGCGGCTTCTTGGTTTCGATATTCGCTGTCTTTGTTGTTAGCTGTCTTCGTCATAAGTCAGCTTGGTTATTAGTTATCTCAACTATTTTTAATTTTCGCCCATGGAATTTGCTATGCCAGAATCACAACCGCCGTCTAACGTACTCTCTGAAGCCACTGCACCAGTGGTGAAAGGGCGGTTTATTAGCTTTGAAGGCACGGAAGGGGTCGGAAAGACGACGGCGATCGAGCAACTGTGCGCGAGATTAGAGCAAGCGGGTATCGACTATTTACGTACGCGTGAGCCAGGGGGTAGCGAGTTGGCGGAGCAGTTACGGCAACTGCTGTTGGACCCTGCGACCGATATCAACGATGATACTGAGTTGCTGCTGATGTTTGCGGCGCGTTGTGATCATCTGCATCAGCGTATTTTACCGGCACTAGCGGCAGGGCAGTGGGTCATCTGTGATCGCTTTATCGACTCGACAGTCGCTTACCAAGGCTTTGGCCGGGCGCAAGGTGATAGGGCAGTGTTGGCAAAAATTCAGGGCCTAATCGAGGCCTTTATTCCGCGCTTACCAGAGCGCACGCTTTGGTTAGACTTACCGGTAGCGGAAGGGATGGCACGGGCAGGCAAACGCAGCGCTGCTGATCGCTTTGAACAAGAGGCCATGGCGTTCTTTACCCGCGTGCACGAAGGCTTTGCTTATATGGCCGCCCAGTCGTCTGAGCGCATCGTACGCATTGATGCAACCGGTAGTGAAGATGAGGTTAGCGCTAGGATTTGGCAAGCATTAGCAGTTTAAATAAAGCTACCACTCCTTTTAATTCAAGCATAAAAAATGCCAGCATCTCGCTGGCGTTTTTTTATGGCTAAAGCCAATTTCAGATAAAGTCGAGCCCTACTAAACAAACAGAATAAGACCCTTAGACATTATCCTTTTTGTCCTTATCCGCTTGTGTATCCGGCAGACGCTGCGGGTCTAGCGAGCCATCAGCAGTCTTTGGTGCTTTGCCACTGCCATTACCGATACTTTTTTCACTGACCTTGGCCTCTACGGCTTTGTCTGTATTGGCCAGTTCTGCGTTAGCTTCTGCTTTCGCCGTAGCCATCGCGGCATCGGTCGTGGCAGTCTCAGCGAGGAGCTCTTTGTCCTTACGCTTTTCGGGTGCTTTTGAAGTATTATCAAAATTAGCATCCGCTAGCGCCCGCGCTTGTTCTTGCTTGGCGGTCACATCGACAGCTTTAGGTTGTACTTCATCATCCACCACCAATGCGACTAGACGACGATCACGTGGAATCTCATTATCAAATTTATTGGTGATAACGTGCAGCTTGCCTTCTTTATCAAGGGTATACAGCGGCACAAACTGCTTATTGTCCGCTTTATACTGCGCATAGGTATAGCTGTCAGTGATGTTGGTAATTTTGATACGTGCCTTTTTCGACAGCATACTTGCCAGCTTAGTGTAAGTGACATCTTTGCCAAATAGCCACTGTGACTGAAAGTTTGAGGTCTTATCTTGGCGCTCACTTTTGACCTTTTCATCGCTGAATTTTAACCGATAGATCTTCTGCTCACTAAACTCGTGGCGGTATTGAATCTCAGAGAGAGTATTCAATTCTTTGTCCATACTCATAGCAAACAGATGGCCGATACCAATCAGGTCGAGATGGCGATCGGCATGATCCGAGACTGGGTTACCAAAGTAAGTACGCAGGCCGCTCATCCGGGCTTTAGCGATATTGGTATAGTTGTTATGCGCCACGATGACGTCAAATCCTTGCTCTTTTAATGAGGTCGCAACCATTAGCGCAACGGGGTTTGAGCCGACCACCAAGATGCCATTGGTCTCGGGCTCACGCACACCCAAGATATTACCGACCATTTTGGCACCCAAGCCCTGAATCATTACCGTACCGATAATCACCATGAATACCAGCGGGACTAACAGCTCTACGCCTTGGATATCATACTCTTGTAAGCGGATAGCAAACAGCGAGGAAATAGCCGCTGCCACGATACCACGGGGGCCAATCCAACTGATCATCAGCTTTTCACTGGTCTTTAAATCAGAGCCAATGGAGGAGGCCCAAACCGCTAACGGACGCGCAATAAACATGACGATGGCGAGCAGGACCAAACCAGCAAAACCGACACTGACCAGACTGTCTAGCTCAACGCGGGCGGCTAAGACGATAAACAGGACGGAGACCAATAGCACGGTCAACGACTCATTAAATTCTAGAATATGATCGCGGGGGAATTTTGGCCAGTTGGCTAGAGCGACGCCTAATACCGTCACCGTTAACAGTCCAGACTCATGCTCCAGATGGTTTGATACGGAGAATAATAGCAGGACAAAAGCTAGGGTAAAGACGTTGCGCAGAAACTCCGGAATCATGTGACGGCGCATTAAGAACGCAAGGACATAAGCCCCAGCCATACCCAGTGCTGTCGCTAGTACGACAATCTTACCAAAGAGTAGAAGACTGTTAGCCTCACCGCCCGAAATGATATATTCGTAGACCAAGACCACGGCGATAGCACCGATCGGGTCGATGATAATGCCTTCCCATTTTAAGATGTTGGAGACGGTTTTATTGGGCCGCACACTGCGCAGTAGCGGAATAATGACCGTGGGTCCCGTCACACAGACCAGCGCCCCAAAGAGTAGGGCGATCTTGGGGTCGACATCAAACAAGAGATAGGTGGATAAGGCCACAATGGCAATGGTAATCACCACGCCGAGCGAGACCAGCATTTGCACGACTTTACCATGCTGCTTAATCTCATCGAACTCTAGGGTCAAAGACCCTTCAAATAAAATAATGGCGACGCCCAAGGAAATAAACGGGAACATCAACTCACCGAGTACCAAGTCCGGATCAAAATAATGCAGGACGGGGCCAATGAGAATGCCAATAAGCAATAAAAATAAAATGGACGGTTGCTTTAAATACCAAGCCAACCACTGCGCTCCAATACCCAGCGCTACAACGCCGGACAATAATAGGGCGGTATCCATAAAGTGATCCTTTTATAAATCGATTGTAGCCAGCTGTGCAAGATGACTGAATATGACGGCCTTGCTATGAGAGCCAAGGGCGCATAAAGTATAGGGACAGTCTTGCCAACGCTTATAACAAAAAATCCGCTGACAACCGTCGCCCTGTTAGTCCTAGCGCTCTACTGTCCTTTAGAGCGTTATATATCTGAGCAGTAGAGATTGCGATAAGCAACTACTGTCTCTGGCATAAGATAAGGAGTGGTGCGCGGATAGCAGCGGAAAAAAGCAAACAATAAGAGCCTTAATCTGACCGCCTATCACTAGACGATGAGCGGTAGCAGAGAGCCTACAATCGAGATTTTTATTAAAAAATTAAATTAAAATTACAGGGACAGTATAAATTAATAATGACATTGTTTGTTATGATGTTTAGGACAATGACCCTAGCGCTTACATACGGTCGCTGTTATAGCCGTCAACCGGGTATTTAAGGTGAGCTATCGCAGCCGTTGCCTTGCTTAATCAGCAGGGTTACTAACGACATCAGCAGGCTTACTAAGACCATAAGCCACATAATCATAGCATGATTCATTAAGCGCTAAAGCGACTGCCAAGCTCAGCAGCGTAGTGCTTAATCTAGATAGCGGCTTAGGTAATAAAGCTATCGGGTCAGATCATAAAGCTATAAGCGTTGAATTATAAAAAATAACCCTTACAACATTATGGCTACTACCGAGCTGGTTTAAAGCCGATAATGAGAGCTATATAGACAGCCTAAAGTTAACATGGTGAATTCGTCGTCTAATTTTATAGTCGCCTGAATCTTTACCTAATCTGATATCTACAATAATTCATACTAAATTCTAATTTGCGCCAACGATATTAAAGAGGAAGTTATGAGTGTTCATCCGCGCTTTATTAAGCTACGTGTCCAGCAGTTACTCCGTACCAGCCTGCTACTGGCGATGACCAGTACCGCCATGGTGCTGCCCGTTACCGCTATGACCAGTGCCCAGGCAGCGGTGACGACGGCTGACTTCTCTGAATTGGTACAGCAAGTGACCCCTGGGGTTGCCCGGGTGAACGTCACGAAAACCGTTAGCGAAGCGGAACTGGCCAAAGCGCAAACGGCAGAGCTGCTCCGCCAATTCTTTGGGGATCGCCTGCGCCTACCCGAGCAGTCGACAGCCCCAGCCGTAGAGCATGCTTATGGCACAGCCTTTTTTGTGACGGCTGACGGCTATATGCTGACCAACCATCATGTGGTGGCCGGTGCGGATAACGTTACCGTGACTTTGAATGATCGCACAGAGCTCGATGCCGAAATCATTGGTAGTGATGAGCGCTCAGATGTGGCGGTGTTAAAGGTGAAGGGTGCTAATTTCCCAGCCTTGCCCATTGGTGACTCTAATGTGTTGAAAGTTGGCGAGCCGGTGTTAGCGATTGGGTCTCCATTTGGGTTTGACTACTCAGCCTCTGCGGGTATCGTCAGTGCCAAATCACGCAACTTTTCTCGCGAGACCAGCGTGCCCTTTATCCAGACCGATGTGGCCTTAAATCCGGGCAACTCAGGCGGGCCATTATTTAATCAGCGCGGTGAAGTGATAGGCATTAACTCGCGTATCTTTAGTGGCACCGGCGGCTATATGGGCTTGTCGTTCTCTATTCCTATCGATGCGGCGATGGATATCTACGAGCAGCTGAAAAATAATGGGGAAGTCACTCGCGCCTACTTGGGCATCTATCCACAAGATATTGACCGTAATCTCGCTGAGGCTTACCAATTGGCGCGACCTCAAGGGGCACTATTAACCCGCGTGACCCCAGACTCGCCTGCACAAAAAGCGGGTCTAAAACAAGGCGATGTCATTTTGCAATATAATGGCAAAACTATTCAGCAGGCAGACGATTTATTAAACCTAATCAATCGCGCTAAGCCCGGCGATAGCTTTACAGCGGTGGTGCAAAGGGCGGGTAAGCCGTTAGAGATTACAGGTAAATTGACCGTGGCTCCAACGGATGTACAGGCGCAAGGTCGCGATAAGCAAGACAATGAAATCCGCTTGGGGTTACGCTTACGCAATCTGACCCCAGATGAGCTTAAAGAGTTGGCTAAGGATGGTAAAGTTGGGGTATTGATTACCTCAGTCGATCCGACCGGTCTAGCGGCTCGTTCAGGGCTGCAAGCTGGAGATGCTATTACCAACCTACACCAGAAGTCGATTGGTAATGTGAGTGATTTTTCTGACGCCCTGTCCTCCTTACCTAAGCAAGGTGTAGTCACTATAGAGATTATTCGCCAAGGTATCCCAGCGATTATTGGCCTAAGAATTGAGTAAAGCGTTCATTAAAGCACTGTGTAGACCCAAAACTCAAAGTGAGTTTGGCCACTAAAAGCTTTAGTAACAGGTTCAGGTTGCGTTAATGTTGCGCTGCAAGGTTAGGATAATCCCTTGTAGTCATAGCCCTTACCACCCTATAATGGCGTGTTTTTAGGCACGCAATCTGTGATTATGGCAGCCGTCATGATAAGCACGGATTATGAGCAGAAATTTTTAGTAGTTATTTTGCTGCTGACAAGGTGAGTATGGTCAACCACATTTTATATCACGCCAGTACTAGTATCAGTATTTTGATGCTGGTCTATGTGGTGCTGTGGGCCTTATTACAGACCTTTAACGCCAATCCTTTGCATCATTTTACCCGGGTCTGGGCGCAGCTGGTTTTGTATTACGCTGCTTTCACCATGCCTTGGTGGGCTTTGATGGCACTGTACGCAGCCATAGTCGGGCTGATACCGAGTTTAGGGGCAGTCTTATTAATAGGCATTGCCAGCATCTATTTTTACTGCACCGTGGTATTGCCCAGTCAATTGCGTACGGCGGAGCAAAAGATAGATTTAGGCTTAGAAGCGCCGTGGCGGGTGGCAGTGTTGGCCAATCTGAAAGTGGGTATCTATGGTGGTAAAGCTCGCCATTTGCAGAAGTGGGTCAAGACGCTTAATGACTTAGATGTCGACGCTATTATGATTACTGGGGATTGGTTATATCATCCTGGCGCGGACTTAGTGGGGCAGTTGATGCTGTTTAAAGGCTTAAATAAACCGGTCTATACGGTCATGAGCCGCTCAGATTTGGCTTATCAGTCGCTGAATCTGACCAAGCAAGGTCAGCCCTTGCTAGAAGACACGTTAAGCAGCACCTTTAGAGCCTTAGACATTATCGATATTAGTCAGGCGTGCGTGGATGTGCCAGTAGTATCGTTATGTGGCTGGCAAGAAGATAAGGCTATTGAGCTGACCGCACAGCGCCATCAGCCCCAACAGGACAATGCTATAACAGAGATGCTGGTCAATGACTGCGCGCCCAAGAAAAAGGGCATGGAGACTCCAGTCCTGACGAGTGCTACGGTAGGGTTAAAACAGCGGATGACTCGCGCGACGAAACCAGTAGTGATTTTGGCCGCGCACTATGATTTATTACAAAGCCTGCCAAAAGCGCAGCCGCGACCCCTAGTGATTGCTGGCGATGGACCAAGTGGCCTAGCTGCCAGAGTCACTGCTGATAAAGGCTCGCACCCGCTCACCAGTCGCCATCCTTTATTGCCGCGCCATCAAGGCTTGCACCAACATGAGCGCGCACAAATCTTCGTGGCGCATGGGGTAGGGATGAGTCGTTGGCCTTTTCGGGTCAGCAAACCTACTATTGATATCCTGCATATACGCTAATCAAGGTTTGGCCGTGACAGCAAGCTTGGCTGTTACCGCTAGTCCAAGGGTTACTAGTTTAAGGGTTACTTAAGGATTAAAAGCCACTCGTTTATTATCAGTCTGCTGGGTACGAATAGCTTTATCAGCACCAAAGTTGCAACTAAAAATAGCCTTAGCGAATCAACCGCTAGTTTTAAGTCAGGTAGCTACATTATTATCTTAAAATTCTTGGTGATAAATCTTGGTAATAAATGTTACTCTAGTGACCTAAATAGGGTGTGTTTAGAATCCAATCATGACGCTAATAAAGTCTATGGTTGTATTCTGTGCAGACCCTAATCACTTGATATCCTACGATATTCCACGATAAAAGACACTATTTGAGAGTAAGGCAAGGTTATGAGCACAGCATTCAACGACATCAAATCCCAACTTCAAGGCTCAATGGTGGCAATCGTCACACCAATGCACCCCAATGGCGATGTCGATTATAAACGCTTGTCTGACCTCATTGACTGGCATATCGAGCAAGGCACGCATTGCCTAGTTGCTGCTGGTACTACGGGTGAGTCAGCGACTTTATCTATGCAAGAGCACAGCGATTTAATTCGCTATTTCGTCGATTATGTCGCAGGTCGTGTGCCTGTGATTGCGGGTACAGGCGCGAACAATACCGCCGAAGCTATCAAGCTGACGCAAGATGCGAAAGATGCCGGTGCCGATTGTGCGCTCTTAGTGGCCCCTTACTACAATAAGCCTCCGCAAGAGGGTCTATTTCAGCATTACCGCGCTATCGCTGCAGCGGTCGATATGCCGCAAATGCTCTATAATGTTCCGGGCCGTACTGTAGTAGATATCGCTCAAGAAACCGTTGAACGCCTCTCTGATATCGACAATATCATAGCGATTAAAGATGCTACCGGCTCCCTTGAGCGTGGCAAGCAACTGATTGCGGCTCTAGGCGATCGTATGGTGGTGTTGTCTGGCGATGACTTGACGGCATTAGAGCTGATTCAGTATGGCTCTAAAGGCAATATCTCTGTGACGGCGAATATTGCGCCAAAAGCGATGAGTGAGACGTTCAGTGCGGCGCTCAAAGGCGATATGGCGGCTGCAAAATTGGCCCATGACCCTATTGCCCATTTGCATTCTGATTTATTTGTACAATCTAGCCCTATTCCTGTCAAATATGCCTTACATAAAATGGGTAAAATAGACACAGGTATCCGCCTGCCGCTAGTGTGGTTAGAAGAGCAGTACCATGCGCAAATCGATGACGCCATAGCGCGTGCGGGCTTGTTATAACAGCGCTTTGGCGTAGCTATACGGATGAGGGCGGTGACTTATTGGCTATAATGGCCCATTACCCCTAGCACTGACATGATTGAGAGAAGATGCAATGAAGGCTTTATTTATACCGGCAAAATCAGTAGCCGCAGTCTTAACGATTGCCCTAAGTAGTACCTTAATCCTAAGCGGTTGCCAAGCCACTAAAGGCTTTTTGGGCAAGCGTGACAATGGCAGCTTAGCCTATCAAAAGAGTGAACATCTAAAACCATTGATCTTGCCTGCAGAACAACAGACCGCCCCTTTTGTACCGTTATATCCCATCGTCAATGCGGGTGAAAATACTGTACCGATTAGCAACGAGGCGGGCAAACAGTATAAATTGCCACCGCCACAACGTATTTTGGCGACCCCAACGGCCAATCAGTAGCAGTTCCCCTGTTAGGGTTGCTCACTCAGCAATCCTAACTATCATAAGTACGTAATCAATGTCGTTTGGCTACTGTACTTCGTAAGCCATACTCAGCACAGCCCTCTTTGAAGTCTCGTTTAGTTAGCAATCCATAACCTGCGATTATTAGCCCTCTTAGCGTAGTCGCCATGTGATACATATAGGAAATAGGTGATGCAAAAGCAAAAACTGCTGTATAAAGGCAAGGCAAAATCGGTATTTGAAACTGAAGATAGCGATTTTTTGGTACTTGAATTTCGCGATGATACCTCAGCTTTTAATGGCGAGCGGGTAGAGCAGCTGGCACGCAAGGGTCAAGTTAATAATCGCTTTAACGCCTTTATCATGCAAAAGCTAGCAGAAGCAGGCGTTGAAACACATTTTGAAAAGCAACTGTCGGACAATGAAGTGCTGGTCAAGCGCTTAGAGATGATCCCGGTTGAGTGTGTCGTGCGTAATTTTGCTGCGGGCAGTCTAGTGCGCCGTTTGGGTTTAGAAGAAGGCCAAGCGCTAACGCCACCTACCTATGAATTGTTCTTTAAAGACGACGCTTTAGGTGATCCAATGGTCAATGAATCATTGAGCATCACTTTAGGTTGGGCCACGCAAGAACAGCTAACAGAAATGCAGCGTTTGACTTATGTGGTCAACGACGTATTGACTAAGTTGTTCGATGCCGGCGATTTAATGCTAATCGATTTCAAACTTGAGTTTGGCGTATATCATGGTCGTATCGTCTTGGGTGATGAGTTCTCACCAGACGGCTGCCGTATTTGGGACAAAGCGACTAAGAAGAAATTGGACAAAGACCGCTTCCGTCAATCTCTTGGCGACGTCATCGAAGCCTATGAAGAAGTCGCTCAGCGTATTGGCGTGCCTTTAGACTAAGTCTATTAAGATACAATTTAATCTTGTCACACCACAGAAACTGAGCTTATGGCTCAGTTTTTTTATACAAATTATTCAGTCATTTATATAATTTACCTCTGAATTTACTTCCTACTGTGACTACCTTATAAGTATTATATGAGACGTGCTTCATCGTATAGACATCGGGGTTATAATTATATAAAGCGTATTACAATATTAAATCCTTGGTAAGTTCTTAATTCTTATTAAAGTTACAGCTAACGACCTCTTGCTCTATAAAAATTTTGTATTAGTAACCAGTCTATAGCTTTTTTTAATAAATCTTCAATATCTGATGCTACTGTATTATTAGCTACGATAAGACCTAATCCTAAAATTAAAATTAAAATGTTTTCTACTTACTAGCCCTAAACATAACTTAATTAGGTAATATAGCTATCATATTTACAATTGTTGAGCCTAAGGTGGTTAGTATGAGCTCGCATGAATTAAGAAATAATGGTTTTTTTAATCAATTTTGAGGATTTGAAATGAAAAGATTATTCATAGCTTTAGCACTAACTATCATTAGTACATATAGCTTCGCAGGGCTGCCTGAAATGATGAAAATATATAAAAACCCTAAATCAGCACCTAAAATAGCAGCTTGTAAAAGTGATAGTTATTGCAATGGATTTATAGCTCTATCCAAACAATGGAAAGATATTCCTAATTCTTATCGTTATCAAGGTAAGTATGATATTAAAGCTTATGCTAAAAGAGGTGTTACTTATGACAGCCAAGGCAGAAATAGAGGACTAGAGAGTGGATTCTACTGGTCTACGACTAAGTCGCAAAATTTTATAGAAGGTATTGATAAGTATATTGAAACTAATGGAAGTATACCTGACAGTTATGAAGGTGGCTTAGCGGTTCTTCTATACATTGAAGATAAAAATGGTTGGGTAGAAAAATTTTAGTATCTATTAATTATTTTTATTTAAAAAGCTCTGAAATCTAGGGCTTTTTTTGTTTATACAATTTGAGCATTGAAACTGTATCATAAGCTTTTTATACGTTTTAGTTAATTATTTTTATATGTTTTTTTTATTTAAATTTACTACTAATCTAGTCATTCTCTGCATTGGTTTATGCTAATTTAATATCCACTATAAAATAAATAAGAGCTGTATCTATGCCCCCTGCAAAGTCGACTTTTAATAACCCTAGTTTATTGTTACCCGAATGGTTTACCCGTCCCACCTGTGTGGTCGCAGCCGACCTTATCGGTAAAGTCCTCTGTCGCCGCTTGACCGACAGTGACGGCAGCATCAAGACGCTGCGTATGCGTATTACCGAAACCGAAGCTTATATCGGTGAACAAGATCCAGCCTGTCATACCCATGCTGGCACGCGGACCAAACGTACGGAAGTTATGTATCAGCAAGGCGGGGTGTTTTACGTCTACTTAACTTATGGCATTCACCATATGCTAAATTTAGTGACTGCAGAAGCAGAGTCCGCAGAGGCGGTATTAATCCGTGCCGGGTATTTGCTTGAGGATAGTGAGGTATTAGCAGAGGATAGCGAGTTACCGAACAATAAACAGCTTACCCATATAAAGGCGCTCGCAGGCCCCGGTAAATTAACTAATCGCCTAGCCATTACTTGTGATTTCTATGGTCAAGCCATTACGCCAGAGTCGGGTCTATGGTTAGAAGAGGATGGCTGCATAGCGCCTATTTCAGTACGTCCCCGTATTGGTATCGATTATGCAGGCGAGGCCAAAGATTGGCTATTGCGTTATGTTTGGAGCGAGCATCCCAGTCTGTCTAAACCTTAGAGTTACCATTATTTTTCAATCAATCATTTGGTTTTGCATAAAGAATTTAGTTTTTCATAAAATAAGAAGGCACGAGGAATGGCGCATGTATAAGTTAACCGTATTTATTCCGAATGAGGCGTTAGAGAAAGTAAAAGCGGCTTTATTTGCGGCAGGGGCAGGGCAGATAGGCAACTATGGCGACTGCTGTTGGCAGGTTCAGGGCACAGGACAGTTTAAACCTTTAGCAGGCAGTCAACCGCATATTGGTGAACAAGACCTATTAGAACAACTGCCAGAGTGGCGAGTAGAGATGGTCATCGCCACTGATAAATTAGCAGCGGTCATAAAAGCATTAAAGCAGGCGCACCCTTACGAGACGCCTGCTTATGATGTTCTAGCCATGGTCGATATTTAGCAGTCTCTTTAATAGTGAGAAATGCTGCTATAGGTACGCCACTAAATATTTGGTTCAGAGTCACTGGTATAAGTTTGCGCCTGCCTCAGTCATCTAATGACTTCTAGCCAGAAAATTTATATCAGTGACTCGCTATGTATCAGTTTTAAGCGGGATTGACTATATTTAACCCTCGGTCAATTGCTTGAAACCTGCAGTAGCAAGCCTAATTTTTATCTAACTTGCGATCTAATCTTCTTCAATCGTGAGGATTTGCAAGCCGGGATAGCTTAGGCGAATCTCGTACTCTTTATCACCGCGATCCACATCCGCTTTCAAAATACCTTTATTTTGGTAATCATCGACTTCGATTTCATCGATGCTATAGCCCATATCTTTGAGTTTGCGTTCAGCTTTGGCTTTAACACTATTAAAATTAGCATCTTGGTAAACGCTCTGTTTAATGTTGTCGCTGCCGTAGTGCTTATTACCATGGTTGTTATTTTCATTGTGCCACAATTGCGACCAAGCTTTTTGTTCCGTTTTTAATAGTTTCAACTTAGGATAGCTATAAGTCAGCTCATAGGCCTTGTTATTCTTTTTAGCATAAGCTTTGATTGCTGCACTACTCTTATAAGTATCCGCTTTAATATTCATCACTTGATAGCCTTGACGGCGTAAGTCACTGCGCAGGTTTTGCGCTAAGCGTCCAAAATCCCCGTTACGGTAAATTTGCTGCTCGGTGGCATTACTGGCGACGGCTGAGGTCATTACGGCTGATGTGGCGAGACCAGTGACTAAAGCGGCGGATAATACTGAGGTTATAAAAGTTTTTTTCATAAGGGGCTCCTATGGTGGGTAAAAAATAGACTTGAAAGAATAGGTACTCAAAAAAAAATAAGAGTAAAAGACGAACAGATGACCAAGTATTTACTGATTTTATAATTATTACTGAAATAGCAGATATGGCTTTAATTCAATAGCCGATATGAAGTTATAGTTGATTCGATTTAAAACTGATACAGTGCGACTGGGAGAAATTTTTTGCAGCCTCAGTGTTGATATAGCAGAAGCTTATGGCGCACAACCAGCCATAAAAATTTTTACCAGTTGCACGGCCTATTATGATTCGAATTTATTTAAACTTGCCTATACTTAACTTAAGGTTTAAAAGATTTCTGACTTTTAAATGTGAAAAAGCCATCTAGAGTAGATGGCTTTCTATAGTCATACTAAACTGGTATTTGTTTTAGATAAGCTGACAGCTTATATACAGCTTGTCGATATTATATATGCGAAGGAGAGGTGACCTACACGTCGTGCTTGGTGCGCCACTCAGTGACTTCACGCTCAACCACATCTTTGGCATGGCCATAACGTTCTTGAATTTTACCAACCAACTTGTCCCAACTGCCTTCAATGTGGGTCAAATCATCATCGGTTAGGTCTGCCCATTGTTGCTTTACTGAGCCTTTGACCTGTTTCCAGTCGCCTTTTAAGGTATCGTTATTCATAATAAATATCCTTATTAAGTAAATAGTTATTCTAAATTTAAACCTAGAGTAGCGCTTACCTACTCGATATAACCAGTATGCTACTCGGGCCACTTTCTGTCAGTATCAGGCTTGTTTATTCTGTTAAGTCAGGGCGCCATTATAGGAGCAAATTGTAGCTATCGTAACATTGGGCCCAGCTAGGTAAGTTTAAACTTACAGGGTTGTTGCAACGCTATGTTTATAAAGGGTTTAAATTATTTAGAGGTAAGTTTCTAATGGACATATAGTTGATTCGATTTAAAACCAATACAGTGCGACTGGGAGAAATTTTTTGCAGCCTTTGAAAGCTCTTGGCATACAACCAGCCATAAAAATTTTTACCAGTTGCACTACCTATGATGAATCGAATTTATTCAAACTTGCCTATACTTTAGCGTCAAAGTCTCGAAAGGGTAGTAATCAATAAATACTAAAATTATAGTTTTGGGCTGCATTGAACTAGAAGCGTATCGTAGGTAGATAATAGTTGTATTAGAGCTGGGAACTAAGAGAAAAGAGCTAAGAAGGTCTGATTTAACTATAATTACCTCTATTTATAGATAAAATTAATAGCTATTTACTTAGATAATAAATAATAGTTATCGAGGTGAATCTAGCGTTACCCCTTATTAAATAAGGCGTGCAATGAATTATTAGCTATCCATGTAAGCATATGCTTACACGTATAGACGCTTTAGCGACTTACTAGTAAACCTATAATTTGAGATTATAGCTCTACGGCATCAAGGACGATGACTCAAGGACGAGTAGCTAGCAATTTAGAGTTAAAGCTTTTAGTTAAGCAGTAACTTGGCTCCCATTAAGGACAATAGTGAAACTAGACTTTAGGGTCTTAATTCGCGCTAATCATGAATGAGATATCTAGTTTGATAGCTTAACATGACGTAAGGATACACCGTACGATCTCATCATCTCAGTAGTATTTGGTGGGTAAACCAAGGCAGGATGCCTTACTGTTACTCGGCGCTCTAGGATGGAGCAAAGGACGTAATAGAACATAGGGACATAACAACGAAAACCGTGTGGCTTTTAGCTATACGGTTTTGTTGTATCTGGGGTACGCGTTTTATTTTACGCACTTAACGTATCCAATAAAAAAGACAAGCTTCAGGTGACTGAGCTTGTCTTTTTTATGCCTTGTACATTAGTAATTTAGAGGTTAGTGATTTAAACATAGGGTATTACTAATGGCTTGGAACGGACCTTAGCGTAACTGCTGCAGGATAGTAGGGTCTTGGATTTTATTATCACGAGCCAATAGCAGCACCTTACTAATAATTTCAGCAGTCTTTGGGTCTTCATCCATAAAAGGTAAGAATATCTTACCGCGATATTGACTGTGCACTGGTAGGATAGAGAGGTAGCTGCCAGGAATTTGATGTACGACAGCGCTGCCAAGATGCACACTGTAGTTGCCGCGAGTGCCCTCGATTAAAGCATGCTGACCTTTCACCTCGACATTATCTTGTTTAAACAGTCGCATAGATTCGCTTAGCAACGCCGCACGCAGCTCAATACTGGATTGACTGGCGGCAACATCGACCCCACCGACATGGGCTACGCTAACGACCAAATCGATATCGCGCATCGCTTCCGAAAAGGCACGCGGGTCTACAGCTGTAAAAGGTAAAGGCTTACCTGTCGTGAGATCCTCAAAGACAAGCGTCTCTAAAGTAGGGGCTTCGACGTCTGCTGGGGTAAACCAGTCGGCCATAGCATAAATCTTCACGCGAAAGCCCAACTGGTGATTTACCTTTTGCAGACCTTCTTCGTAGTCGGCGCGCCAGCCTCGTGATTTTAGTAGTGCTACCGTCTTAGCCGGCTGTACTTGATGGCCAGCATAGCGTTTAGAGACAGACTCTGCTGCTAACTCATCGGGTGTGGGCACGTAAAGCTCGCGGAATATCTGCTTGAAAGGCTGTACGATTTGCTGGGCAAAACAATAGTGCTGGTAGTCTGACCAGACTCCTGCGGCCTGCAAATCATAGCAATAAGCAATCCTTAGCGTAAGCTCGTCGCTATCTACTAGCTCAGTTTGCAGGGTTGTCGCCTGGCTATCATTAATAGGCTCTACTGCATTGTCCTTTTGCGCCACGGGACGAGATAAGTGGGCATTATGCTCCGCGCTAGCAGGTTGATAAAAGCCGATTTGCTCTGGGGTAATAGGGGCCGGCTCAGTACTATTATTAGTATCAGTAACATCTGGGCTATCGATGACAAAGACCAAGTTGGCCAGATGCTTGCTGATAACGGGATGGGCAAATAGCGTCTCTAACTCGTGTAAGCGAAACTTATCCCCGCGTACCATCGCCATCTCTAGGCTGTGGCGTGCACGTTTAAATTGCTCATTTAAAGTCTTTTTATGGGCTTGTAACGCTAAGACTTGGCTGTCTTTTTTATACTGAGCAGGAATGGATTTTAGCGCTTTGTCTCCACGCTGTACATCGATATGGGTCTTGCCTAAGTCATCAATGCGGAGGGCAATGCGCACATCACCATCGACCATTTCGGTATTACCCGCCAAGATAGCCTGTACGGTTTGGGTCTCCATCGCCCAAGTAAGACGCTGCGGATCACTAAAGCCTGCATTGCGGGCTAGGTTTTCCAGCGCTACTTCTAAAGCTTGACCTTCGCTCTGCTGCCGTTGGCTGCCAAATTGGCGGCTGTCTTTTTTAAATTGCATCAAGGTGTGGTAGCGGGTCAAGATGTCTTTGTCCGGATTGGTTTTGCTTAATGGGACCAGTCCGTATAGGCGGATATAATCTTGATCGCGCTTGTCTTTTACCTTGGCGCTGACGGCCCGGATTTTTAAATCGCCAGTGAGGACATCACTATATAGCTTGGCGCGGCGATGCCCATTACCTTCGCTGATGTATTTAGCACTGTCGTAAATCATCTCCCAGCGCTGGCGACCCAACTGACTATAAGCGTCCTGAAACCAAACAATATCGACAGCACCGCGTTGAAAGTCGGTCAGCTCAATCGTCGAGTAGCGGGCAATGTCGCTTTCATCATTAGCGTTTTGCGCCACATACTCGCTGGTTTTGGTGTGGGCGCGCATCCACTGGATACCCGAGGTGAGTCCCGGCCACTCTAGATAGCGCTCTACCAGGGTTTGCCATTGCGGCGCATACATAGCGAGGGCGACCAGTAAGGAGTCTTTAAACGCCGCCTCATTCATCGCTACATTAAAACGTGCTTGCCAATTTTGTTCTAAATTATCGGAAGAATTAACCGGAGAACTGACAGCGGCACTAATAGCAGAACTAACAGCAAGCGTAGTAGGTCGACATGCGGTGATAAGTTGGCTAAACATAGCCTTTTTATTCATATCACTGTAGTTATAGATATAGTTGGCATAAAAGCCGGTTTTCTCTAAGCCTTTGAGCAACTGTACCAGGACATCGATGACATTCACTGTGGAAGCTTGATTATCAGCGCCATTGTCACTATCCGCGTTGCTGTCTGCAATCCGTACAATACGCTTGGCAAAGTCAGACAGGGGCGTCTCTAGCTCGCCGCGTTTGAGCTCAATAGCTAAAGTACTGGCAATGATACGTTGCACGAATCGCGCTAAAAAAGGATAGGCGGTTGCCCAATGATCTTCTGACCGTCTATGCGAGCGGTACTCACGGCCTTGAATGTCGCTAATAGCCGACCGTGTGAGCAGGATGATAGCCATCAGCTCATCAGCATTAATTAAGCCTTGCTGATAGGCCTTGGCTGCAAGCGTTAGGGGCGGTTGGGTATACTGAATATCTTGGGGTAACCCTGCAAATTGCTGCCAACGCCACAATTGCCAAACTGGGGCAACTTGGGTGTCATCTAAGCTGTTAATGTTGATTTTATTGATAAAAGTCATCAGTAAATCATCGCTTTGCCAGCCTACGATGTCGCCGTAGTGATAATGATACTGCTGTTGCTCTAGCGGCTCTTGCTTCAGGTTACGCGTCAATATTTCTTGCGGCAGCAGGGCAAAAAACTCGGTTGTGAGACCAATAAAATAAGCATTTTTTTCAGAGAAAGGTTGGATAAGTGTCAGGATATCAACAATTTCACGCACAGGGTTGTGCCATCTAGACTCATTAACGTTCGGGATAACCAGCTGTTTCGCACCCAGTAATTGCGTAAAAATATTTTGCACGGCCGGCACGTTGATTGTCTCGTATTGTGGCTGCACTTCATTGAGTAAAGACACTAAGAATAAATCCGTAGGCTGCCAATTTACCTCGTCATACCATCGCTCCCACACCTCATACAATGGATAGTTTTCAAACTGCAGACGATGCCATTTTTGCTGGGCTTGCTCTTTTAAGGTTTGGCGCTTTGCACTTTGACTTTCTAGTTCTAGACTGTTTTCAGTATTGTCGCCGATGGCAGCGGCAAGCTCATCGGGTAGAGTGAGGTTAAGATTGAGCGGATATAAGCCATTCGCAAGTAAGGTGGTCTCACGACTCCCATCATAATATTCTCTAGTATATTCAAAGTCGTGATGGGCAAGATAGAGCTGCTGCAATGCCTCTAAATCCGCGTTAATTTGCAGGATAGGTTTAGAGAAACCATGGGTAGCAGAGGCGTGCTGGGTAAACTGATAGTAAATAGACTGCGAATCTAATGGCGGTAAGTCGCTGCTGTGAAGGTTGGCAGGGTCAAACAGGCCCCAACCATTTTTACTTGATAATCGCTCGCTATGGCTTTCCGTCGCTTTTTCTTGGCAGCTTTGCCATTGCTCAGTTTCGGCTTTTACCCGTTTATGATCTTGCTGCTCGTAATCTGCTAACCAACCGATAGCTTGTTGGCGCAGGGTAGGCTTTGAGCTGACCAACAGATGCCATAACAGCTCTAGTCCGGCCACGCGCTGCTGGCTGTTGGCACTGGTTAATAGGGTCGTCACACTCTGACTTAGTCCCTCATCAGGCTGAGCCAACAACAAGCGTAAGATACGTTTTTTTAGCGCAGAAGTCTTTTTGCTTAGTAAGTCTATAAGTGTGTCCAGCTCTTCTGTCTCTAGCTTGGAGCAGGCGAGTAAGGTTTCTGTACTAGCTAGGTGAATCATCTCACTGCGGTCCGTTAGCATTTGCATAGCAAAGTGACGCTGTGCTGCGGTTGGCGGTGTTTTGCTCTTTTCTTTATCTTGCGAATAATAATAGCGATAGTAGGTCGGCAGCATTAAGCGGGTGAGTTGTTCGCGCTTATTGACCGGCATCTCATCAATTTGTGCGACGAGCGTAGGCAGGTACTCGCTATCAATAACCGCGATATTGATTAAGACTTCATACAAGGTCTCACTACTAAACTGCGCACTAATACCTGAGAAGACATTGTCACTGAAGGTTTTCTCATGCTTATTGCCGTATTGCGCTAGTAGCGCTTGGCAATGGGTAAACAGCTTACACCGCTTTTCGTAACTTAATTGCTGAGCATGGCTTTGATCAGATAATAAGCGCGCTAAAGGCTCTAGACTATAAGCTAAAACCTTTGGCTCATCTCTTAAACTGGCTTGATAATACAAAGGTAACACGGCGGCATAGAGCTTAAGCTGGGTGGCAAAGTGTAAAGCTAGGCAAGCTCGGTCAGCTACCTTATCAGCGATTAAGGTTTGTAGATGAGGTAGGGTCTGCGCGGCATCGTAACAGCCTAATACCCATAGCCCCATATAAATCTGACTGTGATCGCGACTCCTTAGCCAAGTGGGCATGGCTTGATGCAAGCGCTCGATACGTGCGGCCAATACGGGTCGAGTCAGTACGAGTTCCGTAGTGCTAGCCATGGTCGTGTCTGTAGGCGTGGTAGGGTTGGTAGCAGTGTTAGTTAGCGTGGTATCAGGGAGATCAGGATTGGCTAGGTCAGGATTGGCCACTTTAAACGCTGCCAACGCTATAGCGAGGTGTTTCTTAACCGCACTTGCGCGCTCCGCCGCCCAATTCAGCCCCGTCCACACATCTAGCCCGCGCACGACGGCAGAAAAACGAATCAAGTCATGGTCTAGGATAAGCGCAATCATAAACGGGATAGCGTCAGGGTGCGCCTCATCCAAACATTCGATAATGGTTTGTCGCAGCCCCTCTTGACGCTGGGCCGCTAGCATCAACTTGGCGACCAGTTGCCATGCTGCAGGATTATTACTGCTCAATAAGCCTTTAATCAGCTCTCGGCTAACCAGACCAAACTCGTCTTCTTGATAAACAATATCGTGGCACATCTCAAAGAAGACCGCTTTATCCACTGCCTGATTATCTGCTGTCATCCCGTGAAAATTAATCTGGCTGTCATTTGTATCTAGCGCGGCCGCTAATAGGTAGGGATGGATGCCTGGCTGATAGCCAAAATCATGCACATAGCGCACGCTGTCTAGCAGTGAGGGGTTATAAAACTTATCGTTGCCATGAGGGTAGGCCGTGCAGGTGCGCATGACCTCTAGAGCTTGCTGTACTAACAAATAGTCGTCACCGATTAGACGAAAAGAACGGCGCTCCCACCCAGTTTGAAAAGTACGTAACCACATATCCGCCCACACTTTAGGCAATAGACGCGCTTTAAATTCAGGATAAATCGACCAAAGGACTTGTACCAACTCGCCATCTTGCCACGGATTGTTTAAGACATAACCGGATTGCTCAGCCAGAGTAGCCACGGCTAGCTCATAAGGTTGACCCGTCAAATCATACTCGGGGGCCTCAACGGTAGAGTCGACCTGATTGATTAAGTGGCAAAGTAAGATATAGCGTGCGGTAAGGCCCAACGCGTCGAGTTGCTGCTGAATGCTAGGGTCTGTATGTGCCAGCAATTGACTCATTAGCAATAGCGTTTCTTGATAATCCGTTAATTGGCTAATTAGCGTCAACCCAAATAAGGCGGCTCGTGGGGTAATAGTGCCAAGCAATGCCGTAGCGGGGGTGGCTTCGTCAGTTGCTAGCTTAGGAGCTGGTTTAGCGGTGGGGGTATTGCTAGGTAGCCAGCTTTTTAGTTTTGCGACTAGGCCTGAGGGCGCTGAGCCTGGCGCAGAATTATTGCTGCTCTCAGTTGCCTTATTGGGGCTAGCCGTATTTGCTTGTTCAGCCGCGTGTTGCTTTAGCTCGTACGCCGCCACAATAGGCTGGCAAGCGGCTAAAGCGATAGGGGACAATGCCAATGGCGTTAAAGGTTGTCCCTCTACCAAGGCTAAGCCATGAGGCAGGTGAGATTTTTGGCTAAAAGTGTCTTGCCATTCTGGATAATGTGGCTGCATAAAAGCCAGCAAATTGAGGCGTATTATGGCCAAAGGCGGGTAGTCACACTGTACCGCAGTCAACTTATCGAGGCGAGACGGCTGGTCAGTCATACAATATCCTTATCTATTATTTTTATGAGCCTAGGTTTTGTGGTTGGCCATTTTTATGACCTTCAAGTCTTATAAACTTATACTTTGCACAGTCCGGAGGCAGCCTACAACGTGTTATTAACGGTGGTTTAGACTGGTCGGCAAGGGAGCATGCTCTTAGTAGAAACTACCGACTAAAAAGGTTAAGCGTACAAAGGTGAGACGGCTACCGTCTTGCACGGTAATAATGTCATTTAACTGCGACACCTCTTGCTCATCAACAAATAAAATAAACAAGCCATCAGTGAATGCCTGCAAAGCCGTTTCTGTTGCTGTCTCAAGATCAGCGGGGGTGAGGTTGGCCTTATCGCCAAACCCTACTTTACCCGTCGAACGCAAGTAGTCGTCAATAGCTACCGTAGTTAAGGGGGTCTGCGCCACGCTACTGAGCGCGCCATGAGCGGCTACATTTTGTTGCATCTGTTGCTGCTGGGTAGCAATAGCCTGATTAAAATTTGCCACTTGCTGTGCTACCAAAGCTCGCAATAATATTTCTACCGTTAACGTATCTGCTGATACCGCACTTGGTAGAGTAATATCGACGATGGTTTCGGTTAGGGCTTTTTTGCTGCGTTGACCGGCCGTCTTTTGCGTGACATAGAGTTGCATAGTAATCCCGCCCTGTGCGTCAGTGATAAAGCCTCTAGATAGCAGCTAAAACTATAGAGCAATCAGTTTAAAACTGTATTAAGAATTGTATAAGAGACAAAAGCCTAGCTATGAAATTTTTATAATTGACCGTTTTAAATGAGCTTAACCTACCTCATGATGACATACAGTATGTTGAAGGTGAGGGAAACTTACAAGATAGTGGAGTGTATAACACGTCAATGTGTGTCGCGCGTTAACAAGATTATTTATTCTGCCCAAGCATTTTTATTAATAAAATGAGAAAGACGGTTACTTAGAGACATAGAGTAGTTAAAAGGGCGGTGGTGCCTGCAATTAAAGGGCTGGAGTCATAGCAGAGACGGTCATTAGGTGATTAGCTGGCGAAAAAAACCAACGTTTGAAGGCCTTTGTAAGCATATGCTTACACGAAGAGACGTTTTGGCGACTTACTAGTAAGCTTGGAATTTGCGATTATAGCTCTACGGCATCAAGGACGATGACTCAAGGATGAGTAGCTGACATTGCACGACTGATGACAGTATCCAGGTTAAGGACAATAGCGGAACTAGACTTTAGGGTCTTAATTCGCGTTAATCATGAATAAAATATCTAGTTTGATAATTTAACATGAGGTAAGGATACACAGTACGATCTCATCTTCTCAGTAGTAGTTGATGGGCAAACCAAGGCAGGAAGCCTTACTGTTACTCAGCGTTCTAGGATGGAGCAATGATTGTAATAGGACCTTAGTAGGATATAGGGACATAACAACGGAAACCGTGTGGCTTTGGCTATACGGTTTTGTTGTATCTGGGGTTTGAGATTCCAGCTCCTGAGACTACAGCCCCACAAAAGCAAACTCTACATCAGGGCGCTCGCCTTGCATCAACTCACTCAGTGCTTTTGCTGAGCCACACGCATGGGTCCAACCTAAAGTCCCATGTCCTGTATTCAACCATAAATTATCAAAGCCACTGCTCGAGTTACTGGAACCATGAGTGACGCGGCCTCGGTGGGCTTGGCCAATTAACGGCACGTTTGATGGGGTCATGGGCCGCAGCCCTGTCCAGTATTGCGCAGAATTGGCAATAATACCTTTCGGAAATAGCTGCTGTACCCGGCGAGTAATAGCAGCACAGCGGGTAGGATTTAAATCCAGGTTAAAGCCATTAAATTCAGCAGTGCCCGCTACCCGCAGTTTGTCGCCTAGACGCGAAGTCACCAGTTTAAATTCATCATCTATTAGGCTAATAAAGGGGGCTAAATGGGGCGCTCTAGGGTTGACTTGATAAGTGGCTGAATAGCCTTTAGCCGGAAAAATAGGTAGGTCGATGCCCAAGGGTTTGACCAGTAGCGGACTATAGCTACCTAAGGCCAACACGTAACTGTCTGCGGTGAAGGTCTGTGCATTTTCGCCTTGCGGTCGGACAGTAATACTATGAATATGAGACTGACTTACTGGGGCGTGTTGATCTGCGTTTAACGCTAAAATATCGGTGTTGTATAAAAAAGTCACCCCGGCTTGTTGGCAACGCTCAGCGAGTTTTTGGGTAAATAGATGCGCATTACCGGACTCATCACGGCTGGTATAGGTCGCCCCAACCAATTTATGAGCAATAGGGTAGAGGGCCGGCTCAAGACTCACTGCATTATTGATATCAATAACATGGCGTTCGCAGCCCAGCTCTTGCATACGCTCAGTAGGCGCTAGCGCTGCCGCAAACTCGGCTGGATTGGTGTAAAAATGCATAATCCCGCGGGTCTGCTGCTCATAATCGATAGCGAGCTGGGTACGCAGCGTTTGTAGAGCATCACGCGAATATAATCCCAGTCGCACCATTTGCACGAGATTGGTGTCGGCACGTTCAGCCGTGCATTGTTGTAGGAATTGTAGCGTCCACTTGAGCTGTGCATTATCAGCTCGGAGCCGAAATAGCAACGGGGCGTCTTCTTTAAATAGCCACTTCAAAGCTTTCTTGGGTGTTGTTGGGGTGGCCCACGGGGTGGCATGGGAGACCGATATCTGGCCGCCATTGGCAAAAGAGGTTTGCATAGCCGCCGCTGACTCGCGCTCAATGACAGTCACGGTAAACCCCGCTTGGCGTAGATACCAAGCGGTGGTCACGCCAACCACCCCAGCCCCCAACACCGCAACATGGCTCATAAAAGCTTCCACAACGGGCGGTAATCATAGGGGTAGGCTAGTAGCATAAGAAGCCCTTTAGTGTCGGAGTGAGTTCGCGAGCGAGGTCATAGAATTGGCTTAGCAAAGCAGCTGCTTCACGAGACTTGATAGCTAAGCTAAATATTTGAACTTGCTAACTAAACTGGTCATATCAGGATGTTATTTTTCGCGGGCAACATCAGCCTGTAGCTTTAGCGGTAACTCTAATAAAGTCAACTCGCTATCGGCTAGGTGTTCAGGACGCGCCACTACTAAGGCCTCAAAGCCACCATCGCTATTGGCCACTGCATTCACCACCTGAATTTTATCTATACTTGCGCCTGCAGCAGGGGCATCACCTTGGCCAGCGACACGGTGTAAATAAGCTTTAGGGGCCGCTTTGAAATAAATACGCGCGATGACTTCTTGACCCAGATAGCAGCCTTTGTCATAGTCAACGCCGCCACGTTGGTGCAAGCGTAACTCTTGCGGTTGAAACTGCCCTTGAGTCTCAGCGGTGATCCAATAGTTACCGGTAGCAATACTACGTGCCATCCAGTCCTGAACATCACACTTGTCATCAGCATGGCTAAAAGTAGGCTCAGCTGCATCGGCAGTCTCTAAAACACAAGGATAGACGCTGACTGGCTCGCTGCTGGTAAACTTAGAGAAGGCACCATATTTTTTGAGATGCGCTTGTAGGCTCGGTAAGCAGTCGCTGCTGATTACGATGTCGTATTGTTTTTCATCTTGTTTTTTGATCCAAATGCCAAACTCTATACGCCCTTTTAGGTTAGCAATCGCCGTAGGCTGATAGCTCAGGCTGAGTTTGCTGACATCGCAAGTCAATTGGCTTTGCAAAAAGGTGGTGGTGTCTTCACCCGTTAGAGTAATCTGTTGAAAGGTCGGCGTGGTCATGGCGGTCATCAATCCTTGTGGTGTCGAGTCGTTGTTATAGGCGACAACGATAACGCTATTTATAAGGGTCTTACTAGAGTTTTTTTATTAACGAGCCGTTTTTATTATCCGTCGTTATGCCTCTATAAAGTGATTTAATGCGGGTCATTAAATGGGGTTTTTAACCCGAATAAAGCAGATAGGTTACATCTATATAAGGCATAAAATGACTTAAGCTCGGCATGTACTTAGGTGTGGGCGCTAGCAGAGGTTTTCAACCACTTCCTTAGCAGCATAATTGGGCCAGTTGCGGTACAATAGGCAATAATTCAACATTGATATTGAGGATAAGAATGAGCCTGCCTAATTGCCCAAGTTGTGATTCTGATTTAACTTATGAAGATGGCGCGCTATTGGTGTGCCCTATGTGTGCTCACGAATGGACAGCCGCCGAGAGTGCCGCTACTGCTGATGCCGAAGCAGATACAGTCATTCGTGATGCGGTCGGCAATGAGCTACAAGATGGCGATGCGGTGACGGTCATTAGAGATTTAAAAGTCAAAGGCTCCTCTACCCCCATTAAAGTAGGCACTAAAGTAAAAAGTATTCGCCTCTTACACGATGCGCCAGATGACCATGATATTGATTGTAAAATTGATGGTTTTGGCCCTATGAAGCTGAAATCTTCTGTGGTTAAAAAGGCGTAGCATATTCTTTTAGGGTCATTAAGCGCTTTAGGCTTATAAAGCTCTTGAGGCCTATCAAACTAACAGTTAAGCGAATACTTAAGCAATAAAAAAAGGGTGTCCTAACTAGGGCACCCTTTTTTATTGGCTAACCGTATTGGTCAACAGTATTGACTAATGGCAGTGATGCAACGAGTCGCCTACCTCTGCCTAGCGCAACAACTGCGCGGCATAAGGCATCTCGCCTTCAAAGACACACAAGCCAACGCCCGTTGGACCTGTATTGCCCATAGAGATATTAGAGACCGGCAACAAGGGGATGTTTTGTAATCCAGTACGGCGTTTAATCAAATTAATTAGATAATTATCAATATCGGTACGGCCCATCGTTAGGATATAAGCGAAGGTATTGGGTCTTTGCAGACTGTCGGCAAAGTCTTCCACAATATAATCCAAAGCTCTCTCTAACTTACGGATTTTATTGATGGCGACCAGCTTGCCGTCATCGGTCATTTGCAGCACAGGTTTAATATTGAACATATTGGCAAAAAAACCTGCAGTGGCTGATAGTTTCTTATTTTTAATCAGCGTAGATAAGGTGTCGATAGCAAAAAGCAACTTGTGGCTTGCGCGTAAGTCATCGAGACGTCGAGCCACCTTCGACATGCTTTCGCCTTGCTCCAGCATGTGCTCAGCCTCTAAGGCCAAAATAGCCTCGCACATGTTCAGCTCTTTGGTGTCATAGACATACACATACATGCGGTCTTGAAACCGTTGAGCGACTTGCTTAATGATGTTATAGCTTTCACTTAAACCAGAAGATGTGGTGGTAATAAAGACTTCTTTATAACCTTGCTCATACAGGCGGGTTAATATTTCGTCAATTTCTTCTGCAGGAGCAGGGGAGGTGTGTACCGCTGAGCAAGCCGCGTCTGACATAATGGAGACTAAGCGGTCTTGAGTAATGTTCTTACCATCAATGAATTCGACATTATTAACAAACAAGCGCATAGGGATCAGTTGGATATTGGTTTTAATATCGAGAAGACCAAGACCAGAAGAAGATGTGCTAAGTACAATGCGACTCATATATGCTGTCCAATGGAATTATAGTTAGAGAAAGGTATCATTATAGTTATGCTATGTTACGAAAAATGAATGAATGATGAATGGCAAGGTCAATCTAAAATAGATAAGCGGTTGCATTGCATGATTAAAGTGTAGTATAGCTAACGATACATGAATATGAATAATATTCAAGACCATTTGATGTAAATGTTGATTCTATAAGGGTTTATAGGAAATAACAGCCTTTATTAACGGTAATTTTTTCAGCACAGACTAGCGATTAGCATCGATAAAAAGTCGTGTCTATTGTGCTTTTAATAGTGGTTTAGCCTTGTGGTGAAAGTGGTAAATGACTATAGTTAAGGTATAAGAAAATCCTTAAAAATTATGTGGGTTTGCTTTTTTTATAGGCGAGTTGAGGGCGGCGTATGAGTGGTTTATTAGCAGCTCTATCGTTACTTAAGATAAATTAATACCTACTAAATTAATAACTACTATTTTTATTAAGGTTGTCTCTAACGATTAAGGAGGTTTACATGGCTAAAAAATCCAATAAAACTGAGCACGTAACCGATGCTTATGCCACCGATGCCAAAGCTATTGCAGCGTATGAAATCAAAAAGAAAAAGTCAGGGGCGCAGATAAAGGCAAAAGAAGTAATCGATGAAGTGCTATTAAAGGATTTGACCGAAGGCAATATAGAGGGTATCTCAGAGCGACTCCAAGCACTGATTCATGATGCCTCTCCAGATGATTTGGTCAAGCTAAAAGACTTATTCGCTCAACATGCCTTGGCCAATCAAGCAAAAACGGGCAGCAAAAAGGACGATGAGCTGTCAGACAATTGGCGGCAAGGTGGCTATCCTTATAAGAACCGACTGTCGCGCAAAGGCTATGAAAAGCAAAAGTATCATTTGCAGGTAGAGCTGCTTAAACTGCAGCGTTGGGTTAAAGAGACCGGCCAAAAGGTCGTGATTGTCTTTGAAGGCCGTGATGCGGCAGGAAAGGGTGGGACGATTAAGCGTTTTATGGAGCATATGAACCCACGTGGCGCGAAAGTTGTGGCGTTGGAAAAACCTACCGAGCAGGAGTTGGGGCAATGGTATTTTCAGCGTTATATCCAGCATTTACCGACTCAAGGAGAGATGGTGTTGTTTGATCGCTCTTGGTATAACCGAGCGGGCGTTGAGCGGGTCATGGGATTTTGTAGTCAGGCCGAATATGAAACCTTTATGCGCCAAGTACCAGACTTTGAAAAGCATTTGATAGAATCGGGCATCCATTTAATTAAGTTTTGGTTTTCAGTCAGCCGTGATGAGCAGCGCCGCCGTTTTGCCCAACGCGAAGCCCACCCGCTGAAGCAATGGAAACTGTCGCCAATAGATTTGGCCTCACTGGACAAATGGGATGACTATACGCTCGCCAAAGAAGCGATGTTTTATAATACGGATACCGCTGAATCCCCATGGATTGTGATCAAATCGGACTGTAAAAAAAGGGCTCGTCTCAACGCCATGCGTTATGTATTGAATAAACTGCCGTATGCTAATAAAGACCGACAACAAATCGGTACGGTCGACCCATTGATAGTAGGCCGTGCAGGCGCGCTTTATGAGCTGGGTGAAAAGGAAGATTTGGCAGTCGGCTAATTGGTTGTTTGTTTAAAGATTGGGCTATCGGTTTAAAGATAGACAGGTAGTTTTAGGCTTATTGTAATAAATAGCAGCCACTCAAGTTTAACTTGGGTGGTTTTTTAATTTCACAGTTTTATTATTAATAGGGTCAAGCCAATTCTGATACCCCAAGTTTTACTAATCGAGAGCGGATAGCGCCTTCCGTTCGTTGCTGCTGCTCAGCGATGACTTTGATAGAATCGCCCGCTTCATAGGCCTGTAGGACTAGCTGCGCCTCCGACTCGTCCCATGGTGCGCCAGCTTTACTGGGTAAACTAGCACGCCGAGCTGCGGCTTTAATTCTATTATCTAACGCTTGTATCGCTGTGGTTAAGGCGGTATTTACTGCAGGATTAAGGCATAAACTCTCTACTGCCAAAGGCTCATTGGTAAAAGGGTCTACGCCCTCCACTAAAGCCTGCATAATGTCTAATGCTTCTCGATTGGTCATCATAAAGCTCCTAAAAAATCCAGTTTAAGCAAGCTAGCACAGTTAACTTAATAGTTAGTTTTATTAATTAATAATTGTTATAAATCTAACATAACATAATTGACGAGCTTATACACATTAAAATTAGTTGAGTAGCCGTTATTATCGAATGACTCGTTATTATGGATTGAATATAGGCATTTGGTGACCAGAATTTATGTCATGGTGAATAAGGGCTATAATGGCTAATAGTTTGATAAATTTACTTTTCGATATCCTCAATATACTGTCATTGGCACTCTATTCTTAAGGGCTCGCCAATCCTCTTTACGGCAATTTTTTGCCAAAAAATCATTTTACGATTCATTAATTATTAAACGGACATAACTATGAGTACTAAAAACGCCCAATTATTTGCCCAAGCCAAAAAACACATCCCAGGTGGCGTGAACTCGCCGGTACGTGCTTTTGCTGGCGTCGGTGGCACGCCTATCTTTATCCATAAAGCAGCGGGTAGTAAAATTTATGACACCGAAGACAATGCTTATATCGATTATGTGGGTTCTTGGGGCCCGATGATTTTAGGTCACGCACACCCAAAAGTGATCGAGGCGGTTAAAAAGGCGGCGGATGATGGCTTAAGCTTTGGTGCGCCGACACCGTTTGAGACCACCGTTGCCGATACGATTTGCGACATCGTGCCTAGCGTTGAGATGGTGCGGATGACCAGTTCAGGTACTGAAGCCACCATGAGTGCGATTCGTCTAGCTCGTGGTTATACTGGTCGCGACAAAATCGTTAAATTTGAAGGCTGCTACCATGGTCATTCCGACAGCCTCTTGGTAAAAGCCGGCTCGGGCATGCTCGATATTGGTGAACCTACCTCTAAAGGCGTGCCAGCAGATTTTGCTAAACATACCATTACCTTGCCTTTCAACGACCCGCAAGCTATTAAAGAGTGCTTTGAGAAGTGGGGCGAGGAAATTGCTTGTATTATCGTAGAGCCCATCGCCGGTAATATGAATATGGTCATCCCGACACAAGAGTTTCACGATACTTTACGCGAGGAATGTACCAAAGGCGGCGCGGTATTAATTTTTGATGAAGTCATGACGGGCTTTCGCGTAGGTCTTGGTGGCGCTCAAGCTCACTTTGGCATTCAACCTGACTTAACTTGCTTTGGTAAAATTATTGGGGCTGGTCTGCCCGTTGGTGCCTTTGGTGGCAAACGTGAAATCATGGAATGTATCGCACCGATGGGCGGCGTCTACCAAGCGGGCACCCTATCAGGCAACCCTTTGGCCATGCGCGCAGGTATCGCAATGTTTGAAGACTTAACGGTCGATGGTTTTTATGAAGACTTAGCGAGTAAGGTTGCGTACTTAATCGATGCTATCCAAGCGGCAGCTGATAAACACGGCATTAACCTACGTACCAATAAATTGGGCGGTATGATGGGCTTTTTCTTTGTAAAAGATGCGGCGACACCAACCCCGCAAAACTTTGATGATGTGACTCAGTGTGATATGGATGCCTTTAATACCTTCTTCCATGGCATGCTTGAGCGCGGTATTTATCTAGCACCGTCTGCTTATGAGGCAGGCTTTATGTCGTCTAAGCATACGAAGGAAGATTTAGATACGTCTATTGGGGCGGCTGATGCTGTGTTTAAAGAGATGGCAGCTAAATAGTTGCTCTAGCAATTTAGGGTTAAAGTAGTCTCAAGGTGAGGTCGATAGTTTTCGGGTTGTCGGCCTTTTTTTATGGGGAACGCTGTAGGTCTGAAGGCGCTCTATGTCACCGTAGTATCGAGTATTTTGTTGCGTGCGATTGTGCTGACGCCTTGCCACTTTTTAGCAATAGTGTTTTAATGAGCAGGCCGCAACGATGCGCTTCTAAGCGTAATTTTCATCTTTTCAATTGCATTTTTCTGCAATCACCTTTGGTACTATACGACTATTATGCCGACGAATTTTTTAGCCAATGACGAACTTATGGCAGCCATCGATATTGGCTCAAACAGCTTTCACTTAGCCATCGCCCGCTTAGACCATGGTGAGGTGCGCAAAGTCGCCTCTATGTCCGAAAAGGTGCAGTTGGCCGCAGGTTTGGACGAGCATAATATCCTAAGTGAAGAGGCGCAGCAGCGCGGGCTCGACTGCCTAAGTCGTTTTGTCGGTCGCTTAGAGTCGGTATCTGCTGATCGTCTGCGTATCGTCGCCACCAATGCTTTGCGTCAAGCAAAAAATGCCGATGAGTTTATCCGCCGAGCCAACGAAATATTGCCTAAACCTATTGAAATTATCGCCGGTCGTGAAGAAGCGCGTCTCATTTATCTAGGCGTCTCGCATACCAATGCCAGTAGTGACAAGCGCTTAGTTGTGGACATCGGCGGTGGCTCTACCGAATTTATTATTGGTCAAGAGTTTGATCCCATCCTGACAGAAAGTTTACAAATGGGCTGTGTGGCCTTTACCAAAAGCTTTTTTGAAGATGGTAATATCACCGAAAAGGCTTTTGAAAAAGCCATCGCTGCGGCCCGTAAAGAAATACTAGCTATTAGTGGTCGCTATCAAAAGACCGGTTGGAGCAGCGTAATTGGCTCAAGCGGTACCATCAAAGCGGCGCGTAATGTGTTGGTCTCTAAAGGCTGGGCTGACGACCAAGAGCGTATTACCTATCAAGGCCTGAAGTCGTTAGAAAAGTTGCTGATCAAAGTCGGTGATGTCAACGATATCGAGCTTGAAGGCGTTAAAGAGCACCGTAAAGCGGTTTTCCCAGCGGGCGTGGCCGTACTACGGGCTGTAATGAAAGTGTTTGGTATTGATACTATCACTTATTCCGATGGCGCTCTTCGCGAAGGCGTTATGTACGACATGCTCGGCCGTTTCGCTAGCGAAGATGTGCGTGACCGCAGTGTTGAGGCCCTAATCAAACGCTATTCGGTCGATAAAAAACAAGCCAAACGCGTGGTAAAGACCAGTCATTGTTTGTTTGAGCAGGTCCAAGCGCAGCTAGGCCTTACTACTGAAGACGACGACTTATTGCGCCGCGCCGCCTTTTTGTATGAGATTGGCCTAGCGATTAGTCATAGCGGCTACCATCGTCATAGTGCTTATTTACTTGAGCACTCCGACGTGCCCGGTTTTTCGCAAGTGGATCAACTGCGTATCTCGCAGCTGGTGCAACATCATCGCCGTAAGCTCAAAGCAGATGGCTATGCCCGTACTATAGCGGCGGGTGGGGAGAGCTTAATTTATCTCTGCCTCATTTTACGGTTAGCAGTCCTTGCCCATCATAGCCGCAGCGACTTTGAGCGCCCTGTACTGAACCTAAATTTAGTAGATAAAACGCATTGGCAAATCACGGTAGATGCCGATAGTGATGATTATCCGCTACTGGTTTCTGACCTCAAAGATGAAGTTAGCCAGTTTGGAAAATGGGGCGTCGAATTAGAAGTGGTCACCGAAGATAGCGAATAGCGGTAATGGTGAGTAGGTAAAGGTAAGGTCAGTGGTGGCGTTAGTAACCTAGATAACTCATTGACCAGCCCATATCTTATGGACCAGCCTAGCTATCATTGATTAACTCGAATCTGATTGAGCAAATTAGTAACTTATTGACAACTTGGTAGCGATAGCGCAATTAAGTATACATGTGTATACTTACATTTTTGCAGGGCATCATTGTCGCTGTCTTGCTGTAAACCATTCTATTTTTATACGCGGCTATGGCGTTAAACGGTTTATTAATAGTGATTTATTATTGATAAGCAGGATGCTAATAAGCCGGTGTAGCCATTTACCACACGTTTATTTATTAGACGATTATTGATGACACCCTATCGATGACCCGTCTAGCATTTATCATACGTCTATCAGGTACCGAGTTAGGATTAACTATGAGCACAGTCTGGGAAAGCGTCCAATTAGCACGTCATGCCAAACGTCCTTTATTTATGGACTACGTCAGTCAACTTTTTAGTGAGTTTGATATTTTGCACGGCGACCGTGCTTATGCTGATGACAAAGCTATCATCGGTGGCCTTGCGCGCCTAGATGGCAAGCCCGTCATGCTGATTGGGCAGCACCGTGGCCGCAGTACCCGTGAGCGTATTGCTCATAACTTTGGTATGGCCAATCCTGAAGGCTACCGCAAAGTGATTCGCTTAGTGAGAATGGCTGAACGCTTTAATATCCCCGTACTGACCTTTATTGATACTCAGGGCGCCTACCCTGGCGTTGGAGCAGAAGAGCGTGGTCAAGCGCAAGCCATCGCCGAAAGTATCGCGGTATTCTCAAGTTTAAAGACGCCTATTATCGCCACCATTATCGGTGAAGGTGGCTCGGGTGGCGCACTGGCTATCGGTGTGGCAGATCGCGTCAACATGCTACAAAATAGTATTTACTCGGTAATCTCCCCAGAAGGTTGTGCCTCTATCTTGTGGAAGACGGCTGAAAAAGCCAGCGATGCCAGTGATGCGCTTAAGCTCAATGCCGATAACCTGTATCAAATGGGCCTGATTAATAACGTCATTCCTGAAGGCGAAGGGGCTCATATCGATCCTAAGCCAGTGATGACTCGTCTTAAAGACTTATTGCTTGAGCAATTGGCAGATTTAGGGGTCCAAGAGACGGATGCCTTGCTGGAAGCCCGTTATCAACGTCTAAAAAGCTTCGACTCTAAGGTAGCTTTAGCCTCTTGATACCGCACTAAGCCGTCCGTAGCATTGATTGACAAGGTGGGTTGCCTCAGTATACCCGCCTTTTTTATTGTCCTAAATAAGCTCTAGGCTAAGTATTCATTGAGGTTTAGGTTGCCTTGGCCGGTGTGCAAAGCCATTAATTGACCCCCTGTTATACTGCCAGAATAGCCAAGAGATAGCGTCTTTGGTTGCTTATCCTATATTGTAGATAACTAGCAAAGCTGCTATAAAAGTACGTTATATCTCATGTTTTGCAAGTAGGGTTAACAGTCGTCACTTAGCGGGTATTATTGATATCGTTAAGCTCTGTTCACGCGCTAGAGCAAATTACTGGATGAGCTTGCTCTACCAAATTTCAGGTGCTCCTATTAACTAAGCCTAAAATAACGGTTTTTTAACGACACCTATTCTATAAAAATGCCAACATAGCGGTGATTTAGCGCCCCTATGCTGCTAAGCCGAGGTCCGCTATGCGTAAAATTCCTGTGTACAATCATCCTGCCGCCGGCTGGGCCGCTCTAGCCTCATCAGCGTTAAAACTCAAAGAATATGATGCGCTAACTCGTGGGAGTATCAGTGTCTTTCGTGGCAATCAACCCGAAGGCGGCTTTGACTGTCCTGGCTGTGCTTGGCCTGATCATAAAAGCCATAAAACCATCGACATGTGTGAAAACGGCATCAAGGTGGTGGCCAGCGAGACTATGGCGACGAAAGCAGATGCTGCATTTTTTGCTCAGCATAGCGTGACCGAGCTACAGGGGTGGAATGGCTATCAATTAGAGCATGCGGGGCGCTTATCTGAGCCGCTACACTACAATGCTGAACAGGACCGCTATCTGCCTATCGCTTGGGAGCAGGCTTATCAAATTATTGCGAGTCATTTGCAGCAATTAGACTCACCCGATGAAGCGATGTTTTACACCTCAGGGCGCATCACCAACGAGCCCGCTTTTATGTTCCAATTGTTAGTCCGTAGCTTTGGGACGAATAACCTGCCAGATTGCTCCAATATGTGCCATGAGCCGACCTCGGTTATGCTGGCCAAACAGCTAGGTATTGGGAAAGCTACAGTCATTTTGGAGGATTTCGAACAGGCCAAATTGATTATCCTATTTGGGCAAAATCCGGCCACCAACCATCCGCGTATGCTCGAGATGTTGGCGCATGCTCAGAAGCAAGGCTGCTGTATTATCTCCGTCAATCCTATGCGCGAACAGGGCTTATTTAAGTTCCGTAATCCGCAGAAACCCACCCATATGGCGGCTGGTCAGAGCGATAAGATGGTCGATGAAGTTATTCAGATTCGCATCGGTGGTGATGTGGCTTTAATGGCTGGTATAGCCAAATGTCTCGTCGAGCAAGATGCTATTAATCGAGAGTTTATTGAGACCCATACCGTATATGTTGAGGCGCTGATAGGATGGCTTAACCAACAGAATTGGACGGATATTGAACAAGCAAGTGGTATAGAGCGCGCTAAAATTACTGAGTTAGCGAAGTTGGTTGCGGATAGTCCAGGCACTATCTGTACATGGGGAATGGGTATAACTCAACATGTCCAAGGCGAAGACAATGTTGCTATGATTACCAACCTGTTGTTATTGATGGGTATGATTGGGATAGATGGGGCAGGCGCCTCACCAGTTCGTGGGCATTCAAATGTTCAAGGTGATCGCACCATGGGGATTCATGAACGGCCTAAACCTGCGCTACTCGATAGCTTAGAGCGGGTCTTTAAGCAACCTATGCCGCGCGAAGATGGGCTGGATGTGGTCGAAGGGGCGAAAGCACTCATTAATGGCAAAATTAAAGTCTTTATGAGCCTCGGTGGTAATTATTCTGTGGCGGCGCCGGATACCGATGCTATCCAGCAAGCGCTAGCCCGTACGCCACTCAACGTATTTGTAGCGACTAAACTAAACGAGAGCATGCTTTATCCTGGTAAAGATACCTTAATTCTGCCTTCTCTAAGCCGTACTGAGCAACTGGTTACCGCCAACGGGACTCAGGTGGCGACGATTGAAGACTCTATGTGTCAGGTGGTGCCGACCCAAGGTCGCCTAGCGCCTATCAGTGATATGGTTAAGTCCGATGCGCAGATTATTGCCGATATTGCCACGCACTTATTTGATGCGGATAGCGAGGTCAACAAGAATATCCCGTGGCAGACCATGGCGGCAGACTTCAGTATTACTCGCGATTATATTTCGCAAGCGATCGACGGGTTTGAGAACTTCAATCAGAGGCTTACTGAGTCGCCGCGTGGCTTTCACCTGTTCCATTCAGCACGCGCTCGGCAATGGCACACGGAAAGTGGCAAGGCTGAGTTTGTGGTACCGCAATACCCTATTACGTATGCGCTAACGCAGACAGATACTGCATTGCATTCAACCAAGGCTAAAGCGAGTGAGGCTAGCGCTGCGCAAAAGACTACGGCAACAACGACCACCTCGTGGCAATTAACCACGGTACGCAGTCATGATCAATTTAATACCACGATTTTTGGATTTGAGGACCGCTATCGCAATACCAGTCGCCGCGACGTGTTATTTATGCACCCCGATGAAATGACAAGAATGGGCTGGCAAGTGGGTGATAAAATCATGGTATCGCGCCAAGACAGTACGGATAAGCAACGTACTTTGGGGCCATTAATATTGACCGAAATGGATATCGCAGCACATGCAGTGGCGGCTTACTATCCAGAGAGTAATACGCTCATTGATTTGGATAGCCATGCGCCGAAATCTAGAACGCCGGCGTATAAATCCATCCCTGTTTCCTTAGAGCGAGTGACGGCGGTAAGCTCAACGGCGCCTGTTTCGACCGTGGCGTAATGATTATTGATACTTTAGTCAATACAGAACCGGAGCTTAGATACCCCTCTGATGGCTTTGCTACCTCGCCAGCAGCACCGTTAGCTCGATTAACCCGGCAGCATAACGCGCAGCTACAGCGTGAGTCGCAGCCATTGCAAGCACAGCAAGCATTGCTAGCGGTGGAAGCGGCGGTAGCAATTGTTATTAATGGCATTCATTACGCCGTGCTAATGGCCAGCCCCGATCAATTAGAGTATTTGGCCGTGGGGTTTTTATTTAGCGAAGGCTTAATTGGCCAGGCAAGTGATTTATTAGATTGGGAAGTGACCCATTTAGAGAGTGCTGAGCAAGCAGCCACTATTGCCGATACTGCAGCGGCGTGTACGACTGAGCCGGAGACTATTCAGGCGTTAGCCGAGCAGTTGGCAGATTATGAAGTGTATGTGGTTAATTTAGTATTGAACCAACGTTGTCATCAGCGCATCCAAGCTCAGCGACGCCTGCTAGCAGGACGAACGGGCTGTGGCATGTGCGGGATTACTGGGATTGCACAGGCTTTGCCAGATTTAATAGACTATCAGCAAACGCTTAGCTCGCCGCCGCCATTAGCCCATTTATTAGCTATTCGCCAGCGCATGGACTGTGCTCAGCAAGCGCACCTGATGACGGGGGCGGTGCATGCTGCGGCTACGGTTATTAATGATGAGCTACAAATTTTTGAAGATGTCGGGCGCCACAATGCTTTGGACAAATTGATCGGTTGGCAATTGCGTCATAAGACTGAGCTAGAGTGCGTGGTGATGACTTCGCGACTGTCTATCGAACTGGTGCAAAAATCTATTCGTGCGCAAGTGGGTTGGCTCGTCGGCATGTCGGCGCCGACCAGTACTGCCGTACGTACGGCTGAACGTTATGGCCTGGGGCTGGCCGGATTTTTGCGGGATAATCGGGTGACTTATTATTCGGGTGATGCTTCTTCATTTTAGAATAGTAGACCCCCACCTAACCTCCCCCTGAAAATAGGGGGAGGGACGCTACCTTATGTAGTTTGTCTCTAAATTTTCTGTAATCTTGAATAATTGTCTTATCTATAGCAGTTATTCAAATTATCTAAACCTCATCAGGCTATCTGTGTATAGTTAAATATATATAGATAACGTCAGTCATTAGCTATGAAACAGCCTAATCGAATGCCTTTATACACACGGCCAGCTTTGAAAAAAGCAAAGCTATTGCGTAGTAACATGACAACTGCAGAAAAAAAGCTTTGGCAGAATATAAGAAATAAACAACTCCATGCTACCGATGGTCGGCCCTTAAAGTTTCGTAAGCAGGTACCAATCGGGGACTATATAGTGGACTTCTATTGTCCTCGTAAGCGATTAGTGGTGGAGCTAGACGGTAGTCAACATGCTGACAACACCGTTTATGATGAAATCCGTACTACTTTCTTAGCGAATCAAGGCATTGAGGTTATTAGATTTTGGAACAATGAAGTGCTGACTCATTTGCCTGCGGTTATTGAGCGTATATTGCAAGTTGCGGATGAGAGATTGGTTTTAAATGACGCAGAGTTGGTTGGCAAAAATTAAGTCTTAATTGCAGTGTGTCGTCATTAAACCCTTTCCCGCATTCTTATAAGTGCGCGTCCCCCTCCCTCGCAGGGAGGGGCTAGGGAAGGATTTCTTCTATAAATTATGATTTGGTCATTATTCTAATAAAGCTGCCAGAACGTAATAAATGAACTGCGTTAGGTCAGCGACTTAGATGCAACCCCCACCTAACCTCCCCCTAAAATCAGGGGAGGGACACGACTCTATTAATATCAGACAGGATGCTGCCTAAAAAATAGATTAGCCCATTATCAGTATAATCAGGCATCATAACCCTTAATCTTTATTCTCTAACCTCCCTATGTCCTCAAAACCTCAAAACACTCCAAACCAACCCTTAATCAACGCACTGCTAGCGAGTTATCGTGAGCAGGCGTCGCAGCTGTCTGGTCGTAGGATTTGGCTGGCCTGTAGTGGGGGGCGCGATTCTTTAAGTTTAGCTGCACTGTGTCAGCAGCTCTATCTAGAGGAGCAGTTGCCTTTTTTACCGCAATTACTCCATGTGAATCATGGCCTACAGGCAGCTAATAGCGAGTGGGCACAGCAAGTACAAGCTTGGGCGACTGCGCACGATATGCCTTGTCAGGTGCTTAGCGTAAAGATTGATGGGCGCGATGAACAAGCTGCGCGTAATGCGCGCTATACCGCGATGATGCAGGTGATGAATAAGGGCGATGTGTTAATGCTAGGCCATCATGGCGATGATCAGGCAGAGACCGTGTTAATGCGACTGTTAAATGGGGCCGGAGTACACGGTTTAGGCGGTATGCGTGCGTGGACACAAAAGCACTCGCAGGGTAGTGAGGACGCTCAGCAAAGTATTTATTTATGGCGACCTTGGCTTAGCGTAAGCCGTGAGCAAATCACTGCCTATGCTAATACTGTTGGGCTTGACTACATTGATGACCCGACCAATATCATTGCGTCAGCTCGTATGTCTACTGAAGGCAGTCCATCGCTAAGCTTTGCTGAGTTTAATGATAGAGCTTGGCTGCGTAGTGTGATTATGCCGCAGCTGCAAGCAAGATTTCCGCAGGCGAGCCCAGCTATTATGCGCAGCGGTCAGCTATTACAAGAGGCGAACACTATCGTCACAGCGCAAGCCCAGCAAGATATCGAGGACTGTCTTTATCAAGAAACTGCTGAACCGAAGCAGTTAGATAAGTCACAAGATATGAAGCAGAGACAGTCCATTTTAGACATCGAGCTATTATTAGCTTTACCCAGCGCCCGTCAGGCCGCAGCTATTCATCAGTGGTTAAGCCCTGCTAGAGACGATTTACCGGCGCCCAAACGCTTGGTCGATGAGGTGCGTGAGTTATGTACTCGCAGCGATCAGGACCACCAAACCTGCTTAACCTGGCATAGTAAACCGACCAATCAGCAAGCCAGTCAACAAAACAGTAATGCCAATGCTCAATATTACTATGAAGTGCGGCGTTATCAACAGCAGCTCTTACGGTTGCGCTCTGACTGGGTCGCTTGGCTAGACGCACCACCAGTTAAGCAATCATGGCCAATCGTTGCCGCTAACAGTCAGTCCTCACACTGCTATTCATTAAAGTCAGCAACGCTAAAAACTCATTGGCAGCTGCATCACCTAACCGAATTGGCAAAAGCTTTAACAGACGATATAGAAAAAGATAATACGGCTCAAGGAACGATAGAATTGCAGCCGTTACCGCGTGAGTTAAAAGTGACTTTGGCAGGGCGTAAAGGTAGGAAGTCGGGGAAAAAGCTGCTGCAAGCATTGGGCGTGCCTGCCTTTATGCGTGAGTCTGTCGTGCTGTGTACTTTAAAGTTAGGGGCTAACAAAAATGCAGCTGGGACCAATAGCACGGCACAGAACCCGCTATTTATTTTAACGCTGCATGGAGTGGCGGTGCTCGAGAGTCCGTACGAGCATATTGTACAAGCTTGGTTGGCGCATCATGCTCCTGTCATGCAACTTAGGCACAATCAGAGCTAAATATAATGAGAGTGAGCCGCAGCACTGCAGACGACTGCCCGCTAAGATGTGCTACACTAGGCGTCATTTTATAGCACGTTTTACCGCCCGTATTTATGATATCTGCCATGATGTTAGGCGCAATTAATGCGGCTCTTTTAGCGGATATCGGGTAGATTGCCTAGGGCAGTAGCCACGGTGAATATACGGTATAAGGTGCTTGCGATATAATATTTACCAGCCAGGGGACACTATGAGCGCATTAAAAAATAAAAAGATTATCTTTATCGGCGGCGGCAATATGGCCCAAGCCTTAATCAGTGGTTTGCTAGGCCGCGGTACAGATGCTCAAAATATTACCGTCTCAGACCCCAGTGCGGATATCAGAGCACAATTGGCTGAAAAAGGTTTGCCCAGTGTCGATCCTGTCAACGATACAGAGGGCGCTAAAAAAGCCGTGCAAGCTGCTGATGTCGTTATATTGGCGGTAAAGCCGCAAGTGATGAAAGCCGTCGTTGCGGCCTTTGCTGAGGTACTCGATAAGCAATTGGTCATCTCTGTGGCTGCGGGTTTATCGACCGAGAGTCTAAGCGGCATGCTGCAAGGCTATCCGACTATCGTACGCGCTATGCCGAATACGCCAGCGATGATTCAAATGGGCGCTACCGGCTTATATGCAGGCGTAGACATCACTGAGGAGCAGCGTCAGTTGGCTTATGAAGTCATGGCCGCTTCAGGCTTAGCGATGTGGGTCGAGACTGAGGAGCAAATGCATGCTGTGACGGCAGTTTCAGGCTCAGCACCAGCTTATTTCTTTTACTTTATTGAATCTCTGATTGATGGTGCTATGGCGTTAGGCCTTGATCGTAAACAAGCCAGTGCCTTAGCGATGCAGACAGCTATGGGCGCGGCGCAAATGAGCATTTCTAGTGAGGACACGCCAGCGGAATTACGCCGTAAAGTGACATCACCAAATGGCACCACCCAAGCTGCGGTTGAGTCTATGCAAGCCAGTCAAGTAGGTGAGCATATTCAACAAGCTATGAAAGCTTGCTATGAGCGCAGCCAAGCTATTAGTGCTGAGATGAATGACTAGGGCAAGCTAGACTTATATACTGGCACTGTACTATCAGCTGATTTTTATTTTCCCACCTCAATTTGAGTAGCGTTCCATGAATGACGTGTTATTACCTTTGTTTGATTTGGTCACCACCATTGCGATGATGTTGATCTTCATTCGTTTTATGCTGCAATTTGCGGATATTGGGCCTAATGAGCCTTTGGCTATGCCGGCTTATAAAGCGACGGGTGTTGTGGATGTCTTTGGGCGCATTTTCCCTACCGTCGCTGGCGGTCGCATTAGTATTGCCGCTATTGTATTGATGTTTTTAATCCGCTTAATTGATATCTCAGGTAAAGCGGCGTTAGCCCATACTGGCATAGCGCCGATTCAGCTGTTCTTTGCGGGCTCACTCAGCTTGATACTCGACTTTTTGCGCATGTGTCGCTATCTGGTGATTGGCTCTATCATCGTCAGTTGGATTGTGGTCTTAACCAATAACATGCATCCTATCGTAGCCTTGATTATGCGTATCGCTGAGCCTATCTTAGCGCCATTCCGTCGTATCACGCCCAATCTTGGAATGTTAGATTTATCTCCGATGGTAGCGTTTTTTGCTTTTTACCTTATTGAGTTATTCGTAGGTAAATTAGCCGCTAGCGTTATGCCGATGTTAGGTTAATAGGTTGCTTAGCTAGATTTTAAAATAAAAAAGACGCTCTATAAGGCGTCTTTTTTTATGGGAAAAGAGAGAGTCTAAAAAATGTCTAAATCATGCTAACTTTAATACATTAACGCGCAAAACGGTTGGGAATCCACTGCGCCGCTGGGTCGCTAGGGTGGGGTTGGTCGGCAGCCCGTAGCACTTGTTGAATCCAAACATCGGCAGCTTTGACCGCTGTTAGCATGTCCATACCTTGGGCCAGGCAGCCGGCTAAGTAGCTGGCCAATGAACATCCTGAACCATGAAATTCACCGGGTAATCTAGGTAAGAAGCTCTCATGGACTTGTTGACCGTCTACATAGAGATACTGCTCAATATCGCCACTATCATAATCATGCGAAGTTTTTACTAATACCGCTTTAGCCCCTTGCTCACACAGCAGTTGCGCACCAGCTCGTAGGTCTTGCAGCCCAGATAGCGCTCTTAACTCATGGGTATTGGGCGTGAGGAGGGTGGCAAAAGGAATGAGGTCCAAAAAAGCATCGACTAAGATGGCCACATTGCCCAGACTGCCGCCACTATTGGCCACTAGCACAGGGTCAAGCACAAAGGGAGTGCCCTTGGCGATGATACCGTCTTTAAATAGTTGGGTAATCATCGCAATGTTATCAGTCGTGCCGAGCATGCCGCTTTTAATAGCTTTGACGGGGAGATCTTCCAATACCGCCACAGCTTGCGCTCTGACCAACTCCGCAGCACAGGCCTCAAACCCAAAAACTTGCTGAGAATTCTGTATGGTAATGGCGGTACAAGCCACCGCAGCGTGAGCGCCACTAGCACCGATGGCTTCAATATCTGCTTGTATACCGGCACCACCAGACGGGTCGAGCCCAGAGAAACATAAGACTACGGGACGCATGTAAGCTCCTTACTAAGCGCAATTTCGCTAAAAAACGATCAATAATAAAAAAAGCATGATAAAACATAAGCATGATAAAACATAAGCATGATAAAAGAAAAACCCCTCAATTAGGGGGTGATTCATGCCAAAACTGCTAATCAGGTAATGGCAAGTTACCATATATAGCATAGGCTGACAGCATTTAGGGAATTAGATTTCATAAAAGCGCAGTCAACGCTTGCAATTTGTCTTTGCTTTGCTATAATACTCGCCCACAGCATGGATGACATAGTTACTATGTCGGGCCTTTTTTAGGTTATTGTCTTTATTAGATGAATATGCTGTTGTACAACCTGTTGGGTGAAGTGGGTGAGTGGCTGAAACCGCACCCCTGCTAAGGGTGTATACGTTAACGCGTATCGAGGGTTCGAATCCCTCCTTCACCGCCATTTATTTTAAAGCTGCTGATACTCTTGAGTAAAAGACGCAATAAAATAATATTAACAGAGTAATAAAGGGTTGACTTAGTGAAATTATTCACTATAATAGCCACCTCGTTAAGACAGTTAATGTTCTAACGAAATTAGTAAGCTGTTAAAGGCGCCTGTAGCTCAGTTGGATAGAGCACTTGGCTACGAACTAAGGGGTCGGGAGTTCGAATCTCTCCAGGCGCACCATTTAACAGACCATTTTTAGTCGTTTCTTATAGCTTAAAAAGACACGCTACTAAAAGTAAAACAATCGCCAGTCAAATGACTTAAGGCGATTTTTTTGTGTCTGTAATTTAGGGCGTGTCCTCAATTAACAACACTAGCGTGTAATGGACTAAAACTGGCTATATTTTCGTCACTCTGCGAAAACTTCTAGACAATATGCTCATATTCTCTGCAAAATTTCCATGGACTGACAAAAATCTATCTCACTTTTAGCCTCATGATTCAATTGAGGACACGCCCTAGCCTAATGCCTTTATATTGATGCCGTTATAGCTATGGCGCTAAAATTCTACGAATGACTGGCAAAGCGTCGCCCAGCGTTAGACATTACGGTACAATAGCCGTATCTTCACTGTTCAGTTGCTGTCGCTGCTATGTCTAAACTCTCCAAAAAACCTACCCGTACGGCTACCCCTCCTGTCCCAGAGCAAACCGTGATTGCCCGACCGGGCGTACGTGTGGTCGCTATTATTTATGATGGTATGTTGATACTGGCATTACTATTTTTAGTGGGGACTGTCCTGACCGTGCTCGGCACGCTACTCACTATGGAGTCGGGCAGCACCTCAGATCAAGCCCAATCGCTGCCATCTTGGTATCAAAACTTAGTATTAACACCCGCGTTTTTATTAACGTTAATAGGGTTTTACGGGATCTTTTGGCGTCGCGGTGGGCAGACGCTAGGCATGCAGACTTGGCGCTTAAAAACCGTCAATGCCACAGGACACTACCTCACTTGGCCACAGGCCATTAAGCGCATCCTAGGCGCCTGTGTCGTACCTATTCTATGCGGTGTTATCGGTTATATTATGCATGGTACTCGCGCGGCAATTTTGGCCAGTGCTATTCTCGGTATGGCATTCAACTATCTGTTTTGTTTATTAAACCGTCGCGGGCTTGCCGTTCATGACATGATATCCAATACCATCACCTTAAAAGTACCGAAAGTAAAACACGAAGGTCTGCTAGAGTCTTTTAGAAATCGCAAATCAGCCAAAAAGTCATAATTGGCTCATGTGCTCATCGTTATGCGGTTATCGTTATGGTGCTATTAAATAGCTACTAAATAATAACCGCTCGCAATCGTCACACTCTAATACAAATTCGGTAGTAAATATTGACAATAGTAGCGAGCAAACTCGTTATAGTAGCCGGTTACACCACTGAACCACTTTGGAGAGCGTTTTCATGAGCCAGTCCCAAGCAAGCGATAGCAAAGCCAGCCTAAAATTAGAACAAGATATCTTTGCCGCGTTAATAGAAAAACACGAGTACCAGCGTCAGCTGTGTGATGAGTTGGCGGCAGAGAATAAGTTTGCCAAGCGTAAGGCTATTTTTCAGCGCTTAAAGCTAGAGTTGCGCGCGCACGAGGCGGCCGAAGAGCGGCACTTGTATGTCCCAGTGATGCAGCATGATGAGGGCTTAGATTTATCGCGTCACGCTATTACCGAACATCATGAAATCGATGAGATGTTGGCTACGATGGAAGATGGGCGTATTAGCGAAGAGACTTGGGCAGAGACTTGCGCAGATTTAATCGAAAAAATCCGTCACCATCTCCAAGAAGAAGAAAATAAGTTTTTTAAACAAGCCCGTACTATCTTGGATGACGATTTACAGCAACGTTTGGGCACGCTTTATCAAGCCGAGCATGATGCGTTTGAGAAAGCCCATGCTGCAGAGTAACCGCTAGAGCAATGCTCTACAGGTACCCAGAAAGACTAAAAAAGCCGCTAATCTAAAATGAGCGGCTTTTTTGTGGGCGGGCATCTCTCTAGGGCTGATATTCTAGCTTCCAGATTTAAAGGTTATAACGCTGAGCTGACTAGCCAACTGGTATAACCGATAAAGCCGGTCATGAGCACAACGCCGCTGCCTTTACCGAGGTAGCCGCTACGCTTATAAGCGACGACTGCCAAGATAAACAGCAACATAGTGATGATTGTCATCGCTAAGACATCACGAGATAGAATGACAGGGTCAACGGCAAGCGGATGAATAATAGCGGCCAACCCGACCACGCCGAGGGTGTTAAATAAGTTGGAACCGATGATATTGCCTAAGGCCATCTCATGCTCACCACGGCGCGCCGCCACGATACTAGCGACCAATTCGGGTAGCGAGGTACCAATAGCCACGATAGTGAGGCCAATGAGCAGCTCGCTAATCCCCCAGAGGGTAGCCAACTCTACTGCTCCCCAAACAATGGCACGAGAGCTCAAAATAAGTACCGCTAAGCCGATGATTAAGCTAAAGATGGCTCGAGTACTACTGACTTCATCAAGCGCTGCTACGGGCTCAGTGGGCGCCGCTTGCCGTAAAGCCAGTACCACCTGAATCATTAACACTACTACGAGTGCGATGCAGAGCACAATACCATCAAGACGGCTGAGCCTCCCATCGGCCAGTTGCCAAGCCCCTAATAGGGTGACGGCTAGCAATAGCGGCATATCTTGCTTAATAATGGCCCCGCGAATGAGGATGGGGCTAATAAAAGCCGTTATTCCCAATACTAAGGTAATGTTCATAATATTAGAGCCATAGGCATTGCCTAGCGCCAGACCTGGACTGCCTGCCAACGCCGATAAGCCGGATACTACCAACTCTGGGGCGGAGGTGCCTACGCCTAAAATAAGGACGCCAATCAAAAAACTGGGCATATTATATTTAACAGCAATATCTGTAGCGCCATCAATAAAAATATCGGCGCTCCAAACCAATAAAGCCAGGCCAATAATCATCGCAATAATGGCCAAAGTCATGAAAATCTCCAAAATTAGACAGAAAAAAACGCCAAATAACTTGTTATTTAGCGTTCATCGTCAAGCAATACAGAATAAGGATTTACAGAGTCTTTAAAACTTAAGCGACCTGCACAGGAATGATATTCGCCGTATCTTTAACCGCATTATTCTCGTCGCAATAGACCAGTTTTGGTAAGTGCTGATCGGCTTCGGCGTCATCCATCTGTGCATAAGCACAAATAATCACGATATCGCCTAAATCCGCCATGTGGGCAGCTGCGCCATTTAACGAAATGATGCCAGAGCCGGCTTCTGCGCGAATCGCGTAAGTGCGAAAACGTTTACCGTTCGTGACGTTATAGATGTCGATAGATTCGTTTTCACGAATGCCTGCCAGATCTAGCAAATCGCTATCGATACCGCATGAGCCTTCGTAGTGTAAGTCAGCGTGGGTCACACGAGCACGGTGTAGTTTGCATTTAAGCAGAGTGAGTAACATAAGCGATTCCTCAGTGGTGAGCGCAGAAAATATAACAAAAACTAGGTGGGGTCAAGCGTTAGTGACAGAGAAAGGCTGCTGAGTAATACCTGCTAACACATTTCTCAAAATCGGAGCCATAATGATAACTAGAGCAATTAGTTATGACAGCCTGCTCTATATAGGGATATGCAAAGCGCTTTTAAAGGTAAGGGGGTAAGCGATTATCCTGAACGGGGGTTATTTGCCCCTTAAAGGTAACCGCAATAAATTATTTTTACTTTAAATAAAACGGCTTACATAGATAAGCGATTGCGAAAAGTCTGCACTTATCGGTAGCAAGTGCTATTTGTATTAAACCGGCAGTTTAAAGCCATTAATCTCACCACGAGCTTTTTCAATATCACCAGTAATTAACAGTTTGCTAGCATCTAATGCCGCTTCAAGTGCCGCTTCAATAGCAATTTGGTCGTCAGCGCTAGGTTTCGATAACACGTGACCGCTAACTTTAGACTTATGGCCCGGATGGCCAATACCGATACGCAGGCGATGGAAGTCATTGCCGATATGGGGTGCAATATCGCGTAAGCCATTATGACCGCCATGACCACCGCCGGTCTTTAGTTTGATGCTACCGGCCGGAATATCGAGCTCATCATGAGCGATCAAAATCTCGGCATTATCGATGCCATAGAAATTGACCATCGGCACCACTGATTGCCCCGATTTATTCATAAAGGTCATCGGCAGTAATAAGCGCACGTCTTGACCGTGAATCTGCCCACGCCCGGTCACGCCATGGAATTTTTTATCCGCGGCCAAAGAGATACCAAAGCGATCCGCCAACTGCGCCACATACCAAAACCCCGTATTGTGACGGGTGTGCACGTACTCAGGTCCTGGATTGCCCAGACCGACGATAAGCTTGATAGGCGTCATAGGTGTCTCACAAAATCAAATAGGGCAGGTCGCTCACAGCTAGCCGCTAATTCTAGCAGGTAATTCTAGCAGCTGATTCTAACGATACTGTGGCACAACTTAACTAATAGGGCGACTAGCGTTTGGGCAATCGTCAGTTGACTGTCTTGTTCATTAGTAACAAGCGAACGATTGGCCAAACGGTAGGCAAGTTATAGATAAAGGTCAAATTACGGATAAAAATAAAGGCATATAATATGCCTTTATTTTTTGCTTACTGAACGAAATGCGTAAAATCGGGGTAGGAAGATTACTCTTCGCTATCGCCTTCTTCGCCGCTCTCTTCAGTACCTTCGCCGCCTTGCTCAGTGGCTGGTACTTCATCAGCATCCACTTCTTCTGCATCTTCGTCAACTTCTTCAACCGTTGGTGGCTGCATGTTAACGATAGTGCGGTCAGTACCGTCTTCAATCTCAAGCTCATGGATAACCACGCCTTCAGGAAGTACGATGTCTGACAAGTGATAAGAATCGCCGATTTCCATTTTAGACACATCAACTTCAAGATATTCAGGAAGCTGTGATGGTAAGCAGATAATTTCGATATCTGAAACTAGCGTAGATAGAACACCAGCGTTCTTAGTACCTGGCGCTTCTTCACGACCTACGAAATGCACAGGGATGTTCATGTGGATCTTCTGACCCTTAACAATGCGCTGGAAGTCAGCATGCATAGGCATGTTTTTCGCTGGGTGACGCTGTAGGTCTTTGATAACCGCTTGATGCTCTTCGCCATCGACATTGATCGTCAAGATGTTTGAGAAGAAAGCTTCGTTTTCAAGCAATTTAACCAATTCGTTCATACGAATAGATAGTGCTGTAGGCTCTTCGTTACCGCCATAGATAATAGCTGGTACTAGGTTTTGCTTACGCAGGCGGCGGCTCGCACCTTTGCCCTGCTGATCGGCTGTACGGGCAACGCCCTTAACAGTATATAATACGTTACTCATAGGAGTATCCTTAATATTCAATGAATGATGCCGTTATATTACGCTTGCGACCAGCGTAGCTATAGTAACATCTACAATCCTTACGTTATCACAGCGCTTATATTAATAAAGCTCATGTTTTTAACCTAAAAGGAGAGGGCGTATTATACGCAGCCTACGGAATAAAATCCAGTCAAAACACTATCACCAGATATTAGTGGACTGCATTAGCAATTTATACCTATAAAAAAGCCGCCAGTAACCGATTACTGACGGCTTTATTTTTGCTAAGAGCAGGGCTTAAAATATTACTTTTTAAACTTACTCAAACATCGCGCTGATAGACTCTTCGTTATTAATACGACGTAAGCTCTCAGCTAGCATTGGCGCAATAGTCACCTGACGAATTTTTGAGCAAGCTTTGGCTTCGTCTGATAACGGGATAGTATCAGTTACAACGATCTCGTCTAGAGCCGATTCGCTGATATTTTTCAACGCATTACCCGATAAGACTGGGTGAGTGATATAACCCACGACGCGACGGGCACCATTATCTTTTAGGGCTTGGGCGGCTTTACAAAGCGTACCTGCAGTATCGACCATATCATCAACGATAACGCAATCACGGTCACGGACATCACCAATGATATGCATCACTTGCGACTCATTAGCACGGGCACGGCGTTTATCAATAATAGCTAGATCAGTATCGCCCAACTGCTTGGCCATGGCACGCGCACGTACGACACCACCGACGTCTGGAGACACGACCATGATGTTTTCGTAACCTTGCTGCTGCAGGTCTTTGAGTAGTACTGGAGTACCGTAGATATTATCTACTGGGATATCGAAGAAGCCCTGAATCTGGTCAGAGTGCAAATCAACCGTCATAACGCGATCGATGCTCACAATATTGAGCATATCAGCGATAACTTTGGCAGAGATAGGCACACGGGCTGAGCGCGGACGACGGTCTTGGCGGGCATAACCGAAGTACGGCATAACGGCTGTGATACGACCTGCGCTTGAACGGCGTAGGGCATCGGCCATAACCATGATTTCCATTAGGTTATCATTGGTAGGCGCACAAGTAGGCTGGAGGATAAAGACATCTTTACCACGGACGTGCTCTTTGATTTCAACGGCAATTTCGCCATCTGAAAAGCGAGTGACATCAGCTTTACCAAGGGGGATATGGAGGTGGTCGGCTACGGTTTTCGCTAATTCGGGATGGGCATTACCCGTAAATATCGCCAGATAAGGCATGACTGAAGTCCTATTGATTGACTCAAGCAGCTACCGCTAAGCAGTGACAAACTGCTCAAAATAAGAAAAGAGGAATAAACGTCGTGATGAAGGTATCACAGGTTGTACCATAAAAATGGCAGGGGTAGCTGGACTCGAACCAACGGATGTCAGGATCAAAACCTGATGCCTTACCAACTTGGCTATACCCCT
>NZ_JBVGQI010000002.1:329833-676942 GCF_058189395.1 Psychrobacter sp. CoH-33_TS_01
ATGGCAGGGGTAGCTGGACTCGAACCAACGGATGTCAGGATCAAAACCTGATGCCTTACCAACTTGGCTATACCCCTTTATGGGCGACCTATTATAATTAAAAAAAACTAATTTGCAAGTACTTTATAACAATAGCTGCTAATTAAGCGTAATTTTAACCGCAATAGTGCTTAAGGGCGCTATTATGACATAAATAAGACCAGTTTGCTGCGCTTTACGGCTTTAAATTATTAGAAAATTGAATGGGCTAAGTTGGACGTGACTCTAGTTAGAGTAACCGGGTGATAAAAGTGCTTTATTACTCACCAAAAAGACTATCGACCACTACCGCAGAGCAGGGGGCTTCCTTCATCCATAATGCTAAGCCTGTATTTATGGTCTGAGGCAAAGGTAAAAACACGGTACTGCCTGATCCGGTCATACGTGCCCTAATACTTTTTGGCTCAGCGGCGGGGCTTTGGGATGATATTTGGTCAGACAGTTCCGAGGCTAAACTTTGTAAATAAGTGAGAGCAGCTTTAACAGGTTCTGCTAATTGACAGACTACGGGTTCAAAAACGTTGTGATATGGCGGCGTTAATGCCCATAGGTAATCTAGAGATTCAGCGGTAATCTGCGCTAAGGTTAATTCTGGACAATCACGACGTAACGCAGGGTGGCCAAACAGCTTAGCGGTATTCACGTGAGCTTGCGGTAGCAGGATTAAATACCGTTGTTTTGGTAAATTAATCGGCGTCAATTGCCCGCCTATACCCTCAGCAATAGCATCTTGATTAAATATAAAAATAGGCACATCAGCGCCAATTTTCGCCGCTATCTCAAGCAGTATGGGTTGCGATAGATTTAATTGCCATAGCTCGTTTAGCGCTAGCAGCGTCGTTGCGGCGTTAGATGAGCCACCCCCTAAGCCTGCACCCATCGGGATAATTTTTTCTATTTGCACCGTTATTTGCGGTAGGGTTTGGGGTAAGAGCGAGACATTGGTAGGTAAGCTAGTCTGTAGCAAATAGTCGAGCAAGGCTTGCGCAGCTTTGATAATTAAATTATCTGCTGGATTTTGGGTAATGCTGTCTGCCCCAGTCAGTTCGACCAACTTACTAGCGACCACATCCAGTTTTGGAGGCGTCGTTGTAGCCCTATCTGCTAGAGCATCCGCCGCATCCACGCTAATTAGGCTAATCTGCTGATTATCATGTCGCCAAAAATGCAGGGTATCGCCCCAATCGAGCAAGCGAAACACAGTCTGCAAATTATGGTAGCCATCTTCACGTTTGCCAGTGATATGTAAAAATAAATTAATCTTGGCCGGTGAAAACTGACTTAAAGTCGGGGCTTCTGCAGCAACTGCAGTGTTTATTGCTAAACGAGACATGGCTACCTATTGGTTAATACTACTGATGATCCGTTAATATCTTTGCTGCATAAACAGACTATTGAGCCGTCTGATGCATAATCGTCATAACCACTTTATGGCCCTGATCGCTGCGGACGTTAATTTTACTCGGCAGAATCTTAGCGCCTTCGTAAGTGAAGTTCGCCGTCCAATCGCCATTGACCGCAGCTATTAAACGCCCGGCTTCATCGACTTGCTGACCACTATCAGAAGGGGCTGGTTTGCCGGAAATCCAATACGGCAGTTGCGAGATAGGCACTTGCCAACCTGTGGCTTTCTTTAGTAACTCATCAGGGCTGCTAGCCGTCATACTGCCGGTTTTTTCACTGACTAAAGTGGCCGTTTGACCATTATATTCAATATTCGTTTTGCCAATGCCGAGCGCCCCGACCAATTCGATAGCAAAACGATCGCCTTGCTGTCCCCAAGCATAAAAAGCACTGCCGGCTTGCGCAGGAGCTTGTGCGGTAGCGGGGGTGGTAATACCAATCTTACCATTAATAGTAAAAGTATCGAGCTTAGCAGGTGCCGTGACAATACCGCCAGGAGTGGTAATAACCGGCGCTGGCGTTTTAGTCTGCATCGATTGACAGCCTGTCACACCGAGTAGGCCGGCCATCATGGCTATACCAGCTAGTGACTTGAGTGACATTAGGGGTAGGGGAGAGTTGGTATTAGCAAAATAGCTTTGGCGCATAAAATTTCCTTATAAAATCAAGTCAGCGAGACGGCAGCTGTAAAAGGCCCAGTTATCATTTCCTTGAAGAAAGATATCAGTTAAGACATAAGTTACGGTATCAGCGCATAAAAATAGGACATGGGCCCATAAAGCTAATAAGATAACTGCGTTCCGCTAATAAATCTGAATACTATCGTTGACATTTTGTTGACCAAAGGCAAATCTACGTTGCAGCTCTGCTAATAAGGCCGTTACAGCCTCTTCATCGCCTAAACCTTGATAAGCGCGCAGCAGGAGCACGCCTGAGCGTAAGGTCGGTGAGACCTCATAAGGGGTCTGTAGGTAGGCGATAACTTTATTAAATTTATCATTGGCTAAAGCACTGCTCGCTAATAGATTCAAGGCTTCAAGCTGGCGTCCATTATCATGACGTGGGTCGTCATAACGGATATCAACAATGGCTTGCGCTAGTGCTAGGCCCGGTGCAGAATTGGGATCATTAGCCAATAAAAACTGTGCGTAAACCAATTGATAAGCGAGATCATCAGGCGCTTGTGATAGCAGATGAGTCAGTAGCGTACGCTTAACGATAAAGTCGTCTTTGTCATCTAGCAACTGCGCGCGTGCAAATAGCAGGGCCTCATCATCCGGATAGCGCTGACTGGCCGTGGTCAATAACTCTTTGGCCGCTTTAGACTCACCTTGCTGCCGCAAAATATCAGCCTGCATAATGTAACTGTCTGGCGCAAACACATCGAAGTCAGAGCGCAGCGCTTGCAAGGTCTTGATAGCCTCAGCGACATTATTATCAATTAACTCAAAAGCCACGACTTTTTTGCGAGCGGCTAACACCAAATCCTCTTGCATGACCGCATTAAAATAGCTCTTGGCTTCCTCAAAGCGCAGTTGCCGCTCAGCACTAACGCCCAGATAATAATAGGCTTGATCTAAATAATGCGGACTCTTTGCCAACGTATTGAGCAGACGGTCTGCTTCCTCATATTCTTCAATATCCAAACTGACCAGAGCGGCCAATAAGGTAATCTCTGCATCGTCGGCAAAGCGTTTGTTGGCCTCTAGCAATAGCTCCCAAGCTTGGCGACTCTGTGCCAACTCTAGGTAATAGCGAATTTCATATAGATATAGACTTTTACGATTGGGTAGGCGCAATCGGGCTTGTTTGACATAAGCCAGCACTTCTTGCGGCGTCACCAGTTTGCGTAAAATATCAGCTTTTAGGGTAATAACGGGCACATTATCCGGCTGCATTTTTAGGGTCTGATTGACGTTGAGCAGCGCGGCTTGTGGCTCGTTGAATTTCAGTAATAAGCCTGCCTTGAGGACTGACAACGAAGCGTTCTGCTGGCTGTCTAAATACTGGAGCGTCTCGAGCAGTTCGCGTTGGTCCTGCTCTTTATTAGGATAAATGCCAATCAAAATTTCGCTCAAATCCGCACGTGGATCATAGCGAAGGATACGGCTTAACGTCTCGCCAGCCAATTCATAGTCGTGGGCTTTTAACGCCAAATGCGCGACATAAAACCAAGCAGGCACATGATCTGGATTCTGTTGTTGCCAAGCGGTAGCAAACTGGAGCGAGTCCTCAGTATCTTCAAAGCTTAACGATAATGCGAGGGCACGCTCAAACACTGCGGTGGCATCGCGCAAGAAAGCTTGGCGCTTATAAATGGCTAGGCCACGTTCAGGCTCGCCACGATCGATGGCAAACTCAGCGTCTAATAAGGCATACAGGCTTGGCTCAGGTAGGGGACTGTCTGCAGTTGGGGTCGGCAAGGCATTGGCTAAGTTATTATTAGCCCGCTCTTCTTCACTGTCTAAGGTGTCGTTATCTAAAACCTCGTTATCCAAGGTCTCGCTATCTGAAATATTGCTATCTAAAGTCTCGCTATCTAAAGCGCCATTGTCTAACGCATTAGCTGTGTCGTTCTGTAGCTCATTAACAGCTTTTGGCAGCTCTCTAATAGCAGGTGCCGTCGTCAGCTTTTGAGCAGCAGGAGATTGTGGCGTACGTAATTTATTAGAGGAAGTGGGGATTTTATTTTGGTCTATAGCCGCTGGCGTTGTTTTATCGAGCTCTTGGTTTTCGAGGTTTTCAATAGGCGCAAAAGCCTCACTGGTTTTGGGCTCAGTGCTATAAGAAGGCATTAGAATTTGCAGTAAAGGATCAAAAATATTGGCTTGCGCAGGCATGCTGCTGCACATAAATGCTGCCAACAATAAAGCCCGCTTATGTTGTAAACAATAAGGCAAAATAAGATGAATATAAGCGCAGAGTGAGGAGTAAGTCGCTGCAGCGGCGCGATCTACTGCGCTATATAGAAACTTAACTCTTAAAAGACGCATAAGCTCAGTACGTTCCCAAAAATGTAGCTATAGTAATGCCAACTATAAACTGTGACGGTAGCAAGCCCGCTCGTTGCACTGGCCTAAATGCATAGCCCTTTATTATGGAGAATCATAAAGGGGCTGTCGTAAAGATGCTGATAGGGCAGATAGTGTTGTTATTGCTGCTAATAGAGCGGCGAATACCACGGGCACGTGCCTTGCTTAATATTTAATGACGGCTATGGAATGACAGTAGTTAAATAACCGCTAGTAAGTGACGACTATTGAATTATATTATTCAATTAACCGTTACTTCATCGCATTATAAAAGTACTGCCCTAAGCGGTACAATAGTACTCATGTTACCAAGCTTAGCGACTCGAATAAAGTAGAGACTATCATCCCTTTGTATACTTGGGTTTAGGGTAGGGCTTTGCGTTAATACTGGAGTGATTACGTGTGATTAGCGATAATTAAGTACGTCATAGCTAGCAGGGCATTGGCTTAAATACTGCTGCGTATTAAATAACTTAGGCAACAGTGATATAATAGTCGGTTTTAAATGCGCCTTTCGCTAGGCGTATCTTACAGCAGTGAGCGTGCCGCAGACTCTTAAGGCTATGATTCATAGTCGTTATAGCTAGATTTGTCAGATCAATCTGCCCATTCTTAGCGTCGTTTTTATGGTCAATACATAATGAGATTAGTGGTCATCGGGCTTAATCATAAAACCGCACCTGTCGCCATGCGTGAGCGTTTGGCGTTTGTGGGCGATGACCTGACGACGGCTATCCGTGAGCTTAACACCTTCACCGACGGCAGCGTGATTGTCTCTACGTGCAACCGTACTGAAATTTACGCTATGTTGCCTAAAAGTGAAGCGGGCACTGCGGAAACCCTCTCTACTAATGCGACGGCAACGCCGACCAATGAGCCGCGTATGTTAAGCGACCAGCAATATATTGATCGTATCTATGCCTGGCTGGCCAACTTCAAAAATATGTCAGTCGCACAAATCCAACCTTATCTCTATCGTTATGTGGACTCGCATGCGCTGACCCATTGGTTGCGCGTGGCGTCGGGTCTCGATTCTATGATTTTGGGTGAGCCACAAATCTTAGGGCAGATTAAAAGAGCGGTGAGTCTGTCGCATGAGTTGGGCGGTATGAGTACGCGCTTTGGTTGGATTATTGACCAAGTGTTTGCCGCAACTAAACAAGTGCGTAATGACACAAAAGTGGGGTCGCAGGCGGTATCTTTAGGGTTTGCTGCTGCCAAACTGGTCACGCAGATTTTTGATCGGATTGAGGAACGCACTTTATTGTTGGTAGCTGCCGGCGAGATGAATCGTTTGGTCGCTACCCATATTGCTGGCCTTGGCATTGGCAAAGTGATTATCTGTAACCGTAGCGCCCCGCGTGCCGAAGCCTTGGCTGAAGAATTGCGCGGTATGGGCCATCATGTGGTCGTCCACAGTCTGCAAGAGTTACCGACCTTGCTGCCGCAAGCCGATATTGTCAGCAGCTGTAGTGGCAGTATGGACATGTTGATTGATCGCGATATGACCAAAGCCGCCCTAAAAAAACGCCGCTACCAGCCAATGTTAATGGTAGATTTGGCGGTACCGCGTGATATTGATTCGGCCATCAGTCGTATGGACGATGTTTATCTTTATTCCATCGATGATTTACAGCACGTCATTGCCGGTAATATTGAACAGCGTCGCCAAGCGGCCGTGGATGCCGAATTGCTAGTGAGCCAGTTGGTCGTTGAGATTGAAAGACGCTTTCAAGTGCGCCAAGTCGGCCATGATATCGAGCTGTATCGCGCGCAGGCGTATGCCCATACCGACCAGTTATTAGCAGAGTCTTTGAACCAATTAGCCCAAGGCGAGCACTCGGCTGAAGAAATCATGGCGGAGCTGACCCGTAAACTGACGCAAACGCTCTCGCATGCCCCTTCCAAATTGATGCGTAAGGCTGCGCGAGAAGGCGATGCTGACTTGCTTAATTTCGTCGTGGGCGGTCTAAAAGAGGCTTATCGTCGGCGACCTTAAGTCAGTAGTAATAATTTATACAATAAATATAAGCGAGTTGACTGTACAAGGCTAGAGAAATAGCATAATCTTGACCATATGGTCAGGTTTTTTATTTGCTTTCTAATCCTGGCAATGCCGCTACTTTATGGCCCTTATTGTTGGCTTTAATAAGGGTGCTATTATTTACTGACTTTGCAGTAATTGACAGGGTAGTAAAAGTTCACCACTATTAGCGACTGTCCAATATTGCTCACCCTTAACGAATAACACGAAATGGAGCTTCCTATGACCGCTTTATTAACCGATATTGATCCTGATGGCTTGTTAGAGTATTCCGTCGTTTATACGGATCGTGCGCTCAACCACATGTCGCAAGTCTTTCAGCAAGTGATGAATGACTTGTCGAGCAATCTGAAAACTGTTTATAACGCTGAAGCTGCGGTTATCGTACCGGGTTCAGGAACTTACGCTATGGAAGCGGTGGCTAATCAATTGGCTAAAGATGCTGATTGCCTAATCATCCGTAATGGTTGGTTTAGCTATCGTTGGACGCAAATCCTAGAAAAAGGCAACTTCGCTAAATCGACTACAGTACTTTGTGCTGATCGTAAAGACGAAGGTCTAGACGAACAACCTGAGCCTTTCGCACCTGTAGAAATCGAAAAAGCGGTTGCCGCTATTAAAGAGCAAAAACCTGCGGTAGTATTTGCTCCGCACGTAGAAACCTCTTCAGGTATGATTTTACCGGACGACTATATCAAAGCTTTAGCAGAAGCGACGCATAGCGTTGGCGGTCTATTGGTCATTGACTGTATCGCTTCAGGCTGTATCTGGTTAGATATGAAAGATTTGGGTATCGACGTCCTGATTAGCGCCCCGCAAAAAGGCTGGAGCAGCACCCCATGTGCCGGTTTAGCTATGTTAAGTGCAGCCGCAGTTGCGAAAGTTGATGCGACCGAATCTGCCAGCTTTAGCTTAGATTTGAAACAGTGGCTCAATATTATGCGCGCTTATGAGAATGGCGGTCATGCTTACCACGCGACTATGCCGACCGATAGCTTACGTCAGTTCCGTGATGCTGTGCTTGAGGCCAAAGAATTTGGTTTTGAGAAGTTACGTGATGCCCAGTGGGAATTGGGCAACCGTATCCGCGATATCTTAGAAGACAATGGCATCGCTAGCGTCGCTGCTGAAGGCTATCAAGCGCCAGGCGTGGTCGTAGTCTATACCGACCGTGACGATATGCATAAAGGCAGTGCTTTTGCTGATGCAGGCATGCAAATTGCCGCTGGCGTGCCGCTTAAATGTGGTGAGCCAGACAGCTTTAAGACTTTCCGTTTAGGCCTATTTGGTTTGGATAAATTGAAAGATGTGGATGGCGCGGTTAACCGTTTTGCTGATACTTTAAAGCAGGTCATTGCTAAATAAGTATTTGCTGTTAATGGTAAATAAAGACCGGTAATAAAAGACGCTCTCTTACTTTTAAGGGAGCGTTTTTTTATGGGTTTTTGAAATCCTTCCTCGGTCCTCCCTTTGCGAAAGGGAGGAGGCGATTTTGCGGTGATGGTCGAGGGGGGTAATGAACTAACGGAATCTACGGTGTTTAATTTATTATTCCGTGGGTTGCCACCCACGCTACGGTTCTGAATCAATTGGTGAGTTAACATCACACGCTACGGTTTTAAATGGTTGGGTGTCGTAAACTCCACCCAACCTAGTTACTCTTTCTAGAAAAGTAAGGCTTTTGTAGGGTGCGCTCGGCGCACCATTTAAATCGTGATGGTAATCGGTGCGCGGGTCGCACCCTACGTGCATTTATAGGCATTACGAATAGTAAGAACCTATATCTTATACGCCCTTATAGAATGGATGAAGCTGGGCTAAAGCCTCAGCCTACAAGAGCAAAAGCGAATTTCAAATTTATAGATAGATGTAGCGTGGGTTATAATCCACGGAGGATTCGTTCAAAAAAGGTTTCAGTCTTAAAGATTCGAGGAACTGTTGTCTAATAGTGCAAGGTGCTAATTATTATCAATAATTTAGGAAGAAATCCCACCTCAATCCTCCCTTTGATAAAGGGAGGAGGCGATTTTGCACAGATAGTAGAGCGGGTAATGCATTACCGCCATCTACGGTGTTGAGTGTATTATTCCGTGGGTTGCCACCCACGCTACGGTTATCAATCGTTGGGTGTCGTAAACTCCACCCAACCTACGTATTGATTCATTCTTTTGTAGGGTGTGCCCCGCGCACCATTTAAATCGTAATGATGATTGATGGAGAACCTATATCTTATATGCCTTTATAGAATGGATAAAGCTGGGCTAAAGCCACAGCCTACTTCAGAATTCTATCAGGTTTTGCTGTTGCCTCGGGTGAGAACGGGAACAGTAAAACACTGTTTTACCCGTTTGCAAGACAAAGGCTATGCCTGCGTAGGTGGCCATAGTAATGAAAGAACGCCTACTTTTGACCCGCATATTTCATAGGCCTTAAAAAGCCCCGTTGCTAAGGCTATCAGGGCTTTTATATTTATTTTTGGCTTGGTTTTTCATCTTTGGGTGTAGAGAGACCCATGTCCCTATCGGTTATTGAGTCCGTGGGTTATTACCTACGCTACGGCCTCTTTTTAATGCGTTACCTTTGGCTCTTCGTGTGCCATCGATTTGGCAGCTTGACGCAGCTCATACTTCTGTACTTTACCCGTGCTGGTCTTCGGAATTTCAGCAAAGATGATGTGCTTGGGCACTTTAAAACCGGCCAAATATTGACGGCAATGCTCAATTACACCGGCGCGCTCTAAAGTGTGGCCTTCGCTGATTTCAATAAAGGCGACTGGGACTTCACCCCATTTATCATGCGGGGCGGCGACGACTGCGCAACTTGCCACAGCAGGGAGTTTGTACAGGACGTTTTCCACTTCGATACTGGAGATGTTTTCGCCACCAGAGATGATGATGTCTTTGAGGCGGTCCATAATTTTGATATAGCCATCCGGGTATTTGACGCCTAAGTCCCCAGTGCGGAACCAACCGTCTTGAAAAGCAGCATCGGTAGCCTTGCGACTTTTCAGATAACCTTTCATCACCATGTTGCCTTTGAGGGCTAATTCGCCCATCTCTTCGCCATCAGCGGCGACCGGCTCGGTAGTGCCTTGTTTAAACACTTCAAATCCGGCCATTAGATGGGAAGCTAGACCTTGGCGAGATTTCTTACTAGCGCGCTCGGAGACGGTTAGGTCATCCCACTCTTCATGCTCAACACATACCGTGACAGGTCCATAAACTTCGGTTAAACCATACACATGGGTGATGTGGAAGTTCATCGCTTCCATGTTCTCGAGCATAGTTTCTGACGGCGGCGCACCGGCAACCCAACCTTTGACCGGATGAGTAATCGCAGCTTTACGTTCATCTGTACCCGAGGCAATCATGCTATGTACAACGGGAGCAGCGCAGTAATGCGACACTTTATATTTAGCGATTAATTGCAAGATTAAGTCGGCATCAACCTGACGTAAGCAAACGTTGACCCCAGCACGCTCAGCAATAGTCCATGGGAAACACCAGCCATTACAATGAAATAGCGGTAGCGTCCACAGATACATCGGGTGTTTAGGCATGTCCCAATCTAAGATATTCGATAAGGCGTTCAGGGTGGCGCCGCGATGGTGATAGACCACGCCTTTTGGGGTACCGGTCGTGCCTGAAGTATAGTTTAGGGCGATAGCATCCCATTCGTCTTCGGGTTTTTCCCAGTTGTCCAAGTCGTCACCGCTAGCGACCAGCTCCTCATAAGTCATTTGCCCAAAGGAGTCAGTAGGCAGGGCAGCATCGGTAGCATGAATCAAAATAAGGTTAGGGAAGGCTTCTTCGATAATTTCCGCGTGCTTGGCAAACTCGCTATCGAGGATTAAGGCTTTGGCTTCAGAATGCTGCAAACAAAAGGTTAGCGCGTTGATATCTAAACGGGTATTAAGCGTACAGAGCACGCCACCCGACATAGGAATGCCAAAGGCGACTTCTACCATGGCCGGGGTATTCGGCAGCATCACCGCGACGGTATCGTTTTTATTAATGCCTAATTTGCGTAGAGCATCGGCCATCTGACGACAGCGGGTAAAGGTCTCGCTCCAAGTCTGCTTGAGCTCATTAGTCTTGAGGTCGTCATAAATAATGGCGAGCTTATTGGGATAAGCAAGGGCGGTGCGTTCGATGAAATCGATGGGAGTGAGCGGTTGATAGTTGGCCGGATTTTGGCCTAAGCCAGTATGAAAGTCGGTCATAAATAGTCCTTTATTGGGTGGGTGATCAGTCCTTGAGACAATAGCAACCCTAGCATAGCCGCCTAGAAGCGCTTTAGGCAGACCGAATTAGGGGTAGGGCTTGTAAAAATAGGTCTATAAAATATATGGTTACAGCCGTGGGTACCTTTTCGCTAGCAGGAGTGCTCATAAGTCTCACAAGAGCAGGTAGCGGCTAAAAATAGCCTTATTATCAAGACTCTACAATTTGCCCACGGTGGTGTATGTCGGTCTATATTAGCATTAACGCTAGCTAGTCGCCCATGCAGGGCAGCGTTAATTTAGAGTAATAGACGTAGTTGCGGCCAGTAAAACCACAATAAATGCTATAAAACCTTACTTATAATAAGGTTTAAGTCTATATTATAAAACGATAAATAAGGATATCAATATGCGCTATGCTAATTTTGCTCTATTTACGCCCATTGTGGCTTTAAGTTTTGGCTTAACTGCGTGTCAGTCGTCCAGTAATCCCACCACTAGTGCGGGGCAACTGCCGCCAGTATCTAAGCCAATCTTGGTGGCTAAGTCCGCACCTATAGTTAAAACTACTCCTGTGTCTAAACCAACCATAGTGAATGGTGCGCAACCTGCCACAATCAATACCACTATGACTTTCACCGAGCTTACCGCGCCATGGCGTCAGCCTGCCATCTCAGCGACAGCTACCGAAGCAGTGTATAGTCGTGAGTGGGCAAAATCGGAGACGCAAGATAAATGTCCGCTATTGGCTTTACCTAAGACCGCGGCAGCCCAATTGGCGAATCGTAACGTTCGCCGAGCTAATTTCTCCGGCGGTTGGGGTGTGGCTTATGATTTACCTAACGAGCGCAGTGCTTATGGCGTCGCTCACTCGGGTATCAGCGATCCAGTAGGGCAGGCCGCTATTTGGCAGGATTATCATCTGTATAACGATGGCACGGAGCTAACCTATGGTCGGGAGGGCGGTGATCCACAAGGCAAATGGTTGGCTTATCTGACCTTAGGCATACAGCATTCTCCTGCAGGTGAGCATTGCTTCTACAACATTTGGAGTCAACAGAGCAAAACGCATTTGGAGCAAATTATCACAGAATTAAGGCTCGTGGCTCCTTAGAATTAGGGCTGAGGGCTCTCTAAACAATGCTGTAATTTAAGCAATCATGGGTACAGTCTATAGTTAACATAAGCACAAACATCTACGGCAATGGCTTACCAAACTGCTAAAAATACAGTGTTATAACGTGGGCGAAAGTCGGGCTTTGCCAGTGCACAAATGTTTTGCTCACTGACCAGTCGAGCGCCCGTATAGCAAGGGCTCAAGCGCTTATGCTAGGATAGCTAACATCCTATTTTATAGTGTAGTTTTAAGCGAATAATGACGTGGCCGTGCTAAAAGTTGCTCTACCATTTGCGCAGGGATTCGCGCGATTATGGCCACATCAGAGCGTTTATTAATGCCCTAATCAAATTTTTCTATACCCCCTATTTTTATTCCCATTCACCTCACTTTTACTTCTATTTTTGACTCTTTATAAGGATATACCATGGAAGCTGCCGCTACCGACCGTTCAATTCCTACCCAGACCGATAATGCCCCATACCCACATATTTTTGAGCCGTTAGATTTAGGGCACACTACCTTAAAAAACCGTATTGTTATGGGCTCTATGCACACGGGCCTAGAAGACCGTTTTTATAACTATGGCAAGCTAGCGGCTTATTTCGCTGAGCGGGCTAAAGGCGGCGTGGCTATGATGATTACTGGAGGCATCTCGCCCAACCGGGAAGGCTGGTTATTGCCTGCTGGTGGCACAATGAATACCAAGGCAGACGTGATTAACCACCAACGCGTTACCCGTGCTGTGCATAAACACGACAGTAAAATCGTCATGCAAATCTTGCACAGTGGTCGCTATGGTTACCATCCGTTTGTGGTGTCGGCAAGCCCAGTAAAATCGCCTATTTCACCGTTTAAGCCGCGCCAAATGAGCGTAAAAAACATAAAACAAACCGTCGAAGATTATGCGCGCAGTGCCACCTTGGCTAAGCAAGCGGGTTATGACGGTGTGGAAATCATGGGCTCGGAAGGCTACTTGCTCAACCAGTTTTTATCGGCGCACGTCAACCAACGTACCGATGAATACGGCGGCGACATCCATGCGCGTATGAAGTTTCCGTTAGATATCGTCCGCGCTGTCCGTAAAGCGGTGGGTGAAGACTTCATTATCGTTTTCCGTCTGTCGATGATTGACTTAGTGCCTAATGGTAACGTGATGGACGAGGTGATTACAGTCGCCAAAGCCCTAGAAGAAGCCGGCGTTAGTATCATCAACTCAGGCATTGGTTGGCATGAAGCGCGTGTCCCGACTATCGTGACCAGCGTGCCCCGTGCTGCTTTCGTTGACTTTACTGCGAAGATTAAAGCGGAAGTTAATATCCCCGTCATGGCAGCAAACCGTATCAATATGCCAGAGACTGCCGAGCAAGTGCTGGCCAATGGTCAGGCAGACTTAATCCAAATGGCCCGTCCCTTCTTAGCCGATCCGGATTGGGTTAATAAAGCTAAGACTGGCGAGACCAATCGTATTAATACCTGTATCGCTTGTAACCAAGCCTGCCTCGACCATACGTTTGAAAATAAACGCTCGACTTGTTTGGTCAACCCACAAGCCTGCTATGAGACCGAGCTGGTCTATAAGAAAGCCAAAAAACCGAAGAAAGTTGCGGTCGTTGGTGGCGGTGTTGCGGGTATGTCAGCGGCTACTGTAGCGGCTTCACGCGGGCATAAAGTGACGCTATTTGAAGCTAAAGATATCTTGGGCGGTCAGTTTAACTATGCCAAAGTTATCCCAGGTAAAGAAGAGTTCTTTGAGACCATTCGCTACTATACCAATGAGCTTGAGCATCAAGGTGTCACGGTTAAGTTGAATACCCCAGTGACGAAAGAGCTGTTAAATGATGGTAAATTTGACCACGTCATCATCGCAACAGGTGTGGTACCGCGCAGTCTGGAAGGTAAACTACCAGGTGCGGACATGCCGAACGTCATCAGTTATGCCGACCTATTAAATGGCACGGCTACCGTGGGCGAAAAAGTCGCGGTCATCGGTGCTGGTGGTATTGGTTTTGACGTAAGTGAGTACTTAACCGCGCGTCATGGTCAGCCGCTACACGAGTTGGGCGAAGCCACGCTAAAAGACCCAACGTACCGTCCTGAGCCACAGCCGCTAGAGGAATGGCGTGAAGAGTGGGGCGTCACGCTAGACACCGACTATCAAACCGATGGTGGCCTTGAGCGTCCAGAAAAACTTACGCCAGTGCGCCAAGTATATCTGATGCAGCGTACCAAAGGCCGCTTGGGTGCAGGCCTAAACAAAACCTCAGGTTGGGTCCATCGCGCACATATTAAATCTCATGGTGTCATGCAGATGGCTGGCGTGCAGTACGAAAAAGTTACGGCTGAAGGTATCTGGGTCACTAACCCACAAGGCCAAAGCCAATTGCTCCGCGTTGACAGTATAGTCGTGTGTGCGGGCCAAGAGTCAGTCAATGACTTGATGCCCAATGTTGGCGATGCGCCAGATGCGGAATACCATTTGATTGGTGGTGCTAAGCTCGCTGCTGAGCTAGATGCTAAACGCGCGATTCGTGATGGGGCTGAAGTGGCTGCACAGATTTAAGCTATCGGAAAGTTTAAAAAAATCGGTTCATTATGGGTCGTGCAACGGGTAAAAATTTTTATGGCTGGTTGTATGCCAAAGGCTTTCAAAGGCTGCAAAAAATTTCTCCCAGTCGCACCGTATCTGTTTTAAATCAAACTCTAGCTGTTTGACATCATTTATTATATAAAATACCGCTGCCTTTATGGTTGGCGGTATTTTTTTGTTTGAACGATATTGGTGTTAATATCAGTCTATACGTCGTCAGTAAGCATCCTGTATCTTAGTCAAGGAAGATTAAAAATTTAATGAATACAATAAATAAAGGGCAACCCAGTTCACTAAAACTACTGTGGTTAGCAATATTCTTCGCGGTACTCATTTGGTCGGGTATTCATCCTAAGAATTATTTCACTTGGTTATTGGAGGTGGCGCCTGCGCTAATTGGTCTGGTCATCCTAGCCGCGACTTACCATAAATTTACTTGGTCAAGGTTGACGTATTTTTTGATATTGTTGCATTGCATCGTATTAATGGTAGGCGGTCATTACACTTATGCCGAAGTGCCCTTGTTCGATACTATCGCCAATTGGTTAGGATGGGAGCGCAACTACTACGATAAGTTGGGGCATTTCGTTCAGGGCTTCGTGCCGGCGTGTATTGCTAGGGAGCTATTACTGCGCTTGAATGTGGTCAAAAATGAACGTTGGTTACTGGTGTTTGTCGTATCAGTCTGTTTGGCATTTAGTGCTTTTTATGAGTTGGTAGAGTGGTGGGTAGCTATCGCAGTTGGTGAGGATGCAGAAGCCTTTCTCGGGACGCAGGGCTATGTTTGGGACACGCAATCGGATATGTTTATGGCGTTGATTGGTTCGGCTGTGTTTTTGGCCTTTTTCCGTAAGTGGCAGGATGCCAGTATCCGCAAAGTGGTAATCAAGGCTACCTAAATTTTAATCATATAAAACAAGCACTAACAATGTAAAAGTAATATAAGCCTAAGTACGAAACCTGCAAACCTTGTAACTTCTAGCAAGCTAAAATCTAGAATCTATTTTATCTTTGCTACCATCGTAGACTGATTTTATAAAATTTATAATCATAACTACAAAGGTCAATATAATGAAATTATTAACAGATAAAGTCGCTCTCGTCACCGGTGGTTCGCAAGGTTTGGGTGAAGCTCATGTACGTAAGTTAATCGAAGAAGGCGCAAAAGTTATTATCACTGATATTTTGCCTGAGCAAGGAGAGAAGTTAGCCAAAGAGCTAGGTGATAACACTACTTTTGTTAAACTCGATGTCACCGATCCTGACTCTTGGGAAGCAGCAATTAAACATGCGGAAGCAGCGTTTGGCCATATTAACGTGTTGGTGAATAATGCTGGCATCGATATTATGAAGCCGTTTATAGAATTTACTGGGTCAGATTTACAGAAATTGTTAGATGTTAATTTGTTTGGTAATTTTCACGGTATGCAAAAGATACTTCCCTCGATGAAGAAAGCGGGTGGGGGTTCTATCGTAAATATCTCATCGCTTGAAGGCTTGCGGGGCACAGCGGGTAACTCTATCTATAACGCTTCTAAATTTGCGGCTACGGGCTTGACTAAAGCTGTGGCGCAGGAATATGCCGAGTATAATATTCGCGTAAACTCTGTGCACCCAGGAGCGATACAAACTCCAGGTGTTGAGGCTGATGATATCAAAGATACGGTGCAAAACTATATCCAAAATATCCCAATGAAACGTATCGGTAAGCCTGAAGAAGTAGCGAATTTGGTGGCCTTTTTAGCGTCAGATAAATCCAGTTATTCGACCGGTGCGGAATTTATTGTGGATGGCGGCATTATGGCTACCTAATAGCTCATTGCCTGATGACTTGCTAATCTTTTATAACTGTCTTAATTTTATATATGAAGTACTAATAAAAAAGAGCCCTTCTACATTATTTAAATCGTGTAGCAGGGCTCTTTTTTGCTTAATTATTTTCTAGAAAACGTCACGGTAGCGTTGACTCTACAGCTTACCAACTCCCAATGTTTTCCATTGAAACCCAAGGCTCAGTTGGTGCGAGACGCTCGCCACTTTGCAGCAGCTCGATGGAGATATGATTAGGGTCTTTTACGAAAGCCATATAGCCATCTCTTGGCGGTCGCAATATCTGCACACCCGCACCCATTAAGCTTTCGCACAGCTCATAGATATTATTGACTCTAAAGGCAAAATGGCCAAAGTTATTGCCGTTGGTATATTCTTCCTCATCCCAATTATGCGTCAGCTCAATCTCTGGCGCCCCCTCATGTGTCGCTAAAAAATATAAGCTGAACCGTCCTGATTCCGAATCCTTTTTTCGCAGCAGCTTGAGACCTAGCAAATCACAGTAGAAGAACAAGGTATCGTCTAGTTTATTGGTTCTGATCATTGCGTGTAAATATTGCATAAATTGCCTTACGAGTTATGGTTATTTAAACTTTCTAGCCTTGGTGTTTTTGGCTTTTCCGTAAGTGGTAGCATGATAGGATTAGCCGATGAGTTTGAGCTCTCATGGGGCGAGCTTGCGACCACTAAAGATTTAGCATACTCTAAAACCTCAACCGACGTTTCTGAAAACTTCATGTGGTAATCATCACATTTATTAAAATAATGACTTGAGGGCACAATATGAGTCAACCAGACAAAGGTGAGGTGATAGCTTTTGTAAAGAATAACTATGGGGAGAAGATCAAAAATAAGCTAGAGAATGTGCACAGAGGCGGCAACAATAATTATAAAGGCCGTGACTATGAGAATCAGTTTTTACTTTATAGAGTGTTTGAGATAGCCGCTAAATATCCGCACAATTGCGAAAATCAAATTATTCAGACTCAAGCGGTTAGCTTTGTAGATGATATATGTCATATAGACTATGAAGAAAACACAAAGTACAACTACCAGGCGAAAAACTCATCTTTAGCTTCGGCTGATTGGACTCAAGAGACAAGTGAGCGCTTTAAGTTGCAAAGGGAAATCGATATTGCCCTTTACGGTATAAGTCGCACAAAAAACACTCTGCTTGTATCAGACCCAAAAAAAGCTCTCGCTAATCAGGGGAAGATACCTATAGAGCTACAAGGCCAAGACACATCCCAATATTTTAAGTGCCATAAAAATATCTATGACCTACTAATGAATACGGATTTAAAGCAGCATATCTCAAAGCTTATAGATGATACATTTTCATCCCGTTATGATTATGCAGCAGTACTCATACATGGTATTTTACAATCGGGGAACTATGCCACTATTAACGATATATTCTGCCAAGCTGAGTTTGAGGGTCGACCAAGCCCTTTTATAAAATTTCGAAAAAGTGAGGCACAAATTCCTAAATGGGTAATGCAAATTTTGACAAAAAATTCACATTACTTATCCTATGGTTTAAACTATGATGTATTAACAGTGACTATAAACCAGTCTTTTACAGCGACCTGTAATATAAATTCTCTTAATAAAGTATCAAGTGAAGTTAGAGACGAAGTCCAAAGTATTCAGGAGTTAATAGCTCTTTTTCTGTCTATTACAGGCTCTGATATCGAGCAATCTCTTAAGCCCTCTACTAAGGGAGAGGTAAAATGAATAGGGTATATACACCTATCGCCACAGCTGAAGCGAAAAGGCAATTAAACAACCTTTTTGCCCATTTAGACGTACCCAAACGTTATCAAGAAACTATGGTCGCGTTAGGTAGATTACTGGCTGAGGAGGTTTCTCCCCTATTAAAATCTAAAACCCATACTGGTACCTTGATAGTATCGACAGCCGAAGATGCTGATTTTCTTCAATATGGGGTGTCATCGACCTTACAAAATCAGGGTATCGATACAAAGTTAGCTGTATTTTGGAACCATCATTATCAGCTACCCAACCATGCTAGCGTGGCCCCTATATTGCATAGGTTCATTGAACCAAATTTTGAGCAGATGCATAATATCGTTATCGTCAAATCTATTATGTCAGGCAGTTGTGTGGTTCGGACCAACCTCATCGAAATGATAGATAAGATGGAAGATATTGAAGATATCTTTATTTTATCACCTGTAGCTCACAAAGATTCAGAGTCAAAATTAAAGGCTGAATTTCCTGATGAGATTGCGAGTAAGTTTAAATTTTACTGCTTTGCTTTAGATGATGAAAAAACTGAGCAAGGTGAAGTCCAGCCAGGAATTGGCGGTCAGATATATGAGCTATTAGGTTTAGTTAAGCAGCCAGCGCTTAGTGGATATATTCCTGAGGTAGTTAGCAAGTTGAGTTTTCAAAACCTTGCTTAAGGTAAGTAGTCGTTCAATCAGAAAAGGCAGTTGCTGTAAGATAGCAACTGCCTTTTTTCTAGCATAAAAACTTCTTACTTTACTCTGCTCTAACCCTTAATCTCACCCACTAACCAAGCAGAAAAGTCAGCAATTTGCGCGGCCATCTCAGGTTGTGCCTCACTTAAAGCAGCCAACTTAGCACTGATAGCTTCTTGATTATATTTAACCTCAGTCAGCGCTTCTTTTAACACCTCAATCAACTCTACATTTAACGCATCTGAGAAGATAACCACCTCGGTAATCACCGCCTGTTTCACATCCAAATGCAAATCAATCAAGCCCCAATCAAAGCGAGTCTCTAAATGATGGGAGAATTCCGGGGTCTTACCAAAGCGCCATTCCCAATCGGCCATCTGTTGATAGTATTTATTAAGGTGGAGTTCTTGTGCTAGGGTCGCCTCGTCCAATTCCTCAACTGGAGTATCTGCCACGTCTTGTCCATAATACTCACAGAAAGCTTCAATCATTGCCTGGGATAAGGTCTCATGATTAATAGCCTCGTTAAATTCAACCAAGTTGGCGACTCGGGAGCGTACCGACTTAATACCCTTTGCTTGCAGTTTCAGCGGGTGTGGGTTGAGATAATCGCCTAGCTTTTGCATATCCGCATTGACCAATAAAGTACCGTGGTGAAAGCTACGATCAACGCTGTGTTTAAAGGCACTGCCTGATATCTTCTTATCGCCGACTTGCATATCGTTACGGCCAGAAAGGGTAGCGTCTACGCCCAGTTTTTTGAGGGCATTAATGATAATAGTAAAGTTAGCTTCTTGGTCGTAATCGGCTTTGGGCGATAAGAAGGTAAAGTTGGTATTGCCCAAATCATGAAATACCGCGCCACCACCACTTTGACGGCGCGCTAAAAAGACGTCGTCCTCTGCCATCTTATCCGTTTTGCATTCTACCCAAGGGTTCTGTGAGCGGCCAATGACCACAGTCTCTGAGTTGCGCCATAAAAATAGCGTGTGTGACTGCGGATCAAGGGCTTGGAAGATCCAGTCTTCGGTGGCGAGATTAAACCATGGGTTGGTCACGGCTGATTTTAAGATTCTTAGTTTCATTTTTTAGTCCTTTTTAAATCGGTTTTTATAATCTAGCGGCGTATAAATATCTTCAAGCAATGATAGCGCACCTTACGGCAGATATATAATAATGTCGGGGCTAAGTCTGGGTTTATTGCCATAAAGCTTATCTTCTCAGTGCAAGCAATGAAGACTTCCTTATGCAATGCTTAAAACTCTTTGCCTTAAATATCCTCGCTAACCCTTAAAATCCTCACGCAAAATAGTCGCCATATTACGCTCAGCCAGCCCCGTGATAAACACATAAGGGTTCACGCCAGCACTGCCTGGGATGAGCGACCCATCCTGCACATAAATATTCTTATGCCCTTTGACCCGGCCAAATTCATCCGTGGCTTTGCCTAGCACACAGCCGCCAAGTGGGTGATAGCAAAAGTTATCACCAATACCATTATTAAATAATAAGCTAGATATTCTACCGCCATTAGCAGCGGCGAGCTTCTCTAACAAGGCTTTGGCGGCACGCACAGAATACTCATTTTGTGAGCGTTTCCAGTTGAGTTTGACCGACTTAGAGTCTTTATCGTAGTAGTAATTGCCGCGCTCAGGGTTATCAGTAATCGCTAAAAATAGCGTGGTCCAAGTCTCCAACCCTAGTGGTAACGGTGCAATCTCAGCAAATATTTTAAACTCTGCCGGCTCCGTCGCGCCCTCTTGCGGGTCCCACATATTGATAGCTTTCACGGGGATGGTCGATTGAATAGCACCAGCGGCAGCCACAAAGTTACGCCCAGTCATGATATTGCCATTGGGTCCCCAATGCTGGCCAATATGTTCGTTGAGATGGGGTAAGTATCCCTCAGCTTGGCTCTTTAATAACAGCTCAGAAGTACCCGTACTGCCCGCATTCAGGAAGAGTTTGTCGCAAGTATAGTGCTCAACTTTAGCAATGCCGCCTTGCAGGTTTAACACGTGGACTTCTAAGCGCAGCTTATTATTGGGTAGCTGTTGGATAGCCGCTACTTTACGCAGAGTTTTAACGGTTACATTGCCCGTAGCTTCCGCATCCTTAAGATAAGTTAGGTCGAGTGAAAACTTGCCCGCATTATTCCCATAGATGACCTCACCGCCCAATGCCGATGCATACACTTCACCTTTGGCCTCGCGCTGCATATAGTCAAAGTCATAACTGTTGCCGAAAAACTCGGTTTTTAGTCCAGCTTTTTCAGCTTGGCGTTCGGCGGCACGGGTAAACTCGTAATGTTTCGTCTGATTAAAAAACTCTGCAGGAATTTGACTAACCTTTAACGCTTTCATTGCCTTAGGAAAGAAAGTGTCATACATCTCATCGGCATCTAACCACGGGAAGGTAGCCTCAAAATGTGAGCGTCGGGGTTGAATGGCAATCGCGCCATTGACGATAGAGCCGCCACCATAAGCCCGGCCAGCGAACACTTTTATCTCGTCATATTCGATTAAGTCGAGGACCCCAGGGTATTTTTTGATAGGTTTAGGGATAGGAATAGGGGCGTTCGGCCAATTGGAAAACCAGCTAGAACGCTCATCGGCGCTAATCATTTTACAAAAGGTATTGTGCTTAGGGGAGCGATCCCAACGCATCCCCATTTCTAATATGAGGACAGGATGGCCTTGCTCTGCCAAGCGTAACGCCGATACTGCCCCGCCATAACCACTACCCACGATAATGTTACTAAAGTGTCCAGCTTGGATAGGCTCGCTAGCTGAGGTTTGCGGTAGCGTTTTTGGGAAAGTCTGACAACCACTCACCATACTAGTAGCGCCAATCGCCCCTAAGCCCATAGCTTTGATTAATTTACGACGTTGCATAGTAAATCCTAGTAATTGACCGAATGATGTTAAGAAGAAGGCAGTGCATTAATGAGGCTTAAATAAAGCCGCGTTATTTTAGCAATCTTACCTATCATTATTGTGTCCCAATCGCACGATTATAACGGCTAATAAAGAAATTCTTTTGATTAAACATAGTGTTGATAGATGTCGCTTGACCTAAATCCAGAGTTAGCATAGAATTTGTTTCAGTGTACTAGAACGAAGATACAATAATGATTCTGGTTAGAAATTAATTACCTCATTGATGAACTTATTAACAAACACCATGATTAACGAGAGAAGGTTTACTATGACGACAGCAATAGATACCAGCAACAGCAATGGCTTGAATAAATACGGTTTACATCACTCGATTATGCCTAGCACAGAGGGTTTATACGGTGAGTATGGTGGCAAAATTGGTCATCCAGACCTTGCCAAAGCCATGCAAGAGATCGAAGTAGGCTTCCGTGAAATTATCAAAGAGCCAGATTTTATTAATGAGATGCAGCGACTGCGTGAGACTTATGTCGGTAGACCTAGCCCGATTTATCATGCTCAACGCTTAAGTGAGCATTGCGGCGGCGCACAGATTTATTTTAAGCGTGAAGACCTCAACCATACCGGTGCGCATAAAATTAACCATTGCTTAGGCGAGGTGTTACTGGCGAAAAAGTTAGGCAAAACCAAAGTTATCGCTGAGACCGGCGCAGGTCAGCATGGGGTAGCTTTGGCCACTGCAGCAGCATTGATGGGTATCGAATGCGAGATTCATATGGGCGTCGTCGATATTAAAAAAGAACATCCTAACGTCAGCCGTATGAAAATCCTAGGCGCTAAGATTGTCCCGGTATCAGAAGGCGCAGGTACGCTAAAAGAAGCGGTAGACAGCGCTTTCAACACTTATTTGGGCGAGCTCGATAGCAGTATGTTTGCTATCGGTTCCGCGTTAGGGCCTGCCCCTTATCCTGAGATGGTGAGTTATTTTCAATCGGTAGTGGGTCATGAAGCCCGCGCACAATTTTTAAAGACCACCGGCAAGCTGCCTAATAAAGTCGTCGCCTGTGTCGGTGGAGGCTCTAATGCTATTGGTATATTTAGCGGCTTTTTAGCCGATGAGGATGTTGCTTTAGTCGGGGTAGAGCCCGCGGGGGAAGGCCTAGATACGCCCAATCATGCTGCCACCATGAGTTTAGGAGTGAAAGGCGAAATCCATGGCTTTAAGTGTTATGTTCTCCTTGATGAGAAAGGCGAGCCGGCTCCGGTACATTCAATCGCTTCAGGCTTAGATTATCCTGGCGTAGGGCCGCAGCACTCGTTATTAAAAGATTTACAACGCGCCAGTTATGAGTCGGCTACCGATAAAGAGTGCTTAGAGGCGTTTATGGCGCTATCGCGGATGGAAGGCATTATCCCAGCATTAGAGTCCGCCCATGCCATTGCTTATGCGATGAAAGTGGCGAAAGATATGTCGTCCGACCAGAGTATTTTGGTCAACCTATCCGGTCGCGGCGACAAGGATATTGACTTTGTTTTGGATAAAGTCGATTTATAGGCGATTTTAGCAGTGAAAAATAAGGAGTAATTTAAGTATTTAGTTGTTATAAATTGAGAAAAAACATCCCTGTAAAGTGATTTAAAAGTTATCATTATGATATTTTTTTACTTCATAGCAGCGGCAGCAGCTTGGTTGATTAGCTGCCATTTACAGCCTTCATAGGATATCTCAATGACCAGACGCGACCTTATTACTTTTATTATGCTCTCCTTTATGTGGTCGCTGTCTTTTATATTTTATCGCATTGGGGTGCCGGAGTTTGGCTCGCTCGCCTTTGCTAGCTTGCGGGTCGTCTTAGCAGGGCTGACCATGCTCGTTTTTGTGCTATTTAGTGCCAAAAATAGAGTGGGTATCCTGGAGAATTGGAAAGCGTTAACCCTCGTGGGGCTGTTTTCTGCTGCTATCCCCTTTATCTTGTTTTCTATTTCCGCACGTTCGGTCAATGCTGGGGTATTGGCCGTATTAAATGCTTCGGTACCAATGATGAGTGGTTTTATCGCCAGCATCTTCTTTAAAGATAAGCTCTCTAAAAAACAGATCTTAGGCCTGATCATCGGGGTAGTGGGCGTAATGATTCTGATGAGTGAAAACTTATTTGGCAATGCCGCTGCAGAGGCGAGTGTCGGCGCTAGCTCAGGCTTGATGCCCATGGGCTATGCGCTATTTGCCTGTGTGGGGTATGCGTTAGGCGCCAATGTCACGCGTAATTATTTAGAACACGTGTCTCCGATTGCCATTACCGCGGGCTCGCTAATGATTGCCAGTGTGATTATGCTGCCGGTAGCGGTCTATCAATTTCCTTACGGCGCGACTATTAGCGCAAAAGCTTGGGTGTCGATGATTTGCATCGGGGTATTCTCAACCGCTATTGCGCTAATTTTTATGAATCAATTAATCAAAAATATTGGCCCAGTTCGCGCGACCAGCATCACTTTAGTCATTCCCATTTTCGCTATTTTTCTAGGGTATTTATTACTAGGAGAAGCCTTAGACTTACCAGCTATTATTGGTTCAGTCGTTATCCTATTTGGTACCTATTTATCTTTAGATTTGTCTATTAAAAAGATGCTGCATGCTTAGTGCCGGTTTAGCTTTAAGATAAAACTGGAGCGCTTATTCCTCTTTGTAACTTAATCTCCTGTATAACTTATTCCCCTCTATAAGTGGTACAGACCACCCCTTCTAGACAATTGCGATTATCCTCGGCTGTCCAAGGGGAGAGAATTTGTAGGGCGTCTCTCAGTTGTTGCTTAGCTAGCTGTCCTTCTCGCTGCATATTATCAGCGGTCTCGTTAGCTGAATGTGGGTACTTTAGCTCACGTTCACTATCGGCTAAGGTCATAAACTCTAAGAATGTCTGGGCATCTTTTGCCAACACACTATTAGGACGCTTGGCCAATTGCTGCATAGCTTGTGCTTGGGCTGGAGTATCAAACTTACGGATAGCATCATCGGTCCATTGGGTGTTTTCAGAGCCGAAAAACAGCACATAACGATAAATGTTAAATAGTCTTTTGGCATCGCGGGTAGCGTAACCATCAGGGTAAAGTTGGCTATAACTCTCCCAAAATAAAGCGCGATTTATCAACTCGTTAAAGGGCACCGCAATCGCCGCGTCATTCCAAAAGATGCCTTGATTGTCTCGCGCCATCCGCTGAGTGAATGCGGCTTGGTCTTTACGCAAGTAGGGGGTAAACAGTTTCGCCATCGCTGTTAAATCGTGATTAAAGCGAAAGTCGCCTTCGCCTAAATATTGCACACTGACGTCTGCCTTCTGCTCTACCAAACCGATTAAATACTGCACCCTTGGGCTCATAGTCTTGAATAAAGCGGCCGGTACGGGTTTACCTGCTGCGGCCTTATCCATGACGGTATAAAAATTCTCTTGATGGCTAGTATCGGTATTGGGCAACGCTAAAAAACGCTCATACATGGCTTGATACGCTGCTAGCCATTGTAAGACGGTGGCATTATCCGCTGCGGGTAAGCAGTCGCGCAATAAATCTTGAACGGCCGTAACTTCTGCCATTTTGCTTTTACTATTTACAGCGGCGATAGTTTTACTGACACTAGCGCAGAGCTGTTGATTTTTAGTTGCAGCCGTCGCAGCTGAGGGCGGCGCAGGGGTGATGGCCTGAGTATCCGTGTGCTTAGTGGCATCAGTAGCAACACCAGCATCAACATCAGTATTCACATCGACATCAGCATTAGGCTCGGCATTCGCCAGTGTCGGGTCCTCTAGCTTTGGCTCAGTAGCTGACTCGGCAGGTTCGATAGGGGCGGGCGCTACAGCAGGCCGATTGTTATCCGCAGTTTCTGGCTCAGCCGGATCGGGCTGGCAGGCGCTCAAACCCAAAAGTAGGCTCGTGGCCATCATGAATGGTACCGTTGGTTTACGCATAGCCCAATCCTCTGATTATTTCTGGCTAAATATTGATGATGTTGCGGCTCAATTACTGTTAATTATTTAGCAAAATTACCCCTAAGAAGTTCTATAATTTCAATATTTTCATAAGGTTAATATTTACTAAGGTCGGCTTTAAGGCGTCTATTAAGCTATTTTTATGCCTTGAGGGGTGTTTTTGTTTGTAACGCCCCCTTGGAATAATAGCCTTTATACCTTATAAAGGACAAAGTTAACAAATAGACCGTTCGTCTAGTAACTATTAATGACTGGCAATGATGGCCTATTAATGGTTATAAATCGACGGCTTATCTCTTATTTATCTTTAATTCATCCATTTTATAATTGTTCTAATTTAACGGACAACAAGGCTTTTTATGGCTAACGATATCTTATTTCAACCCCTAACAATGGGCACACAAACTTTAAAAAACCGCATTATGATGGCACCTTTGACGCGTTTACGTGCGACTGAGCCGGACGATGTACCGACGGTATTAGCCGCTGAGTATTATTCGCAGCGCGCAGGCAGTGGTTTATTAATTACTGAAGCCACACAGGTTTCTTTTGGTGCCAAAGGCTATGCGGGTGCGCCGGGTTTGCATACTGAAGACCAAATTGTGGCGTGGAAAGTCATTACGGATGCTGTGCATGCGAAAGGCGGCAAAATCGTCGTGCAATTGTGGCATACCGGTTTGGTGTCGCATAAGAGCGTGCAGCCTGAAGGGCGTGCGCCTATTTCGGCCTCGGATACCGACGTCAAAGTACGTACCACGCTCAGAGATAGCGAAGGCAATGCCATTCGTGTCGATGTGACGCCAGCACGCGCCGCAAGTGTGGCAGAAATAGAGCAAGTGATTGCAGACTTTGCACAGGCAACCCGCAATGCCCGTGAAGCAGGATTTGATGGCATAGAGATTCATGGTGCGCATGGGTATCTATTGCATGAGTTTTGGGCAGAATACATCAATAAACGCGATGACAATTACGGCGGCAGCAAAGAAAACCGTGCCCGCTTTATGCTGGCCGTGATCGACGCCTGTGTAGCCGCTTGGGATGCCGACCATATCGGTATTCGTATCTCGCCATGGGGCAGCTTTAATGGTGTGGAAGCTGGCTATAACGTGGAAGATAACATTTGGCTGATCGAGCAGATTAATCAACGCGGTCTTATGTATTTGCATCTCTCTGAGCCTGATTGGGCGGGTGGTGAGTCGTATACGGATGAATTCCGTCAGCAAATCCGTGCTGCTTTTGATAATGTTATCGTAGCTGCCGGTGCCTATACCGCTGAAAAAGCTGTGAAAAATATCGAAGCCGGCTATATCGATGCCGTCGCTTTTGGGCGTGATTATATCGCTAACCCCGATCTCGCTGAGCGTATTCAACAAGACGCGCCACTCAATGAGCAGCATCCAGAAACATTCTATGGTGGTGGCAGCGAAGGCTATACGGACTATCCTTTTTTAGCTGATACTGAGACTTCAACGTCTTAGGTTAATTATTCAGCAACGGTATTTATTAACGGTATTTGTTGTTCAGCAAAAAAAGCCCCGATAGCGCTATGCTTCGGGGCTTTTTGATAGGAGCTGCTTTAGATTAAATTAGCCATTAAATTGGCCTAAACCACCTCACCACAGACAAAGCCACTCGCCCAAGCCCATTGGAAGTTATAACCACCGAGCCAGCCGGTCACATCCAATACTTCCCCTACAAAGTAGAGGTTGGGCTGCAGTTTGCTTTCCATAGTCTTTGATGAGACATCCGCCGTATTAATCCCGCCTCTTGTTACCTCAGCCGTCCGATAGCCTTCCGTACCCGACGGTTTCAGTTGCCAGTCATTTAAAGTAGTGCCTAGTTGTACTAAGCGCTCGTCTTTAATATTGGCCAATTCGGTTGTCTTTAGGTCTTCCCACAGGTGTGTTTGTAGGGCTGCCAGTAGTTTTTTCGGGAAGTGCTCGGTAAATAAGGTACGGATCAGCTGTTTAGGGTGCGCCGCTTTATGGGCTAATAATGCCTCAGCGGCGTCTAATTCTGGCAGTAGATTGATATGGATATACTCCCCCGGATACCAATAATTCGACAGCTGCAGCATAGCAGGTCCCGAGAGACCACGATGGGTAAACAGCAGTGGCAGGCGATAAGAGATGCGCTCATTAAAAGCGACTACCGGCAAGCTAATCCCCGCCAGCGACTTAATTAAATCGCCCGTTTTATCGGTAAAGGTAAAAGGCACTAGGCTGGCATCGGTCTTGTGAATTTCGTGACCAAAGGCGCTGGCGAGCTCGTAACCAAAGCTTGACGCCCCTAAAGTTGGAATGGATAAACCACCTGTCGCCACCACCAGTGAGGCGCAGCTATAGTCCCCTTTGGAGGTCTGTAATACATAGTTTGGCTGGTTATCGGCAGCTACAGTATCTTCTGGCAAGGTCTTGATATGAGTGATGTCCGTTTGCAACTGTACCTTAGCCCCTGCAGCGTCACATTCTGCCAGCAGCATCGCTACAATCTCTTTGGAAGAATCATCGCAGAACAGTTGGCCGTGCTCGCGCTCGTGATAGGCGATACCATGTTTGGCAACTAGACCAATAAACTCCCAATTGCTATAACGGCTCAGCGCTGATTTACAAAAGTGCGCGTTGTCACTGATAAAGTGATTCGGCTCGACCACGTAATTGGTAAAGTTGCAGCGGCCACCGCCCGACATCAGGATTTTTTTGCCCGCTTTATTGGCATGGTCGAGCACTAACACTTTGCGGCCTCGCTGTCCTGTGGTCATAGCGCAATATAGACCGGCAGCTCCAGCACCAATAATGATGACGTCATAGTGATGCTCAGGCGGGCAGGCAGGTAGTTTAGCCGTACGAGAGAGTAGCGGAGATTTTTTGCTAGCGTCAGGCTTAAGGGTATCAGACATAGGGGCAGTAGCTCAGTTCAGCAGTATAAAAGGGGGGAGTGGGGTAAAGCGCTCGTTAACGGCGGCTCTTTATGACGACGCTTAAAAGCGGTGCTTAATAACGATGTTTAATAACGACAATGCCGCTAATAATTTTGTTAGGGGTATTATACAGGGTCTGTTGCTACCACATAGTTTCTTTCAACACGTCCTAGGCTTTCATGACGATTGGCCTACCATTTTGGGCGTAAAACAGCAGATTAATCCACTTTTTCATTAAGGATTATTATTTATAATGATAGATATCGTATTACCATCATGATTAAAAATACCTATCAAGTCGGGTTTACCTTGCAACAAACGCCCTTATTTGTCACACTATTCATTCGGGCAATCCCATTATGGAAGATGAAACGTTGCCCCTGTTGGTAAGGTTTGAGATTTATGGGTCCATTTATGACAGCCATCTACAGTATGGTTTTTTAAGGGCCAAAATTCAGCCTGGCAGGGGAGCGCTATCTACTGCAGGAGCAACACAATGACAATGAAGTCTTATCCCAACAGCGCTGAATTCGCTGCCAAAGCCAATACCAATCCAGAAAAATACGCTAAAGACTATCAAAACTCTATCCAATCTCATGAGAGCAACGAAGCGTTTTGGGCTGAACGCGCTGAACTGATTGACTGGATGAAAAAACCGACCATAATCAAAAACGTTAATTACGACCTTGATGATTTCAATATCAAATGGTTTGAAGACGGTGAGCTGAATATTTCGGTCAACTGTATCGACCGCCATCTCAAAGAAAACCCTTTTAAGCCTGCCATCATTTGGGAAGGCGATCACCCCTCCCAGCATAAAATCATCTCTTTCAAAGAACTGTACTCCGAAGTCTGCCGTCTCGGTAACGCCATGCGCAAAATGGGCGTGGGCAAAGGCGACCGCGTCGCTCTATATATGCCGATGATTCCAGAAGCAGCTATTTCTATGTTGGCGTGCGCTCGTATTGGTGCCGTCCACACGGTAGTATTCGGTGGTTTTTCAGCAGAAAGTCTCGCTAGCCGTATCATTGATAGCCAAGCCAAGCTAGTCATCACCGCCGATGAAGGCATGCGGGGTGGCAAACATACGCCATTGAAGACCAGTGTCGATCGCGCTTTAGATATTGATGGTACAGAATGTGTGCAAAAGGTCATCGTCGTACACCGCACCGGTAACTCGATCCCTATGAGTGGCCGCCGCGATGCTTGGTACCACACCATCGTCGATAATGCGACGGAAGACTGCGCACCTGAACCTATGAACGCTGAAGACCCACTTTTCTTACTCTATACCTCAGGCTCGACCGGCCAGCCCAAAGGCGTCGTCCATACTACTGGCGGCTATATCACTTATGCGCTCTCCACTTTCCGTGATGTCTTTGATGTCAAAGACGATGATGTGTTCTGGTGTACGGCTGATGTGGGCTGGGTGACGGGCCACAGTTACATGTTGTATGGCCCGCTGGCTAATGGCACTACCACGGTCATGTTTGAAGGCGTGCCGCAGTATCCTACTTGGTCACGTATCGGCCATATCATTGATAAGCATGACGTTAGCATCCTATATACGGCGCCAACGGCTATCCGCGCGATGATGAAAGAAGGCGATGCCTTTGTGCGTGAGTCGAACCGCTCTAGCCTACGACTATTGGGCTCGGTCGGTGAGCCTATCAACCCAGAAGCTTGGGACTGGTACTACAATGTGGTCGGTGAGGCCCGTTGTCCTATCGTCGATACTTGGTGGCAGACGGAGACTGGCGGTATCTTAATGGCACCCCTTCCTAATGCGGTCGATATGAAGCCAGGCGCTGCTATGACCCCGCTGTATGGCATTCAACCTGCGATTGTTGATGCAGATGGTGAGGTGCTGGATGGCGCCACCGAAGGCAACTTAGTGATTCAAGACAGCTGGCCTGGGCAAATGCGCACCATTTATAACGACCACAAGCGCTTTTTAGAGACCTATTTTACGACTTATCCTGGCAACTATTTCACCGGTGACGGGGCAATGCGGGATGAAGACGGTCACTACTGGATCACGGGCCGTGTTGATGATGTCCTCAACGTATCGGGCCACCGTTTAGGCACAGCCGAAATCGAAAGTGCTCTAGTCGCGCACCCGACTACTGCTGAAGCAGCTATCGTTGGTATGCCGCATGATATCAAAGGCCAAGGCGTCTGTGCTTACGTCATTTTGAAAGCGGGCGAAGTGCCTTCTGAGTCGCTTAAGGGTGAGCTAAATCGTCACGTGCGGGCGGAAGTGGGCCCTATTGCCAACCTTGATGCGGTTTACCTCGTCAATGCGTTACCAAAAACCCGCTCAGGAAAAATCCTACGCCGCTTGCTACGTAAGCTCGCAGCGGGTGAATACGAAGGTCTAGGCGATACCTCAACGCTAGCCGATGCGGATATCTTGGACGAGTTAATCGAAACGGTCAAAACAGAAAAACAAGCCAGCTGCCAGCAGGGCTAAATCTAGTTCCTCTGAATAGTAGCTCAATCAAAAACCTCACTTTTCTTGGGTAGTGAGGTTTTTTTATGGGGGTTTTTCAACTCATTGGATAGGAAAAGGGACTTTATTGGCAAGCGTTATAAGGGGGGCTTATTATGTAACAGTGCTCATAAGTACTCGGCAATGATGCTCACTAATAAAGAAATAATGGCTAGGTTAAAGATAAAGGCGATAATGCAGTGCAAGGTACCTAACTTTCTGCCAGCGGTGGAGGTAAAAGGCACATCGGCCGTCTGCCCTGAGGTGCCAATAGCGACCGCTATATAAAAGAAGTCGGCAAACTCGACCTGACTTGTAGCCGTGGTAGTAGCGCTGTCCTCAGGGAACACCAGCGGTGCGGGAGTATTATTATTGCGCGCAGAAAAGTAAAGATAAGCGTATTGCAGGGCAAAGATGACCTGAATCATCAGCCAAGCCAAAAAGATAGTGCCTATGGTCAACGCTAGATTCAGTAACTGCGCCAGACCTTGGTAGTCCTTACCTATATGGGTCTGCCTATTAAGCGAAAATAAGCAGACGAGGCTGGCTAACAGCACTAAAGTTAGAATCAGCGCCTTACCCTCGTGCTCTTGAGTCAGATGCTGGTGCAACGTATCGCTCTGCATCATGTAGATAATACTAGCGATATAACAGATGACCGTGCTGTCCCAAGCAATGAGAAAACAGGTGCTAAGTGAGAGCGATTGCACAACATAAAAAGCGAACCCAATACTCGCGCCCAACAGCAGGCTGAGCATCAAGCGCCAATGGCTGCTCAAAGGGCTAGGGGAGTGACGATTGATCTGATGGGATGCCGGCATACGCCAAACCTTAATAGGGTGAGTAAAGTGCTAAGAGGTATTGAAGCACATTTTCTGATGGTATTAAGCATAATTACTAATAGAAAATTAAAACTGCCCGCCCAAGCAGGCTGCCATTATTGCTACCTCAAAGCCATTAATAACGCTAGCCAATCTCGCACCACTTTGACACAATGAGCGCACCTTTACTGCTGTGTGCTGATTGCCATGCCTGAGTCTATCCGCTCTCTCAATGCTGCTGTTGCTAATCCTAATACGGCTACTGCTGCCGATGCTACTACTACAGCTTTGCCAACCCGTATCGCTATTATTGGTGCGGGGCTTACGGGCCTCATAACGGCGACCTTGCTTGAGCGTAAATTTGCTGAGTTAGGCCAAGCGTTGAAGACTGATATCTTTGAGAAGTCTGGCGGGGTAGGCCGTCTGGCCACTCGTTATAAAAAGCCAGCGACTAGTCATACGGCTGACGGCGCTGACGAAGATAAACAGTGGCAGTTTGAATTTGGCGCGCAGTTTTTTACCGCAAAGAGTAGCGAGTTTCAGCAATTTATCCAACCTTGGTTGGCGCAGGATGTCTTAACCCCTTGGCATGCGCAAGTGGCGCAATTGACCACAACGGCTGCAGAGATGCAGGTCATTAGTCTGAGCGAACTATGGAGTGATGCCCAGCCTCGCTATATCAGCAGCCCTAAAATGACCAGTTGGGGGAGAGCTATAGCGAAGGCGCTGCAGCACACCACCCTGCATTATAAAACCCGCGTTGCGCCATTAGCGGACCCTCATATCGACCACACGGCCCAAATAAATACAGCGCTGTGGGATGATCAGGGCAACGCCTTGGGCAAGTACGACTGGGTGATAGTGACAGCGCCAACCGTTCAAGCCAATGAACTGCTCGCGTCATCCAGTTTTGCTTTCCAACAGGAGATAGCCCAGCGTAAAATGGTGGCCTGCTATACCTTGATGTTGGGCTGGCAAGACTTCACTACTTTGCCCGCCAGTATTGCAGACGCGACTTGGGAGGTATTGGAGGTAGCGGGGGCTAATCAAGGGGCGAGTATTGGCAAGCTATTCATTGAGCACACGAAACCGCAGCGCGATAAAGTATTGCCGAGTATCACTATCCATGCTGATAATGCTTGGTCAGAGCAGCACGTTGATGATGATATTGAGAGTGTCAAAGCCACGCTATTAGCTGCTGTGCAGCAAATACTAGGGTGGACTGACCGTCAGGCGCCCCAGCATATTGATTGCCATCGTTGGCGCTATGCGGCTACGGCAACCGAGTCGCAAACCTCGCCAACCTTATATAGGGATCAGGATAAGCAATGGCTAGTGTCTGGCGATTGGTGCGGGCAGGGGCGTATCGAAAGCTGCTATCAGCAAGCGGCTTTAAGTGTGGCTAGCATTTGTTCTATTTAGCCACAGTTCTATTTAACCCTAGTCCTTTCCCATCAAGATAAATAGGCAACTCAATAGCTTACTAATCGTTCAGTACTATCAGGGTTGGGTAACATGATAGGGAAAAGGGCAGATAAATTTACACCTGCCATACAGCGTTTACGCGCGGTATTCACAAATTTACTCGTATTTCCATTACAGTAGCTCACTAAGTCTAAGCCCAATCATCAGCAGTCATCAGCAACCGTTTTGAGTTGCTTACGTTTTGAGTGGATTGAATCAGTAGCCATTAAATCTATTAAAAGAGTTTGTCCTATGTCATTAAAAGTCACATTAAATAAGGTCACATTTGGCTTATTAACTTGTCTAGCTTTGAGTAGTCCAGCTATGGCTGTAACTAGCCAAAATACTGAACTTACTAAAGAAAGCGTCGATAGCAGCTATAATGAATGTCTGCAGGCGGCTAAATATGATGGCGAAAATATCATGTGTATGATTGATGCCTTTTATGAGTATAACGATTTGGCAGAGCAGCTACCGCATAGCGATTATGGCACTCAAGCTTACGAGACCCAATTGGATGCTTGTAGCGAAGTCGAAGATACCCCAACGTCTTTAGAATGCGCAATACTAGCGGTTAAGTCTTACCTACACGATGGCGATGTATCACAAAGTAAAGCTGTGACCGTGGCAAGTAATGGCGCAGCGTTGCCAAAATAACTTAGGTTGCCATATCTGTTTTTAATAGTGGTCGGCAACAGATAGGCTTAGGCTTGATAGGCTTAAATAAAAAATAACCCCTAACATTAGCTAGGGGTTATTTTTTTAGCGCTTTTGGGCTTAGCATTTTTGGACTTACCATTCTTATCTTAGATAACGATAGGCCGCTAGTTAAAGTTTAACGATCCGCTTCTTGCATACAAGCTGAATTCACGGCGCTAGCAAACCCTTCTACAGCACTGCGCTGTTGCGCCTCGTCTTTCTGTACGGGTTGCGCATAGGCATTAGTAATCATGCCTTTCATCAGCTGGTTCACCCCTGCATCCGCTTCGTCTTTTCCTGCCACTGCATCAGCAAGTTGCATGGCTTTATCCATAGGAATGCCCGACTGTCTAAATTTCATAGCATTCTCTGCCATTTTTTGGATAGGGGTGCAATCTTGGGCGCTGGCAAAAGCCATATTGGTGGCCATTAACATAGTGGCGGCTAATAATATTTTTTTCATAATTAATCCTATAGTAGAGACTTACGGTCTTTATATGGTTCCAGCAAGCTATGGCACAGAGCAGAATTTATAATCAATAGGAACTACGCGAGGGACAATAGTTGTTTCATGCTACAGTGATTGGCCAGCTGCTTATAATGTTAAAGGCCTAATATAATGGTTTAAATAGAATGATTGTTGCTGGCTTGGTGGGCAAAATAGAGGTTAATGTAGCGAAATATTAACAATGTCGTTTATCCTCAAAATTATTAAGGAAGAAATATTTTATAAAGGACTAATAATATGCGATTAAAAATAACTTTAGCAATGACAGGCCCTTAAAATACTCAATTAGTGATCAAAATGGTGGTCAATTCGCTATTTCAAAAGCAAGAACCTATATGCCACGACGATTAGAGAGGACAAAAAAAACCCACAGAGGAGGAACTGTGGGCTGAGGAAAAGTATAAAGGAACTATTATATTTTACAAGTATAGTTTACAAGTGTTTCCTAAGCTTTAATTATAGCTGAACTCTAGTCATTTTCTTTACTAGGTTTACACGAACTTACGTTTTACTTAGTTTTGCTACATTGACATAGTTATTTTATAAGTCCACATTTTTGTGAAATCCTATAGTCTTATTAGCAAGCTAGTTAAAAGACACTTTTCCAGTTAAGAGGCGCTTTTAACGGCCAGCAGCTATTAAAAGTGTTTTGATAACTGACGCTACGAGCTAAAGATGCTAAGCTTGCCGGCAAGATATTCAATATTAACGTTTATCTATGCCATTATATTAAGAGTGGCTATCGTAGTTCCGCTAGCTCATAAGCCCTTACCTCTACAACTTATCGTCTCTATCTTTTGCCTAGTGTTGCTTTTAAATAGGCAGCAGCTCATGGAGAAGGGCACAAGAGCACACTGTGATATTTGACAAACTGACAGGTTACCATGACCGATCTTACGCCTAATGCGCCAACCCAAAGTATCTTTAACCTCCCCAATAATCTGACTATCGCGCGGATTCTAATGATTCCGTTGTTTGTCGCTATCGCTTATTGGCCTCCCGCCCTCGGTATTGGGGTGCCTATGATTTCTAACAATGCCATTGCCAACCTTGGCATGTCGATGGTGGAGTTTAGCGACAGTACCTTACGTCATCTGGTATTGACGCTATTGTTTGTATTGGCCGCGATTACGGATTGGCTCGATGGCTATTTGGCACGGCGCATGAATATTACGTCGGCCTTTGGTCGCTTCCTGGACCCCGTGGCCGATAAATTGATGGTGGCGGCAGCTTTGATTATTATCGTGCAGTGGCATCCCAACATTATTATGTCGATTGCCGCTATCGTCATTATTTCGCGAGAGATTGCCGTATCAGCCTTACGCGAATGGATGGCAGAGTTGGGCAACCGTACTAGTGTCGCAGTTTCCTACGTGGGTAAGTTAAAAACGACGTTTCAGATGATTGCGATTATTGTGCTGCTGCTTAATTGGAAGTCGCTAGAAATTCTAGGCTATGTGCTGATGATTGCTGCAGTGATATTAACGCTGTGGTCGATGATGATTTATATGAAGGCAGCTTGGCCTTATTTAAAAGAAGGCTAACAGCTAACCTTACTAACTAGCACCGCCAACAGATAGCCAATAAAAAACGCCAGAGTAAGCTCTGGCGTTTTTTTGTGCTTTATCTTTATAAGCATAAGCAAGCAACTATTAAAATTCAATAGAAGCGTTTTCGCCCATGCTCTCAGCCGTTTTACCATCTTGGACTGCAGCCGCTGCCATTTTCACAGCATTGATAACGCTGTTACCACTGATCCAATACTCAGCACCATTAGGTACAACTTTAATCAATTGAATGTCTGGGTCTTCTTTACCCTGCTCATAAAAAGCATTGTAAACCGGTGACCATAGCTCGTCTAGCTTGTCCTTATCATCGACTAATTCAGCTGTACCATTGATAGAGACATAGTCTTTATCTTGCTGGCTGACATACGCTAAATTAACCTGCGGATTGCCTTTAATATTCGTTACTGATTCAGATTTTTTATCGCCGATGAACCAAATCTCTTTAGCCCCAAGGCTAGTTTCACTGGTGGTCATTGGGCAGCCGTGAAGATGACCTTCAGCGGTAACCGTAGTCATCATGGCATACTTAACGTCTTTTACCATCTCACGAATTTTATCGATATGGGCTTGCTTACTCATAAAACATCCTTATTGTTGCCAATTTTATTGTCATTGTTAATAGGGTAGGGTTAGTAGAACCAAAGGGTCGTTCACCAATCTGCAGTTATAATAACTAGATTTAAGTCCGACTCTATATAGCAAGCCCGTAAAGCGTTGTGAGTGTATGTAAGCAATAAAGCGATTGCGTAAGGAGGTATAGCAACGCTTAAATAGAGTTGCCGCAATGTGAAACTGAGCTAGCAAGAACTCTCCACATAGCAGGATAAGCCATACAGAGTGCGAAAAGTCTTTAAGATTAGAAGCGTAAAATATTAGGAGAAAAGCTAGGATAGTGGTAAATGTATAGCACTGTGGCGGTAATGCGGTCTTAATGGGCAGTAATGTTAGATAAAGTACGATATAAGATAACGGAAACCTCCACTTAGCACCTGTATCTTGGGAGTCTTCTTGTTATAATGCAGCCACCCTTATTGGTACGACCTTCCTCTCTATAATTTTGCCATCGACTCTGAGACCTTGCCTTATGATGACCATCGCCGGCCAGCCGTATCTTACCGATTTCCAGACCCAGCAACTCATCCAAGAACTGAGCACTAAGACCGACCTCGCTATCACCGATATTCGCACGCAACAAGTTTATGTCTTGGCCGAAGTGCTCGAAGGTGAAGCACTGAGCAAAGCCCAAGACCTCCTTAATCATGGCCAAACTTTTGCATTGCCAGCCGCCACTGCCGGTGAGCTACAAGTTATCGTTGCGCCTCGTTTTGGCACCATCTCTCCTTGGGCCAGTAAAGCGACCGATATTTTTAATAACTGTGAGCTGACTATCTCACGCGTTGAGCGCGTGGTGGTCTATACGCTCGTGGGCAGTAACTTACCTGCTAAATTGGCTAAAGACGTTGAGCAGTTGCTGCACGACCGCATGACGCAAAGCTTGGTCTATAATTTAGACATGGTAGGGCAGCTGTTTGACGATCATGCGCCAGCCCCGTTAGCGCATATCGATATCTTAGGTAAAGGCCGTAACGCCCTTGAGCAAGCGAATACTGAGTTTGGTTTTGCCTTATCGGTTGAGGACATCGATTATTTGATGGCTGCTTATACTGATGAGCTGAAGCGTAACCCTACCGATGCGGAATTGATGATGTTTGCCCAGGCGAACTCTGAGCATTGCCGTCATAAAATTTTTAATGCGGAATGGACTATCGATGGCGAGCGCCAACCGAAGTCGCTATTTGGCATGATTAAAAACACTTATAAGGCGAGTCCAGAAGGTATCTTGTCCGCATATAAAGACAATGCGGCGGTGATGGAAGGCTCTGAGGGTCAGCGTTACTATCCGGTACCACAGTCCGCTGATGCGAGCGATGCCGATAGCTTTGACCGTCACGTTTACGACTTCCATCAAGAGCACATCGATATCTTAATGAAGGTCGAGACGCATAACCACCCCACGGCTATCGCACCATATGCAGGTGCAGCGACGGGCTCTGGTGGTGAGATTCGTGATGAAGGTGCTACCGGTCGTGGCGGTAAGCCGAAAGCAGGGCTTGCCGGCTTCCATGTCTCGCATCTGCACATCCCTGAGATGCCGGAGAAGTGGGAACAGTCGGGCAAGCTTAGTACTCAAGATTATGGCACCCCTTCACGAATGGCGACCAGTCTAGAGATTATGACCGAAGCTCCGCTAGGCAGTGCCAATTTCTCTAATGAATTTGGCCGTCCGAATCTATGTGGTTATTTCCGCTCATTCCAGCTAGACACCTCGGCTGAGCAAGACGGTAGTGAGATGCGTGGCTATCATAAGCCTATTATGATTGCTGGTGGTTACGGCAACATCAAACGCAACCTAGTCGAAAAGAATACTATTAACGAAGGCGACTTATTGATCGTCCTCGGTGGCCCAGCCATGCAAATCGGTTTGGGTGGCGGTGCGGCCTCTTCAGTGGATAGCGGTGAGTTGGACGAAGGCTTAGACTTCGCTTCGGTCCAGCGTGACAATGCTGAGATGGAACGTCGTTGCCAAGAAGTTATCGACCGCTGCTGGGCGCTTGCTGGCAATAGCGTTGAAGAAGATGGCAACCCAATCGTTTCGCTACACGATGTGGGCGCGGGTGGTATCTCTAATGCGATGCCAGAGCTGGTCAATGACCACGAGCGCGGTGCAATTTTAGACCTACGTAAAGTGCCTTCGTTAGAGGCCGGCATGTCGCCGATGGCCATTTGGTCGAATGAAGCGCAAGAGCGTTATGTGTTAGCGATTCGCCCAGAAAGCCATGAGCAATTTGACGCCATTTGTGCTCGTGAGCGCTGCCCGTATGCCGTGTTAGGCACTGCAACAGAAGTCCGTCAGTTGCGAGTAGAAGACAACTTACTGGGCGAGCATCCGGTCGATATGCCGATGCAGGTATTGCTCGGTGGTACGCCAAAAATGCAGCGCTCATTTAAACGTGCAGAGCAAACGCTACCGGCGTTATCGTTAGACGATGTCAATCTGACCGAGGCCGTCACAGACGTGCTCCGTCATCCCACCGTCGCTAGCAAATCTTTCCTAATCAGTATCGGCGACCGTTCTATCACTGGTATGGTAGTGCGCGATCAGTTTGTCGGCCGCTATCAAGTCCCTGTGGCAGATTGCGCGGTTACCGCATCAGGCTTGATCATGCTAGACGATCAGCCGATGACTGGCGAAGCAATGAGTGTGGGCGAACGAACGCCGGTTGCCCTTATTAATCCAGCGGCTTCTGCCCGACTTGCGGTAGGCGAAGCGATTACCAATATCGCTGGTGCCCGTATTAAGCAACTCTCTAACATCACGCTATCGGCCAACTGGATGGCGGCTTGTGGCGAAGATAAAGAAGATGCCGCACTATTTGACGCCGTCTATGCTATTGGCGAAGAGCTATGCCCCGCTTTAGGTATCGCCATTCCAGTGGGTAAAGATTCGCTATCGATGCGCGCCAACTGGTCAGACGCTACCGACGGTACTACTTTAGATAAATCAGTAGTCTCACCTATGAGCTTAGTGATCACAGCTTTCGCTCCGGTGATGGACGTGGCTGAAACCCTAACGCCAGAGCTCATCAAAGGCGACAGCGCGTTCTACCGTATCGACCTATCACGTGGCAAGCTGCGCCTAGGTGGTTCCATCCTAGCGCAGACCAACAGCCAATTGGGCAATGACTGCCCCGATTTAGACTGCCCAGAAGACTTAATTAAATTCTTTAACTTCATCCAAGCGGGTAATGAGCAAGGCATCATCAGCGCCTATCATGATATTGGCGATGGTGGTTTGCTAGCGACGATTGCTGAGATGCAATTTACCAGCCGTCAGGGTGTGAAGTTATCGCTGACTGATGACGATTTACTCGGTCAGTTGTTCAGCGAAGAGTTGGGTGCCGTCATCCAAGTGATGCCAGAAGACGTGGCTGAGCTAATCGAATTGGCCGAGAAGCACAATGTGTCTGACATGATTAGCTTGGTCGGTCAAAGCTGCGAAGAAGACCGCTTGTTCATTCAGACGCCAACGCTAATCGAGGATAAAACGCTAAGCTTTAGCCGTGTTGAGTTGCAGCAAGCGTGGACGCAGGTCAGCTACCATATCGCTCGCCGCCGTGATAACCCAGAGTGTGCTGAGCAAGAATACGGCCTGATTAGCGATACCAGCCATCAAGGTATCGTCGCGTCGCCAAACTTTGACCTCAATCAACGTATTGAAACGCCGTATCTCAATAGCCGTCTGACTAAGCCAAAAGTGGCTATCTTGCGCGAGCAAGGCGTCAACGGTCAGTTGGAGATGGCAGCAGGCTTCACCATGGCGGGATTTGAAGCGGTCGATGTGCACATGAGCGACTTAATCAAAGGTCGTATTGACCTGCGTGATTTTGAAGGGCTAGTGACTTGTGGTGGCTTTAGTTATGGTGACGTATTAGGCGCAGGTTCTGGTTGGGCGAATTCTGTCCTATTTCATGACGACCTACGCATGCAGTTTGTGCGTTTCTTTGCCCGTCCTGAAACCTTCAGCCTTGGGGTGTGTAACGGTTGCCAGATGATGAGTCAGCTCAAAGACCTCATCCCAGGCGCAGAAAACTTCCCACGCTTTATCGCCAATAAATCTGCGCGCTTTGAAGGCCGCACGGTCAATGTCAAAGTCGAGCGTACCAAGTCTATCCTGCTTAAAGGCATGCAAGACAGTATCTTACCGATTGCCGTAGCGCATGGTGAAGGTTTAGCGACCTTGACCGCTACTGAGATTGCGGGCATGGCCAACCACGGTCAGATCGCTATGCGTTATGTCGACAGCCAAGGCCATCCTACTGAGACTTATCCGCTCAATCCAAACGGCTCTGCTGGCGGCGTGACCGGTGTTTGTAGCACCGATGGTCGTGTGACCCTAATGATGCCGCACCCTGAGCGTACTTTACGCGCCTATAACCACAGCTATAAACCAGCCGATTGGCAGGGTGATGGCGCTTGGTTGCGTATGTTCCGTAATGCTAGAGCTTGGTTGCGCTAAGTCTAGAGCTTTAAAGTTTTAAGATATTAATATTGTTAATTAAATAAAAAAAGGTGGCTGAGAAGTCCACCTTTTTTTATATCCTAAATTTGCTCACCCTGTATAGTAAGTTTTAGATAGTGAACAGTCGTAACGAATAGTCAGCGAGTAAATGACTACTTGCGAGTCCACAGACGCAAAGGGATGTGGTGTTATCGCTTATAGCGAGACACAGAATTTACGTCATAACGGGTCACTAAAGATTAGCGATAAGGATATCTGTAGCATTCGCTGGAATGGCTACTAGCAAGGGAGTGTAATAATGGAATTTGACTATATCGTAATAGGCGGCGGATCATCGGGCGCGGTAGTGGCCAGCCGTTTATCAGAAGACCGACAGGTTAGCGTTTGCTTATTAGAAGCAGGCGGCGAAGGCAAAGATTTGCTCGTGCGTATGCCCGCTGGGGTCTTTGCTTTAGTGCCAGGGCGACCGGTCAAAATTAACAATTGGTGTTTTACCACCGTGCCACAAAAACAGCTCGGTGGCCGTACCGGCTATCAGCCACGCGGCAAATGTCTTGGGGGTGGCTCAGCAATCAACGCAATGGTCTATACCCGTGGTAGTCGCCATGACTACGATGGTTGGGAGAAGGCCGGCTGCCCAGGTTGGGGCTACGATGATGTGCTACCGTATTTCAAAAAAGCGGAGAATAACGTCCGCGGTGCCAATGACTTCCACGGGGGCGATGGCCCGCTGCATGTGACCGATCCGCTGAGCCCGCGACCTATCAGTCAAGCCTTTGTGGATGCTTGCGTGGCCAATGGTTTGCACCGCACCGATGACTTTAATGGTGACCGCCAAGATGGGGCGGGGCTCTATCAAGTGACCAACTTCCATGGTGAAAAACAAGGGCAACGCTGCTCTTCCGCGGCAGCCTACCTGCATCCTATTCTGGATCGCCCCAACCTGACCATCATCACTCATGCGCATGCCAAACGTATCATCATCGAAGATAAGCAAGCGCGCGGCGTCCTCTTTGAAAAAGATGGCAAAGAGCAGTCGGTCTACGCCAAAGGTGAGGTTATTCTCAGCTCAGGCGCGTTTGGCTCCCCGCAGCTATTGATGCTCTCTGGCATTGGCCCTGCTGAACACTTGCGCGAGCACGGTGTCGAAGTGGTAGTCGATAGCCCAGAGGTTGGTGAAAATCTCCAAGACCATATCGATCTTATCTTGCAGTACAAAGTGAACACCACCGATGTACTCGGTATCGGCGTGACGGGCGGCCTAAATATCGTCAAAGCTGGCAATCAGTGGCGTAAAGACGGCAGCGGCATGCTCTCGACCAACTTCGCTGAAGGCGGTGCTTTCTTTGGGGTGGGGGAAGATGCCCCTGCTGATTGGCCGGATATCCAGCTGCATTTTGTCATTGCTGCTGTACAAAACCATGGGCGTACCCTGAAATGGGGTTACGGCGTCTCCTGCCATGTGTACTATCTGCGTCCTAAGAGCCGCGGCACCGTGCGCCTAGCGTCGAGCAATCCGTTTGATCAACCCGCGATCGATCCCAATTTCTTATCGCATCCTGATGACCGCAAAAACTTACTCGAAGGCGTCAAACGTACCCAGCAAATATTCAAAGAGCAGCCACTCGCGCAATACGTGGTCAAAGATACTTTGACTGGTGAAGCCAAAACTGACGAAGACTTGATGGACATTATCCGCAAGCATGGCGACACCGATTATCATCCAGTGGGCACGTGTCGCATGGGCTCTGATGCCAACTCCGTTGTCGATCCTGAACTGCGTGTGCGCGGTATTGCCAACCTTCGGGTGGTCGATGCCTCGATTATGCCCAACCTAAACAGCTCTAACACCAACGCGCCGTCGATTATGATTGGCGAGAAGGCGGCGGATATGATTATTAAAGGTCGGCAGATGCCGTCTATGACGAAGCAGGCCCAACCAGAGATGGCGCGTCGTTAATTAGTTTGATTATTAGTTTTTCACAAAATAAAAGGTGGGCCATTGGGCTCACCTTTTTTAGGCTTTTGCTCCCTTCCTTTTGCAAAGGAAGGGTTGGGGATGGATTTAGGTTGAGGTACTTATCTTTGTTTTTAAAGATTAAAAACTGGAAGCTTGGCCTTAGCATCGGGGTTCTTTAACAAATACGAAATATGCGGGTCAAGGGTAGGCATTCTTTAATGACTATAGCCGCGCCTCGTCCCGAGGCAAGTCCATAAAGCCTTTCTTATAAATTAGTCCGTTGAGTGTCACAAGCTCTACCCAAACTACAGATTACCCAACCTATTCACCTTTCAAAGCCCGTTCCCTAGCCTCCTGCTGAGCCTTAGCAACCAAAGCATGCACCTTAGCAGCTTCCGATAACACACAGGCTTCATAAGCAGATTTCGGCTCGTCTTTAGCAGCCGTATTAGCGTCATTTTCTAGAGACTGGCTAAGGTTCTTCTCAAGGCTGTCTTGAGAATCAGATTGAAAGTTATCTTCTGCAAAATTACTCATATTACCTTCCTTTTTATAGCTAAAGCTTTATCTTCATTTTTCTTGTATAAAGCACTAAGCATAACATAGCCTAGCGCTCTAAGTCCGTTCGCTCATAGCAGACGCCAACCCTAAATGCTCTCTACCATATTTGCCAAGGCAAACCTGCAAAAATCTAGGTACAATAGTAACTTACATTAAAATAGTGCTCAGCTGCAATGGTGATTTACCCCATTGAATCTTTCTATAAACTATAAGAAAAGTCATAAGTTTTGCCAATGAATACCCAAATAATAACAGCACTTTTTTAGCTTGTATTGATCCGATAATTGTTCCGATAAGCACCCGTATTCAGCATATATATCAATTTTACGCAGCCCCCTGATTCATTAAGTTTATACCGCATCTGACCGATAGAGACCCTTGTCCATGGCCAACATCATTGTAAAAACGCATCACCGCAACCAAAGTGAAACTGTTTTAAGGCTCGCAACCGAACAGTCGCAAGTGCCTGTTATTCAAGCGGGTAGCCACGCTCGCTATGAGCTAATCAATGAGGCCACGGGACTGGCGCCAACCAAAGCCGTAATTAGACGAGTGGGCAAGGATTTAGAACTCTCTTTCGATGAGTTGAATAGAGATACCGACTTGATCATTCAAGATCATTATAGCTATACCGATCAAGCTATCGTGGGACATACCAGCGAAGGGGTGTTGCTTAACTATTTGCCAGTTACTGGTGAGACCAACGCCTATACCAATCAGATTATCAATCCTGAAGCCTATAACCCTACCTTGGTGAATGACGCTAATCACCTGCCATTTTGGGCGACCTTAGGTTTAGAAAATGCATGGGGTTTGGTGTTGGCCGTGGCACCGATAGCTCTCTATGCCTCCTTAGGTAGCGATAAAGACGATGATGGTAATAAGGATAAAGACAGCAGCAATACCGCGCCCATATTAACCGTCACTCAGATTACAGGCTTTGGGGAAAAGGATGCCGATGCCAAAGCAGGAGCCATCATCGCCAACTATATGACCACGGATAAAGACAAAGATAAAGTGACGGTCAAGCTTAGCGATGAGACGCACTATGCCTTGGATGCTAAAGGCAATATCACCTTAACGGAGAAGGGTGCTGAGCTTATAGCGAGTGGGGCGCAGCTGCCGACCTTCAGTTTGGTACCCAATGATGGCAAGGTAGATGGCAATAAAGTGGCTATTAATCCTATGGTTAATGCTGCCCTTACCGTGACTATATCAGCCAAAAATGACTTTATTGAAGATGCGGTCGCTACCCAAAAAGGCGCCATCGTGGCTACATATAAAGTCGCAGGGGAGGAGAGCAGTAAAGCCTCGGTGTACCTTAGCGATACCGTAAATTACGGGTTTGATGATAAAGGCAATATCGTCTTGACGGACAAGGGGGCAGAGCTCGCTAATAGTGGTAAACCGCTGCCCAAATTTACTTTAACGCCGCAAGTCGATATGCAGGCGGGCAAATCTGTGACCGTTGAACCAAAAGTTACCTTTGTGAATGATGCTCCTGAGTTGACCGTCACTGAAACTACCGTGTTTGTGCAAACGGATAAAAATATTAAAGCCGGCAATATAGTGGCGAAATATACCACCTTTGATGAGGAAGACGGTGCCGCTGCCAAGGTTATACTCAGTGACACCGAGCATTATAAGTTGGATGATAAGGGCAATGTTTTACTGACGCAAAAAGGTGTGAATTTAATCACTAGCGGCACCGAATTGCCTGCGTTTAAACTGACTCCCAATGACAATATTATCAATGGCTCAGCGGTATTGGTAGGTCCTGAGATTAATAGTGCACCTGTATTAACTATCACCAAAACCAATGACCTAACGGCTACTGAAGGCGAGGTCAAAGCAGGAGAGATAGTCGTCAGTTTCAAAACCGTTGATGTTGATAGTATGGTGGTGACCGTGAAGTTAAGCGATGAAACCCACTATGCTTTGGATAGCAAAGGCAACGTCACGCTAACGGACAAAGGCGCTGCGCTAGTCAATGGGGACAAACCACTTCCTGAGTTTACGCTCACGGCCAATGATGCCGCACAAGATGGGGCAGATGTCACGGTGACTCCTAATACTTTCGCGGATAAGGCGGCAGACGCTAGCAGCTTTGCGCTAGGATTAAGTGACCTGACATCAGAGTTTGCAGTGTCAGAGCTTGAGTCGTCTGAGCCAGTAATTATAGCGGCAAGCAGCTTTAGTGAAGCTATCCCATTGGACATGGGGGCAACTAAGTTATCCATGGTAGATTTATTTAGCGAGCCGAATACGGAATTATTTAGTGATTATAAATTAGAACATAGCTTAGAGGGTAAAACTATAGGGCAATCCTCAGTAGCTAGTGATGGGACACTTTATAACCAAAGTCATCTGATAACTCTGCCTGAGTTAGAAATAGTACCAACGATTATTTAAAGAAATTTTACTTTCCGTGTTCCTTGTCAACCGCTAGATTTTACGACTAGTCTGCGGCGCTTATTCTAGCCAAGCTTATCTGTTAAGACCGCTTAATAGATAAGCTATAGCCGCATCCCAATAATTTTTATCTGTAATTCGTCATTAGTCCCTATTACCATACTTCTTATTCAAAGCTCGCAAAATCGCATAAGTTTCCAAGTCCATCTCAGCACTTAGATTGTCAGGTCTGAAGTGCAGCTGAAAGGCATAGATGACATTACGACTGGGCTTGTCCCATTCCTCAGTATTATTAATCTGATAGCCATAATCGCGCAAAGCTTGTTTGATATCGGCAATGGATTGCTGGGTAAACTCCTCTTCATCCATGAAGCGCTGCTTATCCGCCTCATCGTACCAAGCCCCAATACCGTATTCTTTATACAGTCTTTCCCAAGGGAACTTCGCGCCAGGGTCGATTTTTCGCGACGGTGCCATATCTGAATGGCCGATGATATTTTTAGGAGAAATATCATAGCGTTTGGTTAAATCGAACACCAACTGCGCGATTTTACGCACCTGAATCTCTTTAAAGTCTACGAAATGCTCAGTGGGATGATAGGCTAGATTTTGACTTTTGAGCGACCCTCGATAAGGCAGTTGAATGCCGTCATTGACGACTTCAATGCCGATTGAGGTGTCATTGAGCACTGTTCTACCGGCAAAGCCGCCGCTACCGGCATGCCAAGCGCGTTCATTATCCGGCACTAAATGATAGATTTTATGGTTATCCGTGCTAGGGATAAGATAGTGGGCGCTGACATTTTTGGTGGTGAGTAACTCAAGGGAGGTCGGCTCATCTTCAGCAGTGTAGTGCAGGACGATGAAGTTAATCCGCTCGTTCTTGCCTTGCGCCTGATAACTCTGGTCGTCGATCACAAAGCGAGGTTCGGTGGTGGCGATGCAGCTGATTAGGGGTAGAGTAAAACAAAAAGCTAACGCTAACGGCCATGCTATAGGAATAAATCTTTTGCTCATGAAACGCTCAATATAAAACTAGGGAGAAGGCGGATTTTTTAATAAGGTAGGTATTTTAGACGGTTATTTAGAGCCCTTTCTTGATCAGTAGAGGTATAACTGTTGTCGGCTTGTATTGTTTAAAATTACTGTCTAAGATAGTTAAATAACTGGTCATCTGACTGGGTTTAAAACAATCTGATTTCCAAGTAGGTGAAATTATGATGACATGGTCTGTACAAAACGCTAAAGCGAAGTTTAGTGAGTTATTGGAAAAAAGTATTCAATCGGAGCCGCAAATTGTGACTAAACGCGGTCAGAAAGTAGCCGTGGTACTCTCCATAGAAGAATGGGAGCGGCTTAAATCTCAATCTAAGCCTTCGCTGAAGCAATTGTTGCTGACAGAGTCTGCACGCTTTGATTTACCTGATATTCGTCAAGAACAGCATAGTAAGGTAATAAAACGTCGTAAACTCCCTAATTTCGACTAATAAGTATAAATCAACCCAATAACCATTAAGGATAAATGGGTGTATTTACTAGATACGAATGTTATTTCAGAGTTACGTAGAGTTAGACCTCATGGTGCAGTATTAGCGTGGGTTGAGCAAATCCCTGAGCATGATTTATCTATAGCTGCCGTAAGTATTGCTGAAATTCAGGCTGGTATTGAAATGACCAGAGAGCAAGATACTATAAAAGCGGCCGAGCTTGAGCGTTGGTTAGAGCTAGTCTCACAAAGTTATAATACATTACCGATGGACGCGATAACATTCCGTTAATGGGCGAAGTTAATGCATAGAACTTCTGACACCTTATACGAAGACGCCATGATTGCTGCTACTGCTCAAATACATCATCTAACCGTAGTTACCCGTAATATCAGTGATTTCAAAAATTTTGATGTTGCTATGCTTAACCCTTTTGAACTTTAAATCTTAATCCCTCTTAATCTTCTTCGATAAAACCTTTTTCCAACTCTCCTCCAAACAAGCAATCGCAAGCCAAGGCTCAATAACCTCTGCCGCAAATTTTTCTTTTGCATTAGCCAGCTGCCACAGTCTCTCAAGTGTCGCAAACGGGTAGGGGCGCTCCATCAAATACACGGGTAAATCCGCACAAATTTTGCCATCACGCACCACTTCAAAATACCAGCCCGCAATCCCTTGTTTGGTAATCCATGCCGCAATATTAGGCACCTTGGTAAACTGACCAATTTGATCGTTGATTTTATAGCAAGGTCGGCGCGGTTGTACGATGCGCAGTTGCACGCTGTCTGCCCCACCGATTTTATCCTTACCTACCAAGCCGCCGTACTGAAAAACGTCGCCAATACACACGGTAGACTCGTCCAAATCGGGCAGACCACTCACCGGCTCAGTCGTGAGGTTTTCACCCAATGTGCCGACCCGTACCTTAAGGCCAAACTCAGCATTGATTTTGGCATAGGTCGCTGTAGGCAGTTGATGCACCGCTTTTAGCGGACCGCCATGATGACGTCGATCCGCCTGCTCATCCGTGGCTAACCCCATAAAGTCGACCGCTACCGGCACTTTAATCGGTGCTTTATCGATGGCGCTCAGCTGCTCGCGGGCAAAAGGCATGGCTTTACCCGTACGCACACACACTAGCTGAGCAACGTGTAGGGGCAATTGGTTGCTATCAAAAATGGTAGTAGAGAGTAGAGCAGAAGGTAACGAGGGTTGAGCAGCGGCCATAATAGATTCCTTAATCGCGGTATTGCTAATCACCGCTTCAGTTTAGCAAAAAAAAGGCCAGACAATGAGTCTGACCTTTCTTAAATAGCGCCAATTCGTTAAGGCTAACTTAGTTACGGCGACCCGCTCTTTTCTTTTCACGTGGGGTAGCGATCAGCTCAGCCAAGCTTTCTGGTGAAGACCACAAACCTTCTAGGTCATAGAACTCACGGGCTTGTGGCATCATCATATGGACGACGACTGCGCCTAAATCGATAAGCGTCCACTCAGAATCTTGACCGCCTTCACGGCCTAGTGGCATAAAGCCAGCTTTTTTGGCTTCAGCGCCTAAGCTATCGGCCATAGCACGCACGTGGCGCTTAGAAGTACCATCAGCGATGACGATACGCTCCATAACATCGGTCAAATGAGCGACGTCTAGGACAGTGATATTTTTAGCTTTTACATCTTCCAAAGCTGTTTTAACGAGGGCTAAGCATTCTTCCAAGCGCGCGTTAGTCATGGTGCTGGTCATAATAGGATTAGTCATATAAATAGGGTCTCTTAATCAATAAATGGGGTTGAATCGGGATAGGCTTGTCCTATCGCTTCAAAGTATCGGGTCGGTCTAACATAAAGGTTGCTAACCTAGGGCGCTCTAACATAGAGTTTTCTAAAATAAAGCGGCTAAGCGGCTAAAGCAGTCGTTTAAATCATCGAATAGGGTGGTCGGCTCATAATAGGGAGTCGCTGTCTTTATTTTTACCTTCAGCAATATCAGTCAAGCTAGGCAGTCACTAGTAGGGCGCTTTATTGTGTTAAATACACCCTGCTTAATAAGCTGTGATTGGCGCACTATGACAAGTCGGCTAGCGTTAAGCAGCGTGACAGCTTACTGACATTCTCGGTCATGTCAATCACTGATTTTAATCTATGGTACTCAGTTTACCTAATAATAGCGCAGCAATCTAATATTTGCGTGTTAATAACGCATTGATTCACTCCGAATACAGCTGATGCTGCTCAATATAGGCTGCAACGGTAGGGGGTAATACTGCGGTTAAAGTGTCGTTAGCCCCTGCTGCTAGGGCTTGCCGCACTTGTGTACTAGAGATGCCAGCGATAGCGGTCTTATCTCTATAAATGCGTCCGTTTATAGGTGTTTTCAAGCTATCGGTGGGTGGTGTTAGTAAATCCTTCGGGTCAGCAGTGCTACGCGACTGTAACGGGTCAGGTAGCTTAGCTATTAGTCTGTCTTCCCGTAATTCTGTATTAATTAAAGCATTTTTTGCAAGATTGGTGGTAAATGCTGTTTCAGTTTGCGGCTTCGGTTGTGTCTCGCCTTGTAGTGCTAAATCACCGGCTTGAGCAGGTAGCGAGTAACGGTCAAACACCCAAAGATGCACATAGTCTATTAGCTCTAACCCTTGTTTCCAGCGCGGCAGACTCACCACACTGTCTGCCCCCATAATAAAAATTAGGGTATCGTTGGGATACTGGTTACGCAGCGCTTTCACCGTATCAATAGTATAAACGGGGGGCGCTTGCCATAACTCATGCGTACAAATTTCTAGTGGGGTAGCGGCTATGGCCAGTTCCAGCATCGCTAGCCGTTGCTTGGCAGCGGTACTTTTATCTTTAAAAGGGGAGCGCGCATTGGGGAGTAAGGCCACATGCACAGGACGCTTCAGCTCGGCGTTTAATTGCATTAACTGCTCATAAACCACCAACGCCATTTGCAAATGACCTTGATGTACGGGGTCAAACGAGCCGCCAAGGTAGGCACGAATCGCAGGAGGTTGGGATGATAAATTGGGAATGAATGACATCGTAAGTCGTTATTACCTATAAGCAAACGGTTAAATAGACCGTTTTACAGCATGTGTGAATATTAGACATTATATTGTAGAGGCTCCGTATGCTAATTAATAGCTATAAAAAATAGCCATAAAAAAAGGACAGCAACCTAATGTCACTGTCCTATTTTTAAGATGCTTCGAGATTAGCCGCTAAGCGCCTTAAGATAAAATAACGCTTTTATAAAAAAATAGCCTTTAGATATCAGTGCTATGCGCCTGAATAGCCGTTAGCGCGATGGTATAGACAATGTCATCAACCAGAGCGCCGCGGGATAAATCATTCACCGGTTTATTTAGACCCTGCAACATCGGACCCACGCTCACCACATTGGCACTACGCTGCACCGCTTTATAAGTGGTGTTACCGGTATTCAAATCTGGGAAAATGAACACGTTGGCTTGTCCCGCAACTGGTGAGTCGGGAGCCTTTTGTTTGCCCACACTTTCTACGAATGCAGCATCATATTGCAACGGACCATCGACTGCTAAGTCTGGCGCGCGCTCACGGACGATTTCGGTGGCACGTTTGACTTTTTCCACATCATCGCCAGTACCGGAAGTGCCGGTAGAATAGCTGATCATAGCGACTTTCGGCTCGATACCAAAGGCTTTTGCAGATGCTGCTGATTGGATAGCAATCTCAGCGAGCTCTTCGGCATTCGGGTCGGGGTTAATCGCGCAATCGCCATAGACCAAGACTTGCTCAGGCATCAACATAAAGAACACTGAGGACACTAGCGAGTAATCAGGGGAGGTCTTAATAAACTGGAAAGCGGGGCGTACAGTGTTGGCCGTAGTATGGACCGCACCAGAGACTAAGCCATCGACTTCTCCCATATGCAGCATTACTGTCCCGAGCACTACGGTGTCAGACAGTTGGGCTTCGGCCATAGGCTCAGTCAGTTTGCCTTTACGGCGCTCAATCATAGCCTTAATGTATTTATCATGGTTAATACTGGCTGGATCGATAATTTCTAAGCCTGCGGGCAGTTCGATGCCAAGGTTTTTAGCCACGTCTTCGACTTCTTCGCGTTTGGCGAGCAAGACACAGTTAGCGATTCCACGGCTTTGACAGATACAAGCGGCTTCGACGGTACGCGGCTCAGCCCCTTCTGGCAACACGATACGCTTATTCGCTTGTTCAGCCTTTTTGACGACCAAATGACGGAACGCTGACGGGGATAGGCGTGAGACATGGCCACGGTTAAAGTAATCTTTGAGCCAGTCTAAGTCCAGATGCGCGGCGACAAAACGGGCCACTTCTTCAGCACGGTCGATATCATCGATAGGGATTTCGCTGCTCATATTCATGAGGTTTTGTACCGTAGCGTAGCTGTCGGTCTCCACGCTCATGACTGGCATACCGGTCTTGAGCGCCGGACGGCATAAATCAATCACCGTGTCATTGGGCGTGATACCGCCAGTCAAGATAATACCAGCCATCGGGATACCATTCATACAGGCGAGCGCCGTGGCGAGCAGCAAGTCATCACGATCGCCAGGGGTCACAATCAAGGTGCCACGGCTAAACACCTCGCCTACGCGGGAGACAGTGCGAGCGGTCAAGCTAACTCTGGTAATACGGCGCGATTTCGCCTCGCCAATACTGAGCCACTTCGCGTCCAATTCGCTGGCGACGTCCCAAGTGCGAGATACGGATAAAGTCTCACTAAAAGGCACCACGCCAATCACTTGGAATTGCTGGGTACCAAAAGTGGGGGATAAGCGCTGTACCGCCTGCATAAAGCTGGCATCCAATTGGAAAGTCGCTTCACCAGGGGCGACGGGTTGGGTAGCAAAAGTATTCGGGACGTTTTTGACGCGCATCAAGATACAACCGAGCGTTCTTGCGCCAGTGATGCCGCCAAATTCCTGCGCGTGCACGTCCAGTTTGTCGGCCAATTGCTCAGGATTGGTAATATCAGCGGTACTGACAAAAATAATTTTGGCATCTAAAGCATAGGCGAGTGCATGGTTAATTTGACCGGCATAAGACGCTTCTGTCGTCGGTACCAGCCCTTCACAAATCACCATATCGTAATCACCGCTCATGCTTTGGTGCATGGCGACGACTTCTTCCATCAAATCGCCCAAGTTGCCTTCACCCAACATACGCTCAACGCGGCGACGGTTAATAGAGGCAGGAGAGTCGATATCAAAAGCCTGTTTGGCTAAAGCACTGGAGTTGTCGAGACGATTTTGCTTATCTTGGGTATCATCCTGCAAAAAAGGCTTCATAAAGCCCGCTTTAATCCCTGAATAATCGAGTGCTCGAATTAAACCTAAGGCAGCGGAGGTCAGGCCAATACCACGATCGGTAGGCACCAGTAAAATAGTCTGCATAAAAACTCCTATAAAAAGATGAGCGTAAATTTTATGACCTAGCGTGCTACTCCCTGCTATGTTGAGCGCTAAGTAGAGCGTTATCAGGGCTAATTAGCACGCTGGCGTGTGGTTATTGCAGTGCTGTTGGCTGAGTAAATAAGCCATTATGAGCTGCGATTATGAGCCTAAAGACCCAATGCTTCTCGCGTCTCTTCAGCAATGCGATACTCTTCATCGGTAGGAATGACCCACAGCTCAACTTCGCTGTCCGCCCCGTGGAAGCTGCCTTCTGCACCACGAACCAACTCAGCGTTTTTGTCAAAGTCAGCTTGGATATCAAAGTGACGCATCACCTCGAGGATACTGCGGCGCATAGAGACTGAGTTTTCGCCGATGCCGCCGGTAAAAATAATACCGGTAAAGGTCGGTAGGGCGCAGGTCAATGACGCGAGGTATTTACCGGCACGATAGCTAAACAGCTCCAATGCTAATTTAGCGTCTTCATTGCCCTCATCCGCCGCTTGCTCCACAGTGCGCATATCATTGGACAAGCCCGAAACCCCTAGCAGACCACTTTGCTTATTCAACATCGTATCGATTTCTTCTAAACTCATATCCAAGGTGCGCTTCAGATGGATGTGCAGACCAGGATCGACATCGCCACTGCGCGTGCCCATCATCAAGCCCTCAAGCGGGGTGATGCCCATGCTGGTATCGAGACTCTTGCCGTCGTAAATAGCCGCCGCTGAACAACCATTACCCAAATGGGCGGTGATCCAACCGTGCGGTCCGGCTTGCTCGGTCAACTGGCTAGCACGGTCCGAGACATAAGCGTGCGAGGTGCCATGGAAGCCATAGCGGCGGATACGATCTTCATCATATAGCGCTTTTGGGATGGCATAGCGGTAAGCGACTGGCGGCATAGTTTGGTGAAAAGCGGTATCAAACACGACCACTTGCGGTAACTCAGGATAGATAGCGTTGACGGCTTCGATACCCAAAGCGTTGGCCGGATTATGCAGCGGTGCCAAAACCTTGAGACGTTTGACCTCTTCTAGCACGTGCGGAGTCACTTGCACCGCTTTAGAGAATTCACGACCACCGTGGACGACGCGGTGTCCTACCGCTATCGGATGGTATTGTTCGAGTAGCGCCAAGATTTTTTGTAGGGCCAGTTTATGACTGCCACCGGCAATATTAATTTCTTGTTTTTCACCGTTTAAATTGGTGTGCTTGATGCGTGCGGTATCGAGCCCTAAGTTTTCGGCAAGGCCAGTGATACGAGTTTGGTTGTCGGCGCTGATCAAAGCATATTTAATGGAAGAAGAGCCACAGTTTAATACTAGAGTAGGGTTATCGAGGGTTTTTGCAGTCATAATAAGTCTCGTTTTGAGAAGAAGTTTGGTGTTTTAAGTCCGTTTTTCGGGGCGGCATCTTTTATCTGGGCACACCCCTTATAGTTCGCGGGCAAGTATCATGAGCGGTGTAACTGGGTCATAGAGAGGCTAGGCAAAGTGGTGAGGGCATAGTAAGCTCTTGACCTAAGGTTGAGCAAAACTTTCAAGGTATAAAAAATAACGTAGTACTAATTAAAAGGTAGTGCTAATCACAAGGTAGGCTACCCTGCAGCGGTTAATAGCTTACGGCTCATCGTCCTACTAAAAATAATAGCCAAAAAAAATCAACACAATTGACACAGCACCGCTCCGTGGTGAGGACTGGTCAATGGCGTTGATAGGGTGATATCAGCCTTAGTTGCGGCTAAATCACCATAACGGGGCGCGCTATATCCTTTAGCGTCTTACTAAGCTAGTAGCGTATTACCAAGGCACTAGCCGCTATAACAATAATAGCGCTAAGATTAATAAACTACTTAGTAATCATACAACAGTTAGCGCTATCATTTCGACAATAAAACAGAGTAATTGTCAGCTAAGTGCTGACGCCTGCAAATTATTGGCAGGCCGCTTACACATAAATGCTGCCGTTTATAGCAAGCAATAATGTATCATATTTTATCTCTATCATCCGTATTTGACCGATTTATGTTGCCTGCTGCAGTTTATGCTCGCAAATCATTGCTTTAACAAGAGTAATTTCTATGAATATATCTGCAAAATCCCTATTTCACCCCGTAATTAGCCTAGCTCGCCGCCGTGCTATAACTACGGCTGCCTTAATGGGAGTAATATTGGTCAGTAGCGGCTGTGGCCAAAAAGGCGCGCTATATCTGTCCGATGCTAGCGATAGCCAAGCGGTTATTGCTCCGACAGCTGAAAATACCAATTTGGACGACTTAGATAGCTTGGATAAATTAAATCAATCAAATAACTCAAATAAAACCAATGAGATTAGCGAGGACTTGTCTTTTCTCGATCCAGCGACCGAGCAACAAGTTTTGGACGACCCGAATAACTATTAATAGCCAGTAGCCTTTAAGAACGAGTAGCCTGCTAAGTCCTAATTAAAATAATAGCAGGGCATTTTAGTATTTTGATAACTTTTCTTTATGCGTATAATATGGGCAAATTTATCCCTATTTGCAGTCACGCCGGCGAGCGCTTTTGTGCATCATTAAGCCACTAACAAGCGGTTTGGTTCAGCCCCTGTGACCTGCTAATTGCTACCCATTCAAGCCAATTTGAGCCTAATTATGAGTCATTCTACCCCAGCTGCTGATCTTCAAGGTCGCGTTATTAATCCCGAAACCTTAGTGGCGCAATTGCCTGCCCTACACTATGTCGAAGGCGCTTTATGCGTTGATGGCGTCGCTGTCGAGAGCCTAGCCACCACTTATGGCACTCCTTGCTACGTCTATTCTAAACAAGCCATTTTGGACGTCTATCAAGCCTATACCGACAGCTTCTCAGCTGTGAAACATCAGGTTTGCTATGCGGTAAAGGCCAACTCAAACTTAGCCGTATTGGGGATTTTAGCAAAGGCAGGTGCGGGCTTTGATATCGTCTCTTCCGGTGAGCTTGCGCGAGTCTTAGCGGCAGGTGGCGAGGCCAGTCGCGTGGTATTCTCAGGCGTAGGCAAGCGCGCTGACGATATTCGTTATGCTTTAGAGGCTGGTATTGGCTGTTTCAACATCGAGTCCGATAGCGAGTTGGCTTTGATTCAAGACGTCGCTGCTGAGTTAGGCAAAACCGCTGCTATCTCCTTACGGGTAAACCCGAACGTTGATGCCAAGACGCATCCGTATATCTCGACCGGTCTTAAAGACAACAAGTTTGGGATTGCGCATGAAAAGGCGCTAGCTGTCTATCAAAAAGCGGCTAGCCTGCCAAATATCAGTATCAAAGGTATCGATTGCCATATTGGCTCACAGCTCACCGAAGTCGCCCCGTTTATCGATGCTTTGGATAAATTAATTGAGTTAATCGCTAGCTTACGCGAGGCAGGTATAGAGCTTGAGCATATCGATTTAGGCGGCGGTCTGGGTGTGCAATATATCGATGAGACCCCGATTAGCATTGCTGACTTTGCCGCAGCTTTATTGCCTAAATTACAGCAATTGGGGCTAACCGTGTTTTTTGAGCCGGGTCGCAGCATTGTTGCTAATGCCGGCGTGCTATTAACGCGTGTCGATGTACTCAAACCTACTGAGCATAAAAACTTCGCTATCGTCGATGCGGCTATGAATGATTTGATTCGTCCGGCGCTGTATCAGGCAGAGATGGCGATTATTCCGAGCGTGTTGCCCAATGCTGCTGACAACCAGCAGACTTGGGATATCGTTGGCGCTATTTGTGAGACGGGTGATTTCTTAGCCAAAGACCGCGCATTGTCATTGGCGGTAGGGGATGTGCTGGCGGTGACCGGTGCTGGTGCTTACGGTTTTGTTATGAGCAGCAATTATAATACCCGCCCGCGCAGTGCTGAAGTGATGGTGGCAGAAGGTCAGCATCAATTGGTGCGTCCGCGTGAGCAAGTGGCTGAGCTGTTTGCTACTGAGCAACTGTGGCAAGGTTAGCCAAGGATAGCTTATTATTTTATAAGACGGGCTGCGCGTAGCCCCTCCTAGCTTCGTTCATAGTAAGTAGTAATAGCCCAAGCCCATTATCGAGCGGATTTAATAGCTAGATAGTGGGCTTTTTTACGCCTGTAGTAAGTTGCCACATAGAGAAATACTTGGTCTTAATCTGTCATAAATAGGTCTTTAATAAGCGATAAATAGGCTAAGTCATAAGGCAGCAAAGTAAGACGTAAAGCGGAAAAAATATTTTTATTAACAAAGTTAAGTAGGTTTACAGTCGTAAATGGGGCAAAGTAAGAAGTATTAAAATGATTGATTTTCATTGAGTTAATACTCGGAATATTGAGCAATAAACGGCTTAGAGAGGGTGCAGTATTTAACCATCGCTTTATTATCATTGTCATAACGGCCATGGTAAGATAACTCACACACAAAAATACGACAAGGTACATGGATATGTTACTAGAATTTACCAAAATGCATGGTCTAGGCAATGATTTTGTGGTCATTGACTTAGTTACCCAGCGTTTGGAGTTGACGACAGAATTAGTAAAATTAATGGGCGATAGACATTTAGGTATTGGCTTTGATCAGTTATTAGTCGTCGAGCCGCCCATGCGTCCCGATGTGGATTTTAGTTATCGTATTTTTAATGCGGATGGATCAGAAGTCGAGCAATGTGGCAATGGCGCGCGCTGTTTTGCCCGTTTTGTCCAAGCCCGCAAACTGTCGTTTAAGCAGCGTTTACGTGTAGAAACGGCTAGTGGCATCATTACCTTAACCACCGACCGCTATGGTTGGGTGCAAGTGGATATGGGCAAGCCTAAATTTGAGCCTGACGAAATTCCTTTTACCCCAAAAGCGACCACCAAGATTCAAAACGCCTATCATCTTGATGTGAATGGCACGCCGGTACAGCTGTATGTCGCCAATATGGGCAACCCACATGCAGTGATTAAGGTCGATGATATCTTATCTGCGGAAGTCGAAAAGTTGGGCAAAGCAATAGAGTCGCATCCGGCCTTTCCAGCTCGGGTCAACGTCGGCTTTATGCAAGTGATGAATCAGCGTCATGTGCGTTTGCGCGTGTATGAGCGCGGTGTTGGCGAGACCCAAGCGTGTGGTACCGGCGCTTGTGCGGCCGTAGCGGTTGGCGTGCGTGAAGGCTGGCTTGATGAGGGCGAAGAAGTGCGTGCGCAATTGTACGGCGGTAGCTTGTTAATCCATTGGCAGCCCGGCTATTCCGTTATGATGACTGGGCCGACGGCATTCGTTTACGAAGGCGTGTTCAGTCCCGATGGGCTAATGGCGCAAGCAGGCATTAAGCCGCCGGCTGCTGATAAAGGCTAAGCGCTTCTGATTAAAAGTCAGCGGTTAAAACTGATAATTTATTAAAGTAGCCCAGGGTAGCCAACATGAAGGGGACAACGTGACCAGCGCTAAAAAATCTTTACAGCGTGCGGACAGTGCGGAGCTAGCAGGGGACAAAGTAGCCGTTGAAGCTGATACTCTGTCTGAGCACCTAGAGACTTTATTAGCCCCTGTAGAAGCTTGGCTGCATACCTTGTCTATTCAAAACCATTCCCCGCATACGCTAGCCGCGTATCATGCAGCTTTAAAACAGTTGGCGTATGGGTTAGAGGAAAAAGCGCTCACTTGGACACGCTGTGATAAACGCCAATTGGCACGGCATATTGGCCAACGTTTAGACCGCGATAAGCTGAAGCTCTCTAGTGTGCAGCAAGAGCTATCGGCTATACGACATTTTTATGGCTGGTTGATAGAGCAGGGGCAGGCGCGGATTAATCCAACGACCGGCTATCAACTCAAGCGTAGCCCGCGGCCGCTCCCTGCTATCGCTGACGTCGATATGATGACGCAGCTGTTAGATCAGGCGATGCCGGAGCAGCCCGAGCAAGCGCGTTTGTGGATTCGGGATAAGGCGATGTTTGAATTGCTGTACAGCAGTGGCCTGCGGGTCGGAGAGCTGGTCAGCTTAGATGTCAGTTCTGTGGACTTATCTTCGCAGCAAGTACGCGTGACCGGTAAAGGCAATAAAACGCGGATTGTGCCTTTAGGAAAGAAGGCAGCCGAGGCGATTGAACGTTATCTGCCGCACCGCTATCTGTGGGTAGAAAACCAAGACCAAGCCCTGTTTATTAGCGAAAAGTTAGGCACTCGCTTATCGACGCGCGCCGTGCAGCAGCGGTTAAAAGTGGCTGCCAATCGCGCCGGTATCGCGCAGAATTTATATCCACATTTACTGCGGCATTGCTTTGCATCCCATGTGCTATCAGGCAGTGGCGACTTGCGCGCAGTACAAGAGATGCTGGGCCACAGCGATATTAGTACCACGCAGATTTATACCCACGTGGACTTTGCCAAGCTCACCCAAGTCTACGATCAAGCCCACCCTCGCGCCTCGCATCCTACCAAAGCGGCTGTAGAAGAGTAAGGCCGTTTTTCCCCTATTTTACGGCTTATTAGCAATCTTGCTTGCGACTTATAACCCATCTTGCTTGTGACTTATCACTAACCTAAGCCAAACGATGGCAGTGACCCGTAGGCAATTGCTGGCGGGCCAAGTGCTGCGCTGCAGGGTCGAAATTTGCTAGCACTAAAGCGTATTGCTGCGCCGCCTCACTAGTGGCAACTTGCAGAGCACTGTGCTCATATTCGCTAACACAGATGCCATCGTGACTAGCAATGGCAGCATGCCCCCAAGTCTGTCGTATAGCGCCGTCTGCGTAGTGATGGTCGCCCCCTTGCGCCGCCCCAATAACCAGACACTGACTATCGAGAGCACGGGCCCGCAGCAGTAACTGCCAATGTGCTTTGCCCGTTTGGTAAGTAAAAGCGGAAGGGGCAGTCAATAGATCGGCACCAGCTTGCCGTAAGCGCTGCGCTAGCGCGGGAAAGCGCAAATCAAAGCAAACCATCAACCCTAAGTGATAAGTCCGCTCAGCGAGCGTAATAGGCGCCACTACGGTCTGGGAGCCCGGCTCAAAAGTAGCGGCTTCATTATAGCTGCCTTGATTATCGTTGACGGTGGCGGTAAACAGATGAATTTTATCGTAGCGGGCTAGCCGGCTGCCATGCGGGGCAAACAGTTGGCTGACTTGGCGTAGACGACCATCGCTAATGGTAGAGCCATCAGGACGATAGGGACAGGGCAATGACCCAGCAACCAAATGCACTTGATACTGAGCAGCCAGCTTACCCAGCTGCGCGCTTAGGTCATCAAAGCGCTCTGCCGTCTCGTGTTGACGTCCCATACTGCAAGCATTTTCTGGTATCACCACCAGTTCCGCGCCCGCTTGACTGGCGGCAGCAATACTCGCTTCGATAGTGACTAAATTTTGCGCGATATCTTGTTGGCTATTCATTTGAATAGCTGCGATTTTTGGGGTATGGGTTGCAACCGTCATAAGGGGTTCTCAGTAATCAGGGTTTTTTAGATATAACCAATTTAGATGTAACCACGTTAGATATAACCGTAACTATAACAATGACTAGATTTAACCGGCTTTATCTATGGCTGTCGTTACCATAGCATAGGTTCGTTATAATAGTGACTAGGCTATCAAGCTGATGCTAGCCCTGTGTTAGCCTAGCTACGCACACAGTAGCGCTATGAGAATTAGCATAGCAAATTTATAAGAAAAGATGCTATCTTCCCGTTAAGCCCGTAAGTTTTAGCCATTTCTAAGCTTATTTTTGCTTAGACTTTGCTTAATTTAGTCCCTTTGTGTCAGTATACTAATAGGAGAGTTAACCCTTTCTTATTTCTCACGACTTGGAGTGCCCCCAGTAGCAATGAGTATGTCATTCGGATTAGGCGCGAAGCTTGCGACCTCACAAAAACTTACGCCGCAAATGCAACAAGCCATCAAGCTATTGCAGATGTCTAGCCTAGAGCTTGCGCAAGAAGTGCAACTGAAGCTGGACAGTAATCCTTTACTGGAACGGGATGAGTCTTCGGAGGATGCGCTCGATAGAAGCGAGAGCTTAGACGACTTGGCGGAAGAGGGTAGCAGCGCTGCGACCTTACTAGAGGCGCAGCAAAACAGCGAGCTATGGAACAATACTGCGACGACCCAAAGTAGCGACAGGGCGACAACATCGACCAACGATGCAGAGTCAGACTTACCTGACAGCGCCGAAAAGCTGCAACAGAATACGATAGAGGACAGTCCTTTAGACAGTGCTGTACAGACGGACTGGGACGACTCGTACAGTTATGAGGCAACTGGGCTAGCACGGCCAGATTACGATGATATGGATGACTATCAAGGCAGTACTACGGCTTGTATCCAGGATCATGTACGTTGGCAGTTGAATTTTAAGCACCTATCCGAGACCGATATGCTCATCGCCGACTATCTCGTGGATGCGATGGATGATATCGGCTTTGTACAATTGGATATAGAAGAGCTCGAGCAAAGTCTCGCGACGATGGCTAGCTTCTATCAATGGGACGATGTGGTTGATAAAGCAGAAATTGAGGCGGTGCTGCGGGTCATACAGTCGTGCGATCCGCTCGGGGTAGGGGCGCGCAGTTTACCGGAGTGTCTACTGCTGCAACTGAATAAGCTGCCCAACACCACCCCTGATCTAGCCTCGGCAAAAGCCTTACTGACAGCGCCGCAGCATCTGGTCAGTAATAATATCAAAGCGTTAATGGAAGAGACGGGACTGCGACAAGAGCAGATTCAACCCGCGCTCAACCTAATCCGCACCCTCAATCCCTCGCCCGGGTTAGCGTTCGTCAATGCCCAGCCCAATTACGATACCACTCCTGAGAGCTACGATATTCCAGATGTGTTAGTAGCAGCTACCGTGGCTAGGTCAGTGGTAGGAGAGGAGGTGCAGCATTGGCAGGTGCGGCTAAACCCCGATACGCTGCCCAAGCTGCGGGTAAATAAAGAATATGCCAATCTGGTCAAACGTGGCGATGACAGCCCAGACAATCTATATTTACGCGAGCATCTCACTGATGCGCGCCTGTTTATTCGTAGTATAGAAGAGCGCAATCAAAACTTACTGAAGGTGGCTACCTGCATCGTAAGCCGCCAACAAGCCTTCTTGCTGCAAGGTGCCACAGCCATGCAACCATTGATCCTCAAAGACGTAGCAGACGAAGTTGGGTTGCATGAGTCTACCGTATCACGCCTGACGACTAGCAAAAGTATCCTAACGCCACAGGGCTTGTATTCGCTCAAATACTTTTTTTCCTCCCACGTAAACAGCAGCCAAGGCGATGTCTCTTCCACCGCTATTAGCGCGATGATTATGGAAATGATTGCGGCAGAAGACCCGAAAAAGACCTTGTCTGATAGTGCGATTAAGGAGCGTTTAGCTGGCGAGGGTATCGATATTGCCCGCCGTACGGTAGCGAAATACCGAGAAGCGATGAATATTGGCTCTTCCACACAACGCAAGCAAAAGTACTAAAATAGCCGATTGTGCAACAGAAGCTTAGGTTTAAAAATAAAATTTTTCGATTATATAAAAATCTGACAAAAACAAAAGCAATATTTACAAATAGTTACATAGTAAGACCTTGCCAGTGACGCGTTTTCATGACAAATTAAGGACATCTCCTAAGCACTTATAATCGCATTATAAAAGACAGTTGGTTATTGCTCTGAAAGTTAAATAAGCAGATAACTAATAGAAAAAGTCTTTTTTATCAAAATGTTAAGTAGCGTATTCTGAGATGGGACGCAGTTGTTCACATCGCTAAGGTTAGGCGAAACAACTGCTCTTTATGACACGATTATCACAAGGAACAGGCATATGAATATTTCCATCAGTGGCCATCACATCAGCATCACCGACGCAATGAAAGCAGCCGTCATGGACAAGCTTGAGAAGGTTGAACGCCATTTTGATCAAATTCAAAGCATTAAAGTAATCCTATCGCTTGATAATAACCGCGCAGAATCCGCCGGCAATGGCAAAAATAATCATAAAGCAGAAGCCATCATGCGAGTATCGGGACAAGAGATGTTTGTCCAAGCCAGTGATGATAATATGTATCAGGCCATTAATGAGATGGCAGACAAGCTAGATCGCCAAGTGCGCAAGTATAAAACCAGAATTGAACGCAAGGCTCGTGGCGGTAAGCGTGATGCCCAGCCTGTAGAAATGGAAGAGACCGCTGATTTGGCGATGCCATAATAAGTGGGTACTTACCTACAATGCGGTAGAAGAAAATTGAGCGCAATGCAATAAAGAAGCAAAGTTATAAAGAATTGGTTTCACTAGATTAAAAGGAGATTTGCTAAGTCGTTTAAGTAGATATTTTAATAGACACGAAACCATAAAAAGCCCGCGATATCATCTGATAAAGCGGGCTTTTTCTTGCTAACCGTTTAATAAGATAGGTTTATAAACTCTCTTATATACTTTTTATCGCTGACTTTAGGACTGCTACAGTGGCTATCCCACTCTATTAGCGCACTGCTGCTATTGGCTTCATGGACACGATGGCTAGGATGAGCTGACTAATAAGCTTAACCACCACCTACGGCTTGCACTACCTCAATCACCATACCCTCTTTAATATGCGTCTGATCCAGCTGACTCTTAGGGACTAAGTCCCCATCGACCTCTACCGCATAACGTCCTTGGCTTAGGCTTAGCTCGTTGACTAACAGCTGCACAGTTTGGTGGGTGGTCTGCATAGTTTTACCATTGACGGTAACAGTACTCATTATAGCGTCCTCTTTAGGCGAATATCGAAGGGGAATAGCAAATCATTAATACTATAACAATTATGAGCTTAATAGCCAATCTCGCCCAGACTACGGGGGTAGCCAAGCTATGAAGTAATCAAACCACTGAGGATTTCGCACAAGGCCTAGCCGTTACCAACAGGAGGGACTGTATGATTATAATAGTTATTTTATAGGAGCAGCGGCTAGCCTTGATAACGAAAAGCCAGTACGGCTAACCATAGCCAACCCACTATCATGAAGACCCCACCGATAGGCGTAATAGCTCCGAACCAACGCGGTGCGCCCAATGCCATCGCATACAGACTGCCCGTAAAGATTAAACTGCCGATTTGCAGCAGCCAAGCGGGGGTCTGAGACACCATTTGCAGACGAATCATAATGCCGATAGCCAGCAGGCCTATAGCATGTACCAATAAATATAAAGTTGCCGTATGCCACCAGTCCAATTGCGCAGCACTAGCGACTTTTTTGAGACCATGCGCCCCAAAAGCGCCGAGCCCCACCGCTACGGCCATATTCACAGCAGCGATTCCAATCCAATTTAGCATAAGTGGTTCACTTTCAAATAGGGGTGGCAGAGACAGCGCTTAGATATCGTCCGGCATAATGACGCTTTCAATGGTCATGGCTTCTTTAATTTTTTCCATGGCATTTTTTTCAATCTGTCGTACGCGCTCAGCGGAGATGTCATAAACCGCGGCAAGCTCATGCAAGGTAGATTTTTGCTCAGACAACCAGCGCTGCTCCACGATATCGCGTGAGCGCTCATCTAAAGTATCCATGGCAGCGATTAGCGCCGAGTTATTATTCTCTTCCCAATCAGCTTCCTCGACCATTTCTGCAGGGTCTATGCCGTCCTCTAAGAACAACTGCGGCGCATAGCGGCCATCATCGTCATCGCTCGACTGCGCTTCAAAGGAGGCATCGTAAGAGGTCAGGCGCGACTCCATCTCGAGCACTTGCTTACGCGTGACGTTTAAGTCGTTGGCGATGGCATCTGCCTCTTCTAAAGTCAGCTGGTTATTGGTCTTTTTCAAACTGCGTAAGTTAAAGAATAATTTACGATGCGCTTTAGTAGTAGCGACTTTGACAATACGCCAGTTACGAATCACAAACTCGTGAATTTCCGCTTTAATCCAATGCACTGCGAAAGATACCAAGCGCACGCCCTTGTTGGGGTCAAAACGTTTTACCGCTTTCATTAAGCCTAAGTTACCTTCCTGGATTAAATCGGCTTGTGGTAAGCCATAGCCGGAATAACTGCGGGCAATATGAATCACAAAACGTAGGTGCGACATGACCAACAGACGCGCAGCTTCGACATCGCCTTCATCGTAATAGCGATGGGCCAGCTCTTGCTCTTGCTCAGTGGTCAAAATAGGGATTTGATGCACCGTATTGATATAGGCCCCTAGGTTGACCCCAGGTGCACTTAAATGCGTCGGCATAGCGGGCACAAGATCACGCGTGCTAGTCGTGGCTAGCGCTGAGGCATCGTAAGGGGGTTTTGGCGTCATATTCGTCGCTCCACTAGCAGGCGCAGCGGACTTCGAGGCGCCAGTCTGCTTAGCGCTAGACTTGGTGGCGGCGGGAGAGACAGTGCCTGTGGTGGTTTTTGCCATGAGATAAACCTTAATATTGGACCGACAACTAATAATATTTAAAAGATTAATAATATTTAAACGACGGCTAGGCGCTTTACAGCGTAGCATTTTGTCTTATAGCGGCTGCTAATAGAGAGGAATGAAGCTTGTAAGTTAAGTAGGGCGGCTTTTAGACGGCTGTCCCTGTTTTGCATTTGAATAATTAAAAAGCTAATCTCTAGTGTACAAGTAATTAGTGTACAAATAATTAAAGACACTAGGAATATCATATTACTGATAGCAGAATTCAGTTTTTATCAAGCAAGCCTAAACCAGTATCAATCTCTCTTAAACTATAGCGCTAACAGGTTAGCTAAAGTAGCCAAACCCTTATTCAATACGAATAACAGGCCAGTATAGCGGAGCATAGACTAAAATATATATTGTACTTAACATTATATTGACTGCTGTCATTAGCAACCATCACTAGTGTTAGCAGCTATTTGTAATAGCAACAGATTAGTCCTAATTGTAAAGGATATCTACGCTGAGTTGCTATCAGTTTTGGTAATGATGAAGTGAAAGAATGTATCAGCTGACCCCTTTTGTGCGGCGTTATTCGCTACCGTAGCCTCCGAGAGAGCGTCATTGGCTATAGTCGCCGTCATAATTTCGCCATCGCTTTGATATTGCAGGCGTAAGTCTAGTTGAGCGCTCGCTGTATTGCTCAAGGTTTTAGCGCCACTTTGGCGGCAGAAAGCAGCAATATCTGCGGTAGAGTTAGGGTCGGTAGCGATGACATACAGCGCTTCCCCGCTATTGACGCTGCGCAAGGCCACTTTAGTCTTTAACAGTGGTAACGGGCACGCCATTCCGCGACCATCTACTACCGCAACGATAGCCATAGCTTCACAGGCCTCGGACACAGTGACAGGAATTTGTGGTAAAAAGTGCGTGAGTAACTGTTGCTGTGGCTCGGATAGCTCAGGGCTTATGCTCACTGCATAATCGGATAAAGTAGAGGGAGCGCTCATAGATAAGGCCTAAAATAACAAATATTTATAATGCTTATAGGATAACGAATATTGAGAGATTTTTCAGCTTAGAAAGTTGCAGGGCATGGTAATTCATAGGGGTAGCAGCCCCTAGCGCCGCCGCTTATTTATTGCTATAGCCTCACCCAATCATGTCATAACCGTGCGATAGATTGACCCTAGTTAAGCAAGCTCGTATAGTCAAAGCTGACCCTATTATAAACTATCCGTATATCCGCCGTATCTGTCCTACTATTATACAAGCGAGCCCTCATGACCCACCCTGTTCAGCAACGCCAACGGTTTAGTCAGCGGCCTTGGTCCCGCCTTAAAACTGTGCCTCTTGCCTTACCTAGTATGCTGACCACTATATTATCAGGGACGTTGTCTTGTACGCTAGCGGCCGCACAACCCATAGCTATGGTAGCGAACAGTGCTTATGCCTATAATAACAGCGCCTATAGCAGCGCTATGGTGACGAATAGTGGGTTTAGTGGCAGTAGTAATAGCAATGGCAGTTCCGAGACCTTGCGTATCCCTGATTTAAGCCGGCAGGGCGTCAGCTTTGCCGATCAGCATCAGAACCGGCTGGTCGGGGAGTGGTCATTACAGCGACTCAATGGTGAAGTGACCGCCCTCAATGACCCTTGGGTACAGACGGTGATGAATGACGTTACGTGGCAATTAAATGCGCAGGTACGCCAGCAGGCCCCGATAGCGTTAGTGGTGGTCAATGACCCCTCTATCAACGCCTTTGCGATACCGGGTGGCGTCATCGGTCTGCATACCGGCACCATTACCTCAGCCAAAAGTATGGATGAGGTGGCGAGCGTCTTGGCCCACGAAGTGGCGCATTTAAGCCAACGCCACTATGAGCACAGCAGCGAAGCCCGCCGTAATGCGCTGTTGTTACAAATTGGTGGTCTGCTCGCAGCCATTGCCGCCTCGTCAGCCGATGGCGATGCCGCAACCGCGATTATGATGGGCAGTCAGACGGCGGCGTTGGATAGCCAGATGGCCTTTAGCCGCTCTAATGAGCGCGAAGCCGATCGCGTTGGCATGCAAATTATGACGCAAGCCGGGTTTGACCCTAAGGCGATGCCGCGATTTTTCGCTACGATGAATGCGCGCAGTCAATTAAATCAATCGGATAAGAGTTTTCTCCCCAGCTTTATTCGCTCACATCCGCTGAGTAATGAGCGCTTAAGTGAAGCGCAAAGTCGTGCCCAACAATTCCCCAATGTGCCGTTAAATCAGCAACTGCGCCATGAGGCGCTATTTGATTTGCTGTATTGGCGGGTGCAACTGCTATCAAAGCAAGCGAATGAGCCAACGTTACAAACCGCGGCTAGGCACAGCCTTGGTGCCACACTCGCATTAAGTCATTGGTATGCGAGCCAGCAACGTTATGACGCTGCAGAGAAGACTTTAGCACCGCTGCTACAAAAGAGTGTCAATGAGCAAGCGGCGCTAGAGCCTTTACTTTCTATCACACGCAGTGAGTTGGCCAGTGCCCAAGGCAATTGGCAACAAGCCGCCGATATTTTACAAGCGCAGCAACGCTTATATCCTGAGCGCCGTGATTTACGCGTTTATTTAGCAGAGGCGCTGATTAATCTAGGCCAAGCGCAAGAAGCGCAGACCCTATTGAAACCTCTGGTGCAGCAGCAAGAGAGCGATATTCAGGCGTGGCAAGGGCTACAAAAAGCCAATGACTATCTGGCCAAGCACGCTACAGATGCGAAGCTAGCGCAAATAGCCACCATTAATGCCTTACGCTATCGCGGCCAAGTCGAGCTCTGGCGTGGGCGTTATAGCGACGCTCTAGTGTCGTTCACGCAGGGTTTAAACGTCGCCAAACAGGCCAAGCAGAACGCGCTAATAGCTACCATCAATAGTGAAATAGCCAACACAAAAATAGCCCGAGACTTCAAACCGTAAATAGGGGTCCCTAAGTAAATAGGAGGGCTATTAGGGTGAGCAATCGCGGGCTATCTTAAGGTCTGTAGGTTCGGGCTACATTTTCATTAGCGCACTAAACTGGTGAGACTAGTTCATTAGCGCACTAAACTGGTGAGACTAGCCTTGTAGCGCTTGTTTTACCAATTTAGAAACAATAGCAGGGTCTGCCTTGCCGGTAGTTTTCGCTTTTAAAACGGCCATGACTTGACCCATATCGCGCATAGAGGTGGCGCCTTGCTCAGCAATCTCGGCATTGACCATAGCGGCCAACTCTTCATCGCCCATCTGCTGCGGCATGAATTCATTGATGATATTAATCTCAAACTGTTCTTTTTCTGCTAAGTCTTCGCGGCCATTATCGGTAAAGATAGTGAGCGACTCTTGACGCTGTTTTAGCTGCTTTTGCAGAATGTCTAAGACGTCGGTATCGGTCAATTCAATTTGGCGATCGATTTCAATCTGTTTGATGACCGCTTGCACATTGCGCAGTACCTTCACTTTTTCTAGCTCACGCGCTCGCATGGCGGTTTTGACGGCTTCAGTCAGGGTATTTTTTAATTCGCTCATTATTATTCCTTAAACAGACAATCAAAGAGTAGCGGCTGTATAAAGCCCGCAAAATCGACAAAAAGTGTAGCATAAAAAACGCCACTGATATCATTCGATAACAGTGGCGCTTATAAAACTCTTATTAAGAATAAAGTTGTAGTATAAAGTTACAGCAACTTACTCTCAATAATGACGACTAGTATTTACGAGTCGTGCGGATAGACTCACGCTGTAGTTTTTTCTTATAACGCTTTACCGCGGCTGCTTTTTTACGCTTACGCTCTTGCGTTGGTTTTTCATAAAACTCACGCTTACGTACGTCAGACAATACACCGGCTTTTTCGCAAGCGCGCTTGAAGCGACGGATAGCGATATCAACAGGTTCGTTTTCTTTAACCTTAACTGCAGGCATGAAGACTCCTTCGTTTGGATTGAGACAATAAGGGCATTAGCTTGGCTGTGTGATTAGTATTAGCCGCACGGTCTCAACTGTGCAGGCATCAGCTCAAACTAGGAAACTATAGGAAGTAATAATGACTAGATAAATCAAGCCTTTATTATTATTCCACTATAGCTAAGAGTAATCTTTATACATATAGTCTGTGAAACAGCTATAGCATAAGGGCGGATATAGTACAATAATTAAATCGCCGTGTCAATATAGCGCAGGCAGTTATTATAGCGTTTTTTAGGCTGGCAGTGGCAGGTATTCCAGCGCATAATTGCCCTCATAGAAATGCCATGATATGACTAAGGACTATGTTTTTAGCCACGAGATTTGCCCGAATTATGCTATTATATTGTTAAAATTTAATGCGTTTATTTCATTTTATGGCAAACGTTTTAATAATCAATTACTGCCCGTATTGGGCACTCATTTGGAGCACGGTATGACTAATTCAACAATTCAAGGTAAGCCCACCTTTCGTAGCCCCCTAATCAAGTCTACATTGGCAATCGTTACCGCTATTATGCTCGCGACGGGCCTCAGTGCTTGTGGTGAAAAACATGAAGCGGTCACTGCTCCTGATAAAGTAGACGAAGCGGCTGAAATGGCCCGTGCCAACGCGCCAGAAGCGGAAGTTATTGAGTTTGAAACGACGGCCGCACCAGCAGCTACGACGACGGAAGGTACTGATACTGCTGCGGCAGAGGGCGATATGGCCACAGATGCTGCTGCACAGCCAGACACTACTGAGATTGCAGCCGATGCCGACGCGCCAGCGGCTGATGGCACTGTGCCAGTAGTAAAAGAGGGTGAGCCCGCACTTGACGAAGCGCCAGCTACAGATACTACTAAAGTAGAATAGCTTTATGCTTCAATAGCTTTATTATTAATTAATTGCTTAGCTATTAATAAGTTGCGCGACCTACGACGATTCGAGACCCTGTATGTTTCATTTATCACCTGCTAACTCTCAAGGATGACCTATGATGAGCAAAACTTTAGCCGCCCTATTAGTCATTAGCGCCGCCACTGCAATGAGTGCGTGTAGCAATAATGATACGGCCAGTACCGCCCCAGAAGCCGAAGCCCCAGTAGCGGAAACGCCTGTCGTTGCTGAGCCGGAAGCGACTACTGATGATGCTGTGGAAGAAGAAGTGCCTGCCACCGAGCCGGCTGCTGAAGCTCCTGTAGAAGAGAGCGCACCTGCTGAAGAAACGGCTGCGGCCGCTGGCCCAGAAGTGGCCTTAGCCGCTGATGCTGGCAAATTGCTGTATGAAAAACAGTGCAAAGCCTGTCACGAATCAGGGCTGTTAGAAGCACCGAAGTATGGCAATAAAGAGGCTTGGGCGCCGCATTTAGCAAAAGATAAAGCCACTTTATATGAGCACTCAGCACAAGGCTTTAATAAGATGCCTCCGCAAGCGGTCAATGGGGTGAGCGAAGCTGAAGTACATGCTGCGGTAGACTATATGATTGCTAGCGTTAGTTAGGTCCAAAGTGTCTGCTTAGCTTAGTCCAAAGGGTTTATGCTACTCAGTAAATAGGGTCTATCTTATAGAGCGTTTATAGTAGCGCAACCGTTATAGCGGCGTATGAGCCCCTTGTAAATTTGCTACACTACCGTCATTGTCATCGGCAATGGCGGTTTTTATTTTTTAATTGCCGGGTAAATCGTGTGGTAAGGCACGATTGCAATGGCATTTTTGACCTCTTCTTGAAGCATAAGACAAAGTAGGTAAGACTATGAAAGTATTAGGACTAGAGACCTCGTGTGACGAAACGGGTCTGGCGATTTTTGATAACGAGCAAATAGACAGTCCTAATCAAGGGCTCGTCGGCCAAGTGTTATATTCACAGATTGAGCTGCACGCTACCTATGGCGGTGTGGTGCCTGAGTTGGCGAGTCGCGATCATATTCGTAAGTTGGTGCCTCTATTGAATGAGCTGCTCGAGCAGTGTCAGCTCAAAAAGTCAGATATCGATGCCATTGCTTATACTAAAGGCCCCGGCTTGATTGGGGCTTTGATGACGGGCGCGCTATTTGGCCGCAGCTTGGCGTATGGGCTCGGCATCCCCGCTATTGGGATTCATCATATGGAAGGGCATTTATTGGCCCCATTGATGGGCGCAAACCCGCCGGCTTTTCCGTTTGTTTCCTTGCTAGTATCTGGTGGTCATACTATGTTGGTCGCAGCGCGCGGCGTGGGCGAGTATGAGATATTAGGCGAGTCTATCGATGATGCCGCAGGGGAGTGCTTTGATAAAGCAGCGAAGATGCTAGGCTTGCCTTATCCGGGCGGCCCCAACATTGCCAAGTTAGCGGAGAGTGGCAATCCCAATGCTTATGAGCTGCCAAGACCTATGCTACACAGAGGGCTCGATTTCTCCTTTAGTGGCATGAAAACAGCCGTACATAATCTGATTAAAGATACCCCAGGCTCTGAGGCTACAGGCGACAACAGCAACTCACAAGTACGCGCAGATATTGCGGCTAGTTTTCAGCATGCCGTTGTCGATACCTTAGTGAAAAAATGCATTAAGGCTTTAAAGCAAGCCGGGATGAATCGATTGGTGATCGCCGGTGGGGTCAGTGCCAATACTTATTTGCGCGCCAGACTCACGAGTGAGTTAGCGAAGATACAGGCGACCGTCCATTATGCGCCACCTGCCTTATGTACGGATAACGGGGCGATGATTGCTTATGCCGGTTATGAGCGTCTCGCCGCAGGACAAGCCGATGATTTGTCAGTCAGCTGCGTGCCCAGATGGAATATTGATGAGTTGCCGCCAGTTAAGCCAGGTACGGAAACCCACACCGCCCCAATAGCGCTCGGAGAGTAGTCGATGCAATGGTTAGCTATCGGTTTCGGAGCCGCTTTAGGGGCGTGCTTACGCGCGTGGTTGTCGCGTTTTAACGCAGGCGCACATTGGTTGCCACTCGGCACTTTAAGCGCCAACGTATTGGGTGGCTTACTTATTGGGGTGGCTTTATTGCTGTTCGAGCGCTTTGGTGCTGGTCTTAGCCCGCATTTACGTCTGTTCGTGGTCACTGGGTTTTTAGGCGGCCTGACTACCTTTAGTACCTTTAGCGCCGAGGTCTTTGACCTACTTAACAGTGGTCGGTTATTAGCAGGATTGATGTTGATAGGACTGCACGTCACGTTGACGCTATTGGCCACTGCTATAGGGTATTACCTCGTTAAAGGGCTATTTTAACGGTAGCCTGTTTTTTATTATAAGCTAGGGCTTTACCAAATCTTCTAATAAACTGGCAAACCCTTGCATATAAGCGGTATCGCGACTCGAAGTGCGGGTTGCGGCATACAGTTGACAATAAACCCCATTGCCCAAGGGGCGCGACACCACCCAACCTTTTTTCTCATATTCTGCCACCACCCAATCAGGGAGGGCGGCTATACCACGCTCGCTCGCTACCAACTGAATTAACATAGCGGTGAGATCCGTCGTACGTATCTGTTTAAAGCTGGCTTTGGCTGGGGTCATAAATTGAGCGATAATATCTAAGCGTTTGGCCTCTACCGGATAAGCAATCAAGGTCTCACTGGTCAATTGGCTCGGTGCTATCGTGGCGGTCTCTGCTGCTAACGGATGGGTCGGTGATAATACTAGCCGGCTCTCGTATTCAAAGAGCGGCTGATAATCAATCCCAGCAATCGGTAAATTACTGGTGGTAATCAGCAGGTCAATATCCCCTTCCAATAACAAATGATGCGGCTCAGGCTCGAAGCCTGTGGCAAAGTCGAGCTCGACATCCGACCAGTCGCGGCGGTATTGATTGAGGATAGGCATGAGCCAATCAAAACAGCTGTGACACTCCGAAGCTAAGCGCAACCTACCGGCTTGCCCATGGGCCAGACGTTTTAAATTCGCTTTGGTTCGCGTCACTTGCGGCAACACACTATCGGCGAGCTTGAGCACAGCTTTGCCCGCTGGGGTAAAGGTTAAGGGACGGGTACGGCGATTTACCAAGCTAATATCGTAGTAGTTTTCTAGTTCTTTTAATTGGTGGGAGACGGCTGAGGCGGTGACATGCAGCTCATCGGCAGCAGCGGCTAAGGAGCCATGGGCTCTAAGGGCGGTCAAGGTTTTTAAGTGTCGAAGTTCTAACATACGCGTGGCCAGTCCAAAGCATTATTGAAGATTAAAAATACCATCTAAGGTGAATGTTATTCATTGTAAACTATATTAAGCTGATTTTCATTCAAATATGCTCAGCGTTAGGGCTTAGACGAAATGAATAGTGCCTGGTCGTTATTAACACCGATTATGGACCGTTATATTGTCACCTAATCCTAGCCAGTAAAAAGGGCTATAACCGTGCAGCCGTTATAGCCCTTTTTTTATCCGTGTTTTATTTATCTGCTTAATAGTTGCCTGCTAATAGCTTACTGATAGGATGTTAGCGTTTGCGCATAAGCAGCTGCGAAATCACGACCAAGATTAACGAGGCGCCCAACAGTAAGGTGCCGATAGCATTGACCTCAGGTTTTAGGCCGACCCGCACCATAGAATAAATACGCAGCGGTAAGATTTCATAGCTCGGCCCCGTGACGAAAGTCGACACCACCACATCATCAAGCGATAGGGTAAAGGCCAATAACCAACCGGCCATTACGGCAGGGAAAATGACAGGAATCAAGACGGTACGTACCATAGTTGATTCGCTAGCGCCCAAATCACGTGCCGCTTCCATCAAGCGCTCATCCAAACTACTCAAGCGAGCAAAAACAGTAATCACTACGAACGGCAGGCAGAAAGTAATATGGGCAATTAATAAAGACACAAAGCCCAACTGTAAACCAACCAATAAGAACAGCGCCAATAGCGAAATCGCCAACACAATCTCAGGTGACATCATCAGGACGAATAATAAGCCGTTGAGCAGCCCTTTGGCGCGGAAGTCATAGCGGTGTAATGCCAATGCGGTCAAGGTCCCAATCAGGGTAGAGATGGTGGCCGCAGCCAATCCCAACCAAATCGAATGCAAAAAAGCATCGACCATCGCTTGGTTGTTAAATAAAGACTCGTACCACTTGAGGCTAAAGCCGCCCCAGTTATAGCCAATCTTCGATTTATTAAACGACATGATGACTAAGATAATAATGGGCAGGTACAGTAGGGCATAGATAAACCCTAAATAGCTGCGGCCAAACAAGCCTAAAGAGCCACCGCCTGATTTTTTACCTTTACGCGCCGCTTTAGTCGCTGCGGGCATGGGGGTAGGAGCGGCACTGTTATTATTAATATCTGACATTAGGCCACCTCGTTAAAATCAGTTTTGCCAATCCGGCGACTGCTCGCATAGTACGCCCACAGCAATATCGCCATCGCTAGCGTCAGGAGCACACTAGCCGCGGCACCAAACGGCCAGTCACGAGCATCTAAGAACTGGTTTTTGATGACGTTACCGACGAGTAGGTTGCGTGCGCCGCCTAAAATATCGGCCACATAGAACATGCCCATAGCGGGAAGTAGCACCAGCAGTACACCAGAGATTACCCCCGGCGTGGTTAGCGGCAGTACCACATGCCAAAAGGTCTGCAGCTTGGAGGCACCCAAGTCTTTGGAAGCCAACAGCATATCGTCGCGTAAATCGGTAAAGACGGCGTATAACGGCAGTACCATAAAGGGAAATAACAGATAGGTCAGACCCGCGATGACCGCGCCTTGGGTATACAAGATATCGAGCGGTTTATCGACAATGCCTAAGGTTAATAGCAGCTTATTGATCAAGCCATTATTGGCAAATAATAGCTTAAGCGCATAAGTCCGCACTAAAGAGTTGGTCCAAAATGGCAAGATGAGCATCATCATGAGCAGCGGCTGCCAGCGTGGATTAGCTTTAGAGACCAACCAAGCAAAGGGATAGCCAAAAAGTAGGCACAGTACGGTGGTGATACCCGCCATCCATAACGAATGCACGAACACCTCGAGATAGAGCGGATCGAGCATGCGGCGATAGCTGTCTATCGTCACGGGCAGACTGATAAAGTCTACGGTATCACGCGAGAGAAAGCTGGTCGCGATGACTAGGATATTTGGCAATAACGCAAAGACGATGAGCCAAGTCCAAATCAACCATAAGGTGGCGGTGCGAAAAGGGCTTTTTGCTTGCGATTTAGCACTCATGAGCCGTCGCTCCCTTGACCAGTAGAGGCGGCCGCCAAGCTGTTCAAACTAACTAAGCTCTCTGGGCCACGAGCCTCTTCTTCAGGCAATACCCACTCCCAACCATCGACCCAAGAGACCTTGACCAGCTCACCCATTTTATAATCAAAGCTAGGGTCGTCTTCATCAAAAAACTCTGAGGCCTTGACCATATGGCCATTGTGCAATTGAATAATGGAGTCGAGCGTACTGCCTTTATAGTTGCTTTCTACGACTTTGCCCGGCAAGCCCTGATGGCTCGCGTCATTGATATCATAAATCCGTAAATCTTCTGGACGCAGCAACAGGTTGACGGTATCACCGACCTGGATTTTATGGGCGAAGGCCGGACGGCGTAGATTGCGTAACCATTGCTCACCTTCTGGCGTCTCACAGACCTCCACATCGATACGGCCATTGGTCACCTTGCCGTTTAAGTCCGCCTGCTCAGGATTTACCGCTTTGACCACGGCTTGGAAGAGATTGGTCTCGCCAATGAACTTGGCGGTGAATAGGTTAGCAGGGGTCTCGTAAATCTCAATGGGCGTGCCAATCTGTTGAAAGCGACCATCTTTCATAACGGCGATCCGGTCTGACATGGACAGCGCCTCTTCTTGGTCGTGGGTGACGAAGATAAAGGTAATGCCCAACTCGCGCTGTAGGCGCTTGAGCTCAGACTGCATCTGTAGGCGCAACTTATAATCGAGCGCGGAGAGGGGCTCATCCAACAATAGCAATTTTGGACGGTTAATCACCGCACGCGCAATGGCTACGCGCTGCTGCTGACCGCCGGATAGGTCTTGCGGTTTACGATTGGCCAAGTGTTCTAGCTGCACCATTTGTAGCGCTTGACTGACGCGAGTATTAATCTCGGCTTTGGGCACTTTTTTTAGTTTCAGCCCATACGCTACGTTTTGCGCTACCGTCATATGCGGAAATAGCGCATATTGCTGAAACACCGTGTTGACCGGGCGTTTATCCGCAGGCAGGCCGGCCATCTGCTCGCCATCTAGATAGATAGCGCCCGCTGTGGGCTGCTCAAAGCCGGCAATCAAGCGTAGCAAGGTGGTTTTGCCGCAGCCTGAAGGCCCTAACAGGGTCAGAAACTCGCCATGTTTAATATCTAAATTGATGTCTGTGAGGACTTCGGTAGCGTCATAAGATTTTTTGATGCCAGCGATACGGAGTAAGACATCAGAGTCAGTAGCGTTGGGGCGCGGCGCCGACACAGAAAGCGGGTCAGTCATGGTGGGCAATCCTAAAAATTAGCGCAAAAAACGGTGCAGGGTACGGCAAAAGTGAGGCGTCAAAGCCTGACTAATTAGGCTCCCTGTCGAGCTTTGCTAGCGGGTGGGTCAAAGAATGAGTGGCGACATAGCTACGGAGCTTATAGGCCTATAGCAGGTCATTGTTGGCTCACTGTTGAGGTATTATAACAAAATCACTACAGCGGTCATCGGGCAATTTGTAGAGGTAAGCGCCTAACCTAGTTAAGGCACGAGCTAGTTAAAGCAATAATAGCGCATAGAAAGTACGACAGTATTGCGGAGATGCGCTATAGAGAATCTAGGGTAATTTCGGTACAATTATTAACCCAAAGTCTTAAACCAAAAGCTTCACTACCATCTCGCTCTGTGCCTTTCGGCTGCCCCTTTCATTAGGGAGTAACGCCAAGGCAGCAGCGGTCACGGTGATACCAAGCGCTCTCTAATAAATAATAAGGAAATTCTCATGCCGCAACGCCCCCGTCCTACCACTGGAGCAGAAGCTCTGGCGATGCTCAAAGAAGGCAACCAACGTTACGTCGCCAGTTTGACCGACCCTGACCCTAGTATGCAAAAACGTCCTGAGCTGATTAATGATCAGGACCCAGTCGCGATTATCTTAGGCTGTTCGGACGCTCGCGTACCGGTAGAGATTGTATTTGATCAAGGGCTTGGCGATTTATTCGTGATTCGGGTAGCGGGCAATGTGGTCGCCCCCTCGCAAATTGGCTCGGTCGAGTTTGCCGCTGAGAAGTTTGGCACGCAATTGGTAGTGGTCTTGGGCCATTCTCATTGTGGCGCGGTCACGGCCTGCGTTGAGGCACTGATTAATCCAGAGCAGTACTACTCACCAAATCTGCAATCTATCGTCGATCGTATTCGCCCTAGCGTCTATAACTTACATGAGTTGGCGACAGCGACAGGGCAAGATGTGGATGCCGATGAGCTGATCAATCGTTCTATCCGGGCCAATGCGCGCATGTCCGTCAGTCAGCTAAAGCATGGCTCTAGAATACTGGAAGACTTGGTGAGCTCAGGTCAGCTATTAATCGTAGGCGCTGAATACGATTTAGACACCGGTATTGTTAGATTTTTGGACTGCTAAATTCGGAAAATCCCCCCGATTTTAGGGCTTAAATCTGCTCTACATAAAAAATTAGATTAACTATTAATGATGACTCTTTAACATTATTTTCATGATTGTTTTTGCGAACCTATAAGGTGCTATATGAGCCAACCAAATAACGTAACCGCTATTGAGCAGCCCAGTATTGAGCAGGCCAGTATCGAACAGCCTAAGTCGAGCGTACAAGCGGCTGGTGTGCAAGCGATTGCTGGTCAAACCGAAGGCTTTACTTTTAACCATACGATGCTGCGTATCAAAGACCCGGAGCGTGCCCTAGCGTTTTACACCGGCGTGTTGGGCATGACTTTATTATGTGTGAAAAAGTTTGACGAGATGGGCTTTGATTTATACTTTTTAGCCAAGCTGACTGCCGAGGAGCGGGCAACACTGCCTGAGGGCGAGAGCGATTTGGCCATCTATACCTTCCGTCAGCGTGGTATCTTAGAATTGACCCACAATCATGGCACTGAGGATAAAGACAGCTTTAGCTACCACGATGGCAATGCAGAGCCGCAAGGGTTTGGCCATATTTGCTTTACCGTGCCAGACTTAACCGCAGCAGTCGCTTGGTTTGATGCTAATAACGTCACTTTCCAGAAGCGTCCAGAAGATGGCAAGATGAATAATATTGCTTTTATTAAAGATCCAGATGGCTATTGGATTGAGATTGTTGAAGCCGAAAAAATGGGCTAATATTTTATATTTCCCCCGTACTGCGTTATATTCTGTACCGTCAGCTAGCATCGCTTACGCAGGGTGCTAGCTGATTTCCTAGTAAGTAATGAGCATTATTAAGAGGTAAGTATAGGATGGCGAAGGAAAGCTTGGCGAATAATGCCGCGCAAAAAGTCAGTGAGTACCAAAGCATGGCGGCGTCAGGTCAACAAATACTGCAAGATTTGGCGGCACGAGTGCCTTATTTCTTAGTCGCCTTGGTGGTGTTTTTATTTTTTTGGGGACTGTCCGCTCTCTTCAAAAAAGTAGTGTATAAGCTATTGGGCAGTCGTAGCCGTCACGGTAATTTGGTCAAAGTCTTCCAACGGGTGGGCGGCGCGCTGATTTTATTCATCGGCTTTATGATTGCGATGGTGATTGCGATACCCGGCTTTACTCCCGCCAAGCTCATTGGGGCGTTAGGGATTGGCTCGGTAGCGATTGGCTTTGCCTTTAAAGACATCTTCCAAAATCTACTCTCGGGGATTTTATTACTCCTATCAGAGCCGTTCCGTATTGGCGATCAAATTGTCTCGGGCGACTATGAGGGCACGGTAGAAGACATTAAAATTCGCGCCACTACTATTAAGACTTTTGATGGGCGCCAAGTGGTCATCCCCAATTCGCAACTTTATACCTCGGCCTTGACCGTGAATACAGCGTATAAGCAGCGCCGCTTGCAAGTGGCTGTGGGTATCGGTTATGAGGATGATATCGAGGCAGCAAAAGCGGTTATTCTCCAAGCTTTAGATCGAGCAGAAACGGTCTCGCGTCGTGCTGAGCCTTCGGTTATTGCGACGGGCTTTGGGGACTCTACTATCGACTTAACTGTACGTTGGTTTATCGATGATGGCACCCAAGCGAATAAAGTTGCCTCGATTCACGAAGTCATCGTTGAGATGAAAAAAGGCTTGGATGGGGCCGGGGTTAATATGCCTTTCCCAATCCGTACTTTAGATTTAAGTGACGCTTCTGTAGATAAGGTAGTCAAGAAAATAGCCAAACCTGCCGCTTAATTGCTGTAAAAATCCCTAAACCTACTTATACAGAATAAAAAAAAGACGCTTAATTTAAGCGTCTTTTTTAATGGGTATTGTCTTTTTACAGCTAACCTTATCTTTTAGTGAAAAGGCTTAAAGCCACTTAACAAGATTAGTCATCTTTTTGTTTATAGTCAGTATGGCAAGACTTACAAGAGGCGCCCACTTCTTTAAATTCAGCGCCGACATCAGCGATACCATTGGCATTTTGCGCGACAAAGTTCAGGTCAGTAGCGGCTTGTTGGAATTTTTCTGCTTCAGCGGTAAAGCCAGCAGCATTGCTCCAGACCATATCGGTAGCATTACCGACCGCTTCTTTATCTTGGAAATGTTTCCACGGGCTATTGGCCGTATCCGCCAGATAAGCGGCTTGCTCTTGGAATTTAGCCGCATCAAAAGTATCTGGGTTTTTCATCATATCGCCCATCACACCCATAGCATCGCCATAGTTTTTCATAATATCTTGGCGGGCGCTGACATCCGGATTGCTCGGTGAGCTACAAGCGCCTAACAATAAGGCAGCAGCCAAAACAGGTAGCGCGGCTAAGCGCGAAGATTTCGCCAATGAAGGGGCTTTAAAAAGTGACATAGTGTCTCCTTATAATATAAGTTATGTGGCTGAGAATAGCGTGGCAAGGGGTAGCGTGCAACCATAAATGCTGCGTATTCTATAGCGGCAAAATTGTACAATAAAGCTGAGCTAGCCGACTTGATGACCAGCCCTTAGTAGGGCATACAGTCGGCAACGTTATGAAGTCTATCTATTATAACGGCTATGATTTTTTAAGCTACCCTAACGAACAATAGCTTAACAAACATAATGTTAAGCTATTGATTACAACATAAATGATCGGAGTTTAGCCAGTCGCTACCTTGGCTTGTTAGCTGAGTAGCAAAGGGGTAAAACTCACCAACTTAGGACTTGGTTACAGATAACCAGTCTCGCGGTTTTAAATAGAAGTCCGTCAATTCAAATTCAGGCGTGCCCGGCTCCGGCTCATAGCGATACTGCCAGCCCGTCAATGGCGGCATGCTGACCAAAATAGATTCGATACGGCCATTACTTTGCAGCCCAAATAGGGTGCCGCGGTCGTACACGAGGTTGTATTCGACATAGCGGCCACGGCGATACAGTTGGAAATCGCGCTGCGCCTCGGTATAAGGGGTGTCACGGCGGCGCTCAAAGATAGGGATTATGCCCTCCAGGTAGCCATTGCCCACGGCTTGCATAAAGTCAAAGCAAGTGTCGAAATCCCAACCCCGGCTCTCCGGATTAACATCATCATAGAATAAGCCGCCGATACCACGCTGCTCATCGCGGTGGCGCAGATAAAAATACTCATCACACCACTGTTTAAAGTCGTCATAGACACCAGCACCGAAAGGGGCACAGAGGTCATGGCACACTTGATGCCAATGCACGCAGTCTTCTAAAACCGGGTAGAACGGGGTTAAATCAAAGCCCCCGCCAAACCACCAAATCGGCGCTTCACCTTCGGCTTCCGCGACGAATAAGCGCACGTTGGCATGGCTGGTCGGCACGTAGGGATTTTTAGGATGAACCACTAACGATACGCCCAAGGCCTGCGCTTGCCGCCCCGCAATATTGGGGTGTCTCGCAGTGGCAGAAGCTGGCAGGTTTTTCACTTGGATATGGCTAAACATGACGCCTGCTTTCTCTAACACTTCACCACCGGCCAATACGCATGAGCGACCACCACCGCCTTCAGGACGCTCCCAATCATCGGGGATAAAGGTTGCCGTGCCGCCACCCGCGACTTCTTGCGCTTCTAAAGCCGCACAAATACGGGCTTGCAGGTCTAATAAAAAAGCTCTGACTTGTGCGATATTATCGGAAGTTGGCACACCATGATCAGAGACATTGTCTTTTGGGGCGGTAGGGGAAGTAGTCATAGGAGACTCCAAGCTTGAGGAACAGGAGGATGAGTAGACAGTCTACGGATTCGTTAAACCAACGATTTACGGGCAATCGTAGTAGTCTTTGAGTGTCGGCATGACCATATCAGGCGGTAAGGATTATCAAATTATAAGAAGCCACAATTTATCTGGCGCTAAGCCATTGTTATACGTTATATAACTGTTTAGTAGTTGGGCTTGAAAGCTTACAACGGATGATGGTCAACCACAGGCTCTAGCGCTTCGTTAAAGATATGACCCATACGGTCACGTTTGGTCGCTAGATAGGCACTGTTATGGTCATTGACACCGACCAATAAAGGCACGCGTTCTGTGACCTCAATGCCATGCTCGGTAAGATAGGCGACTTTATTCGGATTATTAGTCAGCAGACGCACTTGATCGACGCCCACGTGAGCCAGCATAGCCCCACACATATCGTAGACTCGAGCATCGGCTGGCAAGCCCAACATTAAATTGGCATCCAAAGTATCGTGGCCTTGATCCTGCAGAGCGTAAGCGCGAATCTTATTGGTCAAGCCAATACCGCGACCTTCTTGGCGCAGATATAGAATCGCCCCGCAGCCCGCTTGTTGAATCGCGGCCATAGCCGTATTTAATTGCGGGCCGCAGTCACATTTTAGCGAGCTAAACGCATCCCCAGTCAGACATTCTGAATGGATACGCACGAGCGGCGCTAGCCCAGACCTAGGCGTCGCGGTCGGCTCATGCGTAGCCCCCTCAGTCGACATGGCATCAGCAGAATCAGAAGAAGGAGTCGCAACCACAGGCAGACCTACCGTAAGCATCACATGCTCTTGGCCGGCAGCATTTTCAAACATATGGATGTCAAAGACGCCATAGGTGGTCGGAAGCTTAGCACTGGTAATAAATTGATATGACATTTAAGCCCTGAATAAAACTATAAATGATAGTAAGCCTGGCGCTAGCGGATAGCGTTGTCGTTATGCCGCCGATATATTTGCTATACTCAGCCTAAAGTAGGGCAGGAGCGCAAGCGGATAATCCCTATATGGGGACATTGTGAGCAAATCACACAAAATTCACAGACTTGCCACGATGAATAAAGCGGCTAGCAAAAAAAAGTGCTATTATGCCATACTATTTTAATAGACACAGTGACAAGTCTTTGCTCATTCAGTAAGTTTATCTCGCTGTTTACTAAGTAACTTTTGCAGTTTTTCTGCTAGGCAGTGACTTTGACAAGTAGTGGATAGAGCTTTTTCTGGCACCAGTTTTTGGGCAAAAAGTCACTCGTAAATAATTCATATATTAAGACGCGCTTGCTGCTCTCAAGTCGATTTCGCTTGAGGCATTTAAAGCCTTTGTCAGTAGATTGGTAGGTAAAGTACGGTTTATGCAGCAGACACCTCACTCCTCACAGTCTAGGTCATTATCGCCATCAACGCACGCCGATGCTGCTAATAACCCACCCAAGCCGCCATCGTTACAGCAGGTTTATTCAGAGATACCTCGCAGTCGCCCGCTAACACCTTTGTTAGATAGTGTTGATGCCCCCAATGACCTAAAGCGCTTTAGTCAGGATCAATTGATTGAGCTGGCCGATGAGCTGCGCCTATTCTTATTGTATTCTGCCGGTCAAAGTGGCGGTCACTTCGGCGCTAATTTAGGCGTGGTGGAGCTGACGATTGCGCTGCATTATTTGTTGAATGCGCCTGACGATCAACTCGTCTGGGATGTGGGTCACCAGGCTTATGCTCATAAAGTCTTAACCGGTCGCCGTGACCTGCTAGGGACTATCCGGGCTAAAGATGGCTTAACCGCTTTTCCTGAGCGGGCGGAATCCCCTTACGATACCTTTGGGGTAGGTCATTCCTCGACGGCTATTTCTGCCGGCTTGGGCATGAGCCTAGCGCTGCGTCATTTGGGCAAGCCGCATAAAGTCGCTTGCGTCGTCGGCGATGGGGCCATGACGGGTGGCATGGCGTTTGAGGCCATGAATGATGCGGTACAACAAAACGCTGATTTACTGGTCATTTTGAATGACAATGACATGTCAATATCTTGTTCAATTGGGGGTTTCTCACGGCATTTAGCTATGCTGTGGGAGTCGGGTTATCAAGTCGATATCACCCAAGCGGGCAAGCCTAAACTACGCCATCGTCCCGATATGCAAGCGCATGATCGGCGTATGCGTCACCATCAGCAGCGTGATGTGCCACAAGTGGCGGACAACGTTTTTAAAGCGATTGGCTTTACCTATTTTGGTCCCTTTGATGGCCATAATCTGCCAGAGCTGTTGCGCGTTTTAAGTCTGGCCAAGCAAGTCTCAGGCCCGGTGCTCGTCCATATTTATACGACCAAAGGCAAAGGTTTTGCCCCCGCAGAAATCGACCCAGTGGGCTATCACGCGATTGGTAAACTAGCGGCCGAAGCGGCTGCTGAAGAAGTGGTAAAGCAACCCACTACCACTGTGCAAGTTAAGAAAAAATTCGCGGAAGTCTTCGGTGAGTTTATCTGTGACAAAGCCGCGCTCGACCCCGATCTATTAGCCATTACCCCGGCTATGGAAGAGGGCTCGGGCATGACCGAGTTTGCACGTACTTTCCCTGAGCGCTTCTTTGATGTGGCTATCGCTGAGCAGCATGCCGTTACGCTAGCTGGGGGCATGGCTACTCAAGGCGTAAAGCCTATCGTGGCGATTTATTCGACCTTTTTGCAGCGTGGTTATGATCAATTGATTCATGATGTTGCTCTGCAAGATTTGGACGTGATGTTTGCTATTGATCGCGCCGGTTTGGTCGGGGAAGATGGCGCCACGCATGCGGGCGTATTTGATTTTGGCTTTTTACGCTGCGTGCCCAACATTATCATCGCTGCTCCAAAAGATGAAAATGAGTGCTATCAGCTGTTAAATACCTGCTATGAGCATCCGGGCTGTAGTGCGGTGCGTTATCCACGTGGTACCGGTACTGGCGCTGCTATTGTGAAACCTGCCGTATGCTACGAGATTGGCCGCGCAGTTATTGATTCCGTGCATGGTGCAGCAGAAGCCGCGACTAAGCTGGCTATTTTAGCCTTTGGTACGATGGTGGCGACCGCAGAGCAAGCAGCCGCTCAACTCATCGCTACCGAGATGGATTGCCAAATTACGGTCGTGAATATGCGTTGGGTAAAGCCCATCGATACTCAGTTGCTCAATGATTTGCTAGCGCAGGGTATCACCCATATTGCCACCTTAGAAGAACACGTTATCATGGGCGGCGCCGGCAGTGCCGTCAATGAGTACTTATTGTCTTTACAGCAACCCAAGACTTTGCCTGCGCTACTGAACATGGGTATTCCTGATCGCTTTATTGCGCACGGTAGCCATGCAGAGCAATTGGCAGATTGTGAGCTGGATGTCGCTGGGGTCAGCGCACAGCTTGCTACGTTTATTCAATAAAATATAGCTACAGTCTATTGAATAAGCGTCTTACACTTTAATTTACTTCACCCCTTACTTCACTCTCATATTATCGAATAGGTTATTTATGGAACCCATGGTCGTCATGGCAGCACGTGCTGCCGAAAAAGTTGGAACAGAGATTTTAAACGCACATCAAAACCGCCATAAGATTGAGCTGGATATCGAGTCGAAAGGGCTCGACGGCTTAGTGACACGTATCGACCGTTTTAGCGAAGAGCTGACCATTGCTACCCTAAAAAACAGCTATCCGAACCACTCTTTCTTAGGGGAAGAGTTTGGCATGCAAGAAGGCATTGGCGAAGATGCGGATTGGTGCTGGGTCATCGACCCGCTAGATGGTACCCAAAACTTTGTCCACGGTGTCCCGCATTTCTGTGTGTCTATCGCGGTTCAGCATAAAGGCGTCACGCAGCACGGTGTGGTCTACGATCCCGTCCGTGACGAAATGTTCTCGGCCAGCCGTGGTAAAGGCGCGCGTTTAAACAACCGTCGTATCAATGTCAGCGAGCGCAAAACGATTGAAGGTGGCTTATTTACTACCGGTCATCCGTTAGCACGCCAACGTAACGGTGAAGTCGTCTCTTACGCCAAGCAGCATTTCGAAAGCTTACAAGCCATTGCTGAAGCGGGCGGCCAAGTCCGTCGTTTAGGCTCAGCCGCGCTAGATTTATGCTACGTCGCTGCAGGCCGTTTTGATGGCTATTTTGAGATGTCATTGAAGCCATGGGATGTGGCCGCTGGTGAGTTAATCGTTAGCGAAGCACGCGGAGTCGTAGTCGATCATAAAGGCGCTCACGATGCTATGGAGACGGGCTCAGTCTTTGCGTGTAACGTGAAATTGTTAAAACCATTGATGAAAATGGTTGTGCCTATCTGGGGTGATGCGGTTTAACTGCCGTAATTTCTAGGGCGTGTCCTCAATTGAATCATGAGGCTAAAAGTGAGATAGATTTTTGTCAGTCCATGGAAATTTTGCAGAGAATATGAGCATATTGTCTAGAAATTTTCGCAGAGTGACGAAAATATAGCCAGTTTTAGTCCATTACACGCTAGTGTTGTTAATTGAGGACACGCCCTAAACTTATAGCATAAAAAACGGTCTCTATTATGAGACCGTTTTTTATGGGCAGCTTTTCTGCTAATACTAATTATACGAAGCTAATTATATGCTGCCAATGCAGAGCACTCTGCGCTTATTATTCACGGATACCGGAGCGCTGCTCAGCACAAATTTTTTCTAAATCCATCAACTCAGCTTCGATATGGGCCAACATATCTTGCACGTGTGGTAAGACTTTACTACAGGCAATAATACCGAATTCTACTTTATCTAAGTAACTCGCCAAAGTAATGTTGAGCGCCTGGCCATTAAAGACGATGGAGGCAGGATACAGCGATTGCAGTTTGGCCCCATTCCAATACAACGGCTTGGTCGTACCAGGAACGTTGGAGATGATAAGGTTAAAAGCTTGTTTCTTAGGGAATAACCCCGTCAATAAGTTTAAGCCTTCCCAAGCATAAGCGATACCACTGTAGTTAATAATCTGGGCTTGGTCCATACGGCCAAAGCGGCGCTTGCCGTTATTGATACTGCGATGGATGATATCGAGACGGCGTAATGGGTCTTCTAAATGGGTGCCCAAATTGGCTAACAAGAATGAAATCTGGTTGCCAGTAGCGCTTTCATCCGTGCGTAGGGAGATTGGCACAAAAGCAATCAAAGGCTTTTTAGGCAGTTCATTTAATGAGATTAGATAGCGGCGAATAGCCCCCGAACATACGGCCAGTACCACATCGTTAAAGCTGACATTTAAGTGTTTGCCAACCGCATCAAAGCGCTCAAACGAATAGGACTGCGCAGCAATCCGGCGTGACGCAGAAATTCTTTGGTTTAAGATACTGCTAGGGGCGTCTAAAGTGCCCACATAGTCGGCATCATTGCGCTGTTTAAAGCTGGTTTTTAGCTCACGGACGACGGGCAGCAGAGTGGTCATTTGGTGCTTGATAGTACTGAGCCAAGGTTTGGGGCTCGGCAGCAGTTTTTCAGTTTTCTTATTGCTATGGCGGGTGATTAGCGACCAAATAGGCAGGCTCATCATTTCATCAGGGGATTGCGACAGTGAGGTTTTCACTAAGCGCATGGCAGCGATGCCATCGACCAAGGAGTGGTGTATTTTAAAATAGAGGCCAAAGCGTTCTGGCTCGCCCTCAGACTGAGGTTGAATGCCTTCAATGACGTGACATTCCCAGAGTGGCTTGGCGCGGTCGAGCAAGCGACCATGTTCTTTAGAAATATAGACTAGCAGCTCACGGACACGCGCCGGTTTTGGCAGGGCAACATGACGGAAGTGATGGTCGATATCAAAGTCTTCATCTTCTATCCAGCGCAATTTGTCTAGGACTTGGTTGAAGGGAAAGGTAGGTGCTACCGTAGAAGATTGCATTTGCTGGACGAGTTGATAAACAAAGTCTTTATCCACCCCTTCTGGCAATTCAAATAAAAACAAACCACCCACGTGCATAGGCTGCTTGCGTGACTCTAATAATAAAAACAGCTGATCGACTGCGGTTAACAATCGCATATTATTTCCCCTAAAATGACCCAAAGCTGGGCATATAAGCTTTTAAATACGCCAGCGGGTTTTTAATAAATCCCCTCTTGGCGTATTTCCTGGAACGTCCTTGTTGCACTGAGGTCATGCTATGTACTCATACTTATCAGGCAGTTATAGTCAAAGATTTATTTTTATAAAACTCATTTTAACAATTTATTGAAAAAAGTAACCCGTCTGCGGTGAGCTAGCGGTAGCCATCCGGCGCATCGGCATACGACCCGCTAAAAAGGCCGCGCGTCCTGCCCATACCGCGTGTTTCATAGCCTGCGCCATCAACACTGGGTTTTGCGCACTGGCAATCGCTGAGTTCATCAATACCCCATCACAGCCAAGCTCCATAGCGATAGCGGCGTCAGAAGCTGTGCCCACACCAGCATCGACCAGCACAGGGACCTTTGCATTTTCAATAATCAGACTCAGAGTATGGCGGTTAAGTAAGCCCAAACCTGAGCCAATCAAGCTGCCCAATGGCATAATGGCGACGCAACCCATAGACTCTAATTCTTGCGCTACGATAGGGTCGTCTGAGGTATAGACCATCACCTCAAAACCGTCGTCTATCAAGACTCGTGCGGCCTTTAAAGTTTCAGTAATATTGGGATATAAATTGTCTTTATCCCCTAATACTTCTAGCTTGACCAAGTTATGACCGTCTAAAAGCTCACGCGCCAATTGGCAAGTGCGGATGGCGCTATCGGCGTCAAAACAGCCTGCAGTGTTGGGCAAAATCGTGTATTTATCAGGAGAGATGACATCGAGGAGGTTCGGCTGGTCGGCGTGCTGACCGATGTTGGTGCGGCGAATTGCTACAGTGACAATTTCTGCGCCCGAAGCCCCAATAGCGGCCCCTGTTTCCGCTAAATCTTTATATTTGCCTGTCCCTACCAGTAATCGTGATGAAAAACGGCGACTGCCTATCAAAAAGCTCTCGTCGTTGAAAGGGGCGGGGAGGTCTAAAGTCTGGGTAGCGTTAGAGAGGTCAGTCATAAATTATTTACCATAAGTGTGAACAAAGAAATAGCTTTGATATCACTAGTTTATGTAAAGTCGTCAGATACTAGCATTGCCACGCAGCATTTGCATTATTATGCAGGATAAAATAAATGACTACCACGGTAAATATAAGGGCATGCTTTAGCCATAGCAGCAGGCCAGTGGTATAGCAGGCAAGCATCACGCTATAATAAAGGCATGTGTGCATCTGTTGACTGAAAGCCAGCGATATCTAAGATAGTATAACAAAACGGCATCGCTTACTTGTACTGATTGCCTTGTTATAGTGTATAAATACTCAAGAAAGCGCTGTATGAATTTATGGCTCCTTGAGCGAGCAACCTAAAATGAAGTTAAAAATAAAGCTAAGTAGAAAAACTTAGTTAGCACCAAGCTATTTATCAAGAGAGCTATTTATAAAAAGCCGTTTATAAATAATTAGCTAGCACCCCATGCGTTCCCCTGACCGAACTGAGCCCTTATTATGCTGCAACTGCCTTATAGCTTTTCTAAACGCCATCAACTGCTAGCCATTCCTGCTATCGATGCGCAAAGCTCGCCAATTTTGGTCATTACCCCGAGTACCCCATTAGCGGCTATTAATGAAGCGGGTCGCTTTATGACAGAGCAGGGGGTGTTGGTACCGCCAACGTTTGAAAGTGTCAGCGGTGAGGAGTTTGAAAAGCGTCTAGCTGCGGCCTATGCGGGTAATACTGGGGAGTCGCAGCACATTGCGGCAGGTCTTGAGGATCATCCCGATTTAGTCAGTCTTGCGGACAGCGTCCCTGAGACTGAGGACTTGATGGATCAGCAAGACGATGCGCCCATCATTCGCTTAATTAATGCCTTACTGTCGGAAGCTATTCGCCTAAATGCCTCGGATATTCATATCGAAACTTTTGAGAAGCGCTTGGTCGTGCGCTTTCGTGTAGATGGTGAGCTTAAAGAAATCGTCAGCCCCAAACGCCAACTTGCACCGCTGTTGGTGTCGCGTATCAAGGTCATGGCCAAGTTAGATATTGCTGAAAAACGTGTCCCACAAGATGGCCGTATCAGCCTGCGTTTGGCAGGGCGTGAGGTCGATGTGCGTGTCTCAACCCTGCCGTCCAGCTTTGGCGAGCGCGTGGTTATGCGTTTATTAGATAAGCAGGCTGGTCGCTTAAATATGACCTATCTAGGCTTGGCTGATAATGACTATAGCGAGCTCAAACGCCTTATTCATCGACCGCATGGCATCATTTTGGTCACAGGGCCGACGGGCTCGGGTAAGACCACCACGTTATATGCTGCCTTGACCGACCTAAACGACCAAACGCGAAATATCCTTACCGCAGAAGACCCTATTGAATTTCAGTTGGATGGGATTGGCCAAACCCAGGTGAATAATAAAGTAGACATGACCTTTGCTAAAAGTCTGCGCGCCATGCTTCGTCAAGATCCAGACGTCGTGATGGTCGGGGAAATTCGTGATTTAGAGACGGCAGAAATCGCGGTACAGGCGTCTTTGACTGGGCATTTAGTATTATCCACCCTGCATACTAATACTGCCATTGGGGCGGTTACGCGTTTGCAAGATATGGGCGTAGAGCCCTTTTTGCTGTCATCGTCATTGATTGGCGTGGTAGCCCAGCGCTTAGTAAGGACGCTTTGCGCGCAGTGTCACGCTTGGGAGCAAGCGGATGCTGAGCAAACCAAGCTATTTACAGAGGTGGGGGTCACTGCGCAGACGGCTATTAAGTTACCGCGACCGGTAGGCTGTGACCATTGTAACCAATCCGGTTTTAAAGGCCGTACAGCGATCTACGAAGTGGTGCCCGTCGATGATACTTTACGCCGGATGATCCATAGCAATGCCGCTGAGTTTGATTTAGAGCATTACGCGCGGCAAAAAACGGCATCGATTCGTGCAGATGGTTTGCTAAAAGTATTGGCAGGCAAGACTACCTTAGAAGAGGTGTTGCGGGTAACGAAAGAAGCGGCACTCGAAAGTACCGCTGTCTTGGATTAAAGAATAGCTAGTCAGCAGATATAGCCAGTCAGCCATAGCGCTGATGAGCTTATAAGGTGCTGTTAGTCTTTAGATGGCTCGGTCTTGCCGGCGCGGCGAGCTTCTAGCTCAGCTTTTGGTACCCAAGCCCAAATCATATCCACGGTGATAGGGTCGCGATCGCTATCCGACTCTCGGTCATCGATGACACAAGGAATCACCATCTCCCCTTTTGGGGTGTCTAAGATATGCTGGCGTTGCTCATCGCTCAAAGTAGCGATAGCCGCGACTTGGCCCTTTTTTAGGGGACGATAAAAGTTAATCTGATACGACTTGACCAATAATACTCGGTCAGAAGGCAGGTTTAAGCCTAAAATAAAGCCAGTGGCCGTTTCTGCTAATAAAGTAACCGCGACGGCATGGACAGAACCAATATGGTTTTGCACTGATTTATTATTCTCAAGACTGACGACCACTTGGTTGGGCTGCACCGTTTCATAATAAATCCCCGCAGTACCGACGAACGGGACGATTTTGCCAAAAGCCTTTGAGAGTACCGACGAGCGCACACCAGCAGGCAGGTATTTGGTGACGTTAAGGATTTTGGTAAATTGATTATTGATGGGCTTTAAAGTAGTGGTTGGCGCCTGATAAGTAGGGGCAGCACTTTCCGTTAAAGTCGTCGTCAATTTGCTCGGTAATTTATTAATCAGTCCTAGCATGGTTCTTCCTTATCAATCCTCTGTCGCCAAGGTCTGGCAACATAGCGGCGCAATACCAAAGGGCACGGCCAGTGGGTAAACTAATGGTATTATCTTAAAATGCTCTAACAAAGTCTAACGATATATCCGCCAGCACGTTCACACATTTATGTGGTCAAATGAGCATTTAGTCCTATCAAAAGTAGCGGCATCAAGGCTAAAGCAAGCCGCTATGTTAGCCTATATAGGCCATTTATTTAGTAGACATTATTTTATGTAAGGAGGGTCTTATGGGCCTAAGTCGTGAGTTACCGGTTACTGAATTGGCAGACGAGTTAAGCCGCCAGTCTATCCCTTTACAGCAGGCTAATATCTGGGATGTCCGCGATACTAGCGCGTATCTTGAAGGGCATTTAGAGGGTGCGGTAAGCCGTCCAGTGGAGGCAGGGTTTGCCACTGAGATGCTAGCGGACGTCACGGGGCCGTTATACGTCTTATGTGGTGGCGGTAGCAAAGCGCCACGTGCAGCTGCATTACTGGCTGAGCTGCAGCCTGAATTGGAAGTGGTGGTATTAAGTGGCGGCACTCGCCAAGCTAAAGCAGCGGGCCTACCCATCGTCAGTGGTGAGGCTGTTTATTCTTCATGAGCCCTTCCTTAGCTACCGTTTCTCAAGACAGCTGTCCTGACTTTACCGTGTTACCCACTGTTACTACTAACGTCATTTTCACCGGGGTAGCGGGCACGGGTAAGACGCACCAGTTGCAACAGTTACAACGGCTTTATGATGAGCCGCTAGAAACATTACAGCCGTCGCTATTTGAGGCTTTGCTCAAACAGACTAGTTGGCGAGAAGTAGTTTGTGCCGTCCTATTACTAGAAAACCGAGCATTGAAAGTCGCAGAAATAGCGGCGCATACGCTGCTGCAAAAAAAGGCCAACGCTAATGGCCGTACTGAAAATATAGTACAAACAATTTGGGGAGTCCTGCTTCCTTACAGTGCGACTGACTCTACGACCGTAGATTTTAAAGGCGGTAATCGTGCTGGCCAGTCCTATTTTGACCAAACTAGTGATAAAGCTTGGTATCTATTGGAAGACAGTAAAGCAGAGCTGAGCGAAAATTTACAAGAGTTGCTAAGTCTTTATAAATCAGTCTCCACTACCGCAACCAATACAGCTGCGCAAGTTATCTCTCGCACCAGCTTCGTCAGCTTTCATCAAGCCTACGGTTACGAAGAGTTTGTCGAAGGCATTCGCCCTGCTGTCGGTGGGCAAGGGCAAATGAGCTATCAAATCCAGCCCGGTGCTTTTTTGAGGCTGTGTCAAAGGGCTATGCAAGACCCTGAGCATCGCTATGCCATGCTGATTGATGAGATTAATCGCGCCAATGTGGCGCGCGTGTTTGGGGAGCTGATGAGCCTGATTGAGCCGAGCAAACGCGCGGGTCAAGCCGATGCCATGCAGGTGACCTTAGCCTATTCCAATAAAGTTTTTAGTGTGCCGAGCAACGTCGATATTTACGCCACGATGAACGTGCAAGATCACTCATTACTGGCTTTGGATACTGCGTTTAGACGACGCTTTCACTTTATCGATTGTCCTCCTAAACCTGAGCTGTTGCCGGTGCTTAGCATAATCGTTGGGGGCGGGAACGGGGATGACAATGGAAAAGCGGTGGAGAAGATTGAGGTTGGTCGTATCTTAGCGGGGCTGAATTTACGCCTATGCCAAGTGTTGGGCCAAGACAGCCAATTAGGGCACGCTTATTTTATGGGCGTCACGGACTTAGCCCAGTTGCAACAAGTGTTGGTGCAGCAGATTGTACCGCAATTGGCACAAGCGACTGGTAGCCAAGTGGAAACGCTGCGGTATTTGTTTAATGACTCGCAAGCTAGCTCCGAGCAGCAGTTTATTCAGGCTAGCCCTAGCCAAAATCTATCTGATAGGCACGCTGCTCATAGCAACCCTACCGTAACTTCAGCAGGGTTATCTTCTCCTATGGGCACTATGGGTATACGAGCGGGGTTTTGGCTAAACCCCGATTTTATTAGCATGAACGGGATATTTCAGACAGCGCTACCTTATCAGCGTCTTTATCCCTAACCAGAAGTGGCGGATTGCGCTGATAGGCGACGTAAAAATAACCAAAGTAAAAATAGGGGCTGCAGGCCCATAGAGCGATAAGAAGAGAGGTAATGGGGTGGTATTCACATGACAGCTAGAGCCGCTATCCTTACCGTGTATGAGCACCAAGTGTTAAGGGCTGACGATTTTCCTGTGACGAGCGATTTTACTTGGTTGCTCGAGCAGGACTTCGCAGTGTTTACCCCAAGTCGCAAGCAGGGACAATGGTGTTTGAGCGTCCGCCAATATATTGGGGTAGTACGCCTGCCCAGCGGCACATTGTTAGAAATCTTACCTAAGATCGCCCAACCGTATTCGCAAGCGCCACCAGCAATGCGAAACTCGCCGGCAGTAGACAATCAGCACCTGCAGACCACCCGTGCTTGGGTACAACGTATGCTGAGCACTATTAATCGTACTAATTCTGCTAAGCTACGCCCTAAACACCTTAGCCAATTAACCCCGCAACTGCAAACCACCTTACCGACGACCTTGCCTTTATCAGAGTGGCTGCTAGCAGAGTTTATGGCGTTATTGGCGCAGTACAAACTGCTAAAACAATATAATACCCAAGAACAAAATAGCAGCAGCCTGCAAGGGAAACTGCTGATCAAACAGCAGCTACAGTACAATGCTCAGCAGCCCCACCGTTTCTATAGTGAAGTCACGCAATTGGCGCAAATGACGCTGAGTAATCGCTTTATCAAGCAAGCTTGGCAGTTGGTCACCGAGCTGGTGTATGGGGCGAGTTTATCTCAGGGCTTAGAGCTAAAATCCGCCGCTATACTAGTGGCGGTCGACCCAGCACCCGCACTTATGCAGACACTACGAGCACAAGCGCATCATTTACAAGGTCAGTGGCAGGCTATTGCAGGGTTGACCGCGCAAGAGCGGCACCGATTGGCGGAGAGCTATCAGCAAGCGGCCACTGAAATTACTAAAGCACCTATTGCACCGTCCCAAAAACAAGTAGGGCAGCAGCTGTTAGCATTGGCCCATTGGTTATTGAGCGCCAATACAGCCGCGCACTCTGCAGGTGTCGGTATTCACAATGCTGCAAATACTCCGTTTGCTAATAGCCTCGAACATTTACAGCTGAGTTTATTTATTAACATGCACCATGCTTTTGAGGCTTGGGCCAGTATCGTCTTAGCTGAGCAGTTTCACGAGCGTGACCCTAATTATCAGATGCAAGCACAACCGCAGCGGACTTGGTTGGTGGATGAAGCGGGTATGCCAAGCGTGACAGCAGTGCCAGACTTATATGTGAGTTATCAGCAGCAGCCTAGCCACATCATTGATATGAAATGGAAAAATATCCGTAGTAGTCGCGATATTAGTGCCAGCGATGCTTACCAACTGGCTGCCTACGCGCAAGCTTATCAAGTCCGCAAAGTTTGGCTGGTCTATCCGACGCAGGGCTGTGAAGATATAGCGCCCAGTAAACTGACCCCTCATATGACTATGAATACTAGCGCAGCTACTATTAGCGCTAACGGCCTCTCCGCAAAGGGCATAGCAGACTTAGAAATTTGGCTGGTTCCGTTTGCTGTAGATAGGGGCGAGGTCATTATTTTTAATCACAATAAATATTATGATTTATTTTAAAATAAGGGTTGACACAATCGTGAATCCGCTCTAATATGTGCACCTCGATAGCGATGTTGCTGAACGAAACTTAGTGATTAAATTTACCAAGTAAGTTACTTTATACATCGATGGCGAATTCGGAGTGTGGCGCAGTTTGGTAGCGCATCTGGTTTGGGACCAGAGGGTCGTAGGTTCGAATCCTATCACTCCGACCATTTTTTTAGAGCCTTACAGGCTTTTTTTTATGTATAATGATTATTCTACTGGTTAGAATTTATATATAAGAAGCCCTATAAGAGCGCCTGTAGCTCAGCTGGATAGAGCATCTCCCTTCTAAGGAGGTGGTCGCAGGTTCGAATCCTGCCAGGCGCACCATTTAGCCTGCAGTCATACCTATTTCTTAGGTAACACTATGGCGGTTGTAGCTCAGTTGGTAGAGCCCCGGGTTGTGATCTCGGTTGTCGTGGGTTCGAGTCCCATCAGTCGCCCCATTTTTTATTCCTTTCTCTATACTTGATTTACCTGATATATATTTTCAAGCTTGGCTACCCTTAGTCACGCTTTTTTTGTCGTTTCCTTTTACTAATTTTCGCATATCATAAAACCACGCAAAATTATAATTTTACGGTATAGTAGAAGTTCACAGTCGTGGTGATGACTTAGTTTGCAGTTTGCAGTCTTCTTAATAGCAGTTATTATAGTAGTTATTTCAAGGATGGACTGTGGGTCTAATAGCCGCGACCCAGCAGAATAAGATAATTATTATTGGCTAATCTCTAAGCTAACTATATAATTCTATTCATAATTGATATGATAGCGCTGAATATCAGAGTAGAGTCTCGCCTCAGTAAAAGTTATACCCCTATAGTTAGGTTTTCGCGAAGTAGTATTGATCACTTTCTTTTGCATACCTACCGCTACTCCAAGCTCTATTTTATTTACTGATTTTATAAACCCAAGCTTCCTTATATTGATAGCCTATCTCTAAGATAAAACACCGACTGTAAATTGCAGCACGGGCTTTACTTCCTAGCACTCGCCGAATACTTATAACAAGAGCGCTATAAAGAGACCAGTTTATGAATTAAGCCAGCTTTGAAAAATATTTTACTGCTGCAGCCATGGCACGCGCTGCCCGTTAGAATGTTGGGTTGTTTTGCTAGTCGTTAAGGATGTTACCGATGGACACGCTCAGTAGGCTGCTAGAAAATGTACACTTATATGACAGCAAGTATTATCGCCTGCAGGCTTGTGGTCAATGGTCGTATACGCTTACCAAGCAAGATACCATCTTATTTTATTTAGTCGAGTCGGGCTCTTTTACGATAGCCGTCAATGGCATATCACGGCAGATTCACCGTGGTGATATGATTATGATACCTGACTCTTATCAGCATGTTTGCTATGAGCCAGGGTCTGCTAATAAAGCCGCTAGCCCGTTAGACTTAACCCGCCAACCAGGGGAAAACGGCTCATTTGTGATCAATCCAGGTCATCCAGAAACTGCGTCCATCGTGTTAATCGAGTGTCGGTACGATAGAGAGATTACTCGGCCCTTATTGACGGCCCTCCCTACTATTTTACCGGATGCGGAGAGTAGCTCGCCCAGTCGGGTCAAGACGGTAGAGTGCAGTTGTCAAGTATTGCGGGTCGAGACAGAGCATCAAATCGGTAAGACTGCGACTGTGAATCATTTGGCGAGTATTTTGATGATTGAGTGTTTGCGGGCGCATATCGAGCAATTGCCTGAAGCAACTGACAGTTGGTTAATGGCGGTCAAAGACCCGTATTTGGCCAAAGCCTTGGCCGTCATGCACGATGCGCCTAATGAAAACTGGACAATTCATAAGCTTGCCGAAGTCGCGGGGATGTCTCGCTCCAGTTTTGCAGAACGCTTTAAACAAGTGGTGGGAGTACCGCCGCTGACCTATCTGATTGACTATCGCTTACGGTTGGCTGCGCGTTATTTGCGTTTGCAACAAAACAGCATTAGCCGGATTAGTGAATTGGTCGGTTATGCTTCAGATTCTACTTTTAGCCAGGCCTTTAAGCGGGTGTATGGTCTATCGCCTCGAGCTTACCGTCAAAATTTCCAGCAGCATCAAGCCCAGCAAGATGAGCCAGCTGGCTTAGAGACGTTAACGCACTCAGAAGACTGATGGCACTATAGTGATTGCCAGCGACGAGTAATTAACAAAACAAGTTATGAACAAGATAAGTTATGAACAAGATGGGTTATGAATAAGATAGCAAAAGGTAGCCTAGGCAAAATAACCTCAATGAAAAAATAGACGTGATGATAGCAATACTGTCGTCGCGTTTTTTTATGATGCCCTTTTAAAGGCGGTTATAGAATAATGCGGTAGCTCAGCCAGGCTTTATAATCAGAATTTATAATAGTGATATCTCTTAAGTCGGCTCACTCGTTCACAGCTTTGCCCATGACTGCAGCGGCGCAAAAAGTGTATCATACTCATATTCATGCAAATACGTTTTTCAAGTGGAAACGCTATCCCAGCAAATAGTTGATAAGGTCTGCTGTAAAACAGCTACAGGCCGTGTCAATCGGAGGATTATATGTCCAAGCTATCGGTGACCATCCAGCGCAAAAGTGCGGCGACAGCTGAGGCAGAAGTGACAAAGACTACAGCGAGTGCCTCTGAGGTCGTGGCTGAAAATACTGCCCTTAGTAAAGCCGACTTGTTGGCTTTGTTTACTGTACCCGCTTTGCCGGTGCAGACGTTAAACGATGGTGCCAACAATCAAAAAACTTCTGAGCAAAGACTAGCGCTGTATCAAAACCAACTGGAGCGTACCCGCAAATTGTATATGGCCTCCATTTACTCGCGGCCGACCTATTTGGTGCAGAGTTTAAAGGCGCAGTTTGCAGAATATCAGCATTATCAGATGTCTAAAGAGTTGGACAAACGCGGAGTCGCGGAGTCGGATGCCATTCGCAAGTTATGGCAACAGTTGCACATCGTCGATGATATTATTGAAGACATTATCCGCCATATGCCTGCGCAAAGCCCTGCAGGGTGGCAAATCACCACGCAAGGCCGCAACTCTCTCTGTCTGCCAACCGTGGGGCGGTTACGCAATGATATACCCATCGCGGATCAGGGCAGTTTGAACAGCTATGTTTTAGCGCATTTCGGGGTCATGAGCTATACTTATGATCGCAGCTACTATATTGGCCACGTGGTCGGCTATCTATTCTGCTGCTATTTCTGTGCGCATCTCTCCATCACTTATGGCGTGACGCCTTTGCCCACAAACATCATTCCCGGCTACCAGTATGCCAGTCTAGAGACCCCTAATATGGTCAGACTGCTGCAAGCTTTAGATGGTTATTGTAAGAAGCGCATTTATCAGTTGGCCATCGTCTGTGCCCGCCTAAGCTATTATGCTACCGATAAACGTATTGAAAAAATGCTCATTGCTGAAGTTAATGATTTCGATAAAAAATTGCAGCTGCGTCATTTAGATATGTTATTGCTACAAGGCGTGATGCCCGAATCTGCTGTGGACAATGGCTTTCCTGCTTCGTAGCGCTCAGTAAGCTAGGTAAATTAGGATAGGCAAATTAAGGTAGGCAAGTTAAGGTGGGCAAGTTAAGGTAGAGGCGGTGACTTGCTGACCTTATAAGAGGCTCATAACGCGCTCATAAAATACGTTTGCTAATAATAATCAATATCTTAGCCAAGACCTAACTAGTAGCTTGTTCCTGTGGCCTAGCAATAAACTGCAACAGTCATAATAAAGATATAAAATAGGGCGCGGCAAGCTGTATAGTATGTTGGGTAAAATGGACTCTACTCCGCATCATCACCTTTTATTTCTATGACCTCTTTATAGGGATTGCCTGTCATGCCGGCCTATCATTTCAAAGCATTAGACCAAAAAGGCGGCGTACAAAAAGGCCTACTAGAAGGCGATTCAGCTCGGCAAATTCGTCAGCAGCTGCGTGATAAATCTTGGTTGCCAGTCGAAGTCATGGCGGTACAAGATGCCAGTGGTACGCGCAAAGACAACCGCTTCAAAAAACCCTCCGCCTATGAGCTGGCCTTGATGACACGGCAACTGTCGGTGTTATTGGCGGCGGCCATTCCTTTAGAAGAAGCCTTAGCCGCCGTCGCTAAACAATCTCCCAAAACTCATATTAAATCGCTATTATTAGCGGTGCGCTCGCTCGTGTTAGAAGGCTTTAGCTTGGCTAATGCATTGAAGCAGGCCGCGAGCTTTCCGCCTCTTTACGTGGCTACCATTGCTGCAGGCGAGAAGTCAGGGCACTTGGACCTTATCCTCAATCAGCTGGCCGATTACACCGAAAACCGCTTTGCATTACAAAAGAAAATCCAAGGGGCGATGATCTATCCCATCGTGTTGATGCTTATGGCCGTCACGATTGTGATGGGGCTAATGAGTTACGTCGTACCCAAGATTGTGAAGGTGTTTGAGCAGTCTGAACAAGCCCTACCTTGGATTACCCAAGTGGTGCTCGGGATGTCTAACCTCATCACGCAATGGTGGTGGTTGATGCTCTTGGTGTTGAGTGGTGGCGCAGTATTACTATACCGTTTTGCTAAAACCCCAGCAGGCACGCTCGCGGTCGATAGCCTGGTGCTTAAGCTGCCTATTTTAGCTAGCTTATCGCGCTCATTGAATGCCGCAAGATTTGCCAGCACCCTGTCTATTTTGGTACGCTCGGGTGTGCCGCTCATTGAAGCCTTACGTATTGGTGCTGCGGTGACCACCAACGTGCATATTCAAAAAACTATCATGCAAGCAGCGGATAAAGTCACGGAAGGTGCCAGCTTATCGAGCCAACTGCAGCGCTCCAACTATTTTCCCCCGATGATGGTGCAAATGATTAAGAGTGGCGAAAACTCGGGTGAACTTGATAATATGTTAAGCCGCGCTGCGAGTATGCAAGAAGCCGAGGCCACCAATTTTATTAGCGCTTTATTGTCCTTATTAGAGCCCTTGATGTTGGTTTTGATGGGGGTCATCGTCATGATTATTGTGATGGCAGTGATGTTGCCTATCGTCAATATGAATGATTTAGCAGGCTAGAATGCCTTTATCTTATTTGTAAAATTTACTTCATGAGTCTAAGCGTTTATTTAACTTTTCTTTAAAATCACTGAGCTTACTTAAGTTTATCCCAATGGTTATAGATTGTTGAGTTAGCAGTAGTATTATGACTAACTCTATGATTACTCTATGAGCTTCGTTATGATAGCCGGAGCTTGATAGTAACTAGTCTTGATAGTGATTAGAGAAGCTATTGTTAATAGACTGCCTATGACCATTAAACACTTTGCCATCAGACAATTTTTATCCTTATCCTATTAAGAGTAATCGTTTATGAGTTCACGTACCATTGCGCAGCCTAACCCTAAACAAGACGTCTCTACTACTCGTTCTACTGATGCCAGCCTTAGCGTCAAGTCCGTTACTATGGCAGGGCGCCGTGCGCAGCAGTCAGGCTTTACGCTTATCGAAATTATGGTCGTTATCGTCATTTTGGCTATTCTGGCCGGCTTGGTCGTGCCAAAAGTCGTGGGTCAAAGTGATAAAGCTCGCGTCAAGACTACAGAAACAGCGCTGGCCACCGTCTCTAATGCTTTGGATATGTACAAAGTAGATAACTCACGTTATCCCAGTACGGCACAAGGGCTAGAGGCGCTAAGCACGCCACCCGCTGAGGCCAAAAACTATCCAGAAGGGGGCTATATTAAAGGCGGTTATCCTACTGATGGTTGGGAAAACGAGCTGCAATATGTGGCGCCGGGCAGCGAAGGCAAGCCTTATGACTTATTTTCATTAGGTGCCGATGCTCAGCAGGGTGGTGAAGGGCTAGACGCGGATATTTACGCCAAGCAGTAGGGCCCGTTAGCAGTAACTACCAAAACTATTTTATGCGCGGTAGTTAGCATCTCGAGTCTCAATAATGGCCTCGATAGTAATAGTCAGTCATCCACTCATCGGCTTTGCCTCCTATTTTACGGTTAATTTGCTAACCCATAGAGTAGGTAGCAAAGCCGATTTGTTTGTATCCAGTTGCATTAAATTAGTTGTACTAAAATCGACGCCGCAATCTTTAGCGGATTTGAGTCTTCACTGCACTCATTAGTTTCGCCCGTAGCCATTAGTAGGGCAACCTTAGTAAATTAATCCTAGTAACCCAACATTAGTTAGCCAATAGCTATTAACCAGTAGTTATTAAGTAGTAATTCAGTCCGTCACCTTCTTTAAGGTAGCCCGTCCGCTTTTTATCAAAAGTGAACCGTCTACCTCGCAACACATCCTTATCCAGTAAACGGTAGTTATCCTTATGGTCAAATTTATTCCGGCTTTTGCGCTCGTTTTTTTTGCCAGCACCCTAGTGCCAATGACGGCAAATAGTGAAGGTTTAGGCGATTTATTTAGTAACTCAGCCAGCAGTCAACAAGATAAATTTTTGCCAGTCACTCAGGCCTTTAATGTCTCTGCCAGTACCAAGGCCAAGGGGTCAGACGCGACCTTATCGGTACAATTTGACATTACTCCCGGCCATTATGTTTATAAAGACAAAATTAAACTGACGCTCCCGAAAGGAGTGACGGCCACACCATTTAGTTTTAATCAAAGCCCGCAGTCCATCGACGATCCGCAGTTTGGCCGTGTGCCTGTGTTCGATCAAAAAGCGGTGACGGCTACCACAACGCTAACCAATACGAGTGGGGCAGCCATAAATAATGCGGCAGTCAGTGTCGGGTGGCAAGGGTGTGCTAAAGCAGGTTTGTGCTATCCCCCTGAAAAAGTAGCGACGACCGTCACCTTGGGCGTGCCAGCAAAACCTGCGGCGGCAGTTGCCCCAACGGCCAAAGAAAAGCCTGCTGTAGTTAAGACAACGCCTAAAACGGTAGCCGCTGCGCCAGTGGTGGCTCCCAAGGAAGAGCCAGCAGCGGATACAGCGAAAGCTACCACGCAAACGCCTGTAGCCGCTGCTCCGCAAACAGAAGTGGCCACAGCGAACGATTCGTCAGATTCTACGGTAACGACAGACGCACCTTTAGTGGAAGAAGTCGTAGCGTTAGATGAAAATGGCAATCCTATTACTGAGGCAGGAGAGGTAACGGATGCGGCCGTGCTAGATGACGGCACTGTAGACGCTTTAGACAGCACCGATCCCGCTTTAGCTACGGCTGTAAATGCTACGACGACAGGCAATGCAGATGCGGAAAACACGCCGGCATTGGTGGACGCTGACCCATTTGGTTTGGGCACGCACCCCTGGTTAGCCTTGGGCATTTTATTCTTAGCAGGGTTAGGCTTGGCATTTACTCCTTGTGTGCTCCCTATGCTGCCTATCGTGGCCAATATCGTCGGTAACCAGAAAGATCCTACCCCTAAAAAAGCCGTGATCTTAACCAGTAGTTATGCCTTAGGTGTCGCTATTGCTTACGGTATTTTAGGGGCACTGATTGCAGTATTTGGTCAGTCGTTAAATATCATTGGCTGGCTACAAAATCCGGTTATCTTGCTTACTTTTGCAGCTATATTTGTGTTGTTAGCGCTGTATATGTTGGAGCTGGTGCCGCTGCGGTTACCGGCCTCAATTAGCAATAAGCTGACTAAGTTTAACGATGCAGGCAGCAGTAAGCTCGGCAGTGCCGGCGGCAGTCTCATCGCAGGTTTCTTATCAGCGCTAGTGGTATCCCCTTGTGTTTCAGCCCCTTTATTTGGTGCCTTACTGGCGGTATCCACGATTGGTAATCCACTCTTAGGCTTTGGTGCCTTATTTATGCTGGGCTTTGGTCTGTCAGCACCACTTATTCTATTGGGCGCGACCCAAGGCAGTATCATGCCGAAAGCCGGTATGTGGATGAACTGGGTGAAGCAAGGCTTTGCGCTAATGCTATTCGCAGTCGCTTTACTGTTGGTCGAGCGCGTATTTATCTCAGCGCTTATGCTGCTAGTTTGGGCGCTATGGTTTATGGTCGTGGCAGTCTGGGCATGGCAGTGGGACCGGGGTGGTCAAGTCTTAACTCGTGCTTTGGGGTTAGTGGCAGGCGTGTGGGCGACCGTACTCATCGTTGGTGGTGCCCTAGGCAATACAGACAGTTTAGCGCCATTGGCTTCGCTTAATAGTCAGTCCTCGCAAAGTGTTAGCTCGCAACCTGTAGCAGCGACTACTACTGCTACACCGACTCAACGTATTAATACCTTGGCTGAGCTCGATGCTATTGTGGCGAGCCAGCCGAATGTGTTGATTGATGTGACCGCAGACTGGTGTATCGAATGTCGCATCATGGATAAAAACTTATTTGCGCAACCGCCTGCAGAGTTGTCGGGCTGGCAAGTGGTTAAGCTAGACATCACTGAGACTACTGCAGAATCAAAAGCCATCTTGGCGCGTTATAAACTGTTTGGTCCGCCAACCTTGTTATATTATCAAGACGGTACGCTCGTCGGTCAGCAAGTGGGTGAGACTCAGCGCAAAGACTTTGTAGACCTGCTGACGAAGTTGCAGCGCTGATGGTGTGAGGCGAGGTAAAATGCAGTTGAGGTAGCTGAACAAAGGTGAATGGACAAAGGGCAGGGCACAAAGATAAGCGGATAAAGATTGCTAGTTAATCGCCATCTTATTAAACTAGCTCCTTACCTAGTCCGCCTGCTGCAGCGAAGTCATGTTTACCCTGAAAATAACTATGCCCGTCTCTACAATGCTAACGCCAAAAAAACTGAGCTTAACAGCGACCCTGTTAGGCTCAGTTTTATTATTTGGGGGCTGTACTCCGCCTGCATCCGAGTCCAATCAAGAGGTGCAGGACAATGTTATAGAGTCAGCTGAAGACGCTAAAAGTGCAGACTCCGATAATAAAAAGTCTAAACCGTCTAAACAACCGGCGTGTCAAAATGATTTAATCGTCGAGACCTTTAATGCACAACGCTCCGATGTGCAAGTAAAAGGCTGCGGCACCGTCGTCAAAGTATTGGCCGATGACAATGAAGGCAGCCGCCATCAGAAGTTTTTGCTTAAGCTAACACCGGTTACCGAGAGCAATCGCAAACTCACTTTGTTAATTGCGCATAACATTGACCTAGCGCCGCGTATAGCTAATTTGAATGCAGGGGACGAAGTCTCTTTTTATGGCGAGTATGAGTTTAACCCTAAAGGTGGGGTAGTGCATTGGACGCATCATGATCCTGCAGCGCGCCATCAACACGGTTGGCTAGAGCGGGCAGGGCAGCGGTATGAATAAAGCCGGCCCATTGCTCTGAAAAATAATTAATAGCGCCTGTTTATCAAGCTGTCATTTATTGCTCATATAATATTATTCCACATACCATGTTATTCCACATACCATGTTATTCCCCATATAAAGTTATTGGCATAAGTTTAGCTCTGCTCTAACCCCTGATTTATAAATGTACGGCTTAATAGGCCGTTGATAATTAAGGGCGTTATAAAGTTTTAGGCAATTACGCGCTAGGGTTGCTAATTAAGAATATGCGCTAAAATCTTTGCTTATTTATTTGCGAGAGCTCAGCAATTTTTTACTTTTCATTGCGCCTGCCTATAGTGATAAAAGCATAAAACTGCTAAAGTAGCCTCCTTAATATCTTCTTTCTCTAGTATTATCTATTTGTATACCGTAATGCCCTTAGACTGATTTCCTATCGGTCTAATCTCTCCGTTATTTTCGTTCAATCAAAAGACTAATGCCCCTGCAAAAGGATGTCTCTTCTGCTATAAGGGTCTTGCGCTGGTCAGATGTCGTCAGTTAAGGTTAAGGAAGTATATGAACGCTTTAAGCAGTCAGCACTGCAATTCTTCACTGTTATTTAAAAGCTCTCCATTGTCTTTGTCGTTAGCCGTGGCGCTAGCAATGGGGGCCATGACCTCTGCTCAAGCAGAAGAGGGTACAGAGGTATTTGAATCTTTAGGAGAGACCAGTCAAGCGTATAGCGCTAACGAAAAGCAAGCGTTACGCCGCAGCAAAAGAGAGTTATTTTTTGAATGTCAGCAAGTCAAAACGGATGCTGCCCGCTTAGCTTGCTACGATAAAGTAGCGGGTGACGGCGAGATTCCTACCTTTGCCACTGTTAAAAAACCGCTAGATTTAGCCAAGACTTTTCAGTCGACCATCTCTGGCAATCCACAGGTTGTTTTAGCAGAAAACGTCGTGCCACTAGATGCCGATACGGTAGAAGAGGCCGATGAAGTGCTATTGGTAGATTCGCAAGCGGCAGATAATGTGCAGTTAAATGGCGTGGCGAAAAGCGACCAAGAAATCTTAGCCGAAGTGGGCGTAACGCAAAGTGAGATTGAAAAGTATACGCCGCTAAGCTTAGCATATGACTTGGACAAAAATAGCGAGCGTGGTACTTGGACGGCAAGGCCGCATCGTCCTATGTACCTGTTGCCTCTCTATTTTAATGCTAAGCCAAACCGCTCTCCTGATACCTCAACTAGAGAGGAGGAGGTCTACAGTCCTAATGAGATGCGCGTCCCTGAGCTGAAGCTACAAATCTCAGTGAAAACTAAAGTGGCGGAAGATTTATTCGATAGCAGCGCGGACCTATGGTTTGGTTACACGCAGCAATCGCATTGGCAGGTCTATAACGAAGACAACTCGCGACCTTTTCGCGCAACTGACTATGAGCCAGAAATCTTCTTGACCCAACCTGTCGCAGCTGACCTGCCTTTTGGCGGACGCTTGCGTATGCTAGGTGCAGGAGCGGTGCATCACTCTAATGGTCAGTCTGATAATCTATCCCGGTCATGGAACCGAGCATATCTGATGGCAGGAGCGGAGTGGGGCCGTCTATCGGTAGTGCCAAGATTATGGGCACGCGTCACGGCAGACGGTAAAGAAGAGCTCGATGATAACCCAGATATCACTGATTTCATGGGCTATGGCGACGTAACTTTCCTTTATGACTTTGAAAATAAAAAGACGTTGGGTGGCACGATACGCTATAACCCTGAAACCAATAAGGGCGCACTACAGCTAGATTATATCCATCCTTTGTCTAATAATATGAATGGCTATATTCAAATATTCCAAGGCTATGGTGAATCTATCATTGATTACAATCACGAAAACACCGGTATTGGTTTTGGGGTGGTGCTCAACGATTGGAAAGGCCTGTAGTAAAGAATACTGCGGCAATACCATCCTAACGGGCTAATAAGATCACTATTTTAATAAAGCTGTACTTAGGTTGAGGCTAGTCATAGCCTCAACCTACGCTCTATAAATCATAGATTAAAATAGGGGAGTATAGTGACTCGGTGGCGACCTTACCGATTTGGCATGTGGCTCGCAGATCATCTACGATCACGCTGCTATCTTTGCCAGTGGTATCATACTCAGCCCCTATCCTTGCCAGCGCCCGCGCTAGGCAGTCCTACCCACAACCCTTCTCACAACTCTCAATCTCACAGTTCCCAGTCTCACAATGCTCAGCCGCAACTTTCTCAATACCAAAGCCGCAAAAGTTTACTCTGTAACGCCTGCCATCAGCAGATCGCTTGGTTGCCGCCCTCATTTAGTTTAGATGTGGCTACAGAGCTACTCATTACTGTCCAATCCGCCACCTATTACGACTATCCCATTCGCCAAGCTATTAGTGCCTTCAAGCACCACGAGGATATGACCAAGCTGCCCGTACTGGTTCACGCTTTACGCCAGTTGCCCAAACCGACGGGGTGCCATCAGCAAAATAGTGTCATCGTACCCATGCCAACGACTAGCGCTAGATTACAGCGGCGTGGTTTTGATCCAGTTACTATTCTGACGCACTACCTCTCCCAACATTGGCAGATCCCGATTTGGCGAGGCATAGCCCGTGTCGATGATACCCTCAGTCAGCAAGGATTGAGCCGTGCCGACCGCCTATCTAATTTAGAAGATGCTTTTAGCGTGATTTCTCCACCTCCTAAGGCGAATTTACTATTATTTGATGATGTGGCGACGACGGGTGCTAGCCTGAAATCACTCGCTAATACCTTGCATACTGCCGACCAGCGCCTACATGTATCCGCTTATGCTTTAGCTCACGGTAATCAGGTGACATAACAGCAATAATGTGTATACTTGATTGTAAGTAATGGTAATTTTATGATACACATTGTTTCAGTGCTATCTTGAGATAGATGCAGCTATAATGGCGATTGCTATTTTAACTCTATATTTTAGAAGTAATATTCATCAGATGCTGTGGACGTATTTTCAATAGAATAACAAGATAATCAACTGGTTTTATCGAACAACGATATGGGCTTGAGCGTTGCAATGACTTAGTGCTAATGGAATGAATATTGCTAGGTTATAGAGATTAATAATGGCTTTAATGAAGCTGTTAGCTCAATGTTTGTGAGGGGTCCAACCTAAGGTTGGTACAGCAATTTATTATAATGTGTGGATGTGTATAGTGGTTGAGTCGCAGTGTCTTAAGTGCCCAAAATCGGCTAGATCTTTGCAGCTAGGCTTTACCCTTATCGAATTAATGGTGACGATAGCTGTGATGGGCGTCATTGTTAGTTTGGCGGCTCCCAACGTTAGCCAACAACTCGCAGCACAACGCGTGAATAACACCACATCGATGCTAGCAACGGCACTTAAGCAAGCCAAGATTGAAAGTGCTATTCGCCGCCTAAATGTTTCAGTGATTATTAATGACACCAATAAGTCCATTACTGTACAAGATAGCAGTAGTAACCCAATCGCACAATATCAACTCAAGGCCGCTAGCAGTATTAAAATTAATCCGACAACGCAGACCACATTATCTTTCCAACCGAACCAGAGAGTGGTTATGACATCTCCTGCCACTTCAGTTACTTATACTATTTGTGATACCAATACCAATATTACCCCTAAGCGAATTAGCGTTGATGCTGTCGCTAATATCACTACCGAAACCGCAGGAAGCTGCATATGAGTACGAAGCATAACCAAGCTGGGATAGGTCTAGTAGAGGTGATGGTAGCCGTATTGCTATTAGCCATTGCTGTATTGGGTTTTAGTGCTCTACAAATGCGGGCTATCCAAGCTACTGATGAAAGCTTAATGCGTACTCAAGCGATGAGTGTGGTAAGAGGGTTATCTGAAAGTATGCGAGCGAATTCGGGTCAGCTTGCTACTTATCAAAACGTAATAAAAAATGGAGGTACGGCGAATGATTGCAGCAGTATTAGCAAAAAATGTACGGCTGCGCAGATTGCCACAAATGAAGCCTTAGCGGCTAAGGCTGCGGCTACGACTTATGGCGTGAAGCTAGGAATAGCTGAGTGTCCAGGCACTAGCGGTTTTGCCGAGGTCAAGTGTGTGATTGCCGCCTGGAACGATACAAAGGCTAAGTTTGGTACAGAGGGAGATGACTGTGCCGACACTGATGGTGTTTATAAAATCAATGCCTCTTGTGTGATAGTTGAGGCTTACTAATATGAAAAATTCTCTAATAAATAATGTTTTATTAATCAACAATGAAAATTCTAAAGTAAAATCTAACGCTCTTAAAAAACCAGTATCCTCAGTACGATATCCAAATATCCAAAGTCCCCGTTTTAAGCAAAGAGGCTTTACCTTGGTAGAGCTGATGATATCGCTAGTTTTAGGCCTCCTTATTTCAGCTGCTGTTATTCAAGTATTTATTACCAGTCAACGGGTAGATCGTATCCAAGCAGGTGGCTCCGATATTCAAGATAAGGCTATCTTTGGCGTACAAGCTATTACCCAACAGTTGCGTCTAGCCAATCTAGGCAATGCCGGCGTCCCTATAAACGATTTGACAGCTAAAGGCGGTGTGGTTCTGACGGCAGGGGATGCTACGGCTACCAATGTCAATGTTGCTGTCACTGGTGGCCTAAATGCTGATTATCTTACCAAGCGTAGTGGCCTTAGCAACACGAACGTGGCCAGTGATCAGTTGACCATTCAATATACTAATACGACGGGTGGTAAGCTCTATGATTGCGAAGGCGCTACAATAAATGAAGATGATCGAGTTATTGAGCGTTATTTCATTAAAGAAGGTCCGGCAGCGACAGGGACTCGAAAAAACCTTAATTTAGCTTGTGACGCGGGCCGGATTACCGTCACTACTACTCCCACCCCTACCACTACCTTAACTAATTTTGGCGCGACGTCTGGCAATAAGACGGCTACTATCATAGAAAATGTTGATCAGTTCAATATTAGTTTTGGCGTGCAGCAATTAGTGACGAGCGCTAGTGGGGTAGCCAGCTATGAGTATGCGGATATGACCGTACCCACTTATAAAGCTCTCACAGTGACTAAGCCTTATATTACCAGTGTGCGCTTTGCTATCTTAGCCCGCAGTACGGCAAATAGTCCTGAAGAGAGTGGCAATGCTTTTACAATATTAGGGACATCACAGACCCTCAAGACCGAAACCAATGCCCCCAAATATCTACGCCGCGTGTATGAGTCTAATGTACTCATTCGCAATGCTCGCCTGATGAGTATAAGTGGCGTTACGGTAAGTACTGGATCTTAACTGCTTTTTAAGTTTACTGTCGATAAAATCTTGTACTGCATGTATTAATAAGGACTAATAGATCATGAGCTTTAAGCGTACTTCATCGCAATTTACTCTGCCCTCAACTCAAAGTGGGGCAGTATTGATCGTAGTCTTATTATTCTTAATTATGATTACGGTCGTCGGCGTGATTGCGGTACGTAATAGTAGTACCAATTTAAAGCTGGCTACTAGTGATCAGATTAATACGGTATTGTTGCAGGCATCCGATAGTGCAAATAATAAACTTGAGCAATCTGTTAATGATGATCCTAGCTCTACCCAATATAAAAAAATTATGGGTCTTACCGGAGTCTTTGGCTACTATATCTTAGGCGATAATGATAATGATGTTATTGACTTCTGTTATAGACCCCGCGAAGACTTTTATAATATTGCTAATGCTACTATTCGTCGAGGTACTGGAGTCTTAGCCAGTAGTACTAATGGCTATTGTGATCCTACTTTACTTGCAGACTATACTTCTGAACGCAGTACCACCATAACCCAAGTACAAATTAGATCTATAACAGGCAGTGCTGGTGGCGCCTTTAGTGATATGGCATTAGGCACAGATTCAGCTGAGAAGACAGCAAAGCAACAACAATTTAGAATTTATACTACATCAGTACTGCCTTCGTATGGCAATGCTAACAGTGCCAAAGTCCAAGAATGTTTTAAAAAGGATGCTTCTGCAGCCACTGATAACGTAGCAAGCTGTATGGCAGAGAACAATATTCCAGCCAAAATGCTAGTTGAAGATGTAAATCTTGAAAACTTTGCCAGCAGCAAATACTGTGAAAAATTTGGTGATACTACTTTCACGGGAGTAAAAGATGACTTATGTAGTCAGAAATAGTTACAGAAAGGTGGTCTTTTTTCTAACTAAATTAGTGAACCAACCTATGAGCGTTTTATTCTACGGTGCTCAGGAGCGATTAAAATGATTTATCAAGAATTTAATCAAGAAATAATAACGTCTTTAAAGCGGGCGCCTAGGAAAATAATGAAGAAAAAAGTACTATATCTCGCGCTAATTGCTATGAGTACTACGATTGTCCCTGCTAATAGTGCGACAGACGGTATTGGTGATTTGTCCATATATGTACCCCCTAAAGATGGAGGCAACATTATGATGATGGTAGATATCTCTGGTTCTATGGGCACAGTATTACTGTCTAATGGAAAAGTATTTGTCGATAGTATTTATTCTGATTATAAGTATAGCTGTATAACGCAACCACCATATTATGGTGCTAGTAACCCCAACTATGTAACTAATAATGGTTTCAGTGAAGCGTCTTTAAGTAAAACGGTTACGGTAGATGGCTCTACAATTGGCTATGATTTATCAGGCTGTAAGCGAGGAGCATGGAAGAACGCACGTTACACTAATGCCTCATGGGTTGCATCAGGCTACGATACAGATCAAGTGTTTAGAGAAGCACAACCAGACCGTTTAGGTCGTTTAAAAGATGCCTTAATTCAATCTTTAGGACAAAATCCTGATGGAAGTTATCGTATAGAAAGTAAAAACCTAGTTGGCTTAGGACAGTTTTCTGGTAATGATAATATTAATAACACAAGCGATGTAAAAAGATGGCAAGGTAAGATATTGGTACCAGCCTCTGAACTTACTGTGGAGCATCGTAAAAGATTAATAAATGCTATTAAAGGGCTGAATTTAGGAAATAACACACCTTCTGCAAACGCGTATGCAGAAGCTGCAGCTTATATGATGGGCACCACAACTTATAAGAATAATTCTACGCCGCATAGTGGGGTAAAAGCCTCTGACAACAGTACTACCAATAGCACGCGCACTGGATACTTAGAGCCTATACCAGCTAATAATGCTGTCTGCTATGGTAAGGGGGTTTTCTTTCTAACAGATGGTGAGCCAAATTCAGCTTTTTATCCACAAACTCCAGATATGATGAATTTAAGTTTAAATTCTAGCAACGCAGTTAGCACTAACTGTAGCTTAAATGGATTAATCACTAATAGTAATACAGCTTCTGGTTCTGATTCTGGTTGGCAATGCATAGGGCAATATGCAAAAGCTCTCCGAAATTACACTGATAGAACTAAAGATATTCGTACTGCCACAGTCGGTCTTGGTAGTGTGTTTGAAGGTAGTGGTAAGTTGGCCGAAAAGACTATCCTAAATAGTTCGGGTAAAGCAGAGACTACAATTGACTGTAGTAAAATTAGTAACAGCTTTCAAGATGCCAAAAACCTATGCTATTGGGGTATGAAAGAAAACTATAAAGCTGATGGTACTATTAGTAACAGTGACAAAATGTATGGTGGTGGTGGCTTTACGGTAGCAAAGAGTGCGGAAGATATTCAAAATAGCCTACAGAAATTTATTCGATCTTTCGGCGACGGTATCAAGCCCTTACCGTCAGGTACTATCACCGTACCTGACGATCCCTATCAATCAAATGCACGTTTACCATTTGCTTATTTACCTATGCTACAGCCGTCCACAGTTGGTGGTAATCAAATTTGGCAAGGTAACTTAAAGCGTTATAAAACGCAAAATGGGACCTTAGTTGGCAGGTCAGCAACAGGTGATTCAAAAATACCATTATTTTTGAATAGTAATAATAAGCTTAATCCTAAAGTAGATTTTAATCCTGCAGCTATAGACTTATGGTCAGATTCTGTTTTAGAAGGTGGCAATAATGAGATTACTTCTGGAGGCTTCTATGCTCAATTAAAAGCCCCTAACAGTACAAGTGCTGCAAGTGTGCGTAATGTATGGGTAGAGAGCTATCGTGATTCTAAAGATAATTGGGTAGATAGTAGCGGTGTCATAAAGGTGGGAGTAGATGGGAACACTAATAAACCTACGCTTGAGTTTGCTAAATTAGGCCCCACCTTTGAGAATCATCCAGATTTTCCTAGTAATAGCTATGGCCAATTTCAGACCAGGCGTATCCTGTTGAATTTTTTAGGCTATAACATTGACTATAACTCTACTGAAACTATCGGCGTAGTTAATTTTGATATGACGAAATATTTGCCAACGGATGAAAGACGTGTAGTTGGCGGGATTATTCATTCTAAACCTACATTGGTGTCTTATGGTGCTAATGTAGCTACAGATGGTACTGTAAATGTTGAGGGTAGAGAAGATTACTTATTATTTGGTTCAATGGATGGGGCGCTGCATTTAGTAGATGCAGAATCTGGTGAAGAAAAGTGGGCATTAGTGCTACAAGAGATGTTTAGGACTCAGCCTACAGCATTAGCTTATGAGAGTAAGGGTAGTTTAAAATTTGGTATCGATGCTCCGTGGCTTGTTAATGCTCGTTATGACTATGGAGATGTCGAGAAAGAAGGAGTTACTACCCAGCGAGTTAAGCTCTTCAAAAAGTCTACGGGTAAAGATGCAGCTGATAGTGTGACCGAAAACTACTTGCCTATAGCGGCCTATGGTGGCTTTCGTATGGGTGGTGATGGTCTTTATGCTTTAGATTTAGAGAATAAAGAAAAGCCGAAAGTACTATTTAAGATTACAGCAGATCCTATTAAAAACACTGCACGTGTAGCTGCTGATAATATCGTAAAATTACATACCAATACGGGTACTAACTTAAAAACAGGTAATGCAACAGATTACGCCAATGTTGGGCAAATATGGAATCAAGTAACTATAGGCCGCCTTAACAAGGAGGTTAGTGATACAAAAAAACCTTACGATGTCATTATCTTTGGTGGTGGTTATGATATGGCTTATGAAGACCCAACCTTTATTCCTACTAAAGCTGCTAAAGGAAGTTCAGTATATATTGCTGATGCGGAGACAGGTGAACAATTATGGAAGTGGGACAACCCGCAAAATCATAGTATCGTAGGTGGGATAACCAAGTTAGATCGAGACAATGACGGTCTATTCGATCATCTTTATTTCGCTGATTTAGGAGGTAACGTATTCCGTGCGGACTTCACTAATAAAAAAGGCAAGAAGTTTGCAAATATCCGAGTAGTTCGTATTCTTGATAGTGCTGGATCTTTGCCAATGACTGATAAAAAACTAGCCTATCGTTTTTATAACCGTCCTGTAGTGAGTTTCTATAAAGATGAAGGGGGTAACCTATTTGCTCTAGTTAATATTGCCTCGGGTGATCGTAGTTCTCCACTAGTGAAGCAACGTAGCCTTGGGTATGCTAATCGTGTTTATGGCATTATTGATACTGATGTAACTAAGGACAGCATTATGTCTAAACCTGCTACAGGTTCAGATACAGCAGTTACTGTGTTGGATACCCAAGAGTCACAGCTTGTAAAGCTAGGAAGCTTACCAACGACAACAACTGTCGATGTTAAAGTGCCAATTTCTCAGTACTGTGGTTCTACACCATCAAACCTATGTAAACAAAAATATAATTTGATTAGCCCTATGTTATCAAGTGCGCCTGTTGGTACTAAAAAGAAAGGTTGGTATTATCCGCTTACCCGCTTTGCTGGTTTTGAAGGTATCAATGATGTCAAAGCTATGGGTGACTATAAAGTAACTAACAGCTTCTTATACCTTAGTGCTTTCGATCCAAACTTACTTTATCCTGTTGCAAATACCTGTGATGCACAAACAGTAGGTGGCTCAGAGCAGCAGCTATACTGTTTGCCATATGGTGTTTGCTTAGATGATTCCTCCAAGACGGGTTCAGGAGGTTTTAGTCCAGTAGGGCAAGGTATCCAAGAATTAGCATTTGCCCCAGTCGATGAAAATAATCGTACTTCATTAACAGTGTTAGGCTCTCGTTCATTGACTGATAGACTTACCATTACTAATCGCGTAGATTTTGGTGAGAGTACAAAGAAAGGTACTAATCCCGGGAGTGTATCTGATCCTAATAAACAACGCTATCCCAATCTCACCAAGCTAGGTGGTGATGGCTCGATGGCAGAGATGATATTTAAAGAGCGTTTCATCTTGCAGCCTACGCAATGGTTTGAGGCGCAATAAGGCTGATGGAATCCACTATGAATACATCAGTTGATAAGATGCGAGGCTCTATTCGCCAGAGTTACGAGCAATTCACATTAGGAAGGCTGCACAACCATCAGAGTATGGAGGCGCAGCGAGGTTTCACTCTAATTGAATTGATGATTGTCATCATGATTATAGCTGTCTTAGCAGCGATTGCGATTCCTTCGTATCGTCGCTACGTGATAAAGAATGCAGAGAAAGAAACTAAAGCCCAAATGAAAAAGTTGGAGCTACAGTTAGAGAGCTGGCGCGCATCCCGCTTGACTTATAAAGGCTTTATGCCTGAGCGTGGTGACAACGTTTGTGCCACTGGCAATTATTGCTATGATTCTAATAGCAAAGTCATCAATGTACCGACGCCAAAGCAAGGGGTAACAAGTACCGCAAAATATCATATTACTTTAGTAGATGGTACGGATACTACTAAGAGTTTGGTAATCGCAGGCACAGATGTAAATACAGCTATTGGTAGAGGGTGGAAGATGTTAGCTATTCCAAATGAGGATGGGCCTGTCAGTACAGGTCGTCGTATCATGCTAACCAGTACAGGGGTTCAATGTCTGACCAATGACGATAACGTTGACATCGACTCAACCAATTGCGGTACCAGTAACTCGGAGACTTGGTAGATGATAAAAGATTCATTACAAATTACTCAGCCTCGCGTACATTATCAGGCCAAATCTACTTTAGCGGGCTTTACTCTAATTGAAATGATGATCGTAATAGCTATCATTGGGGTATTAGCAGCTATCGCTGTGCCTAGCTATAAGAATTATACGGTGAAATCTAAGCGGGCTGATATGATGGCGGAAATGCAGAATATTGCCAGTAATATCGAAGCAAAAAAGCTAGCTACAGGTAGTTACACTAGTGTCAAGATTGATGGGCTAGCAGGAAACTTTCCACGTCAAGGATCTGCTGCATATACAATTGCTATTACTCCTATCTCAACTACTGCTGATGGCACTAAACTTACTAGTGGGAAGTGGACTATTACAGCAGCGCCAACCGCTGGACAAAGTGGAGATGGAACTTTAACCTTAGGGGCGAATGGTACTAAATGTCGTGTTATAAATAATGTGAGTAAATGCGGTATGGCAGACGAATGGAATAAATAACCCTAACTGGCTAGTGTATTTAGTTGCATCAGGTAGGTTTCCATAGCAATGCTTTAGTGACAATTTGCGTACGAAAATTGACGCTATGTTTACTCAACTATCTACGAGTGACGTAAATTGTCAGTAATTGACGCATTTCGTCACTATGAATTTTCTTTAAACCTTGATTTAGATGGTCACAACTTAGATGTCTGTTGCTAATTAAATTTTATCTTTTAGTAGCTACCGTTAATCGGAGCATTGATCAGGAAGTGTTAGACAAGGCTAGTGAATAGTAATAATATGCACAAGTTAATACACAGTTGGCATATAACCTGCAACATAGTTTATAACAAGAGCATAAAGCTCAAAAATTACTTATTAGGATGAAATCTTAGAGGATTCACCAGTCAACTTAACTGACGGTATTACTTAGATATTATCTTCTTTACTCAAAAAGGATGCATTATGAACGCTCAAAAAGGTTTTACCCTTATCGAATTGATGATCGTTATCGCTATTATTGGTATTTTGGCTGCTATTGCTATTCCAGCTTACACTGATTATACAACTCGTGCACGAGTTTCAGAAGCTATGACTACTGCTTCTTCTATGAAAGCAACAGTATCTGAAAATATTATCAGTACTGGTGGTGATACTATAAAAACAACAGTAGATAATTGTGCAGGAGTATTAACTTTTGCAGCAGCAAGCACTAACTCTACTAAAAACGTATCTTCAGCAGAATGTACGCCTGCTTCAGGTATTATCAAAGTGACCACTACAGCAGATGCCAAAAATGTACCATTAACTTTAACGCCTACATATACAGGCAGTAATGTGCAATGGAAATGTACTACTGATGCAGCTAGCCAGAAATATGTACCTTCTGAGTGCCGTGGAACTGCATCAAGCTCTTCATCTTCATAAGTAAAACTTCCTAACATTAAAAAAAGAGACGCAATTGCGTCTCTTTTTTATTTTAAATTTCTATAACTCTGTAGGATTGTATAAATAAATGATAAAAAGATATATTTCCATTATATTTATAGGTTTAATTCTACTCCCTAATATTTATTTATATTCTATAAATTTAAATATTCGCTCTTTAATATTAACTATCTTCAGCTTATTTTATTTAGGAAGTTTTTTTAAAAATAGTAGATGGATAGGATTTTTAATCCCATTATATATGTTATTACCTGTTGTCTTGGGGTACATATATTATTATAAGATTATGCCTGAAGAGCAAGTGTTTAGTATTATTTTAGAGACAAACTGGCAGGAAGCAAGCAATTATATTGGTACTATGATTAACTATTATATATTTTTAATAAGTATATGGATTTTTTCTTGCTTTTATTTCCTATATATAAATACTGGTTTTCCTTTACGATGGACACATCGTAGTAGGTATTGGGTGTTAATTGCAGGAACTATAGGACTAGTAGTTACTTTATTATCCGAATATAATTTCAAAAACGAAGCAATTAAAGATTTTGAATTAAACGATACATTCTTAGCTGAAACTAAAGCAAATATTAATAGTGAGCTTGAGCAGATTTATCCATTTGGAATTTTTATAAATTTATATGATATGTATTATGAACAGAATAAAATAAACAGTGCATTCGAGAGAAACTCTAGTTTTAATTTTAACGCTAAGTCAATGGAAAAAAATGATAAAGAGCAAATCGTAATACTAGTAATCGGTGAGACGAGTCGAAGAAATAACTGGCAACTTAATGGTTATAATAGAAAAACTAATCCGTTATTATCTCAGCAGTCAAATTTAGTTAATTTAACAGATATTATATCTGTATCTAGTGTTACAAGAACGTCAGTACCCATAATATTGACTAGAAAGCCTGCAGAACTTGTAAACAAATTTGAGTTTAATGAAAAATCTATAATTACAGCATTTAAAGAAGCCGGATTTTATACCTATTGGATATCCACACAGCAGAAATTTGGTTCATATGATACAAGTACTTCGGTATATGCTAAAGAGGCTGACGTTATGATGTTTTTAAACAGAACAAATTACAGTTATCGAGGCGATACAGATGCTGTAGTTTTGCCGATAGTTAAAAAAATATTAAATAAAAAGAATAAAAAAATATTCATTGTATTACATACGTTAGGAAGCCATTATAACTATTCTCACCGCTATCCTGCAGAGTTCAATTATTTTAATCCCTCATTAAGTAATTTGAAAAAGTATAGTTTACAGAATAGAAAATATAAGCAGCAACTGATTAATAGTTACGATAACTCTATTTTATACACTGATTATGTTCTTAATGATTTGATTGAAATTATTAAATCAAAGAGTGAAACAGAATCTTTTTTATTTTATAGTTCGGATCATGGTGAAGATTTATTTGATGGAAAATGTAATAAAACTGGGCATGGTAATGATACAGCTTATAATTTTGAAATTGCTAGTTTTATATGGTATTCAAATGAGTTTGAAAATAACAATTTTAGTAAAGTAAAAAATGTTAAAAACAATGCTAATAAAAAGATTAATCATACTTCGGTATTTCCGACACTAATTGACGCTGCTGGAATTAAAATTCCAAATTATCAGAAAGAGAAAAGCTTATTAAATAACTTACATTATTACCCTCGTATAGTAATGGGTAGCCATAATTATGATAAGACTAGCTATGATAATATTTGTAGAGAAATAAAATGAATAAAGAGCAAAAAAATATACTTTCTAACCTAGCCGCCATATTCTTTATATCAGGTTTTAGCGCTCTAATCTATCAAGTTAGCTGGCAGCGTTTACTATTTACAGGATTTGGGGTTGATTTAACATCTATTACTGTAATTATTTCTGTTTTTATGATGGGTTTAGGGGTAGGAGCTTTTTTTGGAGGGAGAATAGCAGATAAGTTTTCGAATAAAGTAATATTGATATTCTGTTTAGTAGAAATGTTTATTGGTATATTCGGTTTGTTCAGTTATATCCTAATATTAGGACTACAGTCTTTATTAGTACAGGCAAGCTTATATATTCTATCTATATTTACATTTTGTTTGCTATTATTCCCTACATTTTTAATGGGTTTAACACTACCGCTTCTCACCGGGTTTTTTAATAATTTTATTGATAATATTGGTCAATCAATAGGTATGCTGTATTTTTATAATACTTTAGGTGCTGCTATGGGATCACTTGCAACAGGGTTTATATTATTTAACTATTTGACCCTATCGCAAACAATTCAATTAGCTGCAGTTCTCAATATAATGATAGCTACTGTTATATATATATTATATGGAAGAAATGATGCCTTATAAAAACTATATTTATATTATTTCTTTTTTTAGTGGATTTCTAAGCTTATCGCAAGAAATAATTTTGATGCGTCTAATATCATTTGTGGGCATGTCAGTACCTCAAGCTTTTTCCTACACATTATCTATATTTCTATTAGGTATAGCGATAGGTTCTCAAGTCGGTAAAAATACTTGCAAACGTAGATTGGAAATTGATATTTCAACACTAGGTATTTTATTAGTAATTGCTGCATTCGTTGATGTTTTTCTTATAATTTTGCTATATGTATATTCTTTTATGTATGGCCCTTCTATTATATTACTAGGTATAATTACATTTGTTTGTGCTGCAGTAAGAGGTATAGCCTTTCCATTAATACATCATGTTGGTGCAGCCAGTAAAAAAACAGGGACGCAAGTCTCTAATATCTATTTTGCCAATGTTTTTGGCAGTACTCTTGCACCGCTATTGATAGGTTTTGTCGCATTAGATTACTTCAATACTCAACAAGTATATTTATTGATTTGTGTGATGACTTTAATTGTAGGGCTTTTCTGTTTTAAATCTTTGAAATTAAAGTCACTCTTGTTTATTCTAAGTACTGTACTACTAACCACCTTAATATTACCTGAAAAAATATTTCATGAATTATCGAAAGACAGTCATAAAATTAACCAATATCCTAGTCAGCTTATCGAAAATAAATATGGATTTATTCAAGTTTATGACGATAACGATGATAAAGTAATTTTTGGTGCAAATGTATATGATGGGAAGCTAAACACTAATATATTTAAAGATACTAATGGTATCGATAGAGCTTATTTGTTGGCAACGGTTAAACCAGAAGCTAAATCTGCTCTAATTATAGGTCTGAGTACAGGATCTTGGGCAAAAGTTATAAGCACTATGCCAAGTCTAGAGAAAATTACAATTATTGAAATTAACCCTGCTTATGTAGACTTTATCAAAGACAACCCAGAGGTTAGTGATTTGTTAAAGGATGATAGAGTTGAAATCATATTTGATGACGGTCGTAAATATTTAAGACAGCATACTAATAGTAATTTTGACATTATATTAATGAATACTACATGGCATTGGAGAGCATATACGTCTAATCTATTAAGTATTGATTTTCTTAATATTATTAAAGGTTCATTATCAAAAGATGGTGTGTTGTATTACAACACTACTAAATCAATAGATGCTTATTATACAGCACAGAATACATTTGACTACGTTTATCAATATAAGTATTTTGCATTGGCTTCTGATAGAGAAGTTACTCTTAATGAAAAATCTATAGAGAGTAACTTATGCTTATTAAAAAACTATATTACTAAAGAGCCAGTTTTTAGAAATGAGCAAGAGTGTCTTAATGCTGCTAAAGTCATCATGCTTAATCCTTTTTTACCATATAAAGACATAGATATGTTACAGATTAATAGAGAGCCGGTTGTCATTACTGATAATAATATGGCTACCGAATATAAATATGGTAAAGGTTTATAGAGACTTCATAAATTAATTACTACTAGTTTAAATTCTTAAATATTACTGGCTATATATGTATAAAAGTAGTAAATTTATTCTGATCAATATATAGATACAAACCTGCAAATTTTCAATAACCTTTGTTGCTAATGATAGTTATATTACTGATGCGATAAAATGTTCTTTCATTAATATACCTATAATTTCAGGGGAATATATATTCTTAGATAGGGAATAGTCTAGCAAATAGGTTTGTACACATTCTGCAGTTAGTGAGTCAGGATTACTACCTAACAGCTATCAATGGTAATAATTTAATCGACTATCATGAAAAAAGCCAAGCATAAAGCTTGGCTTTTCTTACTCTAACTCTAACTCTCTTAAAAGTAGCTAAGAGTATTAAATCAGTTTAAAGTCCTAACGCTCCAAATACTGAATCTTACCTTCCACGCCATCCCATTTCTCAGCATCCGGCAGCTTATCACCCATCTCAGTGATGTTCGGCCACTCTTCCGCGAGCTCAGCATTCAATTCAATAAAGGCTTCTTGACCCTTAGGCACTTCGTCTTCTGAGAAAATCGCATTGGCTGGGCACTCAGGCTCACACAGGGCACAGTCGATACACTCGTCTGGGTGGATTACCAAGAAGTTTGGGCCTTCATAAAAGCAGTCGACAGGGCAGACTTCGACACAGTCAGTATATTTGCAGCGGATGCAGTTATCAGTCACGACAAAGGTCATAGCGATGGCTACCTTAGGGTTTGTATCAGCAAGGTTTAATATAATTTAATGGCGTATTTTACTCTTTTACACCCCATTTCACAAATGTGTCTGAACACTGGCTAGTTGCTGCAATTGATAAAGTAAATCATGCGCTTCTTTAGGGCTCAGCTCATCAGGTTGGATTTTTGCGAGCGCAGAATATACCGCGTCTTCTTTATTAACCTGTTGATTTTGTTTAATTTGCGCTGTGCAAGAATCTTTCTCGCTAGCAGTAAGGTTATCAGCAGAGTAGTCACTAGTCCCATAATCAAGTTCAGGTTGAGCTACCATATCAGCAGTCCGCGACTTAGCTAAGTCATTTTTTTCATGAAGTAACTGTTTCTTCTCGCTATTATCACCGTTAATACTGCCGTTATGCGTCTGTTTTAGTTGAGCTTTCAGATAATGCTCAGCGGCGACGAGCACTTTCTGTGGGATGCCAGCCATCTTCGCTACGTGGAGACCAAAGCTAGAGTTGGCTGCGCCGTCCTTAATCTTATGCAGTAGTAACAACTGGCCATCGATTTCGCTAGCAGCGACATGGACGTTACGGATATGATCTGCCAAATCAGTCTGCTTTGTAAGTTGAGTTAGCTCAAAGTAATGGGTGGCAAATAGGGTTAAGCAGCCCATTTGTGCCAGTTGCTGAACACAAGCATGGGCAATGGCTAAACCATCGGTAGTGCTGGTGCCGCGACCGACCTCATCCATTAATACTAATGATTTTTCGCTAGCTAGATTGAGAATATGCGCGGTCTCTATCATCTCTACCATAAAGGTCGATTTACCACCGGCGAGGTCATCAGCAGAACCAATACGGGTAAAGATACGGTCGATATCACCGATTGTGGCAGATTCAGCAGGCACAAAACTGCCGCAACAGGCTAGCAAGACAATTAAGGCAGTTTGGCGCATATAGGTCGATTTACCGCCCATATTGGGCCCAGTGATTAGCAATAGCCGCTCTGGATGAGCATCGCTACCTAGTGCACAGTCATTGGCGACAAAGTGCTGAGCGGTACTTTGTAGTTTCTTCGCTGAATCCCTTTGAGCTATTGCGGCTTCGACGACCACATGGCGACCTTGGCTGATTTCAAGGCTGGGTTGCTGTTCGCCTTCTACCAGAGTAGGGCGCTGCCATTGATACTGCTGTGCTAATACGCTCCAATTGATTAATACATCAAGCTGGGCGATAGTCTGTGACAGTTGCTGTAGCTTGGGTAGGGCAGTGCTAAGAATACTAAGTAGCTCGTTATAAAGCTGTTTTTCTTTAGCCAGCGCTAAGGTTTGTGCGCCAAGGTATTCGGTCTCGATGGTTTTTAGCTCATCGGTAATAAAGCGCTCGCAATTTTTCAAAGTCTGGCGACGGATAAAGTGCTCGGGTGCCGAGGCCGCTTGCGATTTAGGCAGCTCAAAATAAAAACCACTGACCTTATTAAAGCCGACTTTCAGACTGGGCAGCTGATACTGCTCACGAACGGTGGCTGCCATCTCGTCTAAGGTCTGCTCGATATTGTCATGCAGGTGGGTAAGACGATCAAATTCTGCATCATAACCATTGGCAATCATGCCGCCATCTCGGATATGCGCAGGCGGTTCGGGCACGATAGCTCGTTGGATTAATTCAGCGACCGCTAAACTGGTTAAAGGTTTAGGGTTTTGCTCATCAGCTGCTAAGTCATCACTCACTTCAGTATTGGGCAAGGTATTAGCGTCATTATTGACGTTAGTCTCTACGTTTGAAGCATTCTGAGAGTTGGGCAATTGGCTTAGTAATAGTGGCAGTAATCCTGTCGCAGTAGGGTCAATACCCGCATTTACTAATTGCTTTTGTAAATTAGCCGCATAAGTAATACTTTCGCCCAATCGCGCAAGATCGCGAGGTTTGGCAGTAGCAAGCCCAATCCGGCCACTAATACGCTCGATATCAGCGATACCGGCTAAAGTATCTTGCAAATCGTCCAACTGTTTGCCGGTATGATTTAACAAAGCGTCAATAGCATCTAAACGTTGATTAATCGTGCTGCGCTGACGTAAAGGGCGTTTAAGTTGTTGCTGCAGCAGACGTTTACCCATTGCTGTTTTGCAATAATTTAGGACGGAAATCAGCGCCGTACCTTGCGCACTCGCGGGCGTGAACAGCTCTAAATTACGCTGACTGCCCGCATCGATGATCAGATAGTCCTCAGAATGCTCATGAATCAATTGATTGACATGGGGAATCTGTCGCTGCTGGGTCTGCCGCGCATAATGAATCAGTGCAGCACAGCTGGTTTGGATTAGTGGTTGGTCCGCTATGCCTAGCCCTTCTAATTGGCGCACTTCAAATTGCTGACATAAGGTCGCTGGTGCATGGGTAGGGTGAAAGTCGGCGGCGGCCACAGTGATAAGGGGACAGTCTAGTTGCGACGCTAACCAGCGTTGCCAAGTCTCTTGAATGGCCTCGCTAATAATACATTCGCTAGGAGCAAAACGCGCTAGGACAGTTAGTATTTGCGACTGTAGGTCTTCAGCGCTACTGGCTGTTAAGGCTTGCGTGACCACTTTACCGGCGGCCAAATCCAACTGACTCACAGCGGCTTGATAACTCGGGTTATTGACCTGTCTAGCTTTGGGTAAGGCAATATCGATAGCTACCACCGTTGGGGTTTTATCTGGGGCAATCAACGCATCATCAGTCAGCGTGCCTGCGGTCAAAGTACGCACAACCTCCCGGTGCATGATGCCTTTTTTATTGTCTGGTTTTTTATCGATGGGCTGTTTATGACTAGATTGTGTGGTGGTAGCATTTACCGTATTAGCATCGTTACTGGCCTGACTTTGGTTATCTTCCACATCTTCGACTTGCTCACAAACCACCACGGTTTGACCGGCAGCAATCAGCCGCGCCATATAACTATCAGCGGCATGAAAGGGCACCCCAGCCATCGCGATGGTATTGCCTGCTTTATCCGTGCCACGTCGGGTCAAGGTAATATCGAGCAGTTGCGCAGCTAATTTCGCATCTTCAAAGAACAGCTCATAAAAATCACCCATACGATATAGCAATAGCGCATGCGGATATTGCGCCTTCATAGTCAGGTATTGCACCATCATCGGCGTATGTAGCGCTAAGTCATAGGTTTGGCCAGCAATATTAAGGATGTTTGGCGAATTGTGCGGGTCAGTCATAAAGTTATTTGCCATAGATAGTTAGTGACCCATTTTAACATGACTGCTGTGACTTGCCCGGCAAAGACTGCTGCAAATTTGCCCTTGTATCCTTGAACTTCATAACCATATATAATGACGACACAATAAATTTGGGTGATAGCGTCAAGGCTTGGTATGGTCAGCTTTATATGGTCGACTAATCATAGTTATATGGCAAAGTTATCAGGGATTTCCATAGGTTAAAATAATTATGTTATCAAAGATTGTAGGCAGTGTGGTCGGCACCAAAAACGACCGTGAACTCAAGCGTATGCGTAAGATAGTGAGCAAAATTAATGCTCACGAGTCCAGTATTCAAGCACTGTCTGACGAGCAGCTGAAACAAAAGACTGCGGATTTTCAAGCCCGCCATCAAAACGGTGAAAGCTTAGACGCCTTATTACCAGAAGCTTTTGCGGTCTGCCGTGAAGCCTCTTTGCGGGTGACCGGCATGCGTCACTATGACGTACAGATGATCGGTGGTATCACTTTGCATGAAGGTAAAATTGCAGAGATGAAGACCGGTGAAGGTAAGACGCTGATGGCGACCTTAGCGATTTATTTGAATGCGGTCAGTGGCAAAGGCGTGCACGTGGTCACGGTCAACGATTACTTGGCCGCGCGTGATGCCGAGTTGAACCGTCCGTTATTCGACTTTTTGGGGTTGACGGTAGGGGTGATTTACTCGCAGCAGCCGCCACAAGAAAAAGTGACTGCCTATCAGGCGGATATCACTTATGGTACCAATAACGAATATGGCTTTGACTATCTGCGCGATAATATGGTGTTTAGCCTAAAAGAGAAAAAACAGCGTACGCTAAACTATTGTATTATCGATGAAATTGACTCTATCCTAATCGATGAAGCGCGTACGCCACTGATTATCTCGGGTCAAGCCGAAGATGCCTCGCGCACTTACGCCTTAATCAATACCATTATCCCGCGTCTGCAAAAATCTAAAGATGAAGAAGCCAATAAAAATAATGAAGAAGGCGACTTTTGGATTGATGAGAAAAACCGTCAAATCGAAATTAGCGAAAAAGGTTATGAGAAGATTGAGCGTTTCTTAATCGAAGTCGGTGAGCTTGACGCTAATGAAAGCCTCTATAGCCCCGTACGCCTGCCGTTATTAGCGCATGTGCAAGCCGCTATTCGCGCGCATCATATCTTTGTGAAAAACGTCCACTACATCGTCGATGATGGCGAAGTGGTTATCGTTGATGAAAACACCGGTCGTACTATGCCCGGTCGTCGTTGGTCTGAGGGTTTACACCAAGCGGTAGAAGCTAAAGAAAACGTCGAAATCCAAGCGGAAAACCAAACGCTGGCTACGACTACCTTCCAGAACTACTTCCGACTGTATGAAAAGCTGTCGGGTATGACGGGTACAGCCGATACTGAAGCGGCAGAATTTAAGTCTACTTATGACTTAGATGTGGTGGTCATTCCTACCCATAAGCCTATTGCTCGTGTCGATTTAGACGATCAAATTTTCTTGACTAAGCTCGGTAAATACAAAGGTATTATCCGCGAGATTAAAGAGATTCAGCAGAAAGGCGCGCCTACCTTGGTGGGTACTGCCACGATTGAAGCCAGTGAAGAATTGTCTTACTTGCTCGATCAAGAAGGCATCAAACATAACGTGCTAAACGCCAAACAGCATGAGCGTGAAGCCGATATTATTGCGCAGGCAGGTAGTCCAAAAGCCGTGACCATCGCTACCAACATGGCAGGTCGTGGTACCGATATTATCTTGGGCGGTAACTGGCAAGCGTATATTGAAAACCCAGAAGAAGTTAGCCCCGAAGAGATGCAGCGCCTTAAAGCCGCGTGGCAGATTAAGCATGATGAAGTGGTCGCTGCGGGTGGTTTGCATATCATCGGCTCTGAGCGCCATGAGTCGCGCCGTATTGATAACCAGCTCCGCGGTCGTGCGGGTCGTCAGGGTGACCCTGGGATGTCGCGTTTCTTTTTATCGCTAGAAGATGATTTGATGCGTATCTTCGCCGGTGATCGCGTGGTCAATATGATGCGGGCGATGGGCCTCAAAGAAGATGAGGCTATCGAGCATAAGATGGTGTCAAAATCGATTGAGAATGCACAGGGCAAGGTCGAGAGCCGTGACTTTGACTCGCGTAAGAATCTATTGAAATATGATGATGTTGCCAATGAGCAACGTAAAGTTATCTATGGCCAGCGTGATGACCTATTGGCTGAGATGGATTTAAAAGAAGCCATCGAAGTCATGCATCATGATGTCTATACGGCTTTGATTAATCAGTTTATCCCACCTGGCTCTGTCGATGATCAGTGGAATATTGATGGTCTAGAAGACGAGTTAGAGGACGAGTTCAAAGTCTATATGCCAATTAACGATTGGCTGGATCAAGACCGTCGCCTCGATGAAGAAGGGCTGCGCGCTAAGATTATCGAGACCGCTATTGCTCGCTATCATGAGCGCCGTGAGCTGATGGGTGAAGAAAATGCGGCTCAGCTTGAACGCCATTTTATGCTGCAGAGTCTAGACCGCCATTGGAAAGAGCATTTAACCCAGATGGATCAATTGCGTAAAGGCATTCATTTACGCGGTTATGCCCAGAAAAACCCTGAGCAAGAATACAAGCGCGAATCTTTCGAGCTGTTCCAAATGATGCTAGGCGCTATCAAATCAGAAACTGTGCAAGATTTATCCCGCGTCCATATCCCAACGAAAGAAGAAATGGAAGCGCTAGAGGCCCAGCAACGTGCTGATGCTGAACATATGCAAATGCACTTTGAGCATGATGAAATGGATAGCTTGACGGGCGAGACGCATGAAGATCCACGCATGGCCGCTCGTAATGCGCCTCAACAGCGTGCCAATGGTCAAATGCAGGTCAATCTAGGCGGCGCAGCGGTGGCTGGCCAGGCACAAGCGACTACCAATACTGGCGATGCTGACGTAGAAGGCAACCCTTATGCGGATATGAATATCAGCCGTAATGCGGTTTGTCCTTGTGGGTCTGGTCTGAAATACAAACAGTGTCATGGTAAGATTTAGAGTAAGACTATGCTAAGATATTGCTTATACTTAAACTAAAAATGGCCTTGGCTATTCGATAAACCTTTTTAATAAAAAAGTCTTTATAAGACCAACTGGGAGCCGCTATGCAATTACAGCAATCGAAGACGTCACTTTTGATGGTGGGACTGCTTACAGCAGTTATGGGCTTATCAGGCTGCCAAAAGTCGGCAGAACCAGAAGCAACAGATACGGATACTACCGCAGTAGAAAAAGATGTGCCTATGTCAGCTGAGCCGGCTGAACATGATGACCCAACGGCTGTTGAAGTAGCTGATGATACGGTAGCTACCGTAGTCACTCCAGTGATTAGCCAGGCCTCTTATCTTTGCTCACCAGAGCTAGAGTTCAGTGCGACTTATAACGACGAAGCTGGTCAAGTGACCCTAAAATCAGCTCAAGGCGAAGTCACGCTAGCAGCGGTAGGCGAAGATGGGGATAATTTTGAAGCTGCAAAATCTTTAGATGGTGGCGCAGGACTGACGCAGTGGCGTGTCGCTGAAGCCCGTGACAACTCAGGGGTACTGCGTGTCTCTGCTGGTGAAGGCCAAGACGTGACCGCGTATAACTGTGATGCGGTTGATGAGACTGCTGCTAACTAGTTATAGATAGCGAGATGTAGAGCGTAAAAACTAGCCCGTTAGAAAAAAGAAAAGCAGCGAAATATCGCTGCTTTTTTTATGGTCTAATTTTACTGAAACCTAAGGCTATGGGTTTTTATGATCTAAAAAGCCTTCTTCATTCACATCCAGCTCTTCGTGCTGTAGCTCGACAGTAATGTTATCAGTATGGGTATGCACAGACTTTTCAATATCGATGTCTTGGATAGCATAAGTCTCTTTGGTGATGGTGGCGACTTGACGTGAGATCACAATCTCCACAGGCTCACTACCCAGCTCAATCTTTTGGCCATTGATGGTGACGACTGCCGTGCTGCCTAGCGTGGGCTCAACATGGCGCAGGATATCTTGCTCATCATAGTTGCCGGTCAATAAGGCTTGGCTGTCTGCATCTTGATAGTCGGTGCGAATGGTGAGTACCTCTTCGACCAATTCGATAGGGACAGTCACGGTTTTGGTTCGCTGGTGCTTGGTCACAGTGACTTTACCGACGTCTAGGCGCTCTTTTTCTACGACAGCGCGCTCTTCTAAAAGCTCGATATGACCCACTTGTGAGCGATTGCCTTGCGCCGCCAGAGGGGCTTGCTGCTCAGTCAATGAGGCCGCCTGCGTGACCTCGCTATGAGCCGCAGTGTGGTCATCACTAGTAAACAGTGGGGCAGTGGTGTTATTAGTCGGCGTGTTGTTCAGGTTGTCTGATGGGTTCACGAGTATCTTCCTATGATCAATCTAACGGTTAAGTAGGGGTAACTTGCAGCAGTCAAGCGCTTAAAGCTTGTAAGGTCTTATTTCTCATATGGTACTTATTATCTAAGCCTTCTCTTTTATAAAATAGCACAAAAAAGGTCAGAGACTGGCTCTGACCTTTTTGTTTGAGCCAATAAGACTCAATGCCTATTTGACAGCGTTAGTTATAAAATAACAAATATAAGCTAACGGTCAAATACTATGCGGCTGCTAGTAATAAGCAAAGTAGCGCTTATTAATTAGATACCACGAGCGCGGCGTACGTCATCAGCAGTAATGCCATCACGGTTTACTAAGTTGCCTTCACGGTCAACTACGTTACCATCACGGTCAACATCAAGCTCTTCACGTTGGATAGTCTCAACGATAGTTTCAGTATGACGTTCAACAGTTTTGCCTACGTTGACTTCTTCAGTTACGAAGGTTTCTTTGCCAACACGAGCACGTTCCGCTTCAAGTTCGATTTCTACAGTCGCACCGGCGTCATCACCAATACGGCGGTCAGTAGGACGGTCTACGCTAGTACGTTCGATATGCGCATGCTCTTCTTCAAGCTCAACTTCTACATTACGCTCTTCAGTAACGATGTGCTTACCGATTTTTACTAGGCCCGCTACAATACGGTCCTTATTAACCGTTAGACGCTCTTCTAGTAGCTCTAGCGTGTTTGGTGCATCATAATGAGCATCAGCGATTTCTACACGCTCTTCTGTTGGGACAGTGTCAGCAACAAAAGCTTGGCGATCTTTTTCAAACTGCTCTTTATAGCTGTACTGATAGTCATGGTCATACTCTTCCATGGCTTCAGCTTGTGATTTAGTTAAGCTATCAAAGAATACGTCGTCACCAACGATACGAGCTAGACCTGCAGGGACTAAAACTTCTTTTGAGCTAAACCAGCCACCAGCATCAACGATTAAATAACGGATACGGCCAGTAGTGTCTTCTACTAAAGCGCCTTCGATTTTACCGATTTTTTCTTCGTTAGCACCATAAGCGCTTTTGCCTGTTGGATCGTAGTAGTCATCACCAATTAGGTCGCGGTGAGTAGCTTGAATGTCCTGTAAGCGAATTAGTTGACTCATTATTGTGTTCCTTTAATTGGTTAGTAAAATATAAAAATTATGGTTAATAAAAGCAGTCGATAACTAGCTATATTAAAATTAAAGATTTATCTTAAAACTTTAACGTTGCTAAATACTTAACATCAGTTCATTAGTTAATAGCGCATTAAAAATAGCCAATAGAATGACAAAGAATTTATTATTTAACTGTCTTTTTAGATAATTAAAAAGCATTATCCTCAAAGTGACTCTTTATCTGTTCTTTTATATATCTTCAAATTGTATTTCTTGATATTTCTAATCTTGCTACTTATTCCGCTATCGAGCTGATGTTACTAGCTTACGAGCGTGCTTGCCTCATCAACTTGGAACTATAGTAGCACTCACTTTTTACCTTGGATATATAATCCGAGTATCAAAATGTGCGTTGCACGTAATTCCCTGTTAATGGCTGTAAGTGCTATAACAGTCTAGAGAAGAAAAGTAACCTATCTTTACAGCTGTCGTCATACGCCTGTCATAATCGGCATTTGTTGCACTATAATGCTGCATTTTTTATTAGCGGTTATTGTTATTAACGCCTATTTTTATTAGAGATAGGGGGTGGTGGCAAACGATAGGCAATAAAAAAACGCCCAACCATGGACGTTCTTCTTTATATAAATAAGTTTTTATCTAAATGCTTTTCATCTCAATACCTAGCCTAGATGAGTAAAGCGTCTAAGCCTAAGTAGCTTATAGACTAAGCCAGTTCGATAGCTACCGCTACCGCTTCACCGCCACCGATACATAGTGAGGCCACACCTTTCTTACCGCCAGTACGCTGTAGTGAGTTGATTAGCGTGACTAAGATACGGGTACCAGAACAGCCTACTGGATGGCCTAGAGCACAAGCGCCACCTTCGATGTTCACTTTATCATGCGGGATGTTTAAGTCATCCATAGCAATCATCGTGACCATAGCAAAGGCTTCGTTGATTTCCCAAAGATCGACGTCTGCTACTGACCAACCCGCTTTTTCAAGTACTTTTTCCATAGCTCCGACTGGCGCTAAGGTAAACTCGCTTGGGTGACGTGAGTTAGACGCTGTAGCGATGATACGAGCTTGATAAGACAAGCCTTCTGCAACCGCTTGTGACTCTTTCATCATCACGACTGCAGCCGCACCATCAGAGATAGAGCTGGCGTTTGCAGCGGTAATTGTGCCGTCTTTAGCAAAAGCCGCACGTAGCTTAGGAATACGCTCAGCATCAGCAGTAGCAGGCTCTTCATCCGTACTAACTACGGTATCGCCTTTACGACCACTGACCGTTACGGGTACGATTTCATTCTCAAAATGACCTTCTTTATCGGCGGTTAAAGCACGGTTAAGCGATTCGATAGCGAAAGCATCCATCTGCTCACGGGTGTAGCCTCTCTCGTCTGCTTTTTCTTGCGCAAACTGACCCATAAGTTTACCAGTATCAGCATCTTCAAGACCGTCTAAGAACATATGGTCTTTGACTTCTTTGTGGCCCATACGGTAACCACCACGGGCACCTGGCAGGATATAAGGAGCGTTGGTCATAGACTCCATGCCACCAGCGACTGCCACATCAAAGCTACCGGCTTTAATGCCGTTATACGCTTGCATGACCGCTTTTAAGCCAGAACCACAAAGTTTGTTAATAGTGACCGCGCCCGTAGTATCCGGTAAGCCAGCTTTACGCATCGCTTGACGAGCAGGGCCTTGACCAACACCAGCGGTTAGAATACAGCCCATGATTACTTCTTCGACTTGCTCAGGTTTTACGCCTGAACGCTCGACTGCCGCTCTGATGGCCGCAGCACCTAAATCGGTTGTAGTAGCGTCTTTTAGTGAGCCTTGGAAGCTGCCCATTGGAGTACGAGCGCCGTTTAAGATGACAATTGAATCATTTGACATAGTGAAGTCCTTTTTATGTGAGTCTATAAAAATAGAAGTAATTAACCAATATAGAAGTCATTATCTAATATAAAACTAGCAGGTCTAAATAATAAGTCTAAATGCCAGTCTATATAATGGGGCTAGATGTAGTCCGTTCAATATATAGACCGTTCAATAAAAACTGAGTTTTAGCAAAGCTTGGTTAATCAATTAAGCAAGCTCATCAAGACGAATGCGCACAACCTTATCGGTAATGGCGGCTAGCTGCTCTATTTTTTCGATAGCTAGGTTCATCTGGCTCTCAACGACCGGTAGGGTCAAGATAATGACCGGTACTTGGCCGACTTTATGAGCCGGTTTCTGTAAAATAGCGTCGATATTAATACCGGCATCGCTCAGGATACGGGTAATGTCTGCCAATACGCCCGGGGTATCTAGCGCATGTAGGCGTAAATAATAGCCAGTGACCATTTGCTCAGCCGCCAATACGGGTGTGTCTGATAAGGCCTCAGGAACAAAAGCTAAATGCGGCACATGATGACCGTGACCATTGGCGCTCAGTACTCGCACGAGGTCCATCACATCTGCCATGACGGCAGAAGCAGTGGCCCCGGCGCCAGCGCCATCGCCATAATAAAGGGTTTGACCTAGCGGGTGCGAATTGACCAACACCGCATTTTTGACGCCATTCACATTGGCTAGTAGTGCCTCTTGTGGAATCAAGGTAGGGTGCACGCGCAGTTCAATACCCTCAGCGCTGTTTGAGTCGTCGCCCTCTTGCGTACGGCGAACCGCAAAACCAAGGTGTTTAATACGGTAACCTAGCTCTTCGGCATAATCTACATCTTGCAGGGTGATACCGGTAATGCCTTCGCAGTAAACTTTATCGAATTGTAGCGGAATACCAAAAGCAATCGAGGCGAGTAGGGCCAGTTTATGCGCTGCATCAATCCCTTCAACATCAAAGGTAGGATCCGCTTCAGCGTAGCCTAACTCTTGCGCTTCGGCTAAAACATCGGCAAAAGGGCGACCTTTATCACGCATCTCTGACATGATGAAGTTGCCCGTACCATTAATAATCCCTGCGAGCCACTCGACTTTATTAGCCGCTAAGGCTTCGCGCATGACTTTAATGATAGGGATACCGCCCGCTACTGCAGCCTCATAGGCGACATGCACGTTATGAGCTTCCGCTAATGCGAAAATCTCATTGCCATGTTCAGCTAATAAGGCTTTATTGGCGGTTACGACATGCTTGCCATTTTTGATAGCGTGCAAAATAAGCTCTTTAGCGACCGTAGTGCCGCCAATGACTTCAATGACAATATCGACATCAGCAGCGGCAACAATGGCCATAAGGTCATCACTTTGCTGAATACTTGGGTCGATATCGTCGCGTTGACGGCGCGTACCGACGTGGGTAATACGAATATCATAACCGCTGCGGCGTTTAAGCTCCGCTAAGTTATCATTGATAAGGCTGACGACACCCGTGCCGACAGTGCCAAGACCAAGTACCGCTAGATTGATAGAATGGCTCACAGTATCCTCAAAAAATAATGGAATGAAACAAAGTTATAGATTAAAAAAGAGGGCAAACTAGCTGACTTTTAATAAAAGACGCTTTTAATACAGATAATACTCTAAGCATGGCAGGGTAGCCCTAAAGAGGTTGACCCAAAATAGCAGCCCCCTTAAATACATCATTAGTCTAAGAAATACCTACGGCTTGAGCCATTTGCTCAGGAGGTAAGTACCCGCCAATTTGGCGACCATCTTCGGTATAGATAGCAGGGGTGCCATTCACGCCCAGACTCATGCCCAGCTCAATTTGCTCGCGCACTGGGTTTTGGCAGGTTGCCGCTGCAATATCACTGCCTGCCATAGCTTGGTTCATAGCTGTACTACGGTCTTTACTACACCAAATGGCTTCTGATTTCGGAATAGATGGCTCACTTCTTGGCCAAGCTAAATAACGAACTTCAATACCTGAGGCATTAATTTGGTCGATTTCTTCATGCAGTTTGTGGCAGTAAGGGCAATCGGCATCGGTAAAGGCATAGACCACCGCTTTAGTCTCACCTTTAGCGGGGTAAATAATCATATCTTTCTTATCAACCGCTGCCAACTTCTCTTTAGCGCCACTAGCCAGCATGGCCGCACTGATATCGACAGGAGCACCATCGCCAACTTGTACGATTTGACCTTGAATAATATGACGTCCTTCAGTATCTGTAAAGAAAGAAGGCAGACCTTCAGCGCTCACCCAATAGATGCCGGGCATGTCAGTGGGTACCGCAGAAGTAATGGTTTCGTTAATGCCAGAAGCCTTTAAGTTGGTCTGTAAGGCTTTCACAATAGCCGGGTCACTTTCTTTAGATACTGGGGTTTTGCTCGCTACTTTATTGGCATTGGCCTGGGTCACAATCTCAGATTTCTTAGCTGTGGTATCTTGCGCACTATTAGAGCAACCAGCACTGAGCATCGCTACAATAGCGAGCCCTAATAAGGAGAGACGCTTACTATGACTAGGAGCAGAGGGAGATAACAACATATACAGTATCCTTTGGCACTTATCAGCAACCTGTGCCCAGTCAGACTCGAGGCTTGCAATAAGCTAAAATTATAAGACGCTATCATTAAGTGTAGCGCGGTCCATCATGAGCTTTAAGCCCTGGGATGCGCCTAATGATTGCAGCAATTATGGTAGCATAGTTTGCTGCGTAACACTCCTATCCTACAGATATTTGCGCCAGTCTGCAGCCAAATATGTAGCGAAGCATTACAAAAATAGCTGCGAGGTCAATGGAAAAAATAGTGGGCAATGATACGGCTAATACAATGGCCTTAAATGTCGCTTCTAGCAACTGTGTACCGCAATTTGTAAACGGCTGCTTATATGGGTTGTGGCAACGTTACTCTTTATTTAGGCGGTTGTCATTTGCTTTAGCTGGGCTAGTGATACGGACTGTTATAAGTGGCGAGTAACTTGGAAGTTTTAATAAAGACAGCTATTAAGATACAGTTATGCTATTTAAATTGTGGGAAGGTACGCTAGACTAACGAAAAGTCTGCATAGAGTTCTGTATCTTAGTACTCTGCCAGCTTAAGACTATCCATCTACTATATATAACTGAGATAGCCTTTTTAACTACTGCTCAACTTAAGGAGAATTTATGGCAGGTGCCAGTTTATTAACATTACTCGATGACATCAGTGTAATTTTGGATGATGTCTCCGTGATGACCAAAGTCGCTGCGAAAAAAACAGCCGGGGTACTCGGAGATGATCTCGCACTCAATGCTGAGCAAGTCACTGGTGTGAAAGCCGATCGTGAGCTGCCTGTTGTCTGGGCAGTGGCCAAAGGCTCGTTTGTCAATAAGCTCATCTTAGTACCTGCTGCGTTATTAATCAGTGCCATATTTCCGCCTCTGGTGACTGTTTTATTGATGTGTGGTGGGCTGTTTTTATCTTATGAAGGTGCGGAGAAAATCATCCATAAGTTTTGGCCGCAACTGCTGCCACACGATGAAGTACAAAACGAGCGCATCCGGGCCAATGCAGACGAGAGCATAGACTTGGTCGCTTTCGAAAAAGATAAAATTAAAGGCGCTGTACGCACTGATTTTATTTTATCAGCAGAGATTATTGTGATTGCCCTAGGTGCCGCTGCAGGAGCCACCTTGCTAGAGAAGACTTTAGTGCTATCTATCATTGCGATAGCGATTACGGTAGGCGTCTACGGTTTGGTGGCAGGTATCGTCAAAATTGATGATCTTGGCTTATATCTGACCAAAAAAGACAGCGCATTCCAGCAAAAACTGGGTGAGTTCTTACTAGCTGCAGCCCCTAAGTTGATGAAGTTTTTATCCATTGCAGGTACCTTAGCCATGTTCTTAGTCGGTGGGGGTATCTTGGTACACGGCATTAGCTTCTTACACCATAAAGTTGAGGATTTAGCTCATCTAACCGGGATGTTTGATGGCCTCACCACGATGTTGCTCAATGCTTTAGTGGGTCTAGTCGTCGGGGTAGTACTAGTGGGTATTATCACCATGATTGGCAAGATGCGTGGTGGCAATCAGTCTGCAGCTCATTAATCTAACGGGTATTAACACGCAATAAATTACCCCACATAAAAAAGCCTCATCATTGGATGAGGCTTTTTATTGGTCGAAATAACTAACTCAGTAACTACCTATATAGCATGTTTGCCAATAGATTTAACTAACTGCTACTTAGTCTTCATTGTTCGAGTCAGGGTTACTTTCTACAGCAGCATCCTGGGGCTTTTGCTCAGACTGAGTGGGCTTTTTAGGCTCATTTTTAGCCTTACGACTGCGGGCTTTAGGCACCTTAGGGGTGGTTAGATTAAAGCGATTGTTTTGCTGCGGCAACAGTTGCTCCGCCACATTCTCAATCATGTTTTTATAGCTAGCAATGGTCGTCTTCGAGGGAGCTGCTTGCTCCTCTTCCGATTCTGCACTAGCTGCACTAACGTCCTCTTGAGGAGCAGAAGCTGCAGTATTTTCTACCGACTCCTCTGCTACTTCCGCAGGGGTTTCTTCGTCTACCGGTGCTGCTATAGACTCAGGTTTTTCTGCGACTTCTGCTAGATGCTGTTTTACTTCAGCATCTTCAATAAGCAATGCAGCACTTTCCTGTTCCACTTCTGCCGTTTTTGGCTCGCTGGTTAGGGCACTGGCCACTACCTTATGGGCATCAAGATCCGCTGTGCTTGGCGCTTGATACTCAGGGTGCTGACCGCGTGGATCGTTGCTAGCACGACGCGTAACAGGGCGAGGGTTGACCGCAGTCTTACCTTGCTCGATAGCCACTTGACGGACGGCTTGGGTCATACGGTTAAAACGACCCAGATAAGTCTCATCCAACGGGGCATAGCCGTAGTTGCTAAAGTTAAACTCAGCCACCGTTTCCGCAGGGCTAGTGGCCGCCGCTACTGGGCTTTGCGCCGCTGCTACAGCCTGAATGAAGCTGGCTATGACGCCTTGGTCTTCTAATAAAGCCGCAGCATTCGGTAGCGCCGCTTGGATAAACTCACCCACGGTACCGCGAATAGGCGTGGCCTTTTTCTCAGTCGCAGACGACTGCACCGCTTGTCCCGTTTGCTGAGCTTTGACAGCACGCGGATCATTGGTGGCTAGACCAAACTTCTTGGCAGTGACATAACGGTCAGCAAACAAGGCGCTAGCATCATAACTTGGTGCAGCCGCAGTATCGTCTGCAGTAGCAGCCTGAGCTGTATCAGCCTTAGCAGCTTCCTCTTTTACAATCACTTGACTCTCTGTAGCAGCCGAGGCTTGTGCAGTAATAGCCGTGCTAGTTTCGCTACTGTTGAGAGCGGGCGTAATCTCCGTCTGTTGCTGGGCAGCAGGTTGCGCTTGCTCAGGAGTCTCTGTTGCTGCCGGCTGGGTAGTCTCAGCAGGGGCGGTAGTCGTAACAGCCGGCTGACTAATAGCAGTGCTATTTTCTGCTACCGAATTAGCAGCAGCCGGAGCACGCTCGCTTACTGAGCTCGCCGATAGCGCAGTAGTAGAGGTTGCTGGCGTGACGGTTGCAGGTTCATCGCCCTTTTTTTTAGCATCTACAGGAGCAGACTCCGTCGTAGAAGACGACTGTTTCGTCGTTTCTGCCGCGTTGGCAACCGCAGTGGTGATACCGCGTGAGCCGTTTTGCTGCGCTTGAGACGCCTGATTACTCTGGGCTTTGCTGTCGTCTAAAGACAAATGCACGACTTCTTTCGGCTTGTGCTGCACCGGAGCCTCATTCACTTGTAGTGAGACTTCATTCGGGCTAGTGACTTTGTTGGCATCATTTCTACGGCGCTCATGGTCTGCACGGCGTGATGAGCCAGCGTCTCTCTGCTGATTTCTGTCGTTAGCTTTGGGGCTCGAGCGGTCAGCGTTTCTGTCATTACTTCTATCGCTGTGTCTCTCCGTATTTCTACCCTGGCCTTTATTTTGCTCATCCGCCTGGTTGCTGCCATTAGCATGGTCGGCGTTCTCAGCAGTAGCATTGGCCTCTTGCGGAGCTAGCGTTTCGCCACGCGGCATCTTGCCACGTGAGTCACGACGACTGTTCGCGCTACGACGGTTCGGGGTCGGTTTATTCTCATTATCCGAGTCTGTCTCTGCGGCTACTGGCTCATTACTGGTAGCCGATTGCGATTGCTCAGTATCATCACGCTTGTCTCTTCTTTGGCGCGGCTTATTGGTTTTGCCTTTACGCGATGACTTACGACGGCGACGCTCTTGCTCGTCTTGGTCCTCAGAACGCTCGCTATCAGTAGCTTCGTTATTAACGGCAGTGCTATCCGTGCTACGTGCCGTCGTTCCAGCATTGTGTTGCTCACGGCGTTGGGCGCTGGCCGCTTGAGCAGCGAGTGCCGTAGCATCGACTTGGCCCTGCACGCCCAGACTCTGTGCGCCTGTATTAACAATAGCTTCGATGGCTTCAGCCGCGGCTTGACTGCTAATAATATCGGTAGTCTTAGCTTGCGGGGTCGGCGCAAAAAGGTTAGATAACCAAGCAACTGCGTGTGGCGCTTGGGTCGCTGCAGGTGCATTATTGGCAGAATGAGCCTGCGCTGCTACCGGTTGCGAGCTGTTAGCGGCTCTCTGCTCTTGTTGGTTATTAGAGCGAGTAGGGCTATGAGCTTGAGCATTTTGGCTATTATTACTCTGCTTAGTGGCTGAGTTTGAATTGTGCGGGGCAGGCGCGTTACTGCGTGAGTTCGCTGATGCCTCTGACTGACGCGGCTGGCGGGTAGGCTGCTGCTCAGGACGCTCTTTATCAGCGGTCTGCCAATCCACGTCATAGCCCAATTCATTAGACTCTTGCAGCTGCATATCCGTGATACGCTCATAGCTCGACGGTGCAAAGCCATCGCGGTTAAAGTGCAGCTTAAAGTTTGGCGACTCTAAGTGAGCATGCGGTAGGATAGTAATACGCGTGCCACTGTCTTGCTCAAGGTAAACCAGGCTGTCACGCTTTTCATTCAATAAGAAAGCCGCGATATCGGTAGGCACTTCGGCCTGTACTTCACCTTGGCGCTCTTTTAGCGCAATTTGTTCGATCTGACGCATGATAGACAGCGATAGCGAGCGCAAATCACGAATCATGCCATTGCCATGACAGCGTGGGCAGATATAGCCGGTCGACTCTTCTAGCGAAGGACGCAGACGTTGACGGCTCATTTCCATCAAACCAAAGCGCGATATCTCACCAAACTGTACCCGTGCGCGGTCATATTTGGTCGCATCAACCAAGCGCTTTTCGACGTCTTTTTGATGCTTACTGTCATTCATATCGATAAAGTCGATGACGATAAGGCCGCCCATATCGCGCAAGCGCAATTGACGAGCAATCTCATCAGCCGCTTCTAGGTTGGTATGGTAAGCCGTTTCAGCGACATCAGACCCTTTGGTAGATTTTGCTGAGTTAATATCAATAGAGACTAAGGCTTCGGTCTGATCGATGACGATAGAGCCACCAGAAGGCAGGCGCACTTCACGCTGATAAGCGGTTTCAATTTGTTTTTCGATACCAAAACGCGCAAACATTGGCTCAAAGTCAGTGTATTTACGCAGTTTATCGGCTTGTTTAGGCATAACCGCATCGATAAAGCCAGCCGCTTCAATATAAGCGTTTTCGTTATCAATCCAGATTTCGCTGATGTCATCACGTAGGTAGTCACGGACGGCACGCGTGACCACGCCCGCTTCTTGATGGACTAGGCGAGGTGAAGGGTATTTGCTATTTTGCTCTTGGATAGCTTGCCAGATATTCAGTAGGTGGTTTAAATCGTGCTGCAAGTCTTCTTGCGTTTTGCCAATTCCTGCCGTGCGAATGATGACGCTCATTCCTTTTGGCAAATCAAGGTTGCCTAGCATGCGTTTCATATCTTCGCGCAATTTGCCTGAAATCTGACGAGAAATCCCACCACCACGTGGGTTGTTTGGCATCAATACTAGGTAGCGACCGGCGAGCGAAACATAAGTAGACAGTGCTGCGCCTTTATTACCGCGCTCTTCTTTTTCTACCTGAACGATGAGCTCGTCGCCTTCTTTAATCAGCTTACGAATATTCTCATCACGGGCATTGCCGGCCAGATATTCATTGGCAATTTCGCGAATAGGCAAAAAGCCTTGACGGCCCGAACCATACTCAACGAACACCGCTTCAAGCGAAGGCTCGACGCGAGTGACATGACCTTTATAAATATTGGATTTTTTCTGTTCGCGGGTACGATTCTCTAAATCGAAATCGTATAAATGATTGCCTTTACATAAGGCGACACGAATCTCTTCGTTATGAGTAGAATTGATTAAAATGCGTTTCATATCAGTTTCCTATGAATACGCTGAGCGCTTGAAGGGCGTTATAACCGCAGCTTAAACGTTAATTTACTCTGTTCAATATCCCCAGTATTCCTAGGCAAGGTAGAGCAAAATTAACTGAGCGAGCCAATAGCAAAAATGGCTATCTTAACGCTGGTGAGTCGCTAAAGCTGGGAGCATGTCGCTACTGACGGGCAGTAAGGACGGGAGAGTAGGGCAGAACCAAAGTACTATGTCGAGTAAGTCGTAACCTAATGGGCAGGCTCATCTGGCGATGAAGCGGTCATTAGGTCGCTAACTAAGGCTGCCATGATAGCTATCGTTATCAGCTAAGTAGTGAATTTGAAAGTCATAAGTCTTTTTTATAGGATTAAAGTGTCAGCGCAGTCAGCGCGACCAGATATCGCCAGATGGTCAAAAATGACCTTCTGCTAGCAGTAAATAAAGGACAACTTCCGTATTAATATGAAACTTCCAAGTACTGTACTACTAATTCATTATCTTTTGCCGTGCGCTTTGCTATCCCTAAAGGGTAATACTTTCAAGGTTTCAATACTGTAGGTAGCTAGGGATAAGTGACGGTGTAAGGGTCAATTATCGGCAGTTACTCAGTCAAAATATCGCTATAGATAACTTTATATAAATTTATTTATAACGATAAAAATGGGGGTGACAAAGTCTATTATTACTTGTGTTTACCTACCAAAAACAGTGCAATCCTATTAGCGGGGCGTACTTGGCAAATAAAGAACTCTCTATTTGACCGCTAACAATCAATGCAGGGTAGACACACTTAGACCAGTGACTTATTTTGGTTTTACCTTCATCTACAACTCGCAACGGCGACGGTATTCAGCGCGGTTACCACGTCCAATCAACTCAGCTAAAGGTTTTGTAAGAACCCACATCAAGCGGTGTAAGGGCTTAATTTGCAAGCTGATCAAGCGTCGAGCGTATTATGAATAAAGTAAGTAAAGTCGTCAGCTCATTGAGTAGGATAATCCCAAATAGGATAGACCCAATCAATCAGCGACTACTCAATAAAAACAGCAACCACATGGTGCCATCTTGGTATCAACTTGCTAGCATCGTGACCTGGTGTAAGGAGGTTACGAGTGCCATAAAACTATAATGGTGGTCGAGCAAAGCAATGATAGCGTTAAGTCTGCTATAGCCCTCTGAATAGTAACTTATGCAAGCTTTTTAACAATGGCTTTTTATAAGTGCTTTAGAGGTAAGCCAACTTAAAGTAAATCGCAGATAACACTGTAATAATAAGCCGATAAATCGGTCTAATTCTACTTATTGATACCTGCTTAATTGCATCTCAACGTGATAAACTATAACAAATCTTTGTGTAAACACCTAACTAAATATGTCAAATACCCCCAAAAGCGCGCCAGCGACCAGTCAATATTTTCCGCAGAGCGCCGACGATGAAATCGAAAACTTTAACCTAGTCAACTATCTAGAAGTGACCCGTCATCAGCATGACCAGCGTGTGGATAACTTTTTATTGGCCCGCCTAAAGGGCTTGCCGAAGTCGCACCTTTATAAGATGATTCGCTCAGATGAAGTGCGGGTGAACAATAAGCGCTGTAAGCCTTACGATAAGCTATATCGTGGCGATGTGGTACGTATTGCGCCTGTAAAACTGGCCACACGTGATAAACCTATTATTAGTCAAGACTTTGCTAATGGGTTGCTAGCGCGCGTCGTCTATGAAGATGAGGGGCTTATCGTATTAAATAAGCCTTCTGGCATCGCTGTTCATGGCGGTAGTGGCTTGGATTTTGGCGTTATTGAAGCCATGCGTGAGGTCACTGGTAAGAAATATCTCGAGCTGGTACACCGTATCGATAAGGACACCTCTGGGCTATTAATGATCGCTAAAAAGCGCTCAACCCTAAAGACTTTGCAAGAATATCTGCGCGATAAGACTATCCAGAAATCTTATCTTTGTATCGTGAAAGGTCAACCGGTCCTGAACGAGCAGCAGATTGATGCCCCGTTATTGCGCTATACCTTGGCCAGTGGCGAGCGCCGTGTCAAAGTGGATACGCAAGATGCGCAGTCTAAGCCCAGTCAGACCGATATAAAAGTATTAGGACGTTTTGAGCTAGCCGGCGCCCCCGTCAGTCTGATTGTAGCCAAGCCTCTGACCGGGCGTACCCATCAAATTCGCGTGCATCTCACCCATATTGGTCATCCTATCCTCGGTGATGATAAGTATCATGCGACCGATAAGTCAGGCACGCATCGCTTATGCTTACACGCTTGGCAGCTTGAGGTGCCGGGTTATGAAGTGATTACGGCACCCCTACCAGAAGATATCGCGCAGCTGCTACCTGACACGGTTGTCTATGAGTAATCTACTGGCCGATAAATCCCTGATTATCTTTGATTGGGATGGCACTTTAATGGACTCGATTGGCCTGATTGTCGAGGCCATGCATGTGGCCGCCCAAGCGCAAGGGTTCACGACTAGCGACGAGGCCGTGAAGGGTATTATTGGCCTGAGTCTTATGCGTGGTATCGAGATACTGTTTCCCAATAGCACGGATGAGCAAAGACAAACGCTGCAAGCAGATTACGCTGAGTACTATATTGCTAATAGCCATAAGACCCCGTTTTTTAAGGGTATTGAAGCTATGCTGCAGACATTGATTGAGCAAGGCAGACAATTGGCGGTGGCAACGGGTAAAAAACGAGCCGGTTTAGACCGGGTGCTCACGGCATCTGCCAGCCATAAGTATTTTATCAGCAGTCGCTGTGCCGATGAGTCAGGCTCTAAACCAGACCCGCAGATGTTGTTAGATATATTGCAAGAGACCAGTCATAGCATTGCAGACGCGGTATTTATTGGCGACAGTATCCATGATATACAGATGGCTCAGGCCCTAAATATGACCAGTGTCGCGGTGAATTATGGGGCAGCAACGGCGGCGACGCTGACGGGTGAAAATCCTACCTATCAAGTCGACTCGCCCCAAGCGTTGATAGCTTTATTAACCAGCACCACACATATGACCGCCACTCAGTCCTAGCCTTATTTATTGCCCTAATTAATTACTCTAGTTACTTTCTCCTAAACATAAAAAACCCTGCCATATGGCAGGGTTATTTTTATTCACGGTTTAGAAAAAGGTTAAACCAGATATTGTATGGACCGTAACCGGCCTCTCTCTTATCTTTCCCTTATAGCTCTTCTTCTCTAGTGTCGGCTAACGTAGAGTTACCAAATTCTAGCCAATTGCCCATGACGCCAGCTAACTCATCAATGCCTTTTTTACGCAATGCTGAAAATAGCTGAATCGTGCAGGGCAACTCTAATTTTTGCAGTTGGCGTTTGGTCTCAAGTAGGGCTTTTTGTGAAGCGCCATATTTAAGCTTATCTGCTTTGGTCAGCAAGATATGCACGGGTAGGCCGCCATCTTTGGCCCAGTGCAGCATCTGCTCATCGAAAAATTGTAGGGGGCGGCGAATATCAGTCAACAGCACTAGACCTGCTAGACTTGAGCGAGACACCAAATACTCCTCTAACTCTACCTGCCATTCCTTTTTCATCTCGAGCGGTACAGCCGCATAACCGTAGCCGGGTAAATCGACCAGTCGGGTCGCCGGCGTCTCAATCTGAAAAAAGTTAATCATTTGTGTACGGCCTGGCGTCTTTGATGAGCGTGCCAGCTGACGTTGGTTGGTCAGTGCATTGATAGCCGAGGACTTGCCTGCATTCGAGCGTCCAGCAAATGCCACCTCAAACCCTGTATCTGCTGGGCACAGGCGAAAAGTCGGCGCAGAAAGCATAAACTCAGTCTGCTGAATACGCTGGCGTGACTGAGTGTTAAAAGTAGCCGCATCAACGTTAAGGGTGTCGGGAGAGGTCGTCATAAAAGGTCTTTATCTCGTTAAAATAGAGGGGGAGCAGTCAAAATACAGGAGCAGTGCTATATAGTCATTGTCATATTTGCACTGTATTATCGGCACTGGCATATCGGCACTGGCATCATATTAGGTACTATCATATCATGCCCGCTGATAAACAATGTAGTACGCCATAAAATTGTCTGAACGCATCTCAAAAATTACCTGAGATAAGTCTTAATAATTAGTAGGATAGGTAAATGTATGTGAGTGTTTGTACACTTAGTTACCCATGGTATACTGAAGTCTAGACCTGTCCTAAATTAATGGGCAGCTCTAACAAAGGAGATATCCTATGCGCTTTAAGTTTGTTCAGCCAATAGCTAGCCGTGGTGCTAACGCTGCTGCCAGCCAAAATAGCCAGAGTCAACCAATGAGCTTTTCATTCACGACCCTTTTCCTCCATAAAGCCTTTACTAGCGCCAAGCTATTGCTAATCAGTGGGGCTTTATTAGCGGGTGCGCAACTTGCGCAGGCTGATGTGGGTAGCCTCTATAATGACTCTTGCGCTGCTTGTCATGACAGTGGTGCTCTAAACGCGATCAAAAAGGGCGATACAGCCCGTTGGAATGCACTCATTCAACAAAAAGGCATGGACGCTCTGGTGAAATCGGTCAGAGTAGGCATGATTCAGATGCCAGCAGGTGGCTTATGTAAAAGCCCTACCAATCCTAAAGAAAACTGTAGCGATAAACAGTATCGCGAGTTGATTCAATATATGAGTAAATAGGCTGTGCTTAATATGAGCAAGTAGCCTGTGCTCTACTGTGTATGAGTATAAAAAAAGCTATAAAATTACAGTTGAGTAGGGAATTTTCTCTATAATTAGTGAAAAATAATAGCAAAACCACAATAATGACATGGCATACAGCGAGTCTTGCCTAACCTGACTTAAAGGTATTTATTAAGTAGGAAAAAATTACAAAGACTTGCTATAATAGTCACAATTAACCCCCAAATACTTTATGGCTTACGTCAAGTTAGTAGGATCTTTCACAATGAAAAAGTTAATCGCTGCCGCCAGCTTATGCTTCGCCAGTATCAGCGCTCAAGCTGTTATTACCGTTCCTGAATACGACGTTAAGGCTGGACAAAAAGTCGTTGAGACCGTCTGTGCCGCTTGTCATGGCCTTAATGGGGTGAGTATTGTTCCTGCTCAGCCTAATCTTGGTGGACAGAATGTTCGCTACTTATATAAGCAGCTGTTAAACTTTAAAACTGGCTATCGCAAGAATGGCATCATGCAGTCACAGGTTGCCGCCTTGACCCAGCAAGATATGGCCAACGTTGCCGGCTATTATGCCAGTCAGCCCGTGTGGGGATTCGCTACAGGTAATCCAGCGACCAACCATGAAGCCAGTAAGTTATTCTTAGGTGGCGACAAGTCACGTGGCGTGATTCCTTGTGCTGGTTGTCATGATCCAGAAGCTCGTGGCAATGAGTGGGCAGCGTTCCCGCGTCTAGGCGGTCAACACGCGCAATATATCTCGACGCAGTTGAAGCTTTTTCGTGCTGCGGGCCGTGAAGACGATATCGCTAGCGATGATCAGAAACGTGTTAACGATGCTGATAAAGAAGGCAATAAGGGCATGATGCAGATGGTAGCTTCGCGTCTATCGGATCGCGATATTCGTATCCTATCTGACTATATCAGTGCTGTACACTAGTCTTAAATAAGGCGGCTGTTGCGTCATTATTTAAGGCACAATAGCTCAGTGCTAGTCTGCTATCTTAAAAACCCCACTTTGGGGTTTTTTTTCGGCTGTACTACCCGCAAATTTTAGCTGAAGATTGTTATTTAAGCGCCATGGCTGAATGATAATGTTTGCTTATAGGCTATTGGTAGTCGTCATACTCTTGCAAACAGCTTATGTGCGAGACAGTCTATTAATCTATATAATAGCTTTACTAACTAAGCTTTAATAAGTAGCTTTTAATAAGTGCTCCTTACTAAGCAACCCTTTAATAAGTGATCTTTATTAAATAACTCTTATTGATTCACTTTGCTATCCCAATCAACTTTCAAGTTAGGTCGAAACTATGATGGTTCGCTACGCTTCTTATCTTATGGCAGCTATTTTACCGCTGCTATTATTCCATTGGTTTACGCCGGCCTCTATTGGTCAAATCGATTTCTGGTTATTGTGGTTACTGGCTATGGTCATCGTAGCCTTGCCTATGGTCTATGCAGAAATAGCTTTAGCCTATCGCAGCCGCCAAGCCCCAGTAGGGGGCATGCAGGTCTTAACGCGTGAAGCGGATGCTAGTATTTTATGGCGCGGTTTTGGCTGGCTAGCCGCTATAGTAGCCATTGTTATTGCGGCTTTGGCAATCTCTGGCGCTAGTATGGGGGTGCAGGGCGCACTAACTGAGTTTGGTATCCAGCTGAGCATGCCCACGTTTGCGTTGTCCGCTGGTCTCATTGTTATTGCTATGCTGTTGAGCTTACTGGGCGCAGGTACTTTACCTGTGGGATTTGTCTTGATGGGTGTGGGCTTGCTGTTTGGCTTGTTTTCCGGTCACCCGGCTTGGGACTTTGCGATGACTCAGGTGAGTTTGGCCGAATGGGGCCGAGCTGTGGCGCTAGCCTTGGTCAGTGTGGGCGCAGGTACCGGTATTTATTGGTACGCACAAAATGCCGCAAATACGACCGCAGAGCAGTTGGGTCAGGATGGCTACCCCATAGCTGCTAGCAAAAATAATGGGCTACGAGCTTCTCAGCAGGTACTACCGATTTGGGGTTTACAGCTGGTGGCGGGTCTGGCGGCCTTATTGATTAGCGGGATTAACCTACCGCCGCTTGGCGCACTATTTTATCTGGTCGGGGTGCTGTGTGTGTCCGCGTATTTATTACACTATGCTGCAGAGCAATTTAAGGTCAAGTTTGGTCTTATTATTAGCTTAGTACTGACCTTATTGATAGGCATCGTCTTAGCTGCGGCCTTACCGACCACATGGTTGGTAATCGTATTGGTAATTAGTAGTAGTGTGGCGGCCTTATTACTGTCTGTATTTGCCGGTTGGCAGATGAAAATAAGCCATTTGCGCAAGTCGCTTAATTTTGGCAATGAAGCTTTCTATAATCTATGGCGTATCGCTATTCGTATCTTAGTGCCGTTAGCGATGCTATTGGCCGCTATTGGGTGGCTAGGTGAGTGGTTGGGCTAAGGCCAGTTGTCCTATAGCAACCTGTCTGTTGATAACGTGACTGTTATTTGCTAAATAAAGATGACAGTCATTCGCTCAAGTATAAATATTAATGAGTAAAGCCTATGTCCCAACTGTCTACTCCTCACAGCAGCGCTGCAACTGATATTACTATTAGTTTGGCTTATGCGCCCACAGCTGAGCAGCAATACTACGAGCAGAGGCAGGTCGCTGTCGGGACTACCTTATATCAAGCTTTGGCACTGGCTGGCTGGTTAGAGCGTTTTCCTGTATTAGCCCATTGGTGTGAGCAAGTAGAGGCTAGCGAAACCCCTACAGCTAAGCTTTGGCATGTCGGGGTTTACTCACATAAGCAACCCCTCAACTATGTGTTAAAAGCGCAGGATCGTATCGAAGTCTATCGTACGCTACAGCTGGATCCCATGGGCAAACGTAAAAATAGAGCCATAAAAAAGCAGCAGAGCCAGTAAAGTGGCCGTGCTGCTAGTAAGCTTTACTTGGACTAAGAGACTATTTCTTCATTTTAGTCGCAGGTAAGCTTTCAATACCTTCAACGCGGCTGACTTGGCCGGCAGCATCAAAATAAACGACTAAGTGTTGGCTGGCATCATTAATGTCAGGACGGCCCTGACGTTTGCCTTCAGTGCCCGCTTGATAGTCATAGATATAGTCCCAACGATTGGGCGCTAAAGTATCTTTTAAAGCCGGACTGCCCAATAAGTATAAAACTTGGCTTTGGCTCATACCGACTTGCAATTTGCTGGCATCAGTCTGCGTAATAGGGGTGCCTTGTGGCAAATCAATCTTATAGACGCTAAATAGTGAGCAGCCAGGCAAAGTAGCGACAGCAAGCAGTCCCGCTAATAGGGGAGTGGCCAGTACACGGGTAGAAAGCAGCTTACGATAGAGACGGGGCTGAGTCATAGGAAAGTCACTCATTATTATCAGATCATATCGCTCAATACTACTAGCACGAGGGGCATTTAAGCTTAGCCGGTATCAGCCAATCTCTCGACCGATAGCGCCGGGCGTCACTTATAGTATTCGTAGGGTAAAATGAGCAGGTATGAGAGGTTAGTACGAATATAAGGATATTAGAAAAGTAATTACGCCCAAATGATACGTCATTTACTTGCAATTGCCTACCACTTACGACATTATTTACTAAATTGCTGGCTTATGCTTGCTTAATATCTAGGGGTCTATACAGTGGTAGTCAGATAGCTAGAATAACCGCTAGCGCTTATACCACGCCTTATTACCTATTACAGTCATTCGCATAACCCTACTGTAGCTATGCAGATGCTTTTCTATATTAAAGGTGGGCAATCACAGGGTTAATACGTAGGCGTAAGCTTACCTCTACAATGTGCTACGCTAACCCATAAGCTACGATATAGCGAATATTATAATGACTCGTAGCACTGTGACAGCCTACCTTGAATTTAGGTAAGTTTAATTTTTAGTCAGTTGTTTGAACCAAGGATAAATGAATATGACTTCAAGATTTACAAATCAGGATTTACGCAAGGCAGGCCTCAAAGTCACCTTACCACGCATCAAAATTTTAGAATTACTTGAGCGCGCTGAGCATCACCACATGAGTGCGGAAGACGTGTATAAAGCGTTGATTGAGCAAGGAGAAGATGTGGGTCTAGCGACTGTATATCGTGTCCTTACTCAGTTTGAGCAAGCCGGTATTGTGGAGCGTCATAACTTTGAAAATAATTTATCTGTCTTTGAGGTTATGCAAGATGAGCACCATGACCATTTGGTCTGTGATGTGTGCGGTAAAATCATCGAATTCCATAACAAGGTTATTGAGTCTGAGCAGCTAAAAGTGGCGGCAGAGCATGGCTTTAAATTGTCTGGTCACTCTTTAGTACTGTACGGAATCTGCAGCGATCAGGCGTGTAAAGACAGCGTCAGATAAGAGCGTAATAGTAGCAATTGGTAACAGGTAACGGGCAGTTTGACTATAACCACAGCGCCTACGGATTAAAACCACCTGTCAGTGCTACAAGCAGAGCTACAAGATTTAGCCCTTTAATAATAACGACTGTCTTTTAACTCTCAGGTTCAAGACAGTCGCTTATTTAGGTAGTTTCTTACTTCAATGATTTATCTATCTATACCTACCTTTTACCCGCCTTTTCTCTCAAGCAACCCGGTTAAATCAACAGCGGTTATTATGAGCTCTTTACCCTAAATCATGCCAAATTAGCGCTTATCTTAGCGCCAATAATAGCTCCTTTAGGTTTTATGAGACTATTTTAATAGCATTACTGCTACCTTCTTAGTTAATAATGAGAGAGAAACCATTACTCAGTTGCTCATCGACTGCCACCACATATTTAGTCTCAAGTTTAATCCGGAGGCGTAAATCGTTTGCGGAGTCAGCATGTTTAATAGCCTCATCGTAACTAATCTCTCCCGTCACAAACAAATCGAATAACGCTTGATCGAAAGTCTGCATACCGATGTCTCTAGAGCGGGTCATGATGGGCTTAATTTCATGTATTTCGCCTTTACGGATATGGTTGGCAATCAATTGGGTGTTAATCAATATTTCGATAGCGGCTCTACGACGCTTGCAGTCTGTAGTCAGTATTAACTGCTGGGCCACAATAGCCTTTAAGTTTAATGAGAGATCCATCAATACTTGCCCGTGACGCTCTGTATCAAAAAAGTGCAAGATACGATCAATAGCCTGATTGGCATTATTGGCATGCAAAGTGGCGAAGACTAGGTGACCGGTTTCAGCATACTGAATCGCATAACCCATAACCTCACGATTGCGAATTTCACCAATCAAGATCACATCGGGCGCTTGGCGTAAGGTGTTTTTTAGGCCAGCCTCAAAAGATAAGGTATCGATACCGACTTCACGTTGCGTGACGATACAGCCTTGATGTTGATGAATAAACTCAATAGGATCTTCAATACTGATGATATGACCACGCGAGTGCTTGTTACGATAACCCGTCATGGCGGCTAGGGTCGTTGATTTACCGGTTCCGGTACCGCCCACTAACAGAATAATACCGCGTTTAGTCATCGCCAGTTCATTCAAGATAGGCGGTAATTGCAGCGATTCCGTAGTCGGGATTTTGGATTCAATCTTCCGCAGTACCATACCCGCGTTATCACGTTGGATAAAAGCACTCACCCGAAAGCGTACCGATTTAGCCTTATTACAGATAGCAAACTGACATTCATTGGTGCGTTCAAACTCGCTAATCTGCAGAGGGGTCATAAGGCTACGAGTCAGCGTCATGGTCTGTTCGCCGGTCAGAGCTGTCTTACCAATGGGCCGTATCTGCCCATTAATTTTCATCGAGGGTGGTAAATCAGTAGTGATAAACAGATCCGAGCCATTGTTATCGATCATAAGTTGGAGGAGTTTTTCAATGTCCATAGATCACCTGGCTTGCGAGTTTATTAGTATAGAGTTAGGCGGCGTAGTCAGCGTTTTGACCCAGTTAAGTCTGCTACAGTAACTGTGGGGCAGACTGCTAGTGGGTAGCCTAGAAAAAAGCATCAGGCTGCTTAGCATAAGGACGGGCTACCTCTTTACTAATAGTGCCTTTCTGCACTAAGTTCTTCAGCGTTTGATCCAAGGTAATCATGCCATCGCTAGCTCCCGTCTGAATCGCAGAATACATCTGGGCAATTTTGTTTTCACGAACTAGGTTGCGTATGGCGGGAGTCCCTAACATGATTTCATGGGCGGCAACTCGGCCGCCAGTATTACGCTTGAGCAGCGTTTGCGAGACGATAGCCTGTAATGATTCGGATAACATGGCACGAATCATATCTTTTTCAGCAGCTGGGAAAACGTCGATAATACGGTCAATAGTTTTGGCCGCAGAACTGGTGTGCAGAGTACCAAAAACCAAGTGCCCCGTTTCAGCGGCGGTAAGTGCCAAACGAATAGTTTCAAGGTCACGCAATTCACCGACGAGAATAACGTCTGGATCTTCACGTAGTGCAGAGCGTAGTGCCTCATCAAACCCTAGGGTATCACGGTGGACTTCACGCTGGTTCACTAAGCTTTTTTTGGATTCATGGACAAATTCGATAGGGTCTTCAATCGTTAGAATGTGCTCTTTGCGGGTCTCGTTAATATAGTTAATCATAGCCGCTAAGGTGGTCGATTTACCTGACCCTGTAGGCCCCGTGACCAACACAATACCCCGTTTAAAATTGGCCATACGCTCAAATACTTCTCCCATACCCAGCTCTTCCATGGTAAGCACTTTGGAAGGAATAGTACGAAAGACGGCACCGGCACCACGATTTTGATTAAAGGCGTTAACACGAAAGCGAGCTAAGTTAGAGATTTCAAAAGAGAAATCCGTCTCATAAAATTCTTCAAAATTAGCGCGCTGTCGGTCATTCATGATTTCATAAATAAGCTGATGCACCGTTTGATGGCTTAACGGCGGCATATTGATTCGAGTAATCTCACCGTCTACTCGAATCATGGCAGGCAAGCCCGCTGAAATATGTAAATCTGAGGAATTTTGCTTAACAGAAAATCGTAAAAGGTCTTCGATACTGATATTACTTTTTTCAGCCATAGTGGCGGTTCCTATTTATAGTAGGGTGATAGTCAATAGTAGGGGATGAACTTGCTAAAAAATGGCTGCCTATGGCATAACCTAGATAAGCGTTAGTACGGATAATAAAAGTAACGTCATCATGGCGTACCAATGGCCGTTTTAAAGAGCCTTACCTGCTGCTTATCAACACACTAGCGGGCTTTTTTAGAAACGCTTTAACAGGACTAGACTGAGACAAAGTCGCGCATCTTTGCTATCGTTAACCTAATAATAACAAAAAAGCATAAAGAAATGACTAACTTATTATAATAGTTTAATAAAAAATTATAAGAGTTCAATAATGTCGATTAATATTAACCCAAATGTATAATTGCCTTTATTTATTTTTAATAAAGCGCCCCTAGATGATAGAGCCGAAAGCGCTAGTAAGCAATTCTTATGCCAACTAGCAAGCCTGATATACTAAAGGTTTTAGAATTTTTATTATTCGCAAACAATGAGAGGTAAAAATGCCATCTGATAACCATGAGCTTGCCAGCATGACCCCACCGCATGACTTAACTATGCAAGAGCAAGAAGCGCTCGTTGCTCGTTGGCAGCAGGTAGGTAGCGAGTTAAATGCGGTCAGTAAGCCAATAGCAGAGACAGAATCAGCAGATAATACTGTGACCTTATTAGCGGTGTCTAAAACTAAACCTGCGGCAATGATAGCCACGTTAGCGCGCGCTGGACAACGTCACTTTGGCGAAAATTACTTACAGGAAGCGCTAGAGAAGATTCAGGCGCTGCAGCGAACAGAGGCAGGAGGGCAGATCGTTTGGCACTATATCGGCCATATCCAACGTAATAAAACCCGTGATATTGCTGAGCATTTTGACTGGGTACATACTATTGAGCGTGAGATTATCGCAAAGCGTTTACACGAGCAGCGCCCTGAAGGGCTAGCGGCGCTCAACGTGTTAATTCAGGTCAATATCGATGACGAAGACAGTAAGTCGGGCTGTCAGCCTAGCGAGTTGCCAGAGCTGATAGCAGCGATTAAACAGTATGATAGGCTGCAGTTGCGCGGCATCATGATTATCCCTGCCAAAGAAGATTCAGATGCTTTCGCACGTACGAAGCAGCTGTTTGATGAAATCCAAAAACAGCATCCTGACTTAGCGCAATGGGATACGCTAAGCATGGGCATGAGTGGCGATATGAGCGAGGCGGTGGCTGCTGGCTCGACCATGGTCAGGGTAGGCACGGCTATCTTTGGTGCCCGTGATTAGCCAGTGCTACCCATAGTGACTCCTTAATACCTAATATCTAATACCTAATATTTAATATCTAATATTTAATATCTAATATTTAATATTTAATATCTAATATCTATATTGATAAGAGCAGCGATTGTTTAAAGGCATGCAGCAAAGCAAACCAATGCATTTATTTTTGCTCATCTTGCAACTTCGTGACGAGTAATTGGTTAATCTTGAGCCGTTCAGTATCTAGTATTTCGAAATGAAAACCGGCATGCTCAATAATGTCGGTTTTTTTAGGAATTTTGCGCAGCATATACATCATAAAGCCGCTAATAGTTTCGTAGTTTTCGGAGTTGGGTAGGTTAATGATACCGAGGGCACGAATCACATCTTCAATAGGGGTCATACCATCGACCAACCAAGAGTTGTCGGTACGTTGGACGATAGCTTGCTCTTCAACCGTGACCAGCTCGCCCATCACAATACTCATGACATCTTTTAGGGTAATGACCCCAACCACCATGGCGTATTCATTGACGATTACAGCAAAGTCGCTCCCTGTAGACTTAAAAGTCTCTAGCATCTCAAACAGTGACAAGGTATCTGGAATAAAGAGTGCGGGGCGTAATAAGCTTTGAGCCGTTAAGCTAACCTGTTGTTGCTTCAGGATAAGCGCAAGATACTGCCGTGACTCAACATACCCAATAATCTGCTCTAAATCATCTTCTAAGCATACCAAAAACTTATGGTGAGGCGCGTCAATCATAGTATCGACGACGTGCTCGTTGCTTGCTGCCGAGTCAAAATAAACAATCTGCTCGCGAGTGGTCATCACTGAGGTGACGGTCCTTTCTTGCATTTCAAAGATATTCTCAATCAGATGGTGCTCATGGTGTTTCAGCACGCCCGCTTCTGCACCGGCATCCATCACCGCATAAATATCTTCTGAGGTCAATTCGTCTTTACGCACAGTAGAGATGCCCATAAGTTTAAACAGGCTGTCGGCCGCCCCATCAAAAACCCAAATCAAGGGTTTAAAAATGAAGATTAAAAACAACATGGGACGTACCATTCTTAGCGCAACTGCTTCAGAATGCGACATAGCCAAGCGCTTGGGCATGAGATCGGCAAACAACACAAAGGCGCTGGTCACAAGGATAAAGGAGATGACGGAAGCTATGGCTTCGTGTCCTATGAGTTCAAAGAGATAGGGGCTAAGAGCCGCTTCTCCGATGACCCCTGCTAAAATGGCGACTGCATTTAAGGCTACCTGCACTACGGTGATAAAGCTGCCTGGGTGCTCCTGCATCGTTAGTACTTCTAGCGCACGAATATCTCCGTCTTTTGCCAAGATTTGCAGCTTAATCTTGCGAGCGGAGGCTAGGCCTAACTCGGAGCTGGAAACGACGGCACTGATGGCAATCAGAATGATAATAAATAGGCTGGCAGTAGCTAAGCTCATGAGGCTCTCGTAATAGGGGGCAGGACTATCAGTGAAGGTAAGTGTAGGATAAAGTTGAGATTGTATTAGATAAGGTTGAAATAAAACGGGCTTAAAAGCAGACGTATACTTTATAGTAGGCATTAAAAAAAGCTGGGCAAAAGCACCCAGCTTAACGGTCATTCAGCAAGTGCAGGGCGTGGCTATATAGTATTAGCCCTGCATTGTGTTAGCCCATCATTACCTTAGCCTTTAATAGACCATTTGTTCACCAGCGGATAACGGCGCTCACGACCAAAGGCCTTGCCGCTAATCTTTGTACCAATAGCAGATTGACGACGTTTGTATTCGCTGTTGTCTACCATCTGCAAAGTCTTTAGGACGAGCTCGCTATCAAAGCCTTTATCCACGATTTCTTGGTAGGCCAAGTCTTCATCGATGTAATGGCGCAAGATAGCATCTAAGATATCGTAGTCTGGCAAGCTGTCTTGATCCTTTTGATCAGGACGTAGCTCAGCCGATGGTGGTCGCGTAATGACCCGCTCTGGAATTACGGGGGTATCTTCTAGACGGTTACGATAATTGGCTAGCGCATATACTTCTGATTTATAGACGTCTTTTAATACGTCAAAGCCACCGGCCATATCGCCGTATAGGGTAGAGTATCCGACCGCCATCTCTGACTTATTGCCCGTAGTAATCACTAAGTGACCGAATTTATTGGACAACGCCATCAAAATCATGCCGCGAGCACGCGCTTGGATATTTTCTTCCGTAGTATCAGCACGCGATTTATTAAACAGTGGCGCTAGGGTAGCGCGGATACCTTCGACCGCATCAAATATTGGGCAGACGGTATAAGAGACGTTGAGACGACGGGCTTGCGCTTGCGCGTCCTCCAAGCTGATTTGCGAAGTATATTCATACGGCATCATGACCGCGTAAACTTTATCAGCGCCTAAAGCATCGACTGCGATACACAAGGTCAATGCTGAGTCGATACCGCCAGACAAACCTACGATGATACCGCCAAAGCCTGAGTTGTTTACATAATCGCGTAAGCCCACGACTAGCGCTTGGTACATCTCAGACTCACGGCTCAGCCCTAAGGGCGCTTTTTCTTGGCAATCAAACTTTTTCGCTTTAACATCAAAAGTAGCAATCAGCGTCTGGTTCAAAAAGCGTGAAGCTTCATGAGCGATAGTGCCATCTGCTTGGAACACTAAAGAGCCGCCATCAAAGACAAGGTCATCTTGGCCGCCAACCGCATTGACATACAAGATAGGCATTTGCTCTTCGCTACTGCGTTTGGCCAATAGCGCTTTACGACGGGCTTGTTTATCGGCTTCAAAAGGCGAAGCGTTCAAGGTCACGACTAAATCGGCCCCTTGATTCTTCAAATCTCTGATAGGCGTGTCTTCCCATACATCTTCACAGATTAGCAGACCGATAGTGATGCCTTTATAGTCGAATAAGACTTGATTGCGGCCTTTATCGAAATAACGACGCTCATCAAACACCCCATAGTTCGGCAAAAACTGCTTATGGTAAAAGCCTTTTTGTTGACCATTATGCAAGATGGCCGCTGAGTTAAAAGTACCATGGTGATCGACGTGCGGGTAGCCCACAATCATCACGATATCTTCTACATCACTCAGCGCGTTCAAAGCACTTTTTACCCGACCTGATAGGCTAGGGCGCAGCAGTAAATCTTCTGGTGGGTAGCCTAGTAGTGCCAGCTCTGGGAAGACAATAACGTCGGCCCCTTGCTTACGGGCTTCTACCGCCAACTGACGCATTTTGTCAGCATTACCAGTGATATCACCGACTAAAAAATGCGACTGTGCTAGAGCAAAAGTAACTTTATCGTAAGAGACTTTATCAGGCGAGTCGTGCTTAGAGGTAGCGCTATTATTAGTGTCTTTAGACATCTTTGTTGTTCCTATTTCTATAATACGAGTTTCTTTAATACGAATTTTTATCTTACTTTGAGCTTAAAAGGCTGAAATTATTCGCCTTAAAAGACAGTAAGGATGAAAAAAATGGGGTAAACCTTATCGCCTATACCTTATTACGCTAATCTTCCGTGGCCGTTTTTTAATTAGAGGCCTTCCGTCATAGTCTGGCCGGAGGCTCTATTTAATTGTTGTATAGCCAACGATTAGGCAGATAGTGACCCAATATAAGCAAAATTGTCCTACTGGCTAGCTATAATTATCCTCATTGTAGTCGCAACTTGGCCCAATTTTAGAGTAAATAAACGACTTATGAGTAATAATGAAGCAGCTTAGAGACGACAAATAACGGTTATCGAATAACGAATAGGGGTTAGCTCTATCGTAGGGTACCGGTAAGGCAGTGATAACGTGGTTAGTATAGCATCAATTGTGGTCAGCTTTTTTTACTAAACAAAGGCAGTAACAAAGTCAGCGGCTTAGTTGCTGCGGTGTTAATAAGAGACAACAGTTAGGTAAGGTAAAGACTATATGAGCTAGGCCTTGACGTTGTACTAGGTTAGGGCTTTTTTTAAGTAGGTAGCGAGCCAACTGTATAAGACATACCTTACTGCCCTCATGGCTTAATAAGCTAACCTTTGCCCTTATTCTGTAATGTTATAATAACCGTTAGCGCTTAGCTATTATTGAATCTATTGTGGGCCTTTTATAATCCTTATTAAATGAATACTTTGCTCTCTAAAAAAGCCTGTTTTATAGTTCAGATGCTATAGTTAGCGCACAAGTAAAATTGTAAGTAAAAGTTACAAGTTATAATTATTCATTCATGCTAACTTAGAGCATAATAATCACCTTATCCCATCCTAAGTTTTGCCGAATAGGGTCGGGTGCGCTTGCTGAGCTGCGCAACGACTTAACTTTAGCCTAGCCGCTTTATTTTATTAAATGTTTTACTTTTAGATGGTCACTTCTCACGCTATTTGGGTTACCTGACATGATTGAAAGCTGGACAAGAGAGCTGGTGACGCAACGTCTACTGGCCACCATATTGCTATTTGGGCTATTTATTTTATGCTTTAAAGTCGTGCACTTTTTTATTGTGCCGGCTTTATGGGCAGCGATATTGGCGTATGTGACTTTTCCAATTTATAATTTCTTTCATAAAAAGATTAAGCTGAGCCCCAATACTAGCGCGGGGCTTATGACCGTGGCCATTTCATTGATGATAGGTATCCCGCTAGTCGTGGGCTTATTTGTCTTGCAACAAGAAGCGCTGAGCGTTTATGGGACTTTATTGCGTCGTCTCAAAGCCGGCTACGTCGACTTACCAGAGAATATCAAAGACTTACCAGTGATTGGTCAGCAAGTTAAAGACATTTTGTGGAATATTAATAAAGACCCTGAAGCGTCTTTAGCCGCCTTCAAAGCGTGGCTACAATCGCATCTGTATTATGGCAAAATTGCCTTGGATGTGGCCTTTAGTAGTCTGGCTAAAATGGGCATGGCGCTAATGACGTTATTCTTCTTTTATCGAGACGGCATCAGTCTGGTCAAGCAAATTCGCCAAGCGCTGCGCAATATTATCGGCAACCGTATTGATGGCTATATCGACTCTGTCGGTACCACCACTCAAGCTGTGGTTTATGGTATTGGCTTGACCGCATTAGCACAGGCTTTACTGGCAGGGATTGGCTATTATTTCGCGGGTGCGCCCAGCCCTATCTTGATGACCCTTATTACCTTTGGTGTGGCGCTGATTCCATTCGGTACGCCTTTCGCTTGGGGCGCTGTGTCGCTGTGGCTATTGAGCAAAGGTCATACCACTGAAGGGATAGGCCTAGCGCTATGGGGGGTCTTAGTCATCAGTTGGGTGGACAACCTCATTCGTCCGATTGTCATCTCTGGCGCGACCAAAATTCCTTTTATCATTATCTTTATTGGCGTACTGGGCGGGCTGACGGCCTTTGGTTTTGTCGGGCTATTTATTGGCCCTGTGGTGTTAGCCATTGCCCTAGCCATCTGGCGCGAATGGATTGCCCAACATCGCAATCAAATTTTTGCCCCGCGGTTTATTCAACTCAAAGACCATCAATGGGTGCCTGTACATAATGGCTTAGTAAAACCGTTAGCGAACCCTACGGATTTTGATGAGGCGGCTGAGTAGCGCTGGGTAGTCATACCTTAACGAATAATATTGATTTAACACATCCGTCATATAACAAGAAAAGTAGACTTTCTATTTAACAAAAAAGTGGACCTTTATGCTGACCCTCATCGCTGACAGTAATATCGCTAGCCTCCATGACTACTTTAATGAGCAAGTGCTGGGACAGCCCGTCCATATTGTGGCTATGGCGGGGCGTGATATCACCGCTGCAGTTTTGGCAGAGTATCAGCCCGAGGCGCTGATAGTGCGCTCAGTCACGCTGGTTAATGAGACCTTATTGGCCGGCAATGAGAGCGTTAAGTTTGTCGGGTCAGCGACCATTGGTACCGACCATATCGACCAAGAATATCTGACTGCTAGACAGATTATGTTTAGCAATGCGGCCGGCTGTAGCAAGCACTCGGTCGCGCAATACGTGCTCACGGCTATGTTGACCTTGCGCCCCGAGTACTGGGACAGCGCATCTAGTCGAGCGCCTGTTAAGCTGGGTATTATTGGCTTGGGTAATATCGGCAGTACTTTAGCGCAATATGCCTTGGATTTAGGCTGGCAGGTTTTAGGCTATGACCCCCTTATCTCAAGCTCGGCTATTAACAATGCTAGTCTTGAGCAAGTGCTGACGCAAAGTCAGGCGATTAGTTTGCACGTGCCCCTCACCACTGCCGAGCAATCGGACTATCCTACCCAGCACCTAATTGATAACGCTGCCTTGGCGCAAATGCATGCGGATACGCTCTTAATTAATACGGCGCGTGGTCCTGTGATTAGCGAAGCGGCTTTGTCCGCAGATATCGCTGAGACCGGTAGGAAAGTGGTGTTAGATGTCTTTGAGCATGAGCCTATAGTGGCCGCAGCACTGCTAAATCAGTTGGTCATCGCAACACCACATATCGCAGGATATACCTTAGAGGGTAAACTGCGCGGAACCCAGATGGTCTTTGAGGCATTCGTTAAGGCGTTTAGCGAGCAACTAATTATAGAAACGACTTCCTTAATGGAAAGTCTATTGCCCGATAATCCCTATAGCTGGCCGGCCCTACACAGCAACCAGCAGCAGCTGGCCGAGTTTTACGATATCCTAAAAGACGATGCGCTATTGCGCAATGCGGTTGATGAGACAGCAGGGGAAGTCCCTGGGCTGGCTTTTGATCAACTGCGCAAAAACTATCCGTTACGACGTGAATGGCAGTATGGTTAATCGCTAACCATTTTTCCTATTGTGCTAGGGAAGTGCTGCATCGCTATCGCAACATCCTGTATTGCTATAACTCTTTATTTCTATAACTCTGTATTCCTATAACCCTATAACAAGACTGTGCCATGACCCCAACTGATTATCACCCCACCATGACCCTAGATATGGCGTATAAACGCGCTAATATGCTGACGACTATCCGTCAGTTCTTCGCAGAGCGTGAGGTGTTAGAAGTGCAGACGCCATTACTGTCGCAAGCGGGCAATACCGATGTTTTTGTGCCCTCGGTCTCAGTCAATGTTACGGTAGAGGATAAGCCGCAGACCCATTACCTGCATACCTCGCCTGAATTTGCGATGAAGCGGTTATTGGCGAGCTGGCAAGTGCCAATATATCAGCTGTGCCCAGTCTTTCGGGATAATGAAGTGGGCAGTCGCCACAATAGTGAGTTTACTATGCTCGAGTGGTATCGTCCCGGCTTCAGTTTGGCGCAGTTGGGCGATGAGCTGGCGGATTTGCTGGCGGCGGTGTTTGGCTATCGGCTGATTATGAATCACTATAGCTATGCGCAGGCGTTTATGGATTATGTGGGCATTCATCCGCTAAAGGCCAGCTGTGAGGTATTGTCTGCTATTGCGGCGGATAAAGGGCTCGCCGGTATTGACCTGGGTAATGACCACCAAGGCTGGTTAGATTTGCTGTTTAGTCATTTGGTGGAGCCGCATTTAGGCCATGATTTGCCCACCCTGATTACCGACTATCCGCCGGCAACAGCGGCGCTTGCCAAGATTAAACAAGACAAAGAGGGCAATGACGTGGCTTGCCGCTTTGAGCTCTATATCAATGGCTTAGAGATTGCCAATGCCTATGATGAGCTCGCTGATGCGGTAGCTTTGAAAGCTCGGTTTGAGCTAGACAATAGCGAGCGCCAATCACGGGGCTTGCCCACTATGCCTATCGATAAATATTTATTGGCTGCCAGTGATGAGCTGCTCCCCTGTAGCGGTATCGCCTTAGGGGTGGATCGCTTGCTAATGGTGGTGACGGGGGCAAAAACGATAGAGGAGGTGTTGAGCTTTCCGGTAGGACAGGCTTAACGCACCAAGCGATTTAGCCCATCTGCAAAGGCCTTTTTGTCTTTATCAGAGTAGGGCTTTTGTCCTGCCATTTGCGTGAGGTCTATCGCGCCAGTACCGCGCATCATGTCCATAAAGTCGCGGCCATTGAGCTTTTGCTTGATGTTGTTTTTGTCATAAATCACCCCGTGCGGAGTCATCACTTGGCCGCCATTATCCAGCACATCGTTGGCTAAGGGGATGTCGCTGGTGATCACTAAGTCGCCAGGCTCGACATTATCGGCAATGTAATCATCTGCGATATCAAAGCCTGATGACACCACCACCATGCTAATGAGCGGCGACTTGCGCACTTTGATGGGCTGATTGGCGACAAAGATAGCAGGTACCTTAGTACGCTCGACGGTCTTAGTCACCAAGTCTTTGACCACCAAGGGGCAAGCGTCCGCATCTATCCAAATTTTCATTTATTCAAACCTGCCTTATTCATCCAACCCTACTTTATTGGGCAACACCTTAACCAACTGCTCGAGAGCGGCCTCTAACTTAGCCACATCAGTAGGCATCAAGGTGATATGGCCAATCTTACGGTCTGCGCGCTCTTGTTTATGATAAGTGTGATAATGCGCGCCATCAATGGCCAAGACGTCACTGACATTGGGATATTGGCCCAACACGTTAATCATCACGGAAGGGTGGACATTATCGGTATCACCAAGCGGTAGACCGACGACGGCGCGAATATGGTTTTCAAACTGGCTGGTGACCGCGCCTTCGATACTCCAATGTCCTGAGTTGTGCACGCGTGGCGCAATCTCATTGGCCAAAACGGTATCATTGCCCTCAGCGTCTTTACAGACGAACAGCTCGAGTGCCATCACGCCCACATAGTCTAAATGGTTCATTATGGTGCTGATGGCCGACTGCGCCCTAGCCAATAGGTCGCTAGTGCCGACCGCCGGCGCATGGGTCTTGGCCAAAACACCTTGATAATGATGGTTTTCTACCAAATCATAGCTGCGGATGCTGCCATCTTGTGCGCGCGCAGCAATAATGGACACTTCACGGCTAAAGTCAATAAAGCCTTCAGCGATCAAAGGAGCCGGCGTCGAGGTTAAGCTGCCGTTACCTTTGACCGCGCCCCCTAACTCATCCCAAGCTTGGGCCACATCGGCCAAAGTCTTTAGGACAAACTGACCTTTACCATCATAACCCCCACGGCTGGTTTTGAGCACTAGCGGTAAGCCTAAGGTGGTGCAAGCTTGTTGTAGCTCCGCTTGGGAGGAGACCGCTAGAAAAGGCACGGTGCTAACATTGAGTTGGTTAAACAAAGACTTTTCTTTAAGTCGATCTTGCGCCACTGCTAAAGCTTGCGGCGGGGGATACATGCCTTGTTTATGGCCTTGTACTGATAGCTGTGCGAGCTGTTCAACCGGTGTTAAAGGGGTGTTTTCAAACTCTAGGGTAAAGACATCAGCGGCGGCAATAAAGTCCTCTAGCTGCTCAGTGCTATAGACGTCGCCATAGAGGGAGGCCGGGCAGTTGGGGCTGTCTTCTAAAAAGACACAACGGTAGCCGAGAGGCATAGCTGCTGCGGCCAGCATCATACCGAGCTGACCTCCTCCTAAAATACCGATAGTATGAATAGTTTGGCTGGCTGGATAAGCGGTAGCTTGGGTCATAAAAGGCTCTTAAAAACAGGAGTAAAAAGGGGGAGGTGGCTGAGCATTAATAGAGTAGGGCGCTCTAGTATCGATAGCTGTGAATGAGATAGCCGTATAGTAGACAATACTAAAAAAACACGCATAACAACAGTTAATTCATAGCGCTGCGATAAAGTAATGGCACGGTTGTAACATAAAGGAGCTGCTTATTAAAGGCAGCCCCTTAGCAAATTTGCTTGAAAGTACCAACCGTTTAAAGGTTTATTAAACCTGGCGTTGGGCTGGCTAGTACCGTATCGGTCTGGTGTTGGCGCATGATTTTTAACTTTTCTGCTAAGGCTTCATCATGTAGGGCTAGGATTTGAATGGCTAGTAACGCCGCATTATAAGCGCCCGCCGTACCAATCGCTAGGGTACCCACCGCGATACCTTTAGGCATCTGTACGATAGATAATAAGCTGTCCCAGCCACTTAAGGTTGAGGATTTCACCGGCACACCCAATACAGGTAGTGCCGTCTGACTGGCACACATACCAGGCAGATGCGCTGCGCCACCGGCACCGGCGATGATGACTTGTAGGCCACGCTCTTGAGCCGTTTTAGCATAGTCAAATAGGCGGTCGGGGGTACGGTGAGCGGATACCACTTCACAGTCGAAAGGGACAGCAAAGTCAGTCAGCAGCTGTGCGGCCAGACTCATCGTCGCCCAATCGGATTGCGAGCCCATAATGATACCGACTTTGGCACGGCCTTCTGGTGAAGCGATAGGAGCAGGAGAGGAAGTCATGGCGCAGTATCCTTACAAAACGACCATCATACAAAAAAACGACCGCGATAAAAAGCAACAATTAGGTTTAGTTACGTCTTACTGTCCGAATTTCTAGTTTGAGCTGCCATCTAGGCGCAGATGAGGTCGCTAGCCCTCAGATTAGGCGCGTATTAAGTATGAATGTACTGGACAAAATTATCCGCACTAAGGGGCAAGGGTTGTGCAGTATCCAGTAAATAGGCAGTCAGATAACCAGGTCCTGCTGCTGAATAGTCGGTACAAACAACCTGCGGGCTCAGCGGTACCGGCGTACCTGTAAGCCAATAGTGCCCCATAAAGACCGGCTTATCCGTAAGTAAGGTAAAGTCCAAACCTTCCGCCCGCGTGTCTTTAGGGATTTGCGCTAAGTCTGACGAGGGTGCGCGTGCGATATCGACTATATACTTATCATGTAAATCAGGCAGCCACCACTGTACGCGCATATTGCGGCGCACGGCACCATCTTTATCGGTAAAGGTCAGCCCTTGCGGCAGTGGAATCTCTACCCCTTTGAGCACGCGCTCGAGCGCATCATATTCTTTAGTGCCTTTTTGGCTGGTCCGCTGTAGCGCTGCTGGCGTTAGGCAATTGTCTTCGGTCAATAGCGGCTTGAGTACCGCCATATTATCGACATCCCAGCAGGCATGCACAAAGCAAGCGGCTTCAGTCTCAATCCACAGCGGCAACTCATAAAACCGCGAGAGCCAATAGTGATGCTCTGCGGAACCAAACGGGACTTCCGCTAAAAACTCTTGATGCTGACGCTCATGGGTGACATTGTGCGAGCGCAAATAGCGGCTCTCCGCCTCCGGACTAGACTCATCTAGAGTGGCATAGGCCAAAGCATTGTATTCATGATTGCCCATAATAGCTTGGGCAACTCCGGCGTCAATCATTGCAAAAACGATCTCTAAGGTTTCTACTTCTTGTGGACCACGGTCAATAAGGTCACCAATAAATAGGGCATGATGGCCAGCAGGGGGCGCATAGTAGCTAGTATTGCCCGTATCCGTAAGCTTATCAGTCGTTAGAGTATAACCAAGTTTAGCCAATAGACCTTTAAGCTTAGTAGCTTGGCCATGGATATCGCCAATGACATCATAAATCATAAGGTACTTCTGCCTTTTATTAATAGAGTTTTTATCAAAATGGTTGTTTATTGAAGGAGGCTTTATGGAAATTAAGGGGTGAATAGCAGCTAGCTAACGCTAAGAAAATTAGCAACGACTGTAGTTAAATTTTTGTAGCATCTCAGCAGCATTATAGCGTTAATGGTGGGCTGATAGGGCTGCTAAAACCGACTAGCCATTCGGTAACTTAGCTATATGGGACTAATTTCACGCGTAAAAAAAGGCACCTATTAAGATGCCTTCTTTCGTCACGTTGCTTTTATTAAAAGCCAGTATTAATGGCCAGCTTCTTTAGAGGTTATCTACTAACAACTCTCAATTAAGCGGCGCAAAAAATTATACTTTACGTGAGATGAAACCAACGATGAACAAGATAACCGCGATTACTAAGAAAATGTACGCAAAGTTTGAACTTAAACCTGCGACACCACCGAAACCAAGGAAGCTGGCAAGTAAAGCGATAACTGCGAAAATGATAGCCCATCTAAACATAATATACTCCTTTAAAATAGAAAAATAGTTCCCTAGGGATTCCTAGTATTATTAATAAATTTGGGTAAGTCCTAATCTAAGTCTGGTTCACTACTTAGCACTTATCAAAGAAAGATAGTTTTATTAAAAACACATATCTTAAAGTAAGCGCTGCTAGAGGTTAACTTAAACTTAGAATCAACTGACTGGTACTGAGTTACAAAACATATAACACCCAAGTCCCTAGTTGTAAACAAGTTCAAGATAGCACTAGCGATGGCGCTTTAATTCGCTATTTTAGTAATGCTTTGTATGTTATGTAGCCGCTACGTTGATATCGTGCATCCTTTCGGAGTACTTGCGTTAGAAAACCCTACATCGCGTTAACTTACTTGAATAATAGGGAAAGCATGTATCTGACATCTGACAAATTCATGATTTTGCTCTAATTAGATCTTAATTCTGTAATTGGTCTTGCAGAGAATTAACCCACGATTTCTAGCAGCCTAGATGTAGCTACAGACACAGTAAGGCTAGACAAGTAACTTGCAACAATAATGCATGAAAGGTATTGTAAATAGTAATAATTATCGTTACCATAGCTGTATTAGTGAGTCGCTCTTCTATTCCAAGGGATAAGATTTCAAGGAATAAGCAGGCAAGATATAACTGGTTAGCAGTAGTGAGTCAAAGCTGGGCTATAAAGTAAAAGCGGCTAAACGATAACGCTGTCTCGTTAGAGCAGGGCGGCATTATGATTATATTAATTAAGTCAAAGAGTGATCAGGATTATTCCCTGTCATAGTGGCTTAGGAGCAATCGCATGTACGTGTGTATCTGTAATGATGTCAAAGAAAAGCAAATCAAAGCGGCTATTGCCTCGGGTATTGATACTTTAGCTGGCCTGCAAGAGACCTTAGATGTGGCAACTTGCTGCGGCTGTTGTGAGCCTATGGTGAATGACTATTTGGATGCACATCATGAGATGATGGCCGATAGCGAATTGGTCAGTCAATTGGCCTATGCGGTTTAGGTTTTAAAGCCATTTTTTACAGCAAGTTTTTAAAGCAAAGTTTAAGTAGTAAGTCGGCTAAATTTTGATGGGTTACCACGCTGGTTATTTCCTTTTCAGACTGCTTCGCAATTTATAAAATGAGTCATTATTATTAATTACTGTCCTAAATGGGCTTTATATTAAAATAATGGCTATTTTTTTGTCAAAAAAACGCTGTTTGCCTTACTAGGGATGGGGTCAGCCTACCTAATAATTTAAAGTATTCCTCAGCTTATCTCAGTAATCTAATCAGGTCTTATTCTCAATTCCCCCTTCATTCCCAGTTCTAAATGTTGCTAGTATATCAAGCTGTTTGTGTTAAAATTTTGTTTAAACAATACTCCTCATTTCTAAAAATAGACTTAGAGCCATTTACTCTTAGACGCATAGGTGCACCCATGAAAGGCAGCCCACAAGTTATTGATTATCTAAACTTTTTGCTCGGCGGTGAATTAGCCGCTCGCGATCAGTATTTCATCCACTCTGAAATGTATGCAGAATGGCACTATGGCAAGCTGTATGAGCGTATTCATCATGAGATGGCAGACGAGACTCTACATGCTCAAGCCATTATTCGTCGTATCATGATGTTGGGCGGCAAGCCTAATATGAAGGTCGATGAGATCAACGTTGGTACGACTGTGCCAGAAATGCTGCAATTGGATTTAAACCTGGAATATCAGGTACAGCAGCATCTTAAAGACGGTATTACCTTGTGTGAGACTGAGCACGACTATGTCACGCGTGATATGTTGGTCGCTCAATTAGAAGATACTGAAGAGGATCATGCACATTGGCTTGAGCAGCAACTGCGCCTTATCGATATGATTGGCCTACCCAATTACCTCCAAAGCCAAATGGGTGAGGTCGAACCCGAGCTGAAATAAGCTAGGTCACTGCCACCATTTAAGAGATATTGACTGGAACTATTAAGCAAAATAAAGGGGTAGGATATGAAAGGGGATAAAGAAGTCATCCGCGCATTGAATAAAGTATTGGGCCAATCACTGATTGCCATTAACCAGTATTTTTTGCATGCTCGTATCGCCAAAAACTGGGGTATCGAAGAGCTGAACGAGAATTTCTATAAGCAATCCATTCAAGAGATGAAGTGGTCAGATGCTATTATCGAACGTATTCTGCTGTTAGAGGGTCTGCCCAATCTACAAGACTACGGCAAACTCTATATCGGTGAAGACGTGGAAGAAATGATTGAGTGCAATGTGCGCCTAGAAGATCAGAAATTCGCCATGATTACCGATACCATGACGCTGTGTGAACAAAAACAAGACTATGTCTCGCGCAAGCTGTTATTAGGGATTAAAGACGGTAACGAAGAATACATCGATTGGTTGGACACGCAAAAAGACTTGATTCGCGACATCGGTATGCAAAACTATATCCAAGCGAAAATCGACGATTAAGAGGCGACATGGTTAGGATTCAGCAATGCTAGGATTAAACGTAGCTAGCATTGAGCAGGGCTAGCATTAAGCACAGCTAAGATGCAGAGCAGTCAGTGAGCTGACCGCGTAAAGTTAAATTTTCAGCATAAAAAAAGCCAGTATCATTAAGGATGCTGGCTTTTTTTATGGGCGGCTCTACAACCCTTGCTAAGCTACTGTTGGTTTAAAAATTGGGATACAGCAACGCATTAAAGAAATGCGGTAAGACATTAGGATTTAATAAAATGGTTGCGACGACCCCAAAGGCGCCGCCCCATAGATGGGCCAGATGATTGACATTGGAGGTGCCTTTACTATTGGCGTAGATACTATAACCAACGTAGGCAATCGCAAACACAATCGCTGGGATAGGGACGATAGCGAATAAATACAGCATGTCCCAAGGGGCCATCAAAATAAAGGCAAATAGGACCGCGGATACGCCGCCGGATGCCCCGAGACTGAGGTAAGTGGCATCGCCTTTATGCTGCAAATAACTAGGAATAATGGCCACAACGATAGCCGCTAGATAGAATAGAATAAAACCGAAACCATTAAAGTACTGCGCATAAAATTGCTCGATAGCGCGGCCAAAAAAGTACAAGGTAAACATGTTGAAGAGGAGATGCGTGCTATCGGCATGGATAAAACCATGGGTGATTAACCGATACCATTCGCCTTTAGCAATCGCTGGCGGGTAGAATATTAAACGGTTTAACAAAGCTTTGCTTTGCCACGCTAGCAAACTGACGATGACCGTCACGATAATAATCAGCGTGGTATGGTCTAAATTCAACAATGGAAAGTCCTCATCCTATTTATAGGGCAATAAGAAGTTATAGGGTTATGGGTTAATAAGTAGTTGTCAATCAATGACAAAGTAGATGGGTTAAATAATAAAGCGCCTACAGCGTAAAATTATAGTTTTAATGTTAAAAGTATCCAACGTCATCCACGATATAGAAACAGTCAGGCTATTGATTTGGGCCATAAGCCCGTCAATAGCAGCCGCTAGAGACACTATTGTGCAAGTGTGCCACAATTGGCTATTGGATATCGATATTAATCGACAGTTATAACGAAAGCTCACGAAAACACTACTTTAGCGGTTGAGTGATGTCGGCTAGCCAAAAATTTCATAGCAGCGACTTATGGCATAGCGGCGCTCAACAGAATTGGCTCTAGCAAACACGCTGCACAACTCTAACTTTTTCATAATTATATGAATGATAAGAGAAGGTTAGCTTATTGCGTGAATAAGATGACACCATTGCCTATGAACAGGTAATATGAGCTTATTGTTCAGTGGCCACTAAACTCTGCTAATCGTGTCTCGTGGACTAGCGTGCGACGTTGCAACCTTCTTCTACTTATCCTATAAAAAGACCACTATGACTCTAATCTCTCAGCTTGCCCAGCGCATTACCCCTTTGATACTCAACCACAGCTCGCCAACTGGGGCCGCAGAGCCAACGTCCGAGCAGGCTTTATTAGAGCAGTTTTATGCTTTAGTAGCGGTGCGCTTAACCGAGGCTCCCGTACAGCAGCGCCTATCCGATGCGAGCCCAAACTCGCTAGCAGACGACTTATCCGCTGAGAGGCTGTTTGCGCAATTATGGCCGGTTGCCAGCGATCGTCAAACCCTCGTTGACGAGTTGGCTGATAGTTACTATATGACAGCGCCGCAGACCGAAGACTTGGTCCATACCGCCTTGCCACTGCTCTATAGCGAATTGCAGCATTTAAGCCGGCAACAGCGCTTATCGTTAACGGAGTTACTAACGCCACAATTGGCGGTCATGCGTGCTTATATTGCGCCTTGGGCAGCGCCTTTATTGTCCTTGGAGCAGACTCAAGCACAAGCGGGTCAACCGGGAACTAATAGCGTCGCTTATCCCGTAGATGACCATGTAGATAATCAGGCAGATGACCACGCAGCAATCAATGCCCTGCACGCCAGTCCAGCTGATGAGCACGCTGACCACAATGACGCTAGGCTGCAAAAAGTCCGTAAGCGCCCCAATAAGCGAATACTATTAATAGTCACGCTGCTGCTTGGGCTCCTGATTTTAGCGGGGCTAGCTTGGTTAGCCTTCAACTATTATCAGCAGCAGCAAGTCACTGATCCTGTCGTCACCACACCAGTAGTACCCGCTGTCGCCAAACCGCCGGTCAGTACAGCATTAACTCCTGCAAAGCTGGTCATAAAAATGGATCTGGGGCAGAGTTTATACGAGTGCCAAGCCACGGTAGGTAACGCTCAGTTAGAGGCGTCTTTGTTTAATACTTTGACGACCGTACTAGGGGAGCAGGCGCGCCAATGTGTCGTAACCATTGATGCCAATACTGCTACTGAGATGACCAGCTTGCCCAGCTTAGCCGGTATTCTCTCTGTGATTCAGCCTGTCGCCTTTGCCACTTTAGAGCTCCAAGACAATACCTTAAGCTTGTCTGCGCCTGACCCTAATGCGTTAAATCAGATGATTATGCAAATACAATCTATAGCCCCGGCGCTGACTATCCGAGCCTTAGACCCTATAGTGCCTGCGGGAGCTAACGCGAATGGTATGCCCGGTAATAACGAGGCTATGGGTATGGAGGGGAATATACCGGCAAACTCAGACCCCAATGCTATGAATAATCCAATGGATATGGGCGCTAATACTCCGAATATGCCGAGTAATAATAACTCTGGTTATGCGGGTAACGAGGGCGCTTATAATAATGGCGGCATGCCCAACTATGAGCAAAATATACCGGCAGCTCCACCTGCTAATAATAATTCAGATATGAATAACGGGTCTAACTATACCGGCACAGTCTCAGAAAATGAGCTAGATGAGCTCGCTAACATGAATATTTACGCTGAGCCTGCGCAAGGCGGTAGACCTATTCGTTCTGTCGAATAAAGCGAGATTTTCGCCAAGCTAAAAACTGGAGAAATGCCACAAAAAGGGGAAAAACACGGTTTAAAGTGCCAAATTGATGCATTTAAGCGAATATTTGATAAAGAAACAGGCAAATTACTTACGTGGGTTGACGCAATCACTACCTAACGTAGCATTTGCACAACATCTACATCATTGAGCGCAACGTAACTATGTCTTTATAATTACTGCAATGGCTAATAAAGCCAATACCTAGCATTTGGTTCACTGCTTAGTGATTATTTATACCGCTAAGCTACTTTATGCTCATTACTTCTACTAATTAATAAGTTTCGATGACTTTATAACCTTGGCCGTAACGGCAGTTCAATATTAGGTTTAAATATTCGTCATTTGTTAAGAAGTTAGTCTTTTTAAGACATTTAAAAGTTGGCTGATAGTACGAAGACAAGAGCTGCAAGAGAAGAGCAGATAGGTAGCTTACTGAAAAAAGCTTTATCAAAATAGAACCTTAAAAATTATTTTCTGGAGGAAAACAATTCATGGATATCATCAATCATCTAGCCCGCACTGTAACGCCTGCTGTTTTAGGCGATAACCGTACCCCACAAAACGAAAGCTTATTAGAGCAATTCTACGCTATTTTTGCTGGCCGTTTAGCCGACGAAGACACTTATGGTCGTTTTTCTGGTCAAGAAATTGCCCGTGATGACCATGGTTTCTATGACCGTGTTTGGACTGATCAAACACATCGTACGAGCATTTCACGCGAATTGGCTAGCGCCCATAACGTTGATGAGTCTTCAGTCCAAGGTCTAGTAGCTGCCGCCGCTCCTTTGGCCTATCATGAGATTAGCAGCCTAGCAGGCACGACTCCTGTACCACAATTTTTACGCGATAACTTATCGACCTATCGTGACCATATTCCAGCTTGGGCCACCACTCTAGTTCCTGCAAGTCTATTAGCAGCCCAACCTGTAGCTGCGCATGCTGCTGGCCATCGTATCTCTGATACTGTTAGCACAGCACCACTACAGCGTGAAGAAGAGAAGGGCGGTAGCTTTATGAAAGCGCTATTGCCAATCATTGGTCTAATCATCTTAGGTGCGCTAGCTTGGGCTTTACTAAAAGGCTGCCAAGAAAATCCAGAGCCTGTGGCTACTCCGGTAGTGACCGAGCAAGTGGCTGAAGGCGATAACGCTACTGCCGTTGCTGCTGATATCGAGCCTGCCTCATTACGTATTGCTACTGGTGAAGACAACATGCTTTACGCTTGCCGTATTAACGCGGGTGACGAAGCCTTGAGAGATCAAATCATAGATGCTGTCCGTGGTGTGTTCGGTGATGAAGCCGATAAATGCCGTGCTGACATCGATGATAGCTTTGCTACCGATATGCCAGCCGCAGCCAGCTTAGCGACTATTTTACCTATCGTGAAAAACTCACCTAATGCTAGCATGATTATCAAAGGTGACCAGATTGTAGTCAACTCGCCAGATGCTGCTGCTTTAGAGCAATTGGTTTCTGATATTCAAGCCGCCGCGCCTGGTATGACAGTAGTAGCTGAAGGCCCATTAGACCTACAAAACGAAATTGATAACAGCTTAACCGCTTCTGGTGCAGCAATGGACGGTCTTGGTGAAAACCCAGATCCACGCGATGTAGCTCGTGCTTTAAGCTTACAGGTTATCAACTTTGAAGTAGATAAAGCGCTTATTCCTGACGTGAACAAGCCTTTGTTAGACCGTGCTGCAGAAATTATGAAAGCTGTGCCTGATATGCAGCTTATGATTATGGGTCATACCGATAGCCAAGCCTCTGATGCTTATAACATGGAGCTATCACGTGACCGTGCTGAAGCGGTTAAAGAGTACTTAGTATCGAAAGGTGTGGATGCTAGCAAATTGCAGACTAAAGGCATGGGTGAAACGGATCCAATCGCCGATAACTCAACTGAGCAAGGTCGCTTCCGTAACCGTCGTATCGAATTCACAGTCTATGACGAAAGCATGGCTGCTGATGCTAACGGTATCGCAGTAACTGCCGGTAACAATGGTGATGTTGGTATGGGTACTACGGCACAAGCAGGCGCTGCCTCAGCTGCTGCAACCGTCGGTAATGCGGCTACTAGCGCTGGCAACGCTGTGAAAAATGCGGGTAATGCTGCTTTGAACGCTGATCCAGATTTAAACCCATTAGATAGCAACAATGATGACTTGCTACCAGATAGCGATGACCCAACTAAAGGCACTGCTTTAGACCCTAAAGCCAATACTCAGTAATCTTCGCTAGTGATAAATCGTTACTGACCCAGTGTTAATGACGAACTGGCTTATCTAAATTAGCTTATAGGTAATAAAAGCTAAGGTCTCATAAAAGATAAGTCAGCGAATAAAAAGACCGCTCCTGCGAACAGGGGCGGTCTTTTTTTATGTGCCTAAATAATTAGCCTGTTAGCTGTTGTTTAGTTAAGCGCAGTCTATATTGAACTGGAGCAGTAGCTAAACTGTAGCCTTTATTGCACCTTATAGTGGGTCGGGTCAACTGCATCGTCGGCGGTAGTAGCTGGCTCAGCAAAAAAGGCCTGATGGACGTTTTGCTTAGCTTGCGCCCAATAGTCAAACTGTGCACAGGTCGTGGCAAAGTCAGCTTGCCAATCGGGAATATTACCCGATAAAGCGCGTAAACGCTCTTGGTTGGGGTAGGGCAAATCATGGGCACAGCGCGCTGCTTCATGGGCGGCAACGCGGTCATTACACACCAAGGCCATATCACAGCCGGCATTAATAGCCGCATGGACGCGCTCATTAACACCACCTACGACATGGGCCGCTTTCATCGATAAGTCATCTGAAAATAACACGCCGTTAAAGCCCAATTGCTTACGAATGATGTCTTGTAACCAGATGGTAGAGAAACCCGCTGGTTTATCATCGACTTGGTCAAAGATAACGTGTGCGGGCATCATAGCGTCTAACCATGGCATAGTCTGTATAAAGGGTTGCATATCTTGCGCTGCAATCTCAGCAAAGCTGCGGGAGTCTATCGCATCCGCTACATGTGAGTCGGGTGCGACTGAGCCGTGACCTGGGAAGTGCTTGCCGGTAGTGGCCATACCCGCGGCTTTCATTCCGCGCATAAATTGGGTGCTTAGCGCGACGACCGCTTCAGGGCTGGCGTGAAAACCTCTATCTCCAATCACTTGGCTGACCCCATCAATATCTAATACTGGCGCAAAGCTTAAGTCGATACCCACAGCCAATACTTCTGCTGCCATCAGGTAACCACAGTCATAGGCCAGTCTTAAAGCTTGGCAAGGGTCTGTAGTAAATAGAGCGCCTAACTTACCCATCGCGGGCAAAGGACTAAAGCCGTCTCTAAGCCGGGCGACGCGGCCACCTTCTTGGTCGACACCGATTAAGATATCAGGGTTATGATGGCGAATGTCTTCGCATAAGGCGCGTACCTGCGCAGGTGACTCGACATTCCGAGCGAATAAAATAACGCCGCCCACTTGCGCTTGCTCAATCAAGGACACATCATCCGCTGATAGCTGAGTGTCGCCTACATCAATCATCAATACACCGTACATACCTACTTATCCTTTATGCTAAATCCATGCCGAATCAATACGAAATCTTAGCGACATTATGACAGCTATTGCTCGATGCCGCACACACCTTGGCGCAAGTTATTACTATCTATAGTATGATAATTAGCGAGTAGCAGGTATATTGGTAAGGACGCTGTTAGAAACTAGGAGGGACCGCTCATGCTGTGCAATAGCTTAAGAAGCCACATACAGTTTGGTCACATTTGCCCCTAGAGAGTTATGCTAATATTTAGCAAAATTTAACCTTTATCCTGTGCTTACGCTATACCTTAGCAGGAAGCAGAGCAGCGAAAGTTGCCGTTAATTTAATCTATATCGCAATAGTTTTTGCCCCAGCCGCCCAAGCTGGTAAATATAGACTAAGGTTGCAAACAGAGCCTAGCCTGGCGCAAGGTTACCCTTTTCGATTTCTTATTTTATAAACTGATAATTATTTAGGTCTTAATAATGAAAAAACAATCTACGCAATGGTTATTAAGTGCGGCTGCCGTCGGCGTTGCTGGTATCGTATTTTCGCAAAGCTACGGTGTGGCCGTGGCCAGTACAGCAACCGAAGGCTTTCAAATCACGCCTGAGCAGCAGATGACCACGCGACAAGTGGCAGCATTGTTGGACCGCAGTCATTATCTTAATCAGCCGCTCAACCAAGAGATGGGCCGGAAGATTATGCAGATGTATATCGATAATCTAGACCCCAATCACACGCTATTTTTGCAGTCTGATATCGACGAGTTCAACAAGAAATACGCGGATAATTTCGCGGATCGTATGAAGCGTGGTGACTTGTCTGCGGGCGTGGCTATCTTTGAGCGCTATCGCAAACGCTCTAGTGAATACTTTGATTTTGCTAAAAAGCTGCTAAAAACGGATGTGAACCTCAAGCGCAAAGACACCATCGTCCTCGACCGTGAAGATGAGCCGCACTTTAAGTCGGCTAAAGAACAGCGCAACTATTGGGAGCGTCAAGTCACCTTCCAATTGATGAGCATCACTTTAGGCCAAGAAAGCGAAAAGGCGAAAGAGAAGGTCTTTTTAGACAACCCCGATATTACCCGTGGTCAGGACTTAGTGCGCGATGATAAGCGCAGTCCTAGTGAGATTTTACTCAACCGTCTCTCGCGTCAGCAAGGCCAGTTGGAGCGTCTAAAAGACGATGAGATTATGGAGACCGTGTTAAATACGGCCATGCTCACTTATGACCCGCATAGCAACTACTACGCCCCTATCCAAGCGACTGAGCTCCAGATTCAATCGAGTCTACAGTTAGAAGGTATCGGGGTCTCTATTCGTCCTGACCGTAAAAACCCAGACTATACGCGTATTGTCACTCTAGTGGATGGCGGTCCTGCGGCTAAGACAGGCCAGGTGAAACCCAATGACTTAATCATTGGTATTGCGCAAGATGGCAAAGCCATGCAAGATGTCGTGGGCTGGTCCACGCGCGAAATCGTGGGCCTTATTCGCGGTAAACGTGGCACGCCAGTGACGATTAAAGTTCGTCAGCCCAATGCTCCTGAAGCCAGTGCCCGTACTATTACCATCGTGCGTGATGTCATCGAGCAAGAAGAGTCTGGTGTGACTCATCGTGTGGTCGAAGTGCAGCGTCCAGGTATCGATGAAAGACCACAACGTATTGGGGTGCTAGAGATTCCTAGCTTTTATCTCAACTATAAAGCACGTCGTAATGGCGAGAACTACCGCAGTGTCAGTATCGATACGCAACGGGCTATCGAGGCGCTGAATAAACAAAATATCGACGGGATGGTGGTCGATTTACGCAATAATCCAGGCGGCTCACTCGATGAAGTCGCGAAAATGTTGGGTCTCTTTATCAAAGAAGGGCCATTGGTACAGATTCGTGATAACCGCGGTAATGTGCAGGTCTATAAAGATGAAGATGGCGGCAAGCAATTATATGATGGCAAGCTTGCCGTGATTACCAACTTAGCTTCTGCTTCCGCTAGTGAGATTTTTGCTGCTGCAATCCAAGATTATGGCCGCGGTTTGGTAGTAGGAAGTACGACCACCGGTAAAGGCTCGGCACAGATTCAATTGGATAATTTAGCGTTAGGCTCGGCGACGTTAACCCAGCGTAAGTTTTACCGTATCACGGGCGGCAGTACCCAGAATAAAGGGGTAGTGCCTGATGTCGAATTGGTCAATATTTATGACGATGCCACCTTTGGTGAGCGCGCACAGAAATATGCGCTACCTTGGGATACTATTAAGACGGCGGCCTATAAACCGGAAGGAAAGTTTGTCTCTGACACGCTAGCGACGCTCAATCAGCAGTCTAAGATTCGTCAGACCACCAATCCAGAATTTGTCTACCTATCGACGTTGAACAATATCCGCGATATGGAAGATGAGAAAGCGCCACTAAAAATTAATATCGACACTCGCCGCGCTAAGATGAGACTCATCGAGCAGCGCACTTTAGAGGCTGAAAATAAACGTCGTGTGGCAACGGGTGAAAAGCCTTATGCCGATTGGAACACTTATCAAGCGGCTATCGATGCGAAGTTTGAAGAGCGCAGCCAAATGAAAGAAGCCGAGCGTCCACAACTGCCAGAAGATGAAGTGTTTATCAAGGAAGCCGCCTACTTGATGCTAGACGCTGATCCGGTGACCAAAGTAGCGCCTAAGCCTAGCGTGACCCCTGCTGGACCTGCCGCGGCTAAAGCTGCGTCCACTACTCTAGAACCCACGCAGCAAGACATCATCGCGACCAAACCTGAGGTCGTAGACACTGCTGAATAATTAGTCAAGGTAGCTAAGTAGTCAAGATAGCATTGTGCTGATAAAAAAAAGGCTAACCGGAAAGGTTAGCCTTTTTTTATGACGAGAGTTTTATAACAAGACCTTGAGCTATGCTTTAAACCTCAGTAATTAGAGGTAGCGTTACTCGAACGCTTAAACCTTCGTTAACGTCTTGAGTATTAACTCGATTGGCGGCAGTAATCTGCCCACCGTGGGCAGTAATGACGGCGTGAGCAATGGCTAATCCTAGACCATGACCACCGGTCTGTCGTTGCCGCGCACTGTCTAACCTTACAAAGGGCTGAAAAATTTGGTCGATATCCGCTTCTGTGATGCCGCTGCCTTCATCTTGAATATCAATAATCACGCTGCGATCATTATTATAATGGGGCATGCCCATCTTTTTACGGCGATTATTTAAAGCAGTGTCGGTTGCTGTAGTCGTCATAGTCTGGACTTTGACGCTCACTTGCCGACCGGCAGGGGTATGCATAAAGGCATTGCGAATGATGTTCTCAAGCGCGCTATGGACTTGCTCAGCATCGAGCATTAACGCTAGGTTATCGGGACCTTGGTAATGCCATTGAATGTCTTTTTGTTGAAATTCAAACCGCACATCCAGGCCAATTTGCTCGATAATCTGCACGATATCGCTAGCGCTTTTTTCGGGAGCGCCTGAGCCAATGCCCATCTGCAAAGATTGAATATGGATGATTTGCCCAATTAACGCATTGAGGCGGGCCGACTCCTTTTGGATGCGGTCGAGGTAGTTGCTGGCTTGCGGAGCTCGGTCATGGGCCAGCTCAGTAGCCACCTCTAACCGTGCTAGCGGCGAGCGCAACTCATGGGAGATGTCGCTGAGCATTTGCTGGCGAGCTTGATCGCTCTGCTGTAGCCGTTGTGACAATAGTGCGATATCTTGCGCCAAAGCGCCGAGCTCGTCTTGGCCCAGATGCGTCAGTGATTGCCCTGCAGCATAATGGCCATGGCTCAGCTCATGCACAGTATGCTGCACTTTACGAATACGCCCGGTCAGTGAGCGACTGAGCCAATAACAAACCAGGATGCTAAAGAGCAATAGCAAAGCAAAGCGTAAGCCTAGATAACTTTGCTTCATCGCAATAATTTCGCCATAAGGCAAGCGCGGATAGAGGTGAATATTGGCGGTGCGCCCATCGGCTAGCGTAACCGTAGTCTCGGGCAGCTCATTACCGTCACGCCAAGCTTTAAGCGCGGCTTTGCCAATGTCTGATAAGGGCGGTGCCAAGCTACCGGGAATTTCTGTAGGGCCGGCTCTCGAAGCCGCTCTAGTTCTCGATTCTGCAGGATACAGACGCGATTCCTCAGCACCACCACGCGGCGTATAGGAGCGTGGCCGCCAGCGCTCTGCTGGAAACAATACATCCCCGGCTGAATCTACCACGATGACCTGATGCGATATGCCCCGTTGGTTCTTATACAGCGTCTTAACCGATTCAATATCCCCAGCTTGAAGATACTCGGCAATCTGGGTTTGTATCTCTGTCAAATAAGACACTTGCTTGCGCATGCGCTCATCGATAGCTTGGGCCATTAAAGTACGCTCTACCAATAGAGTGAGCGCTGATGTGAATAAAACGGTCAGTAACATCGCCAAAAATAACCGCCAGAATAAAGGCAATTTGGCGAAAAGCTTAAACTTGCTTGGCGAGGGGGCAGCCTGGGGCTCGGATAGGGGAGTAGCGGTCATAATACCAACTGATAACCACGCCCGCGCACGGCTTTGATGGGGTCATTATGATAGGACTGGAGTTTTTTGCGCAGGCGCGAAATATGCACATCAATACTACGGTCGTACGGCTGCAATTCGCGCTGTAGCACCTTTTGCGACAGCCATTCTTTACTGACCACGTCGCCTTTGTGGCGCAGTAGATTGAGAAGCAAGTCGTATTCAGTACCGGTGAGCGATAGTGTATCGCCATCAATCACACACGTGCGAGCACTGGTATCCATATCCAGGCGGCTGTCCGGCAGTGGGGTATCATCCGCTATGGTGGGGCCTGAGCGCTTTACCACAGCATTGATACGGGCCAACAGCTCGCGGGGGTTACAGGGTTTCGCGATATAGTCATCCGCGCCTAACTCTAAGCCAATAATACGATCGATTTCATCCCCCTTGGCAGTGAGCATAATGACGGGAGTAGAGGAGGCGGTATTGGGCAGCTGCCTTAACACGCTGAGGCCATCCATCTTGGGCATCATAATATCGAGCACCAGTAAATCATAGGCGCGAGTCTGCAACATCTGAAGCACTTGTTCGCCGTCATAGGCACAATCACAGCGCACATCATAACTGCTCAAATACTCCTGCAATAGCGCCGTCAATTCAACATCATCATCACCGAGCAAAATATGCAGCATGGTCTCACCTTTATTATTAAGAGTTAGCTTTGCCGCCGCCAGCCTAAATCTAGTGGGCAGTCACCCACCTAAATACGACGCCAAGCCTTAGTTTGATTACCATTATTGTCTAAGGCGCGCGCCCAGAGCAAGCTTCTGATGCAAACGTTACCTTTCTTAAAGTTTCATCATCCAACGCAACGCAGTACTGCCTTATCATAGCGCTCATAGGATGCCAAACTATCGGCATTACTGGATACCCTAAAAAATTTAAACTTCTATTTAAATATTAACCAGTACAGGCTCCATCACTTTTAAGATGACTGTAAACCCTCAATTAAAGGAAATAACGATGAAAAAATTACTATTAAGCACCTTATTAGCAGCCAGCTCTACTTTAGTATTGGCCAGTGGCGCACAAGCGGCACCAACCGCAACGACTAGCGCTACCAACACAACCACTATCAAGCAAGTTGATCAAAAGAAAGTGGATAACAAAAAAGCGAACTTTAAAAATAAGCGCCACAATGGTTTTGAAGCGCTCAACTTAACAGACGCGCAGAAAGCTAAAATCAAAACCATCATGGAAGCACAGCGCGGTGAAGGCGACCGTACGCAGATGCGTGCTGAGCATCAGCAAACCCAACAGAAAATTGCTGATTTGACTAAAGCTAGCACCTTAGATACCCGCGCACTAAATACTATGGCAGATGCTCAAGCGGCAAAAGCCAAACAACGCTTTATCAAACGCGTACAAATGCAACATGCTATCGCGCAAGTGCTAACGCCAGAGCAACGTGAGCAAATGGCTACGGCCCAAGCTGAGCGTCAGCAAAGATTCGCTCAAGGTTGGAAACAACATAGCAAGCCTGCAGCGAAATAATACTTGGCAACTTACTGCTATCGGCAATGGCAACTTGCTACGAGTAGCTTACGGCTATAGGTAGGTCGATTTAAAACCGATAGAGTTAACACCGATATTAGTTGCATGACCTATTAAACTTAAAAGCATAAAAAAGCCAGCATCGTGAGATGCTGGCTTTTTATTATTACGGCTTTAAAGCCAGTCCTATTTAACTAGTACTGCTTTAACAAGTCGTGATTAGTGCTGAACACCACCGGCGCCGTGGACATGGCCATGGCTCAATTCTTCAGCAGTAGCTTCGCGAACTTCAGTGATTTCAACGTCAAAAGTCAAAGTTTTGCCCGCTAATGGGTGGTTGGCATCAACAGTAACGATTTCGTCGTTCACGTCTTTTACAGTCACTAGCATCACTTGGTCGCCAGACTGTGACTGGAACTGCATACCCGGTTGGATATCTTCAACGCCTTGGAAGTTATCACGTGGAATCTCTTGAACCGCTTGGTCATGGTACTCGCCATAGCCGTCAGCAGGAGCAACAACAGCGGTCAATTTATCGCCAGCAGATTTGCCTTCAAGCTGTGACTCTAGACCTGGGATGATGTTGGCGTGGCCATGTAGATAAGCTAGTGGCTGACCTTCTGGTGATTGGTCAATCACGGTGCCTTCTTCATCAGTTAGCGTGTAGTTGAATAGTACAGCAGAGTCTTTTGTAATCGTAGTCATAAAGTATCCTAAATTTGAATTCAAATAGTAAAATGAAAAGATAAATAAACCGAAAATAGGGGTGCACTTACCCGGCACACGGGACAAATAGAAAAGGTACGATAGCCTTTTATTCGGCGATTAATACCGCTCTATGGCGAATTAACCGTCTATTTTGCCAGTTTATATGATTAACTTTAGCAGTTACTCCCATTAATAGCGATGATAGGGCTAAGTTTCAAGGCAAAATAATAAAAAGATGGTACAAATTTTCAAACTTGTGTTACTTAAACGTTAATTTGGCCACTTATTTTGCCAAATTCAGTAAAACTGCACTTTTTTAGCCTGATAAACGAGTCGCTTGTCTTTACCTATAGAGAGGTCGGGGCTAGATAACGATAGATATTACACTAGGAAATACAGCGATTGAAACGATAAGCTACAGCTGTCCGTATGGTATCGGCCACTTGCTTTTACCGAACCAGTTACTTGGCTATAGTTGACGATAAATTGTGGATACTCTAGGCTAAGGTCACTGCTTTCCACCGTTTTCTGACTCTGGCTAGTTACGCTAGACCCATGATTTTATTCTAAACCTATAATAAGACGCTATTATGACTGACCTTACTGCTTCTGCCTTATCTGCTGCCGCCCCTTCCCAAGTATTGAGCGACCCTTTAGCAACCGTACACTATCATCTCGACTTTGAGCGCTATGCGCAGCATCTGGTGACGGTACAACTTAGTTTTATCGCCAATGATGATCAGCCGATACTATGGCTACCTTCGTGGATTCCGGGCAGTTATCTTATGCGCGAGTTTGCCCGGCATATTACCGCAGTGCAATACAGCGTAGCGGACGAGGATACTGATGACTATAATGATGACGCAGCTACTGAGATTGGTACTGAGGCATGGCTCGATACAGGGTTAAATGACGATTTAGATAGTGACATTACGGCAGACGACCAGCTAGCTGGTGCCGATTTTGAGGAAGACCTGGCGCTACACCGGGCACAAAAGATTAGCAAAAGCGAATGGCAATTGACTGAGGTTAACGCCGGTGATGAGGTCTACGTCACCTACGAGGTTTATTGTTTTGATTTATCAGTACGTACGGCTTATATCGATCAGCAGCGTATTTACGGCAACTTTACCTCGCTAGCTTTGACTATTGAAGGCCAAAGTGAGCAGCCGATTGAGGTGACTTTAAGTGTACCTATAGTGTTTTATCAAGATAAAACGGAGCAAGTGAAGCTGGCTTGCGGGCTAAAAGCGACCCATCTGCACACGGAAGAGGCGCATTATTATCAGTTACAGACTGACAGCTACGCGGCGCTTATCGATTATCCTTTTGAGTTGGCTGAGCAGGTTGAGGGCTCCTTTATTATCCACAATCAAGCAAAAGAGCCTTTAGTCCATCGCTTATTTATCTCGGGCAAGCACCAGACCGATGTCGCTCGCTTGCAGCAAGACTTGGCGTCTATTTGTCAGACCTATGTCTCGTGGTTGGGCGATACACCCTTTAGTGACTATACCTTTATGACCTATGCCAGTGGCAATGATTATGGCGGGCTTGAACATATTAACTCGACCAGTTTGATTGCCCCACGGCGCGACTTGCCCAGTAGCCATGAGCCAGAAGAGCCCATGTCGGCCTATCAACGCTATCTCGGCCTGTGCAGCCATGAGTACTTCCATTCGTGGTGGGTCAAAACAGTACGTCCCGATGTCATGATGGAGGTGGATCTACGCCAAGAGGCTTATACCCCGCTATTGTGGGTGTTTGAGGGCTTTACCTCTTATATCGATGATTTTATGCTGCAAGCGTCCGGCATTATTAGCCCCAAAAGTTATTTAGTCCTGTTAACCGAACAAGTGAACCGCTATTTGCAAACCCATGGTCGTCACTTGCAAAGCGTAGCAGAGTCGAGCTTTGATGCTTGGATTAAGCTGTACCGCGCTGATGAGAATACGGGCAATGCTGGGATTAGTTATTATAATAAAGGCGCGCTTGTGGCACTGTGTTTAGACTTATTATTACTAAAACATAGCGAGGGTAAATATCGGTTATTCGATATCGTAAAAGCCTTCTATGCGCAGGCGAAAGCGCAAGGTAAGCGCCGGATTGGTATGACTTCACAAAACTTAGGTGAGGTTATCGGCGGCTTTATCGATGCAGAGATTTGGACAGACTTTAAGGCGCGTTATGTCGATGGCGTAGAAGAGTTGCCGTTTGTAGAGTTGCTAGCAGCAAATGGTACTAAAGTGAATGAGGTCAAACATAATAATACCTTACCATGGGGTATACGGGTGGAAGAGACCTCAGCGGGCTTACAGGTGTCCAAAGTGCTGCGGGATAGCGTAGCGGCTAGTGCCGGCCTCTCGGCTAAGGATATTATTGTGGCAATAGACGGCATTAAGGCCGATAAAGCGCAGTTAAAACATATCGCTGAGACCGCTACAGCAACCGTAAGCTGTCATGCGTTTCGCCGAGATGAGCTGCTCACGCTGCAGGTTCCTAGCAAATTGACTGCCCAGAATGAGTGGGGACAAACGCAAGAGTGTGTCGCCAATCCTAGCTTGGATAAAGTGCAATTAGCTTTGCAAGAATCGGGTTGGGAGACTTGGTTAAACGCACCCTATGCGTAACTCTTAGTCCTATTATTGCCCCTATTTACTGGCCACAAAAAAAGCGCCGTTAAGACTGTCTTAGCGGAGCTTTTTTAGCGCACTTGTTGCCTTAGTTATCAGTCTATATCTATTCGTTTTAATCCGAGTTTAATGCTGGCTAAAGTTTTGAATCTGAGTTTTCTTATTCTACTGGCTCTGCCTTTAGCGTAGCATTGTCAGTAGTATCAGGGCTATTCAACCCACCCTCCACAGATGCCGTCTCGTCTGCTAAGCCATTTATTGCCGGCTCAGCCGCGTCCTTTAAAGGCACTAAGCGCGGTTTCGCATTGATACCTTGGGTCAGTAACCAAGCTTCTAACGCTTTAATTTCAGGAACTTGCTCTTCGATAATCTGCGCCGCCAGTTGCCGCATTTCCGCATCATTACCATACTTAAGCTGGATATTAGCAATAGCTTCGGCACCGCGATGATGCGCGAGCATAGTTTGGGCAAAGATTAAGTCGGGCGTAGGCGAGGCAATAGCGGTCCGTATCCGCTCATTCATGGCTGCAATAGCATAATGATAAGACTCACGAATCTGGATAGTACTGGGGTCAGGGCTACGCGTGTCAGGGTGCGATGCCATCCATTTACGCAGCGCATCGATTTCGTCTTGTTCGGTACTAAGAATGGTATCAGCAAGTTGGCGCAGACTAGGATCACTACCATAACGTTGCTGCAGTCGAGTCAAATCTACGGCGCCGCGATGATGGCCTAGCATGACCCGCGCAAAGGCGACATCGACATTATTGATAGAGAGCATCAACTGCATCTCATCGTCCATCTTTTCCATAGCCTTGCCATAGTCTGCTTGCAGCCCGAGCAACACCTGGGTGTCAGCGTCTACTATGGTGGTACCGGACGCTACAGGCTGCTCTGGGTTTGGTTGTTCATCATCTATTGCACTCGTCGGGGGCGGCGCCGGTTCCGTCGTCGTCGTGGACGGCTGCTGCTCAGCATTAGGCTGACAAGCAGTCAACGTGGTGAGGCAAATACCGGCACAAAAAAGAGGGAGCAAATAACGAAAAGGCTGCATGATAATTCCTACAACAGAGCGTGAACAAAGCGAGCAAAACGAGCTAAAAAGGCATCACTAAGGGGATGTTCGCTTTATGATACGTGATAGCACCTGTATAAACCAGTACAGGACAGTGGCTAGCTTGTTAAAAATGCAGAATTTTTGTTTATATGATTTTATTAAGTAAATTTAAACTTTAAATTAACCTGTATATAGGTAGATGTTTATAGCAGCTAATAATAATTAAAAGCTCCTAATGAACGATTTGCAGCCGTTATTTAATACCGAGCTGTTGTAAGCGCTCATTATTCAAATGGACGCGGACAAATTTACCCACCTCGATATTACCCAATTCAAAACTAGCGACCGACCAACGAATCAGGCGCAAACACGGCAAGCCCACATGGGCCGTCATACGTCGCACTTGACGGTTTTTACCCTCATATATAGTGAGCATTAGCCAAGCGGTGGGCACACTTTTACGCTCCCGAATCGGTGGGATGCGTGGCCAAATAGCTAAGGGCAATTCGCTCACTTCTAAGTGCTGTACCAAAGCCGGCAAGGTCATGCCATCTTTTAACAATACGCCTTGGGTCAGCTGAGCCAATTGCTCAGGGGTAGGGGTGCCCTCTACCTGCACTAAGTAGGTTTTACCTTGTTTGCGATCCTTTAGGTGTTTGGGCGGTTGCGTAATGGCGCGATTGACCCGACCATCGCTGGTGAGCAGTAGTAGGCCTTCAGAAGTGGCATCGAGTCTACCGACCACTCGCAACGACTTATCCGTAAAAAAGTCTGCTAAGGTGCCAAAGTCATTATTATCATCATTGCGAAATTGACTCAGCACGCCGTAAGGCTTATTGAATAAGATGACATCAGGCATAGGGACGGTATTCCAAAATAGAGAAAAGTGAGGGTATAAGACGGGTGATAAGTAGCATTCTATGAGGGCTGTTAGCAGGGCTTAACATAGGACAGCTCTATTATTAACAGAGATTTTAAGCTCAAGTTACCTAGCTGTCGGCGTAGTCTATCATGCTATAAAAGCGATTTATATTAATACTAAAGCCCCGTTTGTTGCTATAGGACGTCCTTAAAGGAGTGAGTTTGCTCACTCATTCAGCTATAGTCAGCAAGCCTTATTCAAACAGCCTTATAATAATGAAACTATAACCTTACTAATAATAAGGCTATTTATTATAGTGCTACTATATTGACTAATGTAGCTAACGAATACTAGCGCCTAAGACCTGAGGGAAGCTACTTTCCATTAATAGGTGGTCTTTTATTGAAAACCCATCTGCTAGCAAAAAATTACCTACTAATAAAAAGCTACCTGCCATTAAGGAGTGCACCCATATGCCCTATAACCAAGTCATAGTCCCTACGTACGGCGAAAAAATAACGGTTAATGCTGACCTATCGCTTAATGTGCCCAATCACCCAATCATTCCTTTTATCGAAGGCGATGGGATTGGCGTAGATATCACTCCAGTTATGATAAAAGTGGTCGATGCCGCTATCTCAAAGGCTTATCACGGTAAAAAATCTATCGTTTGGATGGAGACTTATTGCGGGGAGAAGGCCGCGAAAATCTACGACGGCCCTTATATGCCTGCAGAGACGCTAGAAATTTTGCGTGACTATATCATCAGTATTAAAGGGCCTTTGACCACACCCGTAGGCGGGGGTATGCGTTCGCTAAACGTAGCGCTGCGGCAAGAGCTGGACTTGTATGTGTGTCAACGTCCGGTGCGTTGGTTTGCAGGCGTGCCCAGTCCTGTGCAGCATCCTGAGCTCACCGATATGGTGATTTTCCGCGAAAATTCTGAAGATATCTATGCGGGTATTGAGTGGCAGGCCGGTAGTGATGAGGCTCAAAAAGTCATCAAGTTTTTGCGTGAAGAAATGGGCGTAACCAAGATTCGTTTTACTGATGACTGCGGTATTGGCATTAAACCCGTCTCTAAAGAAGGCACGCAGCGGTTAGTACGCAGAGCGATACAACATGCCATCGATAATGATTTGCCCAATGTGACCTTAGTTCACAAAGGCAATATTATGAAGTATACCGAAGGCGCGTTTAAAGAGTGGGGTTATGAGTTAGCCGCAGAAAATTTTGGTGCTAAGCTACTCGATGGCGGCCCTTGGATGACTATAAATAATCCTAAAACGGGTAATGAGTTGGTCATCAAAGGTGTCATCGCCGATGCTTTTTTACAGCAAATTTTAATGCGTCCATCTGAGTATTCGGTAATCGCAACGCTAAACCTCAATGGCGACTATATTTCAGACGCGCTCGCAGCACAGGTGGGTGGTATCGGTATCGCACCTGGCGCCAACAAAGGGGATGCTATTGCGGTCTATGAGGCGACTCATGGGACGGCGCCCAAATATGCCGGTCAAAATAAAGTCAATCCAGGCTCGCTGATTTTATCAGCTGAAATGATGCTGCGGGATATGGGTTGGACGGCGGCGGCTGACCTAATTATTAAAGGGATCCAGGGGGCTATTGCTAATAGAACCGTGACTTATGATTTTGAGCGGCTGATGGCGGATGCTACGCTTTTGAGTACTTCAGAGTTTGGGGAGGCGGTTATTGAGCATATGGGGGGGTGAGTCTTCTTTTTAGGTTGGTAGTTTGGCTCAGCTGTTGAGGTAGATGCCCAAAAAATCCCCCTAAATCCCCCTTTGTAAAAGGGGGACTTCCAAATCTTCCTCTTAAGAAGCAGTGTTTCTCACCTTCATGAAAGGAGGACTGTGAAATCCCCCTCTTGCGAAGCAGTGCTTCTCACCATTAAAAAAGAGGGACTTAAATGCTTATAATCATCCATAAAAAAACACCCCAAAGGCTAAAACCCTTGGGGTGTTTTCATTACTGCTAGTTAAGCGCCGGTTAACATAAACCGCCTTAACGTTAGCGAGCTAAGCCTATTATAAAGAGGCTAAAGCGTCATTGAACAATTTGCTTGGACGCATAACTTGTGAGGCCAATTCTTGGTCCGCATAGTAGTAGCCTTTGATGTCGACCGCTTTGCCTTGAGCTTCGTTCAGCTCTTTAACAATAGCGTCTTCATTGCTAGCTAGCTTTTCAGCTAATGGCGCAAATTTCGCTTTTAATTCTGCGTCTTCATCTTGAGACGCTAATTCTTGAGCCCAGTACATAGCCAGATAGAAATGGCTACCACGGTTGTCTAATTCACCGGTTTTACGCGATGGTGATTTGTCATTCAACAGCAGCTTTTCAGTAGCAGTATCTAGCGTATCCGCCAAGATTTTCGCTTTAGCATTTTTGTCATTCTCAGCTAAATGCTCTAGTGATACGGCTAGCGCTAAGAACTCGCCTAGAGAATCCCAACGCAAGTGGTTTTCTTCAGTCAGCTGCTCAACGTGCTTCGGTGCAGAACCACCAGCGCCAGTCTCAAACAAACCGCCGCCCTTCATTAATGGTACGACTGACAGCATCTTCGCACTGGTACCTAGCTCTAGGATAGGGAACAAGTCAGTGAGATAGTCACGGAGGATGTTACCGGTAGCAGAGATGGTATCAAGGCCACGAGCCACACGCTCTAGGGTATAACGCATCGCACGTACCTGAGACATAATCTCAATGTGCAAGCCCTCTGTGTCATGATCTTTAAGGTACATTTTAACCTTTTTGATCAGCTCGTTTTCATGTGGACGGTACGGGTCTAACCAGAAAATAACAGGGGTATCTGATTCACGGGCACGGCGTACGGCCAATTTAACCCAGTCTTGAATAGGCTCGTCTTTAACCTGACACATGCGCCAGATATCGCCCTTTTCAACGCGTTGCTCAAGCAGTACTTCACCGCTGTCCACATCAACAATACGCGCTACACCGGTATCGCTAGACTCAAAAGTCTTATCGTGTGAGCCATATTCTTCCGCTTTTTGCGCCATTAAGCCAACGTTAGGGACGGTACCCATAGTGGTTGGGTCAAAGTTACCATGCCATTTGCAGAAGTTGATCATTTCTTGATAAATACGGGCGAAGGTAGACTCAGGCATAACCGCTTTACAATCATACAGTTTACCATCAGCGCCCCACATTTTACCGCCATTACGAATCATAGCTGGCATAGAAGCATCAACAATCACGTCGCTTGGTGAATGGAAGTTGGTAATCCCTTTAGAAGAATCTACCATGGCCAGACGCGGACGATGCTCTTGGCAAGCATGCAAGTCTTGCTCAATTTCTTCACGTTGTGAAGCTGGTAAAGTAGCGATTTTGTCGTAGAGATCCGCCATACCGTTATTCACGTTAATACCTAGTTCTTCAAAGGTTTTACCGTGTTTCTCAAAGGCGTCTTTATAGTAAATTCTGACCGCATGACCGAAGACGATAGGGTGAGACACCTTCATCATAGTGGCTTTTACGTGTAGTGAGAATAGGATACCGGCTTCGCGGCAATCTTCCATTTCACGCTCGTAGAACTCAAGCAAGCATTTCTTTCTCATATACATCAGGTCGATGACTTCTTTGTCTAGTAAAGCGATTTCTGGCTTTAAGACTTTGATAGTACCGTCCTCTAACAACAGCTCCATACGTACAGTACGAGCTTTGTCTAGCGTCATGGATTGCTCGCCATCGTAGAAGTCACCGCTGTGCATGTGTGAGACGTGCGTTTGTGACCACTGCTTCCACTCACCCATAGAATGCGGGTGTTTGCGGGCGTAGTTTTTCACGGCTTTTGGCGCACGGCGGTCTGAGTTACCTTCACGCAATACTGGGTTTACCGAGCTGCCTAAGCTTTTGCCATAACGCTTACGAATTTCTTTTTCTTCTTCTGTTTGTGGGTCTTCTGGGAAGTTAGGAATAGCAAAGCCTTTGCCTTGCAACTCTTTGATAGCCGCTTTTAACTGCTGTACAGAAGCACTAATATTCGGCAATTTGATGATGTTGGTGTTAGGATCCTGCGTCAGTTTACCCAGCTCAGCTAAGTTGTCCGGTACGCGCTGCTCTTCCGTTAAGTAATCTGGGAATTCAGCTAAGATACGGGCAGCAACTGAGATATCAGTCGTTTCAACAGAAACCCCAGCCGACTTAGTAAAGGCTTGGACAATAGGTAATAGGGATAGGGTGGCTAGCGCAGGCGCTTCATCGGTTTTTGTATAAATAATTTTTGACATTATAGTAATAAGTTCCTTTAGGCTGGAGTGAATAAAAAGGCTTGAATATAATTTTTGGCATAGGTGCTTGCTGCTATACGTGAAGAATACTAGGCAGCAGGGCACTATGGGATTAGCTTAAGTGCATCATAGATAGTCTCTTACAGATTTTGAGACCGGTTAAAACTTTACTTTGGCTAGCTTAGAATGACTTTGGATAACTTTGATTGACATGACATAAAAACGGCTGTCTAAACAGGGCGTTGCTACAACCCGCCTGCCTGATGCTCTATTATAGTGAATCCACTATAGTTACGCTACGATGTCAATCACGGATAATGAACTTAGTGTACTGTTTTCGCTCATATCGTATGTATCATAATTATATTAAGCTAGTAACAACGTTATTCTACCAGTCATTGGCACTGATATCATCTTTTCCAGACAAGTAGTGCGTTTTCATTCGCTTATATAAGCACTCGAATCAGCAGTCCAAATCAGTATAAAACTGCGCCTGTTATCTGGCTATAGGTGATTTTATAGTCTGATGTTGCGAGAAAGCTACCGACGCAAGACTAGCTAGCAAAGCTCTAATTGAATAATTAGGGCTTTTTTTATGCGGGCAATGCTTATGGCGGCCATCTATAAATTAGTGACCTCAAAAATAATCTTCCTAATAAAAGGTTAAGAGCAGCCTTCTACCAATAAGATAGCCTCAGGCACCCCAATCTCGATGCTAGCAACTTGACCTTGCAATTGGTTTTGTAATGCAGGCGTCCATGCTTGCGGCGTCACCTCATTCTGGCTTAACTTCTGACCACCTGCCATCTTATATTTAATCTGTAACGGCGGCTGTCCGACTTCTATTGACTGCGGCTCGACTGGAGCGATGAGTTGGTAATGGTCGCCTGTAGCCTCATATTTATCCAACTCATAAGTCAGTGTGGCCTTATGGGCTTCCCAAACCTTAGCAGCAGGGTCACCCACTTTAATAGTGTTATAAAACGCAACGTTCGCGTCATTGATACGGATCAGCGCCATTTTATTATCGATAATCTGATACAACACCTCCGGCATTTTATCGTCCGATTGTGGCGTATTGGGGGCGTCGATTGGTCTGGTGAAATAACAGCTGGCATTATCAAGCTGTAAATCGGGTGGCTGTAGCTGCTGCTCAGTTAGGTATTCGGGCGTTATGGTAGTACCAAACTTTACCCCTTGGTAACCTTGCGGACTAACGACATCGGCTGGATAAGGGGCGGGCATCGCGTTAGAGGATTGTAGCGAAGGGTCGGGATGAGAGGCCTCTGCTGTGGTCGGTGATGAGGTAGTTGCTGGGGCAACATTAGTAACATCAGTAGATGGGGTGGCTGACTCGCTATCTGCAGCCTCGCTCGGAGGAGTATTACAACCCGATAAGGCGCAACTACTGACCAATAACAATAGCGGTAATAGCGCTGTTTTAGGCATTAAACTCATATTATGGATTAGGGTCATTCGTGTATCCTTACACAGTAAAAGCTGAATTATACGCTGACCGACTAGCGCTAGAATTAGGCTAGTCATATTTGCAAATTGTGACAGCAAAATATGTAAGGTTTGGTAGGCTAAACGTATTCTAATTAAAAATATTTTATGCTGTGCTTATGACTTACTCGTACGCTTTGACGCAAGATACGGACTGGCAGAGCCAAACGGCTTGGCAAGTCCCCGATACGCCCTTTATGTCTTTTGCCTTTTGGCAGGCGCTGAGCGACACCGAAGCTATTGGCGGTGACTCTGGCTGGCTGCCTATTTTTATTACGGTTTATCAGAATAATAGCAGTGCTGACGAGACTAGATTGGTCGCTGTAATGCCTTTGTTTGTTAAGGGCCATCACCGCGGTGAGTTTGTCTTTGACCATGCTTGGGCAGAGGCCTTTGCTAGGTACGGGGTAGACTATTATCCGCGACTGGTGACCAGTATTCCTTATACGCCTATTACCGGCCAGCGCTTATGGTTGGCCGAGGGTATTGAGCTCAGTGCTGACATTTTGATTGCGGCGCTAGCGGGCGTGGATGATATCGCTGCTCAGGTCAAAGCCTCGAGCTGGCATGGCTTGTTTGTGAGCGAAGAGATGGCAGAAATAGCCACTAGTCCCGCTATGATGCGTGATATAGAACCGGTATTACTGGCTGCCGCTACGGATATGAATGAGTCCATCATTGAGCAGCAACTGTTTGAGCGGCAAGGCTGTCAGTTCCTTTGGCAAAATCAAAACTTAATGAATGAGGGTAAACCGTTTGCAAGTTTTGATGAGTTTTTGCAAACGTTGACGGCGAAAAAACGCCGCACCATCCGCAGCGAGCGTAAAAAAGTCGCTAAGCAAGAGCTGGAGTGTCGGCTCAAGACCGGCGATGAGATTACGGAAGCAGACTGGGCGGCGTTTTACCATTGCTACGTGATGACCTATGCAGTGCGTGGTCAGCACCCTTATTTAACCGCAGACTTTTTCACCCAATTGGGCGCGAGCTTGCCCGAGCATTTGATGTTAGCGCAGGCGTTGGACAAGCGTGGTGAGATTATCGCCAGCAGTTTATTTTTATGCGACACGTTAGGCAGTGAAAATTCTACTTTATATGGCCGCTATTGGGGCGCTCTCGGCGAGTACGATAGCCTGCATTTTGAGCTGTGTTATTACCAAGGGATTGAGTTTGCGATCGCTCAAGGGTTAGACTACTTTGACCCTGGTACTCAAGGTGAGCATAAGCTGATTCGGGGCTTTGTGCCTACCGCCACGCATTCTCTACATCGCATTTATGATGCGCGGTTTGTGCCTGCCATTGGTCATTTCTGCGAGCAAGACCGTGAGCATATGCGCCAGTACCGTGAGCAGGCCCACGCAGCGTTGCCTTTTAATGAGGACAATATGCCCGCTTTTAAGGGGTAGGAAAATACTACCCTCCTTTATAAAAACTGATAAACCATAAGACGCAGCCAGTACCATGACCCTGAAATGCCCTAAGAATCTTTTATTAACCCAATCAGCCACAGCTCAGACCCTCACGGCTAGCTTAAGTGGCGATACGACTCCTGCAGGTTTACAGCCTTGGCTGTATTCTGATGGCTCATTAACGGCATTGTTAGAGGCGAGGGCAGGGCAGCCATTACGGGTACAGCGAACCTTTGAAGGCTATCGGCCGTTAACGCTATCGCAAAAACGCCAACTCGGCTATCAAGGGGCCAGTCTCAATCGACCGATGCAAGCTTGGGTACGTGAAGTCCTATTGTTTGGGAATGATAAGGACCCCTGGGTAGCGGCGCAAAGCTTATTTCCCTTACCCAGTTTGCAGGGCGAGGCCAGACGGTTACAGCAATTAAAAGGTACGCCTATTGGCTACGTCTTATTTAAACGCCAACGTACTTTGCCCAATCAGCGCTGGGTGAGTTTGACCGATCAAGGCTGGCAACGGCAGACCCGCTACGATTGGTATGGTCGACCTCTCTTAATTAGTGAAACTTTTTTACCGCGTTTTTCCGTAAATCTTGGCTAGGTGTTGGCTAAGTTCTGGCTAGTTATGCGCCAATCTGTGATGTGAGCTCGGATAATATTTATAGCCAGTCTTGTTCACCTCTATACTTATGCACTTTTATATCTATACTTATGCCCTTTTATAAAAGCTACTGCCAGTATTTCTGACTCAATATCGATGACTCATAAAACTCTCTTTGCGAGTGACTGATATACATTAAAAAGAGTCAGCCTAAGCAAGTTCTTTTTTGCCCTCTACTCAGTAAATTTCATGTTACACTTAGGGCTTAACTGACATTATTTAGGTAGGGTCTAGTACCCACAAAGCGGTTATGGCGTCAGACTTATCGACTGTACCCCAAAGTACAATGGTCGCTCTTCTTCTTTGTAAGTGTATTTTTGTTTAGACGCATCATTGCTGCCCTAAACGCCGACTCTAGATGATGCTTAAGTTACCTCGCAATAATAAATCATCGGACTTTTCTAACGCCAATAGGACTCAACCATGTATAAAGACATCTCTATCCAAGAATTTGATCCCGCCCTATACGAAGCCATGACTGCTGAGAGTAGCCGTCAAGAGTCACATATTGAGCTGATCGCTTCAGAAAACTACTGCTCACAAGCGGTAATGGAAGCCCAAGGATCAGATTTAACGAATAAATACGCAGAAGGCTACCCTGGCAAGCGCTACTACGGCGGTTGTGAGCATGTCGACGTGATTGAGCAATTGGCTATTGACCGTGCCAAAGAGTTGTTCGGTGCTGAATATGCCAACGTCCAGCCACATGCTGGCTCACAAGCGAACTCAGCGGTATTTTTGGCGCTATTAGACGCCAACGACACTATCTTGGGTATGAGCTTAGATGCGGGCGGTCACTTGACGCACGGTGCCCATGTGAACTTCTCTGGCATCAACTATAAAGCTGTTCAGTATGGTCTAAATACTGAAACGGGCGAAATCGATTATGAGCAAGTTGCAAGCTTAGCGCGTGAGCATAAGCCTAAGATGATCATCGCTGGTTTCTCTGCTTATTCACAAGTGGTTGATTGGGCACGTTTCCGCGAAATCGCTGACGAAGTAGGCGCTTATCTGTTCGTCGATATGGCTCACGTAGCCGGTCTAATCGCTGGTGGTGTCTATCCAAGCCCAGTACCTTTCGCTGATGTGGTCACGACGACTACGCATAAAACTTTACGTGGCCCACGTTCTGGTTTGATCTTATCGCGTGATGACAAGTTGGCGAAAAAGCTAAACTCTGCGGTCTTCCCAGGCAACCAAGGTGGCCCATTGATGCATGCCATCGCTGCCAAAGCGGTCTGCTTTAAAGAAGCCCTACAAGATGACTTCAAAACTTACCAGCAGCAAGTCGTGAAAAACGCTAAAGCTATGGCGGAAGTGATTCAAGAGCGCGGTTATGACATCGTCTCTGGCGGTACTGAAAACCACTTGATGCTAATCAGCCTAATCAAGCAAGAAATGACCGGTAAAGAAGCCGACAAATGGCTTGGCGAAGCTTACATCACCGTCAATAAAAACGCTGTGCCTAACGATCCTAAATCACCATTTGTGACTTCTGGTATCCGTATCGGTACGGCTGCTACGACGACTCGTGGTTTTAATGAAGACAACTCTCGTGAACTAGCGGGTTGGATTTGTGACGTATTAGACAGCCGTGGTGATGAAACGGTCATCGCTGAGACTCGTGAAAAAGTCAAAGCTATCTGCAAGAAATTGCCTGTATATGCTAAAAACCAGTAATCTTTTAGTCAGTTCTTAAGCATAAAAAACCGCTTAGCTTAATTGGCTAGGCGGTTTTTTTATGGCTAAGAATAATTTTTATTTTTGACGTAGGGTGGCGTTAGCGTAGCGTAACCCACCAGATTTAGAGTTTTGCTGGGCTAAAGCCACAGCCTACGCGACCTTGCGCAAAATTTTATTTATATTTAATTCTACATTCATAGGAGTACTTATTGTCAAATCATCTAAGTTTATTCGGGTCAGTATTAACGGCTTTATTAATTTCCGGTTGTGCAAGCCAAGCTTTAGAGACGCCTCTAGAGACACCTGCGATTGGGAAAATAGAAGTCCCTGAGCCTGCCGCCATTATTAAACCCGAACCCATAAAGCAACCTTTGCAAATCGCCACTTGGTCACCCACTCCGCAGATGGGTAGGTTTACGGCGATGAATGCAGGCTATTTGCGAGCCTACCAAAACTGTCTGGTTTTAACACGAGATAAAGACAGCTTACCGACGGATGAAAATAGTTTATTGTTGGTATTGGCCGATACGTCCTTCTCTTGGGATGAGGAAAAACAAACGCTAGTATTCGAAGACAAGCCTTATAAGCTCGGCGATGAGCTTTATCTCGGCGGCGGCTCGTTTAGCTATCCTATTGGTATTCTCACGGATCAGGTGGAAATCAATTGGAAAGAGTGTGGTTTAAGTCGAGGGTGGTTGGGCGGTTAGGTAAACCGTCCATATAGGGCCATTCAAATAAGGACATTCAAAGCAACGATTTTGACGTAGCGTAGCGTAACCCGCCAGATTTAGAGATGAGCTATAGATCTATAGTTTTGCTGGGCTACAGCCTCAGCCTACACAATCTTTGTAAGTCCTTAAGTTTATTGGGAGGATGTAGGATTTTATCCACGCTACGCCATTTGCTAGCTATAAGGCTATAAAATAATATCCGAATAATTTAGATAATCGACATGCAATAGGCGAATCGCAAAGTCGGCAGCAGCATCGCTGTCATTATTGCCATATAAGACCCCATCGACGAACTTTACCTGCCCCGCTTGGCTAAAGCTGGCTGAGGCGCTGATTAATTTAAAGGCTTGGTCACCGCTAGCATTCACATTGGCATCTATCGCCGACAGACTGATTTTATCCTCGCCCGATTTAAAGTCCGTAATCACGTCGCTTAGACTTAATTTGGTACTCGAATCGTATTGGGACTCAAAGATAAACACATCTTTGCCCGAGCCCCCGCTCATCGTATCTTGGCCGCGACCACCATAAATAGCATCATCGCCAGCATTGCCATAAAGCGTATCGTTACCCGCTAAACCATAGAGCTGGTTGTCCTCGGCATTGCCCACCAGTTTATTATGCCAAGCGTTACCGATAGCGATGCCGCCCTTATTTAAATACAAACTCTCGACGTATTCTGGCAAACGGAAACTCACCGTACTATAGACGGTATCATTGCCTTGTTTTGAGTATTCAAGCACGCGGTCATCATAGTTATCCACGATATAGACGTCATTACCGCTACCGCCTAACAGGGTGTCTTTGCCCGTACCGCCGCTCAGATAGTCATTGCCAGCACCGCCCCGCAAGGTATCGTAACCCGCCATCCCGTGAATGGTATTGTCATAGTCATTACCCGTGATGGTGTCGCTAAATTCAGAGCCGGTAGCCTTCTCAATCTTGGTGCCATAGCCAATAAACATCTGGCCTGCTGTCAAGATACTTGAGCTCTTATTACCCACATGACTCCACTGGCCCTCGCTCATATTGAGGGTGGTATTGGTCCAAGCTCCCGATAAATCGATACGATCGACGCCCGCGCCATCCCAAATATAGTGGTCAGTGACGTGATAGGTATCATCACCCGCGTGTTGCTGAGTACTCGGCCCATAAATATATTGTAGCGCTGCTAAGTCGAAATCGCCCAGTACCGACTCGCCACCCGTACGGTCGTAAGACATGATGGTATGACTCACATGGTCTTCGCTAGTAGGTAGGGTGGGCCAAGGGTCATTGGCATCAGGCCCTTGATAATGCGGGTGTTTGAGCCCCAAAGTATGCGCGGTCTCGTGCAATACCGTATAAACCCCGAGCGAGCCATCCAGCTTAAGGTCGATGTTATTAAATCGGCTGCTATTAAAGTGTACATCGCCACCGGTTTGACCATAGCCCGTATAGCGGCTGCCCTCAGTACCATATCTATTGCTTAAGTCATCCATAAAAAAGGTCATTTGTGCCTCGTTGAACGCTACAAACTTGACGTTAAGCACTTGCTCAAAATCCTTTAATGCAGATAGGACCACATTTTTTTCTGTGCTGTTAAAGCTGCGGAAGTTTTGTGGTAAGCCATGTTCGATGGCATTGCCGTCTTGATTAGGGCTGGTCGCAAAATTATAGGTAATCGTTTTGAGAGTAGTGCTCGGCAGGTCGATATTCGCCTGGACAGTACGCTCAGCTTCGTGAGTCCACGTGAGTAGCGAGTCTATGAAATAAGGGCGGTTGTCTTGCGCAAAGTACTTATTGTCCATAACATCAGCAGCCATATTGAGAAGTTGAAAAGAGAGGGCCGAATAAAGCGCTGCTAGTGTAGAACAATCGATAATTACAATTGTGAGGGGAGTCTTACTCAGGATATGTCATTGTAATAACTATGTTTATATATTTAATTAAATTTAAATAAATACTTAAATATCGATGACGAGTTCAAGGGGCTGTAAAATTACTGAGGCCGCAAAAGAGGTACGCTACAGTTTGCAATGCTGCTATAGAGAAACAGAAGGGCGAAAAATTTTTATAAAACTATCAGCAGGTAAGCTCAGTTATGAACCATAAGTAAGAGAGCAAAGCTTAAAAAATAAAAATGAATTAGTATGGTTATCATTAATAAGTCGGCTGCTATTTACCACTGATTCTCATATACAGCCATTCGTCGATTATTGCAGATCGATTACAAATTAGTAGGCAATAAAAAACGCCAGCACAAAGCTGACGTTGATTGAAGTAAATGAAGGACTAAGTAAGGTTAAATTTACCCTTATCCTTGATTAAAAAGTAGCCGTGGGGACTAACCGCGCACTTCACCATGGCCGTAAACGATCCATTTTTGTGAGGTAAGGCCATTGAGACCTACGGGACCACGTGCATGGATTTTATCAGTAGAGATACCAATCTCAGCCCCTAAACCATATTCAAAACCATCAGCAAAACGGCTAGAAGCATTAATCATCACGCTAGCGGAATCGACTTCGCGGATAAAGCGCTGCGACTTGGTATAGTTGTCAGTGATAATAACGTCGGTATGGTGGCTACCGTGTTTGTTGATATGGGCAATAGCGGCATCTAGCCCATCAATGACCTTAATAGCGAGGACTGGCGCAAGATATTCGGTATCCCAGTCTGCATCGGTAGCGTCGCTCACATGGCCGGCGAGTTTGGCGTTGTCTTGTAGCAGAGCTTTCGCTGTACCATCCACACGCAATTGCATATTGTCATCGGCGGCAATAATAGCTTCAGCAATCTTAGGCAGCAGTTGCTCCGCGACCGCTGTATCTACCAACAAGGTCTCCATGGTATTACAAGTGCCGTAGCGATGGGTCTTTGCATTCACGCTCACTTTGATAGCGATTTCAGGGTCAGCATCGGCATCGATATAAGTATGGCAGTTGCCATCTAAATGCTTGATGACGGGGACACGGGCATCACGGCTAATGCGTTCAATTAGGCCTTTGCCACCACGCGGTACGATGACATCGACATAGTCGGTCATGGTGATGAGCTCGCCGACAGCCGCACGGTCAGTGGTCTGTAATACTTGCACGCCATGCTCAGGCAGACCGGCTTTTTGTAGGCCTTCTAACACGCACTTAGCAATAGCTTGATTGGACGCAAATGCTTCAGAGCCACCACGTAGGATGATGGCATTGCCTGATTTAAGCGCGAGTGAGGCCGCCTCTAAAGTGACATTGGGACGCGATTCATAAATCATACCGACCACGCCTAGTGGGACGCGCATTTTGCCCAACTGAATACCAGAGGGGCGGAAGGTCATGTCGGAGACTTCACCGATAGGATCGGGTAGCGCAGCGACGTCTTTTAGACCTTGCAGCATGCCGTTAAAGCGGTCTTCATTTAACTCCAAACGATCGAGTAGGGCAGCGTCTAGATTATTCTTTTCGCCATTATCCATATCGATTTTATTAGCCGCTAGAATAGTGTCCTTAGCTGCGAGTAATACCTCATGGATCGCCATTAAGGCGGCATTCTTGGTGCCCGTATTCGCTGCCGCGAGTAGACGTGAAGCCTCGCGAGCTTGTTGGCCAACTTGCTGCATATAAGCGGTAATATCAGTAATGGTCGTGGTCGTCATTAAAGTCTCCTTTGCTATTATGTTGAATGTTTTTTTGCAGTAATGGTTTTGCAGTAATGGTTTTAAAATAAGAAGGTTGCCATTAACATAGAGCAGATGGTGCGGATAGTAAAGGCAAATCCGTGCTGAGTAGCGGTTTCGTAAACAGAAAATAGCCTTTAGCGTATTTTTGTTGGGGTCTATGGTAGTCCAAGTTAAAAGGTATGTGAGAAAGACTAAATTTAAGTTAAAATAAGCCGAGCTTCTTTACAACTATTTGCTGTAGAAGCTCGCTAAAAAGTTAAGTTTTCCTAGCGGTATGGTGGATCAATAGCTTATTTAAAGCGCTTATTCATAATTATCTTTATAGTAAGTTTTTTAGTAAGTGTCCTGTTGCTGCCCGCCTATGGAAAGCTTTTATACTCTTTTTCCTAACAAGGAATACCTGATGACCAAAGTATTAAATATTCGTTCTACGAAGCTTCTTATTCTTCCTACTTTAGCGGTGGCGTTATTGCTAGGGGCTTGTGGCGATAAAAAAGCGGCTACTGCTGAGGCCGATGCGAATGCACAGCCAGATGCGCAGACTCAGGTTGAGCAAAATGCGACGGCCGTGGCCACTGATGATATGGATCACGAAGGCATGGATCATGACCATATCGAAGAAGGCGTAGCAGGAGATAATGTAGCGGTTGCCGAAGCTGCAGACACCGGTGATGTCGCTGTCGCTAGTGGTGATGACGTATTAGATGGTACAGAAACTGAAGAGCACATTTCTACTAATTAAGAGTACTGGTCTACTAATTAACAGTGTTGGTTTATTAAGCCATCCTGCCTAGCGGGAATTAATAAGCTGTTGCCAGTATTTTTTATAATTGATAATAATTTACAGTAGCCGAAAGCCTAGCGTTTTCGGCTTTTTAGTGGCTGAGGGGTCGCTGGACTAGGCTTATCACGGCATTAGTGCTATATAGTCAGTCCACTCAAGATTTGACACAGAGTCACTGGTATAAGTTTGCGCCTGCCTCAGTCATATAATGACTTCTAGCCAGAAAATTTATATTAGTGACTCGCTAAGTACCCGTTTTAAACAGGACTGACTATAGAATTGACTACATAGAGTATTTGCCTTTTCCCCCCTGTTTAAGCGACAATAGGCCGGATTGACTATTGGCTAGTCATAACACTCTTCTCCTATAATTAGGCCCGCTACTTTGCGGCACGTCTCAAAAACTCATTCGATGGAATCTATTGACACCATGTCCGATACTGCTAATCGCCCAATTGCCCTAACGCTTGATAATATTTATAAAAGCTATGGTTCGCTCGAAGTCTTAAAAGGCGTATCGTTGACCGCTTATGATGGCGATGTCATCTCTATTTTGGGTTCTTCGGGCTCGGGTAAATCCACTTTATTGCGCTGTATCAATCTGTTAGAAAAGCCTAATAAAGGCGATATTATCTTGGGCGACGAAAAGCTGCTGCTGAAACCTGGTAAATCGGGTGAGTTGCAAGCGGTCAATAATCGCCAGTTAGAGCAACTGCGTGCGCGCGTAGGCTTTGTATTCCAAAACTTCAATCTGTGGCCACACCGTACCATTTTGCAAAATATTATTGAAGGGCCAACGCAAGTCCTAAAAATTAAAAAAGACCAAGCTATTAGCGAAGCGGAGCAACTGTTAGAGAAGGTGGGTCTATTAGACAAAAAAGATGCGTATCCTGCCAATCTGTCCGGTGGCCAGCGCCAACGCGTTGCTATTGCTCGTGCTTTAGCGATGCAGCCCCGCGTCTTGCTATTTGATGAGCCCACTTCAGCGCTAGATCCTGAGTTGGTCAATGAGGTGCTAGCGGTCATGCGCGATCTGGCAAAAGAAGGTCGGACGATGTTAATCGTGACTCATGAAATGCGCTTTGCCCGAGAAGTCTCTAGCCAAGTGGTGTTCTTACATCAAGGCCGTATTGAAGAGATGGGGACGCCTGAGCAGGTGTTTGATAATCCAAAATCGGATCGGGTACGTGACTTTATGGGCTCGCATCGTTAGAGTGACTGGCCTTTAAAGCTTTTAGCTTAGACCTAGTAGAGAAAGACAGATCCTAGTATCTGTCTTTTTTGCATTTACAAGAGTAGGGTCTGTATGGCATCAATCCAATCTGTCCCAAGCTATGTTAGCGGACAACGTTAATGATGTATGAAGCCTTGCTTTATACCCCTTAATAGGCAAATAATTAGGCTATACACTCATCTCATTACAACATAATGACCCGCTAACCCTAAAGTGTTTGTTTTTGATAATGCGCTAAGGTATTATCAATTTGATTACATATTGCAACGATTCGTTAGCATTTGCCATTATCTTTGTCGCATACCTTGCCAAGGGATGGCCATGCTAGCCGCCTTAAAGGAATTTAACATGGTAACTTCTCGTCTTCTATGGTCAGCTTTGTCCATCTCGACTGCTATAGCTCTAAGCGCTTGTAACCAGGCTCCTGAAGAAAAGACCGACGCACAAGCCGATGGTGCAGCTACAGACACGCCTACTAAAACCATCCGTATCGCTACTGAGGGCGCTTACCCTCCGTTTAACTTCACCAACTCTGACGGCAGTCTTGGTGGCTATGATATCGAAGTAGCCCAAGCCCTATGTGACCAGATGCAAGCCAAATGTGACATCGTCGCTCAAGATTGGGACGGTATTATTCCTGGCCTATTGGCTAAAAAATACGATGCGGTAGTGGCGGGCATGTCGATCACCCCAGAGCGTCAAGAAAAAGTAGACTTTACTGAACCGTACTTTGCCAACACTATGGTTTGGCTAGCTCCAAAAGACGGTGGCTTTGATCCAAAAAACATCGCCAACGTAAAATTGGGCGGTCAGCGCTCAACCACGCCAGGCGCTTATTTGCAGGATAATTATGAAGGCAAAAACGGCGTAACCGTGCAGTTGTATGACAACTATGACAACGCTTACTTAGATTTAAAATCAGATCGTAGCAATGCAGTACTGGCAGAAAAAGTCTCTGCAGTAGCTTGGTTAAAAGACAACCCTGAAGGTTTTGGTATCGTTGGCGATGAGATCGACAATGATGACAACATCGCTATTGCTGTGCGTAAAGGCGATGCTTTAAAAGAAGACTTTAACAAAGCCTTGGATGAAATCCGTCAAAACGGTACTTTGGCTAAAATTGAGCAAGCGAACTTCGGTCAATAATTATTTTAGTGCCGAGTTGGTAAACTGCTAGCCCGTATTTTATACCCCGGATTGATAGCTTATTGGCCTACGCGCTGAGGGCTATTAATCCGTACCCCTACAAAAGAAGCGCTTAACTATTATATATTGTGGCTATACGCAAAGCTCATTAGCAGGATTGGCGTCTTTCTCGCAATACCGATTAAGCCCGACTGTGCCGGCTACGCTGCGGCAGCGCTATATAATGCATTAAGCGTCTTTATGCCTATTAAGGAAACCCCATGACCCCACTTTCAATGTCTATCAAATCAGTAATGCTAGCCTCATTAGGCGCTTCAGTATTAATGCTAAGCGCTTGTAATAAGCAAGCTGCTGAAACCGATGCTGCGCCAACCGCTGATGCGACTACCGATGCCGCTCCGCTTAATCTGAAGATTGCTACCGAATCCAGCTACAAGCCTTTTAGTTATACCGATGCTAATGGCGATGTGATTGGTTATGAAATCGACCTGACGAATGCTCTATGTGAGCAGATGCAAGCCAAGTGTGAAATCATCTCGCAGGATTGGGATGGTCTTATCCCAGGTCTAAATGCTAAGAAATTTGATGCCATCATCGCCGGTATGTCGATCACCCCTGAGCGTCAAGAAGTGGTTGACTTCACCGACCCGTATTTCCATAGCGGTATCATTTTGATCGGTAAAAAAGGCGATGACATCAACGTTGATGGCCTTAAAGGTATTCCAGTAGCCTCGCAGCGTGCGACCGTCTCTGCCCAGTATCTGCAAGACAGCCATCCTGAAGCTAATATCAAACTTTATGATACCCAAGATAACGCTTATCTTGACCTAACTTCAGGCCGTGTTCGCGTCATGATGTCCGATAAAGTGACGGGTGTGGATTGGTTAAAAACCGAAGCGGGCCAAGGCTATGAAATTAAAGGCGCTGAAATCACCTCACCAGATGGCGATGCTATGGGTATTGCCTTCAGAAAAGGCGATCCTTTAGTTGCGAAGTTCAATACTGCACTAGGCGAGCTAAAGTCTAGTGGTAAATACGATGAAATCACAGATCGCTATTTCGGCACTAGTACCACGGCTGCTGCACAAACGGCCACCAACAATACTGTGACTGCGGGTGAAGTAGATGCCGTAGTTGAGCAAGAAGGCGATGCAGTCGACGTCGACGCTAAATAATCTGGTCAATTAAGACGGTAGGCTACGGCAGAATATTTGCCAAAGTATGCTCCAGTCTTGCTTGATTAGCTTAATAGGCTAAGAGTTTGCGACCTCGATAGAAGTGATGGCTTTTATCGGGGTTTTTTTATCTCCAGACGGTCGCGAGAGTAGGGTAGCGATAGCAATACGCGCCCTGCTATTTGCTAAACATGGTCAGATATTTACGGGGTTATAAGCGAGCTGATAAACTTTTGTGTAGGCGCTGCGCTGGGTGATATTTGCTATTAACTATCGGGTAGTCATCTATGATAAAATCACGCATCATTTCGATCCAGCCAGCTATCTTAAGGATATTTGCCAAACATTTTGGCGAATAGACTGTCTACTTTTAGATCATTTTGCTATCACGCGCGCTGCTAATCGAGTAGTGTTTACCAGTATAAGTATCGATTTATAAGTGGCCTGTCAGATTGCCACCGCATAGGATGTGGTGCTGATATTTCCTACCATAGCCCCAATTACTCTTGAGTAGATAACCGTGTTTGATTTACAAGGCTTTGGTGCCTTATTACTAAGCGGCGCTGTCGTGACTATCAAGCTTGCTATGACCAGCCTAGCCTTTGGTATGGTGCTGGGGCTGCTCGGTGCGACCGCCAAACTGTCCAAGATTTGGATACTGCGTAAGCTTGCGACGGTATATACCTCGACGATGCGCGGGATTCCTGAGCTGCTGCTCGTCCTCTTTATTTACTATGGCGGCTCCATTTTGCTCATGAGCATTTTGGAGACCTTCGGCTATACCGACTATGTCGAAATCAGCGCCTTTTGGGGCGGGGTGATGGCGTTGTCGATTGCTTTTGGCGCCTATGCGACCGAAATCTTTCGGATGGCGATCCAAGAGATTCCAATCGGGCAAAAAGAGGCCTCTCAAGCTATTGGCATGCGGCCACTACAGACTTTTTGGCGCATTACTTTGCCGCAGGTTTGGAGCATTGCCTTGCCAGGGTTGGGCAATCTATTTTTGGTCCTGCTCAAAGATACGGCTTTGGTATCGGTCGTGGGTCTCAAGGATATTATGTATCAGTCTTCACGCGCTGCCCAATCGACGCAGCAGCCGTTTACCTTCTACATGGCCGCGGCCATTATCTATTTAGGACTGACCGTCCTGATCACGGGCTTTATGATGTGGCTTGAGTGGCGCGCAAATCCTGCCGCTCGCTACGCCAAAAAACTCACTCGTCAGACGATATCAGGGTAGAGGGACTTATGGACTGGAATTGGCAAGTTATTTTTGAGCATATCCCAGACTTACTGGGCGGCTCTGTTCTCACCATTCAATTGGTGTTATTTTCTGGCATTATCGGGCTGTTTTTTGGTTTGGTATTGGCTTTACTGCGCTTATCGAATAATTGGTTGGTGCAGGCGCTGCCTTTCGCTTATATTTTCTTCTTTCGTGGTACACCGCTGCTGGTACAAATTTTCTTAATCTATTATGGACTGGGTCAATTTGAGTCCGTGCGCGAGTCTTGGCTCTGGGAGCCGGTACTAAGCCAGGCTTATTGGTGTGCCATAATCGCCTTTACCCTCAATACTAGTGCCTATACCGCGGAAATTATTCGCGGCGCTATTCAGAATATTCCGGTCGGTGAGCTGGAGGCGGCAGACGCTATCGGTATGTCGAGATGGCAACGTCTGACCCGCATTACCTTACCGCGAGCCTTTGGTATTGTCTTACCTGCGTACAGCAATGAAGTTATCTTTATGCTCAAGGGCAGTGCCTTGGCGTCGACGATTGCTTTGATGGATATCACTGGGGTCGCGCGGACTATTAGCGCGCGGACTTATACCTTGATGGAATTATTCTTTGCGGCAGGTATCGTCTATCTACTGCTGTCTTGGGTGATTTTGTTCACTTTTAGAATGCTAGAAAAAAGACTCAATCGTCATATGAGTTATGTGCCGCCCGATGTCGTGACCCGCACCATTCCTTAATAGCGGGCAGGCTACTTATAAGCCGTCGACTCATACTCATCGAATCAACAGGATATTTTTTATGTCTCATGCTCAGTCCGTCAGCCCTTCTACAATTGGTAAAGTGGTCTGTGTTGGCCGCAATTATGCGGCGCATGCTGCGGAGCTGGGCAATGACATTCCGACTCGGCCCATCCTGTTTATCAAGCCGGCCTCTAGTATTGTGACTTTAGATACCCCGATTATGTCGTCGGTGAGCGACTCACGCCGTGGCAACTCGTATCCGGTGCACTATGAAGCCGAGCTGTGTGTGCAGTTGGGTAGTGATTTAAAAAAAGCCACGCTACAGCAAGCCAAAGCGGCCATTAGCGGCGTGACTTTAGGGTTAGACCTTACCTTACGCGATTTGCAAAGCGAGCTTAAAGACAAGGGTCACCCTTGGGAGCGCGCTAAAAGCTTTGATGGCGCCTGTGTGCTAGGGGATTGGGTCAGTCCTGAGACTTTCGGTGACTTCACGAACGTTAAATATCAATTGTTCATCAATAAGACCTTAACCCAAGATGGCAATACCGCACTCATGCTGTTCCCAGTCTATGAGCTGTTGGTCGAGATTAGCCATGCCTTTAGTTTGCAGGCCGGCGATGTGATTATGACCGGGACTCCGAGCGGCGTTGGCGAGCTAGAGTTTGGTGATGAGCTAAAATTAGTGTTAGGCGGGCATACTTGGCGCGGCAGCGTGGTGTAGGTTGATTTGAGCGCTGTGCTCGTTGCCTGCAGCAGTGGTTAGCTAGACGCAGTAAAAAACAGCCTTACTAGAATAATCCATAACCACCGTTATTTTGATAGCGGTGGTTTTTTATGGTCAGCATTATTTAACCCCACCTTTGATAGTGTCATCAGACTGTCATCAACCTTTCAACGTTATGTCATCAAATCTGCGTAGGCTTATGCCATTGCATTAATCCAGCTTTTATCTTTTACCACGCTAGACTTACGCTAACCCAGCTGCCACGCAAGGTGACCTATTATGACGTTATCCGAAAATACAATAATAAATACTCAGACCCTAGCCCACGATATTGGTGAGGACTCTAACCCTACTAATAACCCTGAATTTCACAATATCATCCAGCGACGTATGAATCGTCGCAGTGTCCTCAAAGGCGGTACCGGACTGACCGCAGCGGCCTTTTTTGGGGCGCTACCGCTAGTGGGATGTAGTGATGATGATGATAATGATGTGAATACAGACAAGGGCAATGATGCGGCTGTCCCTGCCAGTGGCGATTTAGCGCGACCAGAGAGCTTAAACTTTACTGCTGTAGCCCATTCTACTGCACCCACCATGAGCGTAGCGGCAGGCTACAAAGCTGAGATGATTCTACCTTTAGGCACCCCGATAATTCCTGGACTTGAGAATTGGAAGGACAACCGCGAGCAGTCTGCCGAGTCTTTTGAGCAGCGTATGGGCGACAACCACGATGGGATGTGGTTCTTTGGCAAAACGGGCAATGGCTATGATCCAAAGGCTTCGGACACCGGCTTATTGGTTATGAACCATGAGTACGTTAATAGCGCAGAGCTAAGCCCATATGGCTATAAAATTATTGAGGATAAGAACGCTGCCCCTATCTATCAAGAGCAGCGTCTGGCCTCGGACATTCGCCGTGAGGTTAACTGTCATGGGGTGGCGGTAGTCGAGCTGGCCCGCCGCGCCGATGGTCAGGGTTATGAGATGGTGCTGGGCTCTAAGTTTAACCGCCGTATCACCAGTAGCTCTGAGTCGCAACTGGCAGGGCCAATAGCGGGATCTGATTGGGTGAAAACCAAGTATGACCCTACTGGCAATAAAACCCGCGGTATCAACAATAATTGCGGCGCCGGACTGTCGCCATGGGGTACTTACCTCACTACAGAAGAGAACTTTTTAGGGGTGTTTGCGCGCGGTTCAGATGCTGCTAAATTAACGGTTACTGAAAATTATGGCCGAGCTCGTTATGGCGCTGAAGAGAGCTTTCCCGGTTGGGATTATCTATGGCATACGCCGCCAGCCAAAGATGCCAAAATTATGGATGAGTTTTCACGCTGGGATATGACAGCGGTCGGGGCGACAGCGCTGGATGACTATCGCAACGCCTTTAATACCTTTGGTTATATTACGGAAATCGACCCGTTTGCCCCCAATTCCTTGCCACAAAAACGTACTGCTCTAGGTCGTTTTGCTCACGAAAACTGTGCCTATGCACCCGTCAAAGAGGGGCAGCCGGTAGTATTCTACATGGGCGATGATTCGCGCGGTGAGTACATTTATAAATTTGTCTCCAAAGCCGTCTGGTCCAATAGGGATATCGGTGGCGGCCTAAAAGCGGGCGACAAATATATGAATGAGGGCACGCTCTACGTCGCGGTCTTTAACGAAGAGGGCAGCGGTGAGTGGCGACCCTTGACACAAGGTCAAAATGGCCTCGATAGCAGCCATGCCCAGCTGCCTTTTAATACGCAAGCCGACGTATTGGTCTTTGCGCGAGCTGCCGCTGATGTATTAGGCGCAACTAAAATGGATCGTCCAGAGTGGGTGTCGGTCAGTCCCATCACGGGCGAGGTGTATGTCACCTTGACCAACAATAAATACCGCGGTGTGCTGGATGAGCAACCGGTAGATGGTGCCAATCCGCGTAGCTATGCCGTCGGTGGCAAAGCGCGTGGCAACGATAATGGGCATATCATTCGCTGGGCCGAGAGCAAGGGCGACCACGCAGCCACTACCTTTGAATGGGATATCTATCTGTTTGCTGGACCCAGCGACTTGACCGCAGAAAATCTATCCGGTCTTAATGATAGCAATGACTTGTCATCCCCTGACGGTCTCTATTTCGACCCACGTGGTGTGCTCTGGATTCAGACCGATGACGGCGCATATACCGACACGACCAACTGTATGCTGCTCGCGGCATTACCTGGTAAAGTGAGCGATGGCGAGGTTAAGACCACCTCAGCCGGGCAGCAAACTCGGGTCGGCATGCAGGCCAATGATAATAACATCAAGCGCTTCTTCGTCGGCCCAGAAGGGTGTGAGGTCACGGGCATCACCATGACGCCAGATTTCAAAACGCTGTTTATTAACATTCAGCATCCTGGCAATACTTGGGGCGCAGTCGTCGGAGGTAGCACGCCGCGGTCAGCTACAGTGATGATTACCAAGGAAGATGGCGATGTAATCTTGGCGGAGTCCCTGCAAGCAGCGGCCACTACCCCTACAAAATAATGGGGTAGTATGACGTTGGCAACTCCTCATTAAGGGGCTAAATCATAATAACTCCAAGTTACGGCTTGGAGTTTTGATGTTTTAACCTCTTAAAAAATTAGCACTATTAACAAGTATATTTAGCATACAAATCATAGTGTTCCCATTCGCTTAATTAAGAGATAATATAGGCCATTACTTCTACCCTTAAAACTATTTAAATTATGCCTAAGTCCAAGCCAATCGATACCATCCATGACCTGTTTGCTACTACGCGACGTCCCCCCGAAATCGATGCCGGTGCTGATTATAGCAACCGATTTCAGGGCAATGTGTATGAGCAGCTGGCTGCGTTGGAATATATTTACCTAGATGAGTTGACCGCAGAAAAAGTAGATGACAGCTATGCTATGTCCATGCGCGAGCCGATATCTTTGGCCGACTTTTTTGAAGGGCTGACGCAGCTGGCCACTATGGGCGTGGTGGAAATCACGGATATCGTAGAAGCCATTCACCGTGAGATTCTGCTGCGCCCTTTAGGCCGGTTTAATGAAGGCAATCTCGATAAATGGCAAGGCGGTATCACGGGCCGAATCTATGGCACGATACGCAGTGTCATGGCACTGGTAGGGAACAATCTCGCTTCAGGACTGCGCCTGTATAACAACGTGCGCAATCCTAAAGAAGTGCGGCGCTTACCGAGAAGCTTGCGCCGACTGGTCAATATCTTAAATGGGGTGATGGGGGATCATTTGGTCAACCATGATAACCCGTTGGCTGTGCCTATGGTGCTGTATGCTAGCAATGGCTACCCGCAACGCGAACCCTTGTCAGGACGTATTGTGGTCTTATGTCATGGCCTGGGTTTGAGTCATCTAAGCTGGCAGGCGTCTAAAATCGGTAATTTAGGCGAACAAATTGTCGAGAGTATGCCAAACACTACCGTGTTATATCTTAACTATAATACCGGGCGACGTATCTCCACGAACGGGCGCGACTTGTCTAAAACGCTACAAGACTTAGTCGATAACAACCCAGACATTACCCAAATTGATTTAATTGGGCATAGCATGGGGGGATTGGTGGCTCGTAGTTCGCTGTTTTATGGCAAAGAGCAAGGGTTTAGCTGGGAGAAGCAGGTGGGGAATCTTATCACGCTAGGCTCTCCACATCAGGGCGCCAGTCTCGAGCGTATTGGCAACTTTGTACAGGAAAGGATTGCGCAGCTGCCTTTTGCGGGCTCCTTAGCAAAATTAGGCGATTTGCGTAGTGCGGGCGTCATTGATTTGCGTCATGGCAGTATTCGTGATGCGGATTGGAAGTCTTTAGAAGGTCGCAGTGTGCTGCCATCCGACTTTCGCCATCCTGCGCGTTTGCCTTTGCATGTGCGTACTTACTTGGTGGCGGCGGTGTTGGTCGAGCCCCGTTATGACTCGAAGACAGCCAGCTTTTTAGGGGATGGTCTGGTAGCAGTGGAGTCTGCGTTAGGGGAGCATACGGAAGAGCATACTTTAGCGGTACCGGAAGGGCGGAAGGCCGTTTTTTATGGGGTCAACCATATGAACCTTATGTATAGCCGTAGAGTCACCAAGCAAGTGGTCGCCTGGTTGTTGGACAATGGCCAAAGCGAGGGCAGTGATGAGGATGATGTGTGGGGTACGCGCATCAACTCTTATCCTAATGATCTAAGCCTATTGGTTTAAAGGTGGCTGGGTAAGTAAGGCTATCGCACAAAAAAAGACTCATGAATTTTTTATGAGTCTTTTTTTTCAGTTGCAGGGTGCGCGCGGCACATCGTACCGTTCTTAGAAAGTATAAGCAGCTCTTGGAAGAATAACCAGCAGCATTATTAATTAGTAAACCATCAAGAGTAACCACTACCTAGTTTAAAAATAAGTCCTAATGCACCTTACCCTGCAAAGTTGTGTTATAAAACTCACGCATATCTTTAATCATCTTAATGGTCTGCAGGCGAGCACCGCGGTGGATACTAACCAGATTGATAAAGCCATGCGGCATACCCGGCGCCTTGTCGTAGGCCACAGTTATGCCCTTTTCTGCTAAGCGCTGCGCATAAGCTTCGCCTTCATCCGATAAGATATCCAGCTCTGCCACCGCCACATAGGCAGGGGGCAACCCATCGAGCGTGCCGTAAATAGGGGAGGTCACGGTGTGGTCGTTCTCTTTGCTATCACTAATATATAAACTTTCAAATAGATCTTTGTCCCTTAAGGACAGCAACGTACCCGCACTATACGTTTTATGACTGTCATAATTGCCTTTGGCATCCGTAACCGGATAGATGAGCCATTGCATAATAGGACGGACGGCATTATTGGTCTTGAGCAATTGCTGACAAACCACAGTCGCTAAGTTGCCACCAGCACTGTCACCGGCCACGATAATATTGCCCGCTTTATAACCAAGTTTTTTGACATTTTCTGCTGCCCAAACGACGGCATCCATGCAGTCATGAATCGCTGCTGGTGCGGCATGTTCTGGCGAGAGACGATAATCGACACTCAGGACCGAAAAACCAGAGTAATAGCAAAGGTAATGGCAAAACTCATCGTGGGTTTCGAGATTGCCTAACGCAAAACCGCCCCCGTGAAAAAAAACTATTAAGGGCAATTCAGCTACATTTTTGGGGGTTTGAGTGGTGGTCAATTTCGGCACATAGTGGCGCAGCTTAATGCGTTGCTGATGGCGGTTCTTAAAACTGAGGTCACGCACAGCATATACCGTGGGCTTAGCCCCTTGTAGCGCGCTGACACTGCTATTAAAACGCTGGCGAGAACTGTTGATATTAGAGGAGATTAAGCGGCCACCGCTGCCCATATTATTGGCGGCCATAATCAGTTGCATTAGCGGGTCGGCACTGTCAAAACGAGGTTGTGGGTCGAGGCGTTTGACTAATGTCATCAAAACGCGATCCGGTAGCTTGGCCAGTGCTCTAGTAGTGCGGGCTTGCGCTTGATAGTAAACGGGGCTATGGGAGGCCATTTTGAGCAAAGGTTTGCTAAGCTGGGATAGGGTTTTAATAGGCATGACACATCCTTGTACATGAGTATTATAGTGATTCTGAGTAAAGCATATTTTGTTAAGTTAATACACCACGTTATCTAACTACCGAGGTCAATAGTCTGGGGGCGCTATAGCGGACGGCTTAGGCGTTATTTTGCTGAGCATCATGAAGGAGTGTTCGCATAAAGCAAAACCCCCCAAGCGGTTAACTTGAGGGGTTAGGGTATATTTATTATAGATAAAATAATCTAAGCATCAGTTATATGAATAAGCAGCATTAAGCAAAAATCTGCTCAACATCGGCCTTGCTAAAAGTATAGACCGAGCCACAAAAGCCACAATCCATCTCAAAGCTACCGTCTTGCTCTGCAATTATCTCTAAGGCTTCTGTTTCACCGATTTGCTCAATCGCTGAGGCACATTTCTCGCGTGAGCAAGTACAGCCAAATTGCAGGGCGGTCGGCTCAGGAGCCACCACATTTTCTTCGTTATAGAGGCGATAGATAATTTCATTAGCATCTAAGGTAGTCAGCTCTTCAGCTTTTACCGTACGCGTCAAAATCGTTAGGCGCGTCCATAAATCATCATCAATCCCTGCGTCTTGCTCAAGCTCAGCCTCTAAGCTCTCTTGACTGGTGCGCGGTAGCATTTGTACCAAAACACCACCGGCTTGCAAGCCATCACAGGCCAGATTAATTAAGGTAGGAATCTGGGCAGATTGCAACTGATAATGCGCCAAACAAGCGGCCAAGTTGTCATGGCTGCGCTCAACGATACCTTGATAGGCTTCGCCTTGCTCGGGTTGAATGTTAATGAATAACACGCCTTTGCCCACTTCGCCCAGTTCAGCAAAAGCATCGTTGGCAGTAGATTTAGCAGCCCACGCGGCCTGTTCGCTAGCACTTTCACCTTTCCAACTGGCCAAAGCGCGGATAATACCTGCCTGATCGCACTCTGCCATGGCCCAATTCAAGAGACTGTCGGGGTCAGAAGACTGGATTTGGATAGATAAAGTGCCGTTAATCTTTAGCGTACCAATCAATAAACTGGCAGCGGTCAGCATCTCACCCAAAAGGCGTTTGATGGCTTCGGGGTAATCTTTTTGTGCTGCAATAGTCGCATAGCTGCGCTCTAGACGTACGACATCGCCACGGACGGGAGAGTCTTGGATGAAAAAGCGCTGGCGTAGGTCTGCATTAGGTGTCGTCATATAGGGGCTCTGAGCTAGTTTATGGCTGACGACAATGGATAGCCGGTCGCAGCCATAAAGGGTCATAAAATAGGGTTATTCTGAGTATCGATAGAGAGTCATGTCTGGCGATAATGGGTAATTAATGGGGGCGAGACTCACTTTATCAACACTTTATCAGCGACTTGTGACACTACTTTTACATTATTTCTTAACGGGTTTATGGGCTTAGCTCATATCTGATAGATTGTATTATTACTTAGTAATTAGCCGGTTATAGATAGGTAGAGCTTAATAATCGTCAAAGCAAGCCTTGCTACAGGCCAATAACCATAGGGCACGCAGCTATCCATAAAAATACTTTAGCTAAACCCTAATGTATTGTTGCTTAGTATTGCGCAATTGTTTTATGATGAGGGTTGATTACAGTGTTTTTGCAAGGGCTTGCAAGCCGCTTTTTTACAGAGCAGCACTGTGTAATTCAGGATTGATATAAAAAGGACTTCATAAATGACCTACTTCAAAAAGTCATTGACCATGGCGACTCTAATAGCGCTTGGTCTTACAGGGTGTAATAACAATCAATCTACCAGTGAAGCGCCGGCCGCCGATCCCAATGCAACGGAAGCGCCCGCGACTACTGGAGATGCTTCAGGAACGCTCGATAAAATCAAACAGTCTGGCACTATCGTCGTCGGCCATCGTGACTCTTCTATTCCTTTCTCTTATATCGCTGATGATCCTAAGCAGCCAATGGGCTATGCGCATGATTTAGAGATGAAAATCGTCGAAGCAGTGAAAAAAGACCTCAATATGCCGGATCTAAAAGTCCGCTATAACCTTATCACTTCACAAACCCGTATCCCACTGGTGCAAAACGGCACTATCGATTTTGAGTGTGGCTCGACCACCAATAATGAAGAGCGCCAAAAACAAGTCGCGTTCTCAACCGGTTTCTTTGAGATTGGTACGCGTCTATTGACCAAAAAAGACTCAGGTATTAAAGACTTCCCAGACCTAAAAGGCAAGCGCTTGGTGACCACGGCTGGTACCACCTCTGAGCGTTATATCCGCCAATATAATGAAGAAAAAGGCTTGGGTGCTGATATCATTTCAGCGAAAGACCATGGCGAAGCTTTCCTAATGCTAGAGAGCGGCCGTGCCGATGCCTTTATGATGGATGATGTCTTGCTCGCTGGTGAGAAAGCCAAAGCGAAAAACCCAGACGAGTGGGTCATCGTGGGTGAGCCACAATCATTTGAAATCTATGGCTGTATGATGCGTAAAGACGACCCGCAGTTTAAAGCCATCGTCGATAAAGCCTTGACCGATACCTACGCCTCAGGTGAAATTAACGAAATCTATAAAAAATGGTTTATGAGCCCAATTCCACCGAAAAACATCAACATGAACTTTGAGATGTCAGACAACCTTAAAGCCTTGATTGCCGATCCACATGATGGCGATCAACCAAAAATGGCGACGGCCCAATAACGAGAAGTCCTAAGTGATTGGTTACGCCGCAGGGATCTAATAATTTTTAGGGTTTATAGCCATTGGTATTATGAGCACATAGCCCAAAAAGTTACGACGCCCACCCGTCAGCTTATCACTAGCCGGCGAGTGGGCGTTTTACTTTTGTGGCAGATAGCTTCTGTTGCACGAAGTACATCTGAATCCATAAGTTAAAAATAATCATAATAAGCAACACAGGGAAGTCTAGTTAGAGCGTGCTAAGAGCATTTATTAATAACCGTTTAGCGCATTCTAACTAATGATTTTGAGCCGTATAAGCAAGTCAGGGAGACTTACGCATGAATTATAGCTGGAACTGGGGCGTGCTCTTTGAGTCGACCGGCATTGGCGATGGCATCTATTTGGATTGGATGCTCACCGGGATAGGGTGGTTATTGCTCATTGGCAGTTTTGCTTGGGCAATAGCTATGGTCATTGGGACGGTACTGGGGATTATGCGCACGCTGCCGAATAAGTGGGCACGGGCTATTGGTACCGGTTACGTGACTTTTTTTCGTAATATTCCGCTGTTAGTGCAGCTGTTTTTTTGGTTTTACGTGGCGCCAGGCTGGCTGACACCGGCTTTGCAAGAGTATTGGTATAAAGGCTTGTCCCCCAATGCCTCCGCCATGATTTCTGCGACGATTGGCTTAGGGTTATTTACCGCCGCCCGTATCGTCGAGCAAGTGCGTACGGGGATTGATTCCTTGCCCCCTGGGCAATCGAACGCCGCTTATGCGTTAGGATTAACCACCGCGCAAGCTTATAAGCAAGTGCTGCTGCCGCAAGCCTTTCGAGTCATCTTACCTCCGCTCAGCTCTGAGCTGACCAACTGCTTTAAAAATGCTTCGGTGGCCTCTTTGGTTGGGGTAATGGAGCTGATCAGTCAGACCAAAACTATCAGTGAATATACGCAAAATAATATCGAAATCTACACTTATGCGACCATCATCTATCTGCTGTTTAATCTAACGTTGATTGGATTGATGGGACTGCTAGAGCGCAAACTTCGCGTGCCTGGCCTGATTGCAGGAGGTCAAAAATGAGCATAGCTATGAGTTTGGCCATCAGTATGATGAATGATTTAGCCACCGCCTATCCCGGATTAATGGGTGGGATGATAACGACCTTAAAAGTATTGGGCTTGGCTATCGTCGGCGGGATGACTTTAGGCACGATACTGGCGTTAATGCGGCTATCGGGGATTAAAGTTTTAGCGATTCCGGCGCAGCTCTACGTCAACTTCTTTCGCTCGGTGCCACTGCTACTAATTCTATTGTGGTTCTATTTTGCTGTGCCGATGATTTATAACGGTATTACCGGTAAATACATCATGTTCGACACCGCGTTCACCTCGTGCGTGGTGGCGTTTATGGTGTTTGAGGCGGCTTATTTCTCGGAGGTAGTGCGTGCCGGTATTCAGTCTATTGGTAGCGCGCAGGTCAATGCTGCCAAAGCCTTAGGCATGACCTATGGGCAGACCATGCGACTTGTCATTTTACCGCAAGCCTTTCGCAAGATGACCCCGTTAATTCTCCAGCAATGTATTATTCTCTTTCAAGACACAACTTTAGTATTTGCTATTGGCGTTACCGACTTCTTCCGTGCCGGCTATGTGCGCGGCGAACTAATGGGATTACTAACGCCCTATATTTTGGGCGCTGGTGCCGTCTATTTCATTATTAGTCTGTTGGCGTCAGTCGGAGTACAAAGGCTGCAGCGTCGCTTAAGATTTTAAATGACCTAATAATCGCATACGTTTCACGCCCACTTTGGCAAGTTTTAGGATATAAATTATGAACCATTTAGAGAAAGCCGCTTTAGGCAAAGACAATACCTTGATACAGCCGGCCGTGATGCCTATTGGTGTGGGTCAAGGCGGAGATTCTTTTATTAATGAATTTGGTGGCTTAGTCACCGATAACGGCCATGCCAGCGACGAAATCGTGATTAAAATGACGGATGTCAGCAAGTGGTATGGCGACTTTCAGGTACTCACCAAATGTACAGCTCACGTCCATCGCGGCGATGTGGTGGTCGTGTGTGGCCCCTCCGGCAGTGGTAAATCCACGCTCATTAAAACCGTTAATGGGCTTGAGCCGTTTCAAGAAGGTGAGATTTTGGTCAATGGCATATCCGTTGGCGCGCCAAAAACCGACTTACCTAAACTGCGCAGTAAAGTGGGCATGGTGTTTCAACACTTTGAGCTGTTTCCGCATCTGTCTATCATCGAAAACTTAACGGTCGCCCAGGTAAAAGTACTCAAACGTAGCGATAGTGAGGCTAAGCAAAAAGGCTTGGCGTATCTCGACCGCGTGGGGCTCTCCGCGCAAGCTAAAAAATACCCTGCCGAGCTTTCCGGTGGTCAGCAGCAGCGAGTAGCGATTGCGCGCGCATTATCCATGGATCCCGTCTGTATGCTATTTGATGAGCCCACCTCGGCACTAGACCCTGAGATGATTCAAGAGGTGCTCGATGTGATGGTAGGGCTGGCACGCGAAGGCATGACCATGATGTGTGTGACTCATGAAATGGGATTTGCCAGTCAGGTGGCCAGTCGCATTATCTTTATGGATGAAGGCCATATCGTGGAAAACTGTAGTAAAGACGAGTTCTTCGAAAGTGCTCGTAGTGAGCGTGCTCAGCAGTTCTTATCGAAGATTCTTGACCACTAAGTTAATTGCTCGCTTTGTTTTTTATACATTAGCCTTTATAAAAACAGCCGCCTTAAAAGTCCCTACGGGGGCTTTTTGCATTTTAAGGATTGGCATTGCAATAAATAGACGGTTAGTGAATGTGCAGCCGTTTACTGATAGCCATTACTGCTATAGGATAACTGCTACAATAAGCCATCTACTATTTATAACTATTCACGATGACTACTCTTAGTAAATAACCTATTAAAAACTTAGTATTAACAAGGATTCTATATGCACAGCGAAACCAATCTAAGCGTCGGCGATACGGCAGAACCTGCAACTTCTACTTCGACTACTAACAACGGCATCGTTATCATCGGCGCCGGTCTAGCCGGGTGGGGTGTCATCGATGCTATTCGCGCTAAAGATAAAGACATTGCTATTACGCTAATCACGAGCGATAACGGTGACCGCTATCATAAGCCCATGCTTACTATGGCGATCAGTCAAAATAAAACCCCAGCAGATTTAGTCCGCGCTACTGGCGCTGATGCAGCGGCTACCGCGAATGTGACCTTAATGGCGCAGGCTCGCGTAACGAATATTAATGCGGCCGATAAACAGGTGACAGTCGCTGCGTGTGATGACAGCTTATGGGAAAAGACTATCAGCTATGACAGCCTAGTATTGGCCATGGGCGCGCATCCCGCTTTCCCTAAAAGCTTACCGGAAGAAGTCGTCTGGCACGTGAATCATATCGAGCGTTTCGGTCAATTGCAGGCGGAGCTGTCCCAAGGGCCACAAAAGATAGCTATCGTTGGGGCGGGTATGGTCGGTACTGAAATCGCCGAAGATCTGCTTAAGGCTGGCCATGAGATTACCTTGATTGACCTCAATGACGCGCCACTCGCGCAATTATTGCCTACCCAAGCGACGACCCGTATCCGTGAGGCCATTCGCTCGCAAGGGATTCAATTCTTAGGCGGTTGTAAAGTGGATACCGTGACCCCGCTCGATAATGGTCAATATGAGGTCAGCTATTCGCCGTTAGAGACCCAACAAGCTGCAGACTCAGATAGTGCTGATGCTAAAAGTGGAAAATTTGTGGTCGACCATGTGATAGCCAGTACCGGGCTATTGGTCGATGCTAAATTGCCAGAATCGGCGGGTATTAACTTTGACCGTCGTAGCGGCATCGTCGTTGATGAGCAGACTTTGCAGACTAGCCAAGCCGATGTTTACGCGATTGGTGATTGTATGTCGATTGGTGGCGTACCTTGTCGTTATGTGGCCCCACTAAGAGCACAGGCGGCGACGATTGCGGATGCCATTTTAGGTCATGAGCACGCAGGTTATAGCCATAAGCCCCCGATGATTCGCCTAAAAAATAAAGCTATTTCTGTGATGGTGACAGGCGTGCCCGATGCCTGTGCTAATTGGCAGAGTGTGACGGAGACGGCAGATGAGTTGGTCATGGAGCAGCACGATAGCGCTGGGGCAGTAGCTGCCACAGTGACGGTAAAGTCGCCGCTAGCGTAAAACAGCCAAGATCTATTAAATTCAGCAATGGCTGGTAACTTCTTATTGCGCTTTAGCGTAGGGCTAAACTCTCAATATTATGGCAAGGAAGCCAAAGGATTGATGAGCCATTGTTTCCATTATTTATTTTAGCGATACGATTCGTATCACTATTATTGACACAACCATTTTTGAACAGGTATAGTAGGGCTATCTAGGATTGATAATGAGCATGGCAGCGAGCAGGCGTGAGGGCTACGGAATAAGGTAAATTGCCTTATTCGCTTAGCACTTTTAATGACTGCCGTAGTGCTATGACGCCATCAAACAACGAAAGGATTCGTTATGAACGACAGCAGTACTAAAATAAACGACACTGTTTTAAATATGAGCCAAGTGGCTCGCGTCGATATGGGCGCAAAATCTGCTAATGCCCCCCTAAAAACAAGCCATGATAAAGGCCCTGAAGTCCCGTTAATAGAAGCGACAATCGGTGATTTTTTTGATGCCGTGGTGGCTGAGCATCCGAATCGCGAAGCTTTAGTCGTCTGTCATCAAGGCATTCGTTGGACCTATACCGAGTTGCAAAGTAAGGTCAATCAATTGGCCAGCGCCATGATTGAGATGGGTATGGAGATTGGCGATCGTATTGGTATTTGGTCGCACAATAATGCCGAGTGGCTATTGATGCAATTGGCCACAGCGAAAGTAGGCGTGATTTTAGTCAATATTAATCCCGCCTACCGCAGTTTTGAGCTGCAATATGCCCTGAATAAGCTGGGCTGCTCCGCGCTAGTTCTCATGCGCCATTTCAAATCCAGTGATTATGCCCAGCTCATCCGCGAGCTCTGTCCTGAAATCTACCACAAAGATTATAAGCAATTAGACTTGGTCGAAATTCCTACGGTCGAGCGTATCATTTGGATTGATGAGCCGGATAAGGAAGAAGACTTTGGCTTTATGCAGAAGTTCTCCGCATGGATGGCAGAAGGCGATGCCAACGATCCGCGCGTAGCAGAACGCCAAGCGCAACTCAAAAATACCGATGCCATTAACGTCCAATTTACCAGTGGCACGACCGGTACGCCGAAAGGCGCGACGCTGACCCATCGTAATATTCTGAATAATGGTTACTTCATCGGTGAGGCTATGACCTTGACCCATGAGGATCGCCTGTGTATTCCTGTACCGCTTTATCACTGCTTTGGTATGGTGTTGGGCAACCTCGCTATCTTGACCCATGGTGGCTGTATCATTTATCCCAACGATGGTTTTGAGCCGCTAAGCGTGTTAGAAGCGGTAGAAAAAGAACGCTGTACCGGTCTGCATGGCGTACCGACAATGTTTATCGCTGAGCTGGATCATCCTGACTTTGCCAACTATGACCTCTCGACGCTGCGTACTGGGATTATGGCCGGCTCAAGCTGTCCGATTGAGGTGATGCGCCGGGTCATCGATGAGATGCATATGAGCGAAGTCACGATTGCTTATGGGATGACCGAAACCAGTCCGGTATCTTGCCAGACCAATAAACATACGCCTTTAGACAAACAAGTCTCTACCGTAGGCTTAGTCCAACCGAACCTTGAAGTCAAAATTGTCGATACTGAAACGGGTGAAGTAGTGCCTATCGGGGAGACCGGCGAGCTATTGACCAAAGGCTATTCCGTGATGAAGGGCTATTGGGGCAGCCGCTTTAAGACCCGCGAGGCCATCCAAGATGGTTGGATGCATACCGGGGATTTGGCGACTATGGATGAAGACGGCTATATTCAAGTCGTGGGTCGCAGTAAAGATATGGTGATTCGCGGTGGCGAAAATATCTATCCGGTAGAGATTGAAAACTATCTGTATCGCCATCCTCATATCAGCGATGTGCAAATCGTTGGCGTACCCGATGCTCATTATGGTGAAGTATTGGCGGCCTGGATTATTCCTAAAAAAGGCGTCAGCCTCACTGAGGATGAAGTAAAGAAATTCTGCCGCGATCATATTGCCCATTATAAAGTACCCACGTATTTCCGCTTCGTCGAAGAGTACCCTATGACCATCACGGGTAAGATTCAGAAGTATAAAATCGTGGAAGCGATGAAAGAAGAATTGGGCTTAGCATAAGTTGTCTGTTGCCAACCGCGTCTGTCTTACCCTAAGGCAGACTACCGTTCACCGTTAGCCTAGCTAGAATCAACGCTTTATTAGTTTGAATAAGCGTCTAGCTATTTATAAAACAGACTTTTGCAAGGATGCCTAATGTCGGAAATTCTCTCTATCGATGGTTTAAATACAATTGAAATGCGCGCCAAGTCAGCGAATGCGCCCCTAAAAATGAGCCATGATAAAGGGCCAGTAGTGCCGCTTATTGAGACCACTATTGGTGATTTCTTCGATAGCGTGGTTGCCAAGTATCCAGAGCGTGAAGCTGTGGTATCTTGTCATCAGGGCATTCGCTGGAATTATCAGCAGCTGCAAGAGAAGGTCAATCAGCTCGCTAGCGCCATGATTGAGATGGGTTTAGAAGTGGGCGACCGGGTCGGTATTTGGTCGCACAACAATGCTGAGTGGCTGTTGGTGCAACTTGCCACAGCTAAAATCGGCGTGATACTGGTCAATATCAATCCGGCTTACCGCAGTTTTGAGCTGCAATATGCCTTAAATAAACTCGGCTGCTCGGTACTGGTACTGATGCGCCATTTTAAATCCAGTGATTATGGGCAAATTATCCAAGAAGTCTGTCCTGAGATTTACCATAAAGACTATAACGAGCTTAATTTAGTAGAGATTCCGACCGTTGAGCGCATCGTCTGGATAGATGAGCCTGAGTCTACTGGCCAAGCAGACAGCGATGCCGAGCAAGACTATAGCTTTATGCAAAGGTTTTCGGCGTGGATGGTCGAAGGTGATGCCAACGATCCGCGGGTGGCCGAACGCCAAGCATCGCTTAACCATACCGATGCGATCAACGTACAATTTACCAGTGGCACGACAGGCACGCCAAAGGGCGCTACTTTAACGCACCATAATATCTTGAATAATGGTTATTTCTTGGGGGAGGCGATGGACCTTACCCAGGATGACCGATTGTGCGTCCCACTGCCGCTATACCATTGTTTCGGCATGGTGGCGGGTAACTTAGGGGTGATTACTCATGGCTCCTGTGTGGTCTATCCAAGCCATAGCTTTGATCCTCTAGCGGTATTACAAACTGTAGAAAAAGAAAAATGTACCGGCCTGCTAGGCGTGCCGACGATGTTTATCGCCATCCTTGCACACCCTGAGTTTGAAAATTTCGATTTATCGAGTTTGCGCACTGGGATTATGGGCGGCTCCAGCTGTCCTATCGAAGTGATGCGCCAAGTCATTGATAAGATGCATATGAGTGGCGTTACCATTGCTTATGGCATGACCGAGACCAGCCCGGCATCGTGCCAGACCAACAGCCATACGCCAGTAGAGAAGCGCGTGACCACCGTCGGTATGGCGCTGCCCAATACCGAAGTGAAGATTGTTGATACCGAGACCGGTGAGGTCGTGCCGATTGGCGAGACTGGTGAAGTACTCACTTACGGTTATTGTGTGATGAAAGGCTATTGGGGCAGCCGCTTCAAGACTCGTGAGGCCATTCAAGACGGCTGGATGCATACTGGTGATTTAGCAAAGATGGACGAAGAAGGCTATCTGACCGTGGTGGGTCGCAGTAAAGATATGGTGATTCGCGGTGGTGAAAACATCTATCCGGTCGAGATTGAAAACTATCTGTATCGTCATCCCGATATCAGCGATGTGCAAGTGGTTGGTGTTCCCGATGATCATTACGGTGAAGTATTGGCCGCGTGGATTATCCCTAAAAAAGGCCTTACCCTAAGCGAAGGAGAGGTCAGAGCATTCTGCCTCAAGCACATCGCTCGCTATAAAATCCCGACCTATTTCCGCTTTGTCGAAGCCTATCCTATGACCATTACCGGTAAGATTCAAAAATATAAGATAGTCGATATTATGAAAGAAGAGCTGGGTATAGCTTAGGGGCATTATGAGTTAAACAATGTTCTTAGTAAAACAACGTTCTTAGTTATAGTCAGTCCACTCAGGATTTGGCACAGAGTCACTGGTATAAGTTTGCGCCTGCCTCAGTCATATAATGACTTCTAGCCAAGAAAATTATACCAGTGACTCGCAAAGTACCAGTTTTAAACAGGACTGACTATAAACAATGTTGCTGGCTAAAGCCTATAGAGTTAACCCAGTTACTTTAATAGCAGTTATTTTAATAGCAGTTACTTTAATAAAAGTTATATTAAGCAAAGTCATAAAATAGGGGCGATTGCACGTTTGCTAAAAAGTAGACGCTAAACCTTAATTACTAAATACGTAAGCATAATCAGAAAAGGGATGTCATGAGCGCAATTATTACCAGTAAGCTAAGTCCAAACTCCAAAGAGTTTGCAGAGAACACCGCGGCGATGCAGGCGGTAGTAGACGACTTACATGCCCACTTAAAGAAGGTCACCCAAGGCGGCTCCGAGCGCGCACGTGCCAAGCATATAGCGCGTGGCAAGTTGCTACCGCGAGCGCGTGTTGAGCAATTGCTCGATTCTGGCACGCCTTTTTTAGAAGTGGCACCGATGGCGGCTCATGATATGTACGGCACCGACGTGCCAGCCGCTGGTGTGATTGCCGGTATCGGCCGTATCAACGGTGTGGAGTGCATGATTGTCTGTAACGATGCTACGGTAAAGGGTGGTACTTACTTCCCTATGACCGTGAAAAAGCACCTGCGCGCGCAAGAGATAGCCCGCGAAAACCATTTGCCTTGTATTTACTTAGTCGATTCCGGTGGGGCTTATCTGCCCAGTCAAGATGACGTCTTTCCCGATAAAGAGCATTTTGGCCGCATCTTCTTTAACCAAGCCAACCTCAGTGCCGCTGGTATTCCACAAATCGCAGTGGTGATGGGCAGCTGTACTGCCGGTGGCGCTTATGTGCCCGCGATGAGCGATGAGTCTATTATTGTTAAAGACCAAGGCACTATCTTTTTGGGGGGGCCGCCGCTAGTGAAAGCAGCGACTGGTGAAGAGGTTAGCGCCGAAGATTTGGGCGGTGGTGATGTGCACACCCGCTTATCTGGCGTGGTGGATTATCTGGCGCAAGATGATACCCATGCGCTGTCTTTAGCACGCGATATCGTCGGTAACTTAAACCGTGACCCCAAGGTTATCCCAAATCAAATCGCACCGCGTCCGCCCAAGTATGCCGCCAAAGAATTATACGGCGTGATTCCAACCGACACCCGCAAACCGTTTGATATTCGTGAAATCATCGCTCGTATCGTCGATGCGAGTGAATTTGACGAGTTTAAAGCGCGCTTTGCTACGACCCTCATTTGCGGCTTTGCCCATATCGAGGGCATGAAGGTGGGTATTATTGCCAATAACGGTATCCTCTTTAGTGAGTCTGCGCAAAAAGCCACACACTTTATTGAGCTGTGCTGTAAGCGCAAAATTCCGCTAGTGTTCCTGCAAAATATCACCGGCTTTATGGTCGGCCGCAAGTATGAAAACGAAGGTATCGCCCGTCATGGTGCCAAGATGGTGATGGCCGTGGCCAATGCTAGCGTGCCGAAGTTTACCGTTATCGTCGGCGGTTCGTTTGGCGCGGGCAACTACGGCATGTGTGGTCGAGCTTATAGCCCAAGATTTTTATGGATGTGGCCCAATGCGCGCATCTCAGTGATGGGCGGCGAGCAAGCCTCCTCGGTATTGGCCACCGTCAAACGCGATAACTTTGAGCGTAAAGGCGAAGCTTGGAGCGCGGAAGATGAAGAGGCCTTCAAAGCGCCTATCCGTGAGCAATACGAGCAGCAAGGCCACCCTTATTACGCAACAGCTAGATTGTGGGACGATGGGGTGATTGATCCTGCCGATACCCGCCAAGTCTTAGCGCTCGGGCTGAGCGCCGCGTATAACGCACCGATTGAAGAGACCAAGTTTGGGGTCTTTAGAATGTAGGTCGGTATCATAGACACTATAAATTGATAACTAAAATAACGAGACCACTATGACTGACTTTACGGATTTTACGACGTTAGAGATTAAGGTCGTCGATTTAATTGCGACGGTAACCCTAAACCGTCCAGAAAAACGCAATGCTTTTAACGATGAAGTCATTGCAGAATTGGACCGGGCTTTTAGCACGTTAGGTCAAGACGCTGAGATTCGCGCGATTGTCTTAGCCGCGCGCGGTAAAGCTTTCTGTGCCGGCGCCGATTTGGGTTGGATGCGGGCTATGGCAGATTATAGCCGCGAAGAAAACCTAGCCGATGCGGCCAAATTAGCACAGATGCTCAAGACCATTTATGAGTGCCCAAAACCCACCGTAGCTGCGATTCAAGGTGATGTTTATGCCGGTGGTATTGGCCTTATTGCCGCCTGTGATGTGGCTATTGCGGTGAAATCTGCCAGTTTTTGCCTGAGCGAAGTACGCTTAGGGTTAGCCCCAGCCACTATCAGCCCGTATGTCATTAAAGCGATGGGTGAGCGAGCTGCGCACCGTTACTTCTTAACCGCAGAAGTCTTTGATGCCAAAGAAGCGCGCCGTATTGGTCTGATCCATGAGCGAGTCAGCGAAGAAGAGTTGGCTGATACGATCGAGCGCTTATGTAGCAAATGGCAGCGCACCAGTCCCAATGCCGTTAGAGTCTGCAAACAACTGATTCAGCGGGTGGCGGGTCAACAGATCGACCAAGCCTTAATCGATGAGACAGTCGCAGGCATCGCGGATATCAGAGCCTCGGATGAGGGCCGAGAAGGGGTGCAGTCTTTTTTACAGAAGCGCTCGCCTTCATGGCTGCCCAAATTAAAGTCTGAATGAATTAAAGTCTAAATAATGAGCTGAAATACCTTCAGCACACTGCAAAAATATTAGTAATAGCGCCAATAACCCGGCTAATGATAAGCCAAGTAATAAGGCCGCCAACCAAGCTTAAACAAGGACCGTTATGTTTTCTAAAATCTTAATTGCGAATCGTGGCGAGATTGCTTGCCGAGTAGCGGCTACTGCCAAACGTCTGGGCGTGCGTACAGTCGCCGTCTATTCGGATGCCGACCGTTATGCCAAGCACGTGAGCGTCTGCGATGAAGCTTATTATTTAGGCGGTTCTGCGCCAAAAGACAGCTATCTCAAAGGCGATGAGATTATCGCTATCGCCAAGCAAGCCGGCGCACAAGCTATCCACCCTGGTTATGGTTTTCTTAGTGAAAACGCAGGCTTTGCGCAGGCGTGTGCCGATGCCGGGATAGTATTTATTGGCCCGTCAGCCTCAGCGATTACTGCGATGGGACTAAAGTCTGAGTCTAAGCAATTAATGGAGTCAGCAGGCGTGCCTTTGATTCCCGGCTATCATGGCGATAATCAAGACCCAGAGTTTCTCCATAGCGAAGCGGATAAGATTGGCTATCCTTTATTAATCAAAGCCAGTTCAGGCGGTGGTGGTAAAGGCATGCGTTTGGTTGAGCGCAGTGAAGACTTTATCGATTTGCTCGACTCGTGCCGCCGTGAAGCCATCACCAGCTTTGGCAACGATGCGGTATTAATAGAAAAGTATGCCCTCAATCCACGACATATTGAAATTCAGGTGTTTGGTGACCATCAAGGTAACTATGTGCATCTGTTTGAGCGCGATTGCTCGGTGCAGCGCCGCCACCAAAAAGTATTAGAAGAAGCGCCCGCTCCTGCAGTCGATGAAACTATGCGGGAAGCGATGGGTACTGCGGCGATTAATGCCGCCCGCGCTGTGAATTATGTGGGGGCAGGTACGGTAGAGTTTATCGTCGAGCAGCGCCCTAATGGCGATGGCAATACCGAAATGAGCTTCTACTTCATGGAGATGAACACGCGTTTGCAGGTTGAGCACCCGGTCTCCGAAGCGATTACTGGGGTCGATTTGGTCGAGTGGCAATTGGCGGTAGCTGCTGGTGCGCCATTACCAAAGTCGCAAGATGAGCTGGTGATTAATGGCCATGCTATCGAAGCCCGCATTTGTGCCGAAAACCCAGACAATGATTTCTTACCCGCGACCGGTACGCTATTTACCTATCGCAAGCCTGAGCACAGCAGCTTTCGCATCGACGGCGTACGTATTGACGACGGTATCAACGAAGGCGATGTCATCAGTCCTTTTTATGACTCGATGATTGCCAAACTGATCGTGCATGCGCCTACGCGTGAACAAGCGCTGGCCAAGCTCGATCAAGCTTTAGCGCAGACCCGCATTGTGGGCTTGCCAAATAACGTCGCTTTCTTACGCCATATTTTAGCCACGGATTCTTTCAGTCAAGCCAAGCTGGATACGGCATTAATTGAGCGTGAAAAAGAGGTTTTATTCGATCAGCAGCCGCTTGAGCTATCGACCCTAGCGGCGGTGGCTATTATTAATAAACTGACCCAAGAGCAAACCTGCCTTGCTAGCCATTCCACTGACCCTTTTGCTCAGCTCAATGGCTGGCGCGCTTACAGTGCTTATGAGCGTACATTCACGCTGGAGTATGCTGACCAGCGTTATATCGCCACGGTGGTAGAGTGGCAAGGCAGCCAAGCGAATAGTGGCTTTAAATTGTCACTGCAACCGGTAACGGCTGGCGATGGCGCTGACTTACAGACTGAGCAGCAGCAACTGGATAGCGCAAATACTATTTTCTCAGGTCAAATTGACTATAGCAGTACCGATGCAGAATCGCATACCTTGTGGGTAGACGGTCAGCGGGTGCCTGCACAAAGTTGGGTGAATAACGAGGTCGTGCATGTCTTTACCGAAGACGGCAGTGATCAAATCACCCTAATTGATATCATGGCGCACGTGGGTCAAGAGAGCGAAGCCGTAGGCAGCTTAAAGTCGCCCATGCCTGGTCAGGTCGTGGCCTTTAGAGTGGCTGCTGGCGATAAGGTGAAAAAAGGCCAAGCCTTAGCAGTCATCGAAGCCATGAAGATTGAGCATACGATCAATGCGCCCGCTGATGGTACTGTCGCTGAATTATTATTCGCGCCTGGCGATTTGGTCGCGGATGGTGATGAATTACTGCGCCTAGACACTGATGAATAGCTGCTAACGAATAGACACTGAAGTAAACACTTAAGAGTGAAACCCTATGAGTTATCCCGACAATGTATTAATTGTAGACGTCAGCCCTCGCGACGGCCTACAAAACGAAAAGCAAAACGTGCCGACTGATATCAAACGTGAGCTGATTGCGGGTTTGATTGATGCCGGGGTCAAAAAGCTAGAGATTACCAGCTTCGTTTCCCCAAAATGGGTGCCCCAGATGGGCGATAATGCTGCCTTGATGCAAGCCCTAAACGATGCCAAGCGTCATAGCGACGTGTGCTATTCGGTGCTGGTGCCAAACATGCGCGGCTTTGAAAGTGCAGTCGCTTATTCACCCGATGAGGTAGTGATCTTTGGTTCAGCCAGCGAAGCCTTTAGCCAAAAGAATATCAACTGCAGTATCGATGAAAGCATCGATCGTTTTGCCCCAGTCGCAGCCGCTGCCAAAGCTGCTGGCATCAAAGTCCGCGGTGTCATCTCCTGTACCGTAGGTTGTCCTTACGAGGGGGAGATCTCGCCAGATAAAGTGGCTTATGTCACCAAGCGTTTGGTCGATATCGGCGCTGAACACATTGGCATTGCCGATACTATCGGCGTGGGCACCCCGATCAAAGTACAGAATGCCCTTAAAGCCGCCTTCGACTATATTGATATTGCGGATATATCGGGGCATTTCCATGATACTTATGGGCAAGCTGTCGCCAATACTTTAGCAGCGCTTGAGCTAGGTATCCGTCAGTTCGATACTTCTACGGCCGGTCTAGGCGGGTGTCCCTATGCCAAAGGTGCGACCGGTAACGTGGCCACCGAAGATGTGGTCTATATGCTGCATGGTATGGGCATTCATACCGGTATTGATTTAGATAAATTAAGCTTGGTTGGTCAACGAATTAGTGATCATTTAGGCCGAAAAAATGGCTCAAAAGTTGCTACGGCGCTGCTCAATCGCTAAAGCATTAACTGGCTAGCGCCACTGAATTATCAACCTATTTAAATGGTTAGGATTCTTCAAGATTGGTGATCTCTATTAGCTATCAATCTGAGCTGTTTTTTATTATCGTCAAGTAAAGTTAAATTCGAATCGTAATGGGTCGCACTGTATCTTTCTTAGATTGAACTGTCTGTACCCTAGCACTTATCGTTGATAGTATTTGTTTGACCTTTTATTTCCAAAGTTTTCACTTTAACGACCCTCACTTTTATTTTAACCCCTTAACTTATTACCAAAGTTAGCCCATAGAAAAGGATATTTTATGTCGACCCTCGGATTAGATTTTCAATTAGGCGAAGATATCGCCGCCCTTCGTGATAGCGTCAAAAGCTTTGCGGATGCTGAGATTGCCCCACGCGCTAGCGAGATAGATAGCGGTGATGCTTTCCCTATGGATTTATGGCAAAAGATGGGTGACTTAGGCTTACACGGCATCACCGTCTCTGAAGAGTATGGCGGCGTTGATATGGGCTATGTGGCACATATGGTGGCGTTAGAAGAGATTAGCCGCGCTTCTGCTTCAGTCGCGTTAAGCTACGGCGCGCATTCTAACCTGTGTATTAACCAGCTCAAACGCAATGGTAATGAAGACCAAAAACAAAAATACCTGCCTAAGCTAATCAGCGGTGAGTCTATCGGAGCACTCGCCATGAGTGAGCCGGGCGCAGGGTCTGACGTCACCAGTATGTCACTGCGCGCTGTAGAAAAAGATGGCGGCTATGTGCTCAATGGCACCAAAATGTGGATTACCAACGGCCCTGATGCGGATGTCATGGTGGTCTATGCCAAGACCAACCCAGAGTTGGGCGCGAAAGGCATCACCGCATTTATCGTTGAGAAGGGGATGGAAGGTTTCGGTACCGCGCAAAAGCTCGATAAGCTCGGCATGCGCGGTAGTAACACCGGTGAGATGACCTTTAAAAACGTCTTAGTGCCTAGTGAAAATGTCCTAGGTGGCGTGAACAATGGGGTCAGAGTCCTGATGAGTGGTCTCGATTATGAGCGTGCTGTGCTAGCAGCAGGTCCGGTTGGGATTATGCAAGCGGTCATGGACAACGTCATCCCTTATATCCATGATCGTAAGCAGTTTGGTCAGTCTATCGGTGAGTTTCAGCTGATCCAGGGTAAGGTCGCGGATATGTATACCATTTTGCAAGCCGCCCGCAGCTTCCTATACACCGTCGGCAAAAACCTGGACGCCCTCGGTGATGGCGATGGCCGCCAAGTGCGTAAAGACTGCGCCAGTGTCATCCTTTGGTGTGCGGAAAAAGCCACTTGGATGGCCGGTGAGGGCATTCAAATCTTTGGTGGTAATGGCTACACCAACGAATACCCACTAGGCCGCTTATGGCGTGATGCCAAGCTCTATGAGATTGGTGCTGGTACGAGTGAAATTCGCCGCATGCTGATCGGTCGTGAATTGTTTAATGAGACCAAATAGCGGTATTACATTTAAATAGCACAAGATAAATTAGACAGACTTTGGTTTAATTGACTTAACCAATCCGGTATCAGTTTGCGAATAAGCGGTTGTAATAGCCTTGTTTGCTGATTATATTGACAGCTATATTAAATAAAAATAACGGTGGCAGCATAAGTTGTCACCGTTTTTTTATCGCTAAAATAACCAAGAGGAATCTCGAAAGATGATGACCCCAATGCCACCACGCAAACCCAGTAAAAATCTTCTGGTTAGTCTTACGCTATTGTTGGCCGCTATGATGTTGCATACGCCAGCTCAGGCTGAGCTTATTGATTTGTCTGCTCAGGATAATACTACTGAAAGTATCTCTGAAAGTGGCCTTGAAAGCAGCTCTGAAACGTTCAGTATCCGAGATGCTTACTGGGTAAAAAAACCGAATATGAGTCGGGTAGCTCGTTATAGCCCTAGTAATGCTTTTGGCTGTGTTTACGATGAAGAGCAAGGCTATATTGAGCCCTGTAAAACCGATAAGTTGGCGATGTTATTTAAGCTACGAGTCGATAAAGAGGGCAGCATAGTCCAGATAGACGTGGTCGAAAGCAGCGGGATAGCACGGTTAGATAAGGCCTTTATGCAAGCTATAAAGCCTGCGCAATTAAAGCCTTTTATGAAACAGGGTCAGCCAGTGATAGGTATTGTCTTATTGCCTGTAGTTTATGCCAAACCTTAGCTAGACCAGAAGCTTAAGGGTTAGGTTTAAAGGAGAGCTGCCGATTTTGTGACTCAATAAGTAGCAGGATTGCTAGCGTTAATAATCATGAAAGAACCGACCCAATCCCTCTAATAATAAATCGTCGCGGATATATACTGAGCGATTAATATGTTGAGCAATAATGGGTGCGTCGCCCCCGGTAAATATCAGCTCGAAGTTGGGATAACGATGGCTAATCTCGTTAATAGCGCCGACGATGGACAGTAAGATACCTCGGTGGACGGCATCTTGGGTGCGTAAACCTGGTGAGATACTGTCAAATACGCCATTCGAGATGGTAATTTGCTTAGTACCCGAAAATAAGGATTCGCGCTGCAAATAAATACTGGGAAAGATATAGCCGCCCATATGCTCGGCATGATCAATCAAATCGATGGTGACCGCGGTACCACAGCCAATGACACACTGGCGTTTTTTACGGTCGACGATGCCCAGCATTTGCAGCCAACGGTCGACCCCCAATTGGTTCGCATCGTAATTACTGCGCATTAATTTATGCTCAGCATCGACATGGACAAACTCAAAGGCGATGCCTAAGTGACTCAAAGTTTCCGCAACCGAGGCATTAATCTGCTCGCCTAAAACGGAGGAAATGCCAATAAACTCAGGGGCTAAGCGCTCAATACGATCCGTCAGTCCCATTAATAGTTCGGCTGGTGCTTGCAAATGTTGCCGCGCCTGATGCGTGACAAGTTGCCCAACCTCATCGGTCAGCCAGTATTTAAGGCGCGTATTGCCAAGATCCAGCCAAAGATTCGACATAAAAATAGGGTCCTTGGGGTAGGGTATTTGTTTGGTCTAGCGTGCTATGGGGGTCAGGCTATATGAGCGACAGACAACCTATCCCAACTATACGGGGTTGCTCAGCACATCAATACGGCCAGTAAAAAGCGACATTAGCGTAGCGTCATCAAGGCGCAATTGCAAACATCCATGCGGACTTATCCCACTAGCTACACCTGATAGTGTCTCTTCAACCTCTTGTATTTGCCGATGCACCTGCAAGTGTCTACCTGCCAAAGCATCAACTTGCGCAAATAACTGCACAAAGTCATCGACGCGACTTGGTGTGTTACGCATCTGTTCAAAGCGTGTGTAAGCATTAATCAAAGCTTGTGCCACTTCACCATACAGTTGAGGTAAGGCTAACGCTTGTGCTTGATTTGCTGATTTATCTTCCCATAAGTCCGCAAGACTAATCGCACGATAGCTCATGCCTTCTAAGGTTTCAGTGGTCAATAAAGGCGTGGCTAAAATGTTAATGCCAACGCCAATCACGCAGCCGATGAGCTTGCCATGTTGCCATATCGGTTCGATTAAAATACCGGCCAGCTTGTTAAATAGTAGCTTGTTAGCGGTTGCTTTATCTGCAGCTAGCGGGTTATCAGTAGGGTCATAAAACCCTAAATCATTCGCCCATTTGACCCCAATAGTAGGCTTACCTTGGGCAAAAAGCTGAGTATTAAGCTGCTGAATCACCGGCATCATCGCCAGCTCAAACCCGACTATTAAAGAGAATAAACCGGTAATGGGTTGCGTCATCGGCAAATATAGAGACAGATAAATATTGCCCTTTGGCGATTGCCAACTGCGGCCATGCTGACCACGGCCCCCACTTTGACGGTCTGCCGTTAATAAGTGTGGGCGAGTAGCATCGAGATGAGCGTCTTTAATTTCAGCGATCAATTGACTGTTGGTGGATAGGGAATCGCTTTGGTGGCGGTGATTTAGATTAGAGAGTAGGGGCATCAGGCGGCTGCTAAATAAGAATGGTGAATTGAAGCGTAAAGGCTTTGCTAAAGGGTCTGTTATACTGAGCGCTAGCTAAATTAGTGCCATTTAGCGGACGGTGTTTACATAATTAAGTGTAGCAGTTTACGGTTGTATTTCGTTAATTTTAACTGAGCGGTGGCCGAATAGACAGGTTAGACTGCTGTAATTCTTATTGATAAAGGTGTAGTGCGATGGCGATGGTGGTGTGGTTTTTAGTAGCGGGTGCGTTTGCGGGAGTCTGTGCTGGTCTGTTTGGTGTTGGCGGTGGCATGATTATCGTCCCAGCTTTGATTTGGCTATTCACCGCATTTGGCTACTCCCCTGATGTCGTGGCGCATTTAGCCGTTGGGACGTCGTTAGCCACGATAATTGTCACTTCTATCAGTTCGCTGACTGCGCATAATAAGCGCGGCGGGGTACGGTGGGAGGTTTGGAAGCGGATGGCAGGCGGATTAGTCGTCGGCAGTCTATTAGGAGCGGCAGTGGCCGATCAAATTAACGGCAATACTTTGCAGGCTTTAATTGGGGCCGGTGCGCTACTCATTGCCTTCAAAATGCTCTTTATGTCGAATAAAGAACAGCTGGGTAAGCCCTTACCATCGACACCCGTTCAGGTAGGAGCAGGGACGGGTATTGGCTTGGCTTCCTCCATCTTTGGGATTGGTGGCGGTAGTTTGACCGTGCCGTTTCTCACTTGGGCAGGGTTGCCGATGCGCCAAGCGGTTGGCACTTCTGCGGCTTGCGGTCTACCTATCGCTTTAGCAGGGGCTATCGGCTTTGCTTGGTTCGGTCAAGACGTGGCAAATTTACCAGAAGGCACGTTTGGTTTTGTTCACATCGTCGGTTTTTTCGTCATCTCTTTTGCTAGCTTTATTATGGCGAAGCTGGGCGCAAAATGGGCGCATCAATTGCCCGCTGCTACGCTAAAGAAAGCATTTGGGGTCTTACTGGTATTTGCTGGGGGTCAGCTATTGTGGTCGGGGCTTCAGGGCATGGGGGTGATTTAGACTGGCGTGCTTATACAATCTCCTAGATATAAGATGAGTTGTTTAAAATGTTTAACCAAAGTCTGCAATCCAAATCATTTATGCATATATAGATATAATGGGAAGCTGAGCAATTCTGCTGAGTTTCTCGATAAAGTTAATCTATAAACTCAGCAGAATTACTTACATTAGCAATCTAGGATGAACTCACAAACCTACTCAGTTTTCAGGTAAAATACGCCGCTTTAAGCTAGCAACTTCACCTTATACTATGCGGCCTTCATGCGTTTAAAATCTCTCAAGCTGGCAGGCTTTAAATCCTTTGCCAATCCGACTACCTTTACCTTCCGCCATGGCATCACCGCTATCGTCGGACCGAACGGCTGTGGCAAATCCAATGTCATCGATGCCATTCGGTGGGTACTGGGGGAGTCGTCTGCCAAGCAGCTGCGTGGTGGCGCGATGAGCGATGTCATTTTTGCGGGGACCGATAGTAAAGCCGCCAAGAGTGTGGCGAGTGTTGAGCTGACGATTGAGCATACTCAAGATGAAGCCACAGGCATTCGCCACGAATTAAACCTCTATCAAGAGCTATCGATTCGCAGGCAGGTGAATATAGACGGCAAGTCTGACTATTTTATTAATGGCACGCGTTGCCGTCGCCGTGATGTTATCGATGTCTTTTTAGGCACGGGTCTTGGCTCTCGCAGTTATGCCGTGATTGAGCAGGGCATGATTGGGCGTATTGTTGATTCGAGCCCGCTACAGTTGCGCGAGTTTATCGAAGAGGCGGCAGGGGTCTCTCGCTATCAAGCCCGCCGTGAAGAGACGCAAAAGAAGCTGATCACTACCGCTGATAACTTAGCACGGCTAGATGATATGCGCAGTGAGTTGGCGCGTCAGCAAAAGACTTTAGCTCGGCAGGCCGCCAGTGCGCAGGCTTATCAAGGTTTAAAAGACGAGCTCAGTGACGTGCAGCAAAAGCTTGCGATAGCGCAATTGACTGAAGCTAAACTACAAGAGCTCAAGCATAAAGCCGAGCAGCAGCAAGTTAATAAACAAGTTGAAGCCTCGACAGCGACTATTAATACACTCAAAGAGAAGCTAGCCAAGTTAGAGGCGCGCATGGCTGAAGCGCAATGGCTAAAAGACGATGCGCAAGACCGCTATCATCAACATGAATTGGCCCGTCAGCAAGCCAATCATCAATTGAGCACCCTGCAAGAAAAGCTGACCCAGAGCGATCGCCGGATTCATGGCTTGCAAGGGCAGCTTGAGCGTAGTGATGCTGAGTTGGCCGAGTTAGCGCAGCAGTATAGCGAGCAGAATGCCCGTTTAGAGGCATTAGCGCCAACCATCATAGCGTTAGAGAGCAAGCTCGCCGAGCAGCAAGCCAGTCAAGCACCGTTAGAGGCGGCTTGGCAAACGCTACAACAGCAAATCAATGATATACAGTCGCAAATACGTCAGCAGGAGCAGCAGCAAGCCCTCCAAGCGCAAGCCCAGCAGCAGCTCAACACTCAGTTAGAGAAATGGCAGCGCCAAGAGAGTAAGTGGCAGCAGCACTTTGCTGAGTTGTCTGGTGTGAACTCCGTAAATAATGAGTCGGTAGCTGCTAATGCAGAATCAACAATTAGCCTAGGCGAACAGCTTAAGCAAATTCGCGCCACGCTAATCAGTCTTGGTCGTCAGCACGAGGACTTAGAAGAGCGTCTGGCCAGTGCGCAACCTAAATTGGATGAGCTGGCCCAAACACTGCAGCAAAAGCAGCAAACGCAGCAAACTTTAGAGAAGCGCCACGCTAGCTTGTCGGGTGAATACGATAGCTTGCACCGGATACTGCATCCTCCCAAGCAAACGCTAAGTTCAAATAGCGCGGTTAAGTCAGAAAACTCTCTATCCAAGTCTGACAATCTTGAGCAATTAGCTAATTTACCTAAGTTAAGCGAAAAAATTGAACTTACCCAAGCAGGTAAGGCCCACGCCGATGTCTTAGATTATTGGCTGACGCTATGGTTAGACAGTGCACTGGTAGAGAATCCGCTAGTAGAAAGTGCCTCGCCAGAGTTCGCCGCCACGTTAGCTGCCCTATATGCACAAGCGTTTGACGCAGCTCAACAAGTATCAGCAGCGACCAATAGCTTATTATTTGCGGCAGATTCGAGTTCTTCCGCTACCGCACCCTTGGTAGATGTTGCTAATGCCACGCCATTAAGCCAATTAATTAGCCAGCCGAAGCTAGCGATTTGGCAGCAATGTTATTTACTTACGAGTGCTATAACAACAACGTCTGTGCAAGACGAGTCCTCTATGCTACGTGAGACCCTCGCGCAGTTGCCCAAAGGGGCTTTATTACTCACACCATCGGGCTGGTTGGTAAGTCATGCCGGTACGCTACATCTGTCTAAGCTGACGGGCAAAGGTAATGGGTCGAATAATGCGCAGTTTTTAGCACAGCGATTGCAGCAGCAAGACCGACTGGCCGAACTAGAAGACTCGCTAAGTGAAGTAGAAGACACCTTAGATAGTCTAAATCGTGAGATTAAAACCTTACAGTCGCAGCATGATGAATTGGCGGTCACGGTGCAAGAGTTCAATGCGCAAGCCAAAGCCTTGACGCACAGCGAACATAGCGAACAGCAACGCCTAACCACTTTGCAAGCTCAGCACGAGCGCCAACAAGCCGAGCGAGCACGACTGCAGGCTGAGCGTGAGACCTTAGATAGTGAGCAGCAAGAGCTTAAGCAAACGCAGGCGGACTTAAAGGCGCAAGCGGCAGCCATTGCTGAGCAATTAGCTAGACTACAGCCGCAATTTAGCGAGCTACAAAGTGAGCGCGACCGTCTTGCTAGCGAGCGTGAGCAGCATCAACAAGTCCTGCAAGCTGACCGCGAGTCGCTACAAAATTTATGGTTTGAGATAAAAGAAGCGACGTTAGCCGCTACTAATGCCGACACGCAGCGCACTAAGCTAGCTACGCAGCAAGAGCATTTGCGCAACTCGCTACAAGCAGCTGAGCGGCAATTAGAGCGGGATCAAGTGAAGTTGCCTGAGCTACAAGCGGCGCAGAAATCAGCCGATAGCGTAAGCCATGAGCAGCAAATCGCCTTAGAAGAGTATAAAGCCAGTTTGGCAACACTAAGGTCGCAGCATACGGATGAGCACCAACAGCTTGAAGCGCTACAAAGTACGCTGCAGCAGCAACAGGCAATGCTTGCTGAACATATGACCCAAGTGGCGATTTATGCTGAACGTATTAAAGAGGCTAGCGAGCGTCTACTAGCGACAGGCTCAGCGGTCAGCCCATCGACCATCTTAACTGAACTTATCGCTTACGGCAGTCATAGCTCACGCACCAGTAAGCAAGCAGACAATCAAGCCGAGCTACAAAAGCGCGAAGCCGAACTTACCCGCAGGCTGTCGACGATGGGCGCGGTCAACTTAGCGGCAGCAGCAGAATTGGTAGAAGTAGAGTCACGGTTACTACCCTTAGAGCAGCAGATTGGTGATATTACCGCCAGTATGGATACGTTGACCGATGCTATTGCTACGATTGATACCAAGACTAAGGCTTTATTTAACCAGACCTTAGAAGCGGTTAACCGCGACCTAGCGAGCTTATTTGCCAAAGTCTTTGGCGGGGGGCAAGCTATGCTCAGCCTACAAGACGATGACAGCCTAGCCAAAGCGGATAAATGGCGCGCTGGTATTGAGCTGATGGCACAGCCCAAAGGTAAGAAGAACAGCCGCTTGGCCGTATTGTCTGGGGGAGAGAAAACCCTCACCGCGCTTAGCTTAATCTTCGCTATCTTTAAGCAGCACCCCGCGCCATTCTGTGTGCTCGATGAAGTCGATGCTCCACTTGATGATGCCAACGTGAAGCGCTTTACCGGGCTGATTCATGAGCTGGCCGATGATGTCCAATTTATCTTTATTAGCCACAATAAACTCGCTATGCAAATCGCCGATGAGCTTAAGGGTATTACCATGCCGCAAGCTGGCGTATCCACCTTAGTCAGTGTTAGTTTAGAAGAAGCTGAGCAATATATTGACGTTTAGCTAGAATAGTTTTACCTTTAGCATTTTTTGCAGTCGTGATGACGATACCTGTCAGTCATGTTAGACTATTGCCAACTCCACGACCTTTTATTTTCCAACTTATATTGCCTCAGGCGCTAGGATGTAACGAAACCATGACCACGATTCAGTTTATTTTGATTGTCATTGCTGCACTGATTATTTTAGCAGGGTTATTTATGGTCGTCCGAAGTCTCAAGCGTCAGCACAGTGGTACCGCCGCTCGTGAGGTCGAGTATGACAAGAATGGCATTCCTATTATTCCTCGTCATGAGCGTAACTTAGTCGATGAGCCTGACCTAGCTGACACCATCGCTGGCGAGACTACGATCGCCCCTGATCGCAGTCATCTTAATGCGGTGATGGAAGAAGACAGCGCGCAGGAACACTATACTGAGACGACTTATCAACCAGAGCAGGGCGCGTATCATTCTTATGAGGAGCCTAGTAGCCCTGAGTATAACGATTGGCAAACTGAGCAGCGCCGTGATGATGACACTGAGTTCAGTCATATTGCTAGTGAATTGGATGGCGAGCCTGCTGCTGAGCGCGATGCTTTCTCAACGTTGGTCTCAGCGACTGAAAATCTAATGCCAGTGATTGATACCGCTGAAGAGCCTAGCTTTACGGATAATAGCCCTGTACTGGACAAGCATTTATTAGCAGCCGCTGACCAAGATCAAAATAGCCCGCTGAATAACGCTACTGATAACATCAACATCACTTTATTACCGCGTGAAAATATCGACCAGCCTCCTTCCGTGATTATCCGTGGCGAGCAGCTGCTAAAAATCGTCGATAAATATGGTCTTAAATACGGTGCTATGAACATGTTCCACCGTTATGAGAATAAAGACGGTACCGGTATTCTTTGGTTCAGCATGATGGGTATTACTCACGATGGCATTGCACCTTTTGATCTCAATACTATGCCACAGACGGGCTTTAGTGGTCTGGTGATGTTCTTATCATTACCGCATCCAAAGGCTTTGCAAGGCTTTGATAGCATGATGAGTATTGCAGGTCTGGTCTCGCGCGAAATCAATGCTGTCGTAATGGATGAAAATAACCAACCTATTACCCAAGATTTAAAAGCCCGTTTACGTACCGAAGTCCAAGAGTACCGTGCGCCTTCACGTTAATTGACTTTTTCTCTCTATTTAAACTTATTCGCAATAAAAAACGGCAGCCTGTGCTTATCACGGATTGCCGTTTTTTTATGGATGTTGGTTTTTGATGGATGGTGCTAAATAGAGGGTATTTTGGAGCTAATCCTGCTCTTGCTTGTATCTCCTCCGCTAGGCGGGGCGGGCACTATGGTCTGATGGCATTCCTGCTCAGCGAGACTACCCTCAGTCAAGTGCTCGCAACCCGCCCAGCGGAGCAGGATACCGCTGCCATCAGGGCTAAACCGCACCTCAAGTCAACTTTGGCAGCGAAGATAACTGTCGTTAAGGTATCCACTTTATCCGTGGGGGTTGCTTCGCGCCACCCACGCTACGGCAATTGCAACTGCTAGACTATGGCTTTAGCCCAGCTCCTTTTATACGAGACCTAACTCAGCTTGTTCACCATCTTCAACGGCAATACCTTCATGGCCTTACCAATAGCGGTCCAAGGCATAGAAGGGACGCATGCTTCATCAACGCCCGATTCAATAGCAGCCACTAGCGCCTTGCTGCCCGTATCTACATCGACTTCAAAAGGCAGCTTTTTCGCCCCTTCGTTAATTTCGGTACGGATATAACCCGGATATAGCGTAGTAATTTGAATAGGTAGCTCGTCGGCAAGCATTTCTGCTCGGATACCTTCCGCCAAATGCGCCAGTCCCGCTTTACTCGCCGCATAGACCGTTAGATGTTTGGGCATACCGCGCATTGCCGACATACTAGAGATGGCGACGAGGTGACCATGGTTCTGCGCCCGGAAGATTTCCATCGCTGATTCGCACTGGGCTAAGGCGGAGATAAAATCTACTTCAGCAGTACGGCGATTAATCTCAAAACGTCCGGTACCAATGCGGCGTCCTTCGCCCACGCCGGCATTGACAATGACTCGGTCTATGGTGCCGAAGTCCGCGGCGAAACTTTTAAATACGCTAAATACTGCGTCGTAATCGCTCACATCTAATGCTTGTAATTCAACGCGAATATCTGGATTAGCCGTCAGCAGTTCAGATTTTAAGGCTTCTAGTCGCTCAGTTCTACGGGCACAAATAGCCAAGTTATAATCGAGTGAGGCAAACAACTTTGCCATACCCGCACCAATACCCGAACTGGCACCAGTAATTAATATAGTTTTATCTTTACCGACCTGCTGCTGTTTTAACGCTTTGATAGCAGTATCGGGATTGCTCAATACCCCTTTAGCGTCTTCCACCTTACTCTTAAGGCTGTTTTGCATTACACCTAATAGGGTTTGCTTGGTTGCGGCTTGCTTGCCCTTATTTTTCTTATCTGTTTTCTTATCTTTTTGCTTATCGGTTTGTGGATTAGTAGTCATCGGATGTCCTTATCAGAATGAAAATTAGGGTTTATTACCTACATTAGTGCCAAGTGAGGTAGCGCTCGCCTGCTGTATAGAGATGCGTATGCTCGTTAAGTGAGAGCAATCTAGGTTTGCCCTCTTTTAACGAGATACTGGTCACGCCGGTATTCACTAAGCTAGGGGTCACTCTATAGGCCGCTTGACTGTTAGGTTTGCCATCTCCTAATAGCGCTGCTGTTAAGGCCGCAATCACACCACCAGAGGTAAATATTAGCAAGGTTTTTGGGGCGTCAAAGTCTTGTGTTAGCGCAATAATTTCTTGTAAGGTTTGTTGCACACGCGCATTAAACGCCGGCCAACTTTCTAAATAATCGTCATCAAAATTGCCCGAATGCCAACGCTGCATAGACTCATAAAACAACTCTGCCAACCGCCCCATGGGTTCAGGACTTTTAGTCACTTCCGCCATCACCCCAGCTTGCGTAGCAAACTTCGGATTGGATTTGATAAAGATATCTTCGTGGTTAAATTCATTCAATCCGGCGAGCACTTGCGGTTGGGCTAAATCCGTAAAATTAGAATCATCGTTAGCCTGTTGCAGACCTTCTAAACCGGCTTGATACCCCTGTAAAAAATGCTTTGCTGAGTCCCGTTGGCGTGACAGGGTTCCGGTCATCATGCCATCTATTTGTCGTTGCAAGCCCGCATATTGAGCCCCGAGTAATTGAGCTTGTTTACTGCCCAAGTCTGAGAGTTGGTCATAGTTTTCTTGGCCAAAAGAGGCTTGCCCATGACGGGCAAATAGCAGGGTGGTCATAATACGGGCTCACCTAAGATAAATTAAGAATGAATTGTGCAATCGCTTATTAGGGCGGGTCCTAGTTATGGGTTCGCTAAAAAAGCCATTAGCAAACCGCATTGATTACCCACTACTTCAAAAACTTCTCGGCGATTTTTTGTACAGGCGCTGGTACCTTATCATGACTAACCAACTGGCGACCTTCATGTTTGGCAATCAAGGTCAGGCAGCGTGCATGTAACGCATGAATGATAATCCAAAAGTTTTTAAAGGCTGGGTTGTCGGTCTGTTTATGGTAGTAACGGTAATAAATTTGCTGGGCAATACCGGCTAGGCGAAACAGACCAAACACTTCGTAAAAAGCCCAATTATCGACCTGCATGCCAGTCTTTTCTAAATAATAATCGACCACTTCAGCCCGAGTCATCATCCCTTTTAGGTGAGTAGGTTGACGGCGCGATTGCTTCATGATTTTATTATCATCGGCTTGTACCCAATAGGCCAATGCACTACCTAAATCCATCAACGGGTCGCCTAAAGTCGCCATTTCCCAATCCAATACGCCAATCACGGTGGTGGGATCGTTCGGGTCGAGGACGACGTTATCAAAGCGCCAGTCGTTATGAATCACACATGTGCTGCTGTCTGCCGGTAGGTTGCGTTTTAGCCATTGGCGTACCAGATAAAAACTCGGCACGTTGGGGGTCTTCGCTTTTTTATAGCGCTTGTCCCAGCCACTGACTTGACGCTCACAATAGCCTTCACCTTTACCCAAGGACATCAACTCAGTATTCGCGCTATAGTCCACCTGATGCAGCTCAATTAAAGCATCGATGACATTGGTACACAGCTCACGTACTTGGGTGGTCTCTAAATCGAGTCCTTTAGGTAGGTTGGAGCGGGGAATAATACCGACCAAACGCTCCATGACATAAAAGTCACAACCGATGACCGACTCATCCTCACATAGCGCGATCATTTGCGGGACATAAGGATAGTCCTCTTTTAAAGCATGCTGTACCGTGTACTCGCGTACCATATCATGAGCAGATTTAGCCTTAGTTCCTGCCGGTGGTCGACGTAAAATCAAATCAACATTGTCATACTGCAAGCGGTAGGTCCAATTGGAGGCACCACCAGAAAACTGGGTCACTTTAGGCTCGCCCTGCAGGTCAATATCCTGCGCTTTTAACCAGTCGGTGACTGCTTGGGTATCTAGCGTCTCTGCACTACGGACTTCTCCCGCCTTATCGATAAAGGCTTCGGTCTTAGCAGCAGGCTGAGAAGTCGTAGTGGCGGTTGCTGAAGCGGGCTGTTCTGACATGAAAAATCCTTTTTTAGCGGTCATTATTAGTGTTAACGTAGGCCAGCTGTTTTATGGTTACGGCTAAGCCAAGTAATAGTTTGCTCAAGCCTTATGAGCTGGATGGTGGCTTTTTGCGACTAAAACCCCGCTTTTTAAGTTCTAATTTAGCAATCATAGTCTTATGCACTTCATCTGGACCATCAGCTAGACGTAAGGCACGCGCTTGCGCATAAAATCCGGGTAACATCGTGTCCTGACAAACCCCCATACCCCCATGCAGCTGCATCGCCATATCTACGACTTCTTGCAATACGGTAGGCGCCACGACTTTAATCGCTGAGATTTCCGTCAAGGCGGCTTTGGTGCCTTGTTCATCCATTTTCTGTGCTGCATATAAGGTCAATAGACGCGCTTGATCGATTTTAATACGGGCTTCCGCAATACGCTCGAGGTTACCACCGAGTTGTAAGATAGGTTTACCAAAAGCGGTTCGGCTCATGCCACGATCGATAGCCATCTCTAGCGCTTTCTCTGCAGCGCCAATACAGCGCATACAGTGGTGAATACGCCCTGGCCCTAAACGACCTTGGGCAATCTCAAAGCCCATACCCGGACCTCCGATAATATTAGCGACCGGCACGCGGACATTGTCAAAGCTCACTTCGCCATGACCATGCGGCGCATCATAATCGCCAAAGACTTGTAGCATACGCTCAATATTTACGCCCTCAGCATCCTTGGATACGAGTACCATGGAGTGCTGTTGATGGCGGCCTTTACTCTCATCAGGGGTATGCGCCATGAATATCAGCAGGTCAACATCAGGATCGCCTAGACCTGATGACCACCATTTTTGACCATTTAAGACAATCTCATCACCGTCGACAATAGCGGTAGCCTGCATATTAGTCGCATCGCTAGAGGCCACTTCGGGCTCAGTCATACAAAATACCGAACGCGTTTTTCCGTCAATAAGTGGGGTGAGCCAACGTGCCTTTTGCGCTTCCGTACCATAGCGCCACAACAGCTCCATATTGCCACTATCTGGGGCGTTACAGTTAAAAATATGCGGGGCAATTAAGCTGCGTCCGGTCAGCTCAGCGATAGGGGCGTAGTCAGTGACTGATAGTCCGGCACCAAACTCGTCATCGGGTAAGAACATATTCCATAGACCAGCCTTGCGAGCCTTGTTACGTAACTCTTGATAAGCCTGCGGCCATTGCCACTGGGTCCAATCACCGCCTTGATTCAGCTGATGACACTCTTGCCAAAAATCCGCTTCGATAGGCTCGATTTCTTCCGTAATGAAGGCTTGGGTGCGCTCGTAAAAGTCTTGACCGCGCTGACTGGTGGGCTGCATAAACAAAATCCTTTTGTTAAAAAATGAGGCGAGTAATGTGGAGCAAAAAGAAGGGGATAACTACTAATAAGTAGACAATAAATTGAGTGGAAAAATTTAATAAGTCATTAATATAACTATATTTTTAAGCAAGCTATGTAGCAAAGCTGTGAGTGCAATATCTCTGCTTAGTAAAATTATCATAGCATAGATAGTTAGACCGATAATTGAGAGGAATAGTTTGCTAAGTCATTGGCTGACACTTGTTAGGCACAGGGGTTTAGCGAAGAATGACATAGCGTAATTTGTATTTAAACCTTATAAAAATACCTTCGATAAACTCTTGGTTAATATTATCTAAGTAGCAATCTTGGTATGATAACGCTATTCCAATTTGCATATTGATTAAGACGCCGACTATGACTGATTCCGATAATAATTCTGCAAAAACAACGACTGCTACTGCTAAAACCAATGATGCTCCCGTGCGCCACGATGATGCGGATATTATTGCGCAAATGCGCCAACTGATTAATGCCTTACGTATTCATAATAATGCCTATTATGTCTTAGATGAGCCGCAGATTAGTGACAACGAATATGACCAGTTGCGCCTAAGCTTAATCGAACTCGAAGAGGCCTATCCTGATTTAATTCAACCGGACAGTCCGACCGGGCAAATTGGCGATTCACCGTTAGCGGCCTTTTCACAATTACCGCACGATATCCCGATGCTATCGCTAGGTAACGTATTCAATAAAGATGACCTCGCTGATTTTATGCGCCGAGTCAACGATCGTTTAAATGCATCCCAGCAGAACCCCGAATATGAGATTGAGATGAAGCTAGATGGTCTAGCGGTCTCTATCAAATATGAATACGGCAAATATGTGCAAGCGATTACCCGTGGTGACGGGCAAGTAGGTGAAGACATTACCCAGAATGTCAAAACCATTAATAACCTACCCTTAGTGTTAGACGCGGTCGCTGATATTGCCTTACTAGAAGTGCGCGGCGAAGTGTTGATGCCCAAAGCTGGGTTTGAGCGCCTTAATCGTCAAGCCGAGGAGAGCGGTGGCAAAACCTTTGCCAACCCCCGTAACGCAGCGGCAGGCAGTTTGCGCCAGCTCGATCCCAACATTGCTGCCAGTCGCCCATTAGCGTTCTATGCTTATTCGGTCAATCAAGGTTTACCTAAGACTATTACTAAACAGTCAGAGGCCTTGGCTTGGCTCAAAGAGATTGGCTTTACCGTCAGTGCGGTGCAAGTGGTTAATGGATTAGCAGAGGCGCAAAGCTACTACGAATCGGTCAATGACAGCCGTCCAGAGCTGCCGTTTGAGATTGATGGCACGGTCATCAAAGTGAATGATTTAGCCCTACAAAGTCAGCTAGGTTTCCTATCACGCGAACCACGCTGGGCGACCGCCTATAAATTCCCTGCTGAAACGGTTATGACGACTTTAAACATTATTGAATGGCAAGTGGGGCGTACTGGCCAAATTACGCCGGTGGGTAAGTTAGAACCCGTTCAAGTAGGCGGCGTCACCGTGAGTAATGTGACCCTGCATAACTTTGGTGAGATTCAGCGTTTGGACGTGCGTGCTGGCGATACTGTGAGCGTACACCGAGCCGGTGACGTGATTCCTAAAATTTCTCGCGTCTGGCATGAGATGCGTCCTGAGGGCACCACCCCGGTGGTATTACCAAAAGCCTGCCCCGTTTGTGAGTCTCCTGTAGTGATTCCTGAGGGTGAGGCTTTGGCCCGTTGTACCGGCGAGCTATTTTGCCCTGCCCAGCAGCAAGAAGCGTTAATCCACTTTGTCTCGCGCCGCGCTATGGATATCGATGGGGTGGGCGAGCGCTGGCTGATCAGTTTCTTTGAACAAGGTATCGTCAAGACCGTGGCGGATATTTACCGCTTAAAAGACCACCAAGACCAGTTGGTCAATATCGAAAAACTGGGAGAGAAGTCGGTCACTAATATGCTGGCCGCTATCGAAGCCAGTAAAAAAACTACATTGTCTCGGTTTATCTATGCGCTTGGTATCCGCGGCGTGGGTGAGTCTACTGCGCAGAATTTAGCCCAACAGTTTGGCGACTTACCAGCGCTTGCAGCGGCTACGATTGAGCAACTACAAGAGACGCCTGATGTGGGTGATATTACCGCTGAGCAGGTCTATAACTTCTTCCGAGCACAGCATAATATTGATGTGATTCAAGCCCTGATAACGGCTGGCGTGCATTGGGATAAGGTCGAGCAGGTCGCCACCGAAGGGCTGCCGCTAGATGGGCAGACTTGGGTGATTACCGGGACATTATCCAGTATGAGTCGTGATGAGGCCAAGGTAAGACTGCAAGCCTTAGGCGCTAAGGTCTCTGGCAGTATCTCTGCCAAGACTTCTGCGCTGCTGGCGGGCGAGAAGGCGGGGTCTAAACTTACTAAGGCTGAAAAGCTAGAGGTCAAAGTGGTTGATGAGGCTGAGTTTTTGGCTTTGATTGGCGAGTAAACTATTAGGGATAAAGTCCCGAATAATATTATGACGGTATAGTGGGTTGGCGGTAGCGTAACCCACCTTTTTATAAATACAGTATTACCAAAGGGGTTAGCAATTTTCTCTTATTTATCCCGTGGGTTAGCACCCACGCTACGCCACTTTCGAAGTTAGTGTAGGGGGTTGGTGTAGATAGCTGGTGTCGATATAAGATATTAAAAAGAAATAAACCCAACAAAAAAAGACAGCCAAAGCTGTCTTTTTTATTCTCTAAAATAACTAGCTAACGCTTAACGATACTGATCAAAGAACACCGTGGCAGCGCTTAAGCAATAAGGCGCGACCATACCATGATAGCTGCTTAATTGTTCAGTATAGCTGGCGGTTTGCCCTGCTGCCTGAGCTTCGGCTACGCTTTTACCTTTATCGATAGCTTCGGCATAGGCCACTTGATAAGTATTGGTCAGTAGAGTGGTTAAGTTACTGGTGAATTTGTCCTGAATGGCCATGGCGGCTGCACGAACATTCTTATCTACGGCAGGCGGTAAGGTCGAGACGTAAGTTGATTTGTCAGCCGCGCTGCGAGCCTCTTGATTGGATAAATCCATATCTATTAAAGCAAAAGGCTGCTTAGCGGTCGACTTCCAAATACGGGCTTGCGCATCGGCATTGACATCATAAGTCACGCTAGGGTCTTGGTTACCACCACAAAGCAGCATAGGCGACTTAGGTTGATAAGCGCGTAAGTCATTATCAATAAAGGCTTTACGCACAGCCAAGTTAGATTTTACTGGCACTGCGCCATTAGGAGCGCTAAAGGTCGGATAGATACCGTCCGGATGGCTTTGCATATCCTGCACGTATTGCGCTCGGAAATCTGTATTGAACAGATAGGTCTTGTCCGAGAAGCCAAAAGCGTTTTTAGGAGTAGGAGCAGGCAAAGCCTCTAAAACGTCATAGCCAGTAGGTGACGATTGAAACAACTGCGTGGTCGGGATTTTACCGGCAAAGAATAAACCCACTAGATTATCATTGGTGGGAAATAAGTTGGGAGCAGTCTCAGCATATTTGTCCGCATAGACGCCCTCAATCAAATTATTGTATTCATTGTCATAACTGCGCGTCAGCATCGGTAAGAAAACCGTTCCCCCATAGATGACGTTACCGGACATAATGGAGTCGGCAAAGGCGGTCAGCGCATAAGGCCCAGACGCAGGACTCACAGCGGTGGCCGGTTGTCCTTTGTCATCCAAGGCTTTGGCGGCTGCCATCGCGACATAGCCGCCTTGTGAATAGCCGGTGATAAACAACTTGTCACTGGCTTTAACATTGGTAGCAGCCGCTTTATTGCTGGCTAATTTCTCAATAGCTAGCCTACCGGCATGTAGCCCATCTAACATCTGCTGACCTTGTTGCAAGGTCACGTAAGGGGCATATTTCAGCTCAGATTTATCATAGCCAGGATAGTTCGGCGCGATGACGATATCGCCTTGACCGGCAAAGTTTGCTGCGATAAGTAGGGCGGTATCATAGGCGGCATTTTCAGGGTCATTGAGAGCCGCTAAGTTATAATTCTGCACGGGTGTGGTGCCGTGGGCATAGAGCATGATAGGCCGCTCGCCTTGGCAGTCTTTATTATTAGGATCGTCAGTATGGGGCAGTATGACAGCGCCGGTAGCGTTGGTCGCCTCACCTTTTAACCCCGTCGTGGTGTGGTTAATATACTGCACGGTGATGCCACAAACGGGATCGGCATCGACAGCCGCACTTAGTCCAGCGCTGGCTACCGCCGCTTTAAGCTCCGCTGCCGTAAAGGTCTTGGTGACCACGGGCGCATCAATTAACGTAGCCTCACTGATTTTTTTGGGCGCATCAACGGCAAATATATTGTCATTATCATCGCCACAACCTGCCAGCACTAAGCTGGAGCAGATCACTAAGCTGGTCAGGGTAATGGTTTTACTTAAACGGATATGTTGGGTCAGCGCGCTCAGAGGGTGCGCGGGATTGGTCTTAGACATCGCAGTTTACATCCTTGTATAAATCAGCTTTTCATTATGGTCGCTAAGGTTTAGCTCAGCGCTATGTTAGGCCTAGCGCTAAGCCATAGCTTAGAATTATTATTGCTAAATTCTTACGCTATATTAATATCTTAGCATGGTTGTAAAGCAATTCTTACCGTTTCTTTGAGGGGTTAATGTAGAGCTCTGCAACCCTAATTTACCCACAATAAAAAGAGCCAACCTAAGCTGACTCCTTGGCAAATTAAAAGCAATTCACTAGCGCCAATCAAGGATACGATTAACGGTATTGCGCAAAAAAGGAATTGGCAGCCTGCAAGCAATAAGGGTCGACGCCGGTATGATAGGTAATAGACTCAACTACCGCTGCCGTTTTGGCGCTATCAGCTCTTTTTTCAGCGGCGGCTTCGTCTAGCCCCTCGGCGCGTGCTTGTTGGTACGTCGCTGCCCAGATGGCGGCTAATTTAGCGTCTAATTGATGACTAAACCCCTGCTGTAATTCAGTGGCAACCTCACGTAAAGGCGTATCAATAAGCGTAGGTAAGGTGCTGATATAAGGTGACTTACCGGCAGCTGCTCGGGCGGCTTGGTTGGTAATATCAACATCCAACATGGCAAAATCAACCGCGCTATTATTCTGCCAAATCAGCGCTTGCGCATAAGTATTTACCCCAAAAGTGACACTAGGATCTTGATTGCCCGCACATAATAATACCGGTGCTTTGGGCACATAATCGCGCAAATCATTGTCTATAAAAGCTTGGCGTATTGGTAAGTCGGTCTGGGTAGGGACAGGGCCATTAGGGGCTTTAAAGTCAGGATAAATACCATCGGGGTTCACCGCCATATCGTCGATATATTTAGCTCTAAAAGCGGTATTAAATAGATAATTATCGGCTCCGAAGCCAAAGTCATAAGCCGGACTGGGTGGCGAGATATCCTTGAGAGAGTCATAGCCCACTGGGCAATCTTCAAACAATTGGGTAAAGGGGAGTTTGCCGTTGAAATAAATACTGGGCACAGATTCAGTGGTGGGAAATAGCGTGGGCGCAGTAGCTGCATATTGCTCAGTGTATACCCCATCGAGTAGATCACCATATTCGGCCACATAGCTGCTGGTCAGCATAGGCAAAAATAAGGTGCCGCCAAAGATAACATTGCCCGACATTAAAGAGTCAGCAAAGGCAGTTACGGCATACGGCCCCGAGCCAGGACTCACCGCGGTTGCACTCATGCCCATGCCATCGAGTGCTTTGGCAGTCGCCATCGTCACATAGCCTCCTTGTGAATAGCCGGTTAAAAACAGCTTGTCGTTATAAGTGACGGTAGAGGTTGGCGTGCTGTCTTTTTTTGGCATCTGGCTATTGATTTGCTCGATAGCAAGTTTACCCGCTTGGAGACCATCTAGCATCTGCCGGCCTTGCTGCGCGGTAATATAAGGCGCATAAGACAGGTCAGATTTATCATAGCCTGGGTAGTTGGGCGCTATCAAAATGTCACCTTGACCCGCATAGCTAGCGGCGACTACCAAAGCCTTATCATAAGCGGGATTATCAGGGTCATTGAGCGCAGCTAAATTGTAGCTTTTTTCGGCGGCAGTGCCATGGGCATACAGAGTGATAGGCCGCTCGCCTTGACAGGTAGGGTCTTCGCCATGGGGCAAGATAACCGCACCGGTTGCGTTGGTCGCTTCGCCTTGTAAGCCGGTGGTGGTATGGTTTATATACTGCACGGTGATGCCGCAGAGTGGGTCATCGGCCACGAGGTTGGCTAAATCGGCAGCGACTAGGGCGGCTTTAAGCTCAGTAGCGCTAAAAGTTTGCGTGATAACTAGGTCATCTATTAGCGTCGCCGCACTCATTTTAGGCGGGGGCTCTGACGTATCCTTATCATCGCTGTCATGAAAGCAGCCGCTTAATACCAAACTGCCTCCTACCATTACCCCCGTTAGAGTCAAGCGTATGCAAAAAAGGAGTCTGGTTAAGGATAAGGTAAAAGATTTTTTGGCAGTAAAGGGGTTAAGAGCAGTAGGTGCAGGAGCTTGGCGTAATAAAGGGGCAGAGCGCTGAATAATTTTCATAGCGGACATCCTTGTCATAATATTGAAGGGTCGCGCTAATTAAAAGTATCGCCCTAATCCTTAAGCTATTACTGTCTATTACCATAAATAAAAGGGCGCTTACTCTATACGGTATAGCGCCCTTTATCTTAACATAACTGTTTATTTAATTTTTATTAACTATTAATTTTTACTAATTAGCTGTGGTTTTGCTTGCGTCGGGTTGAATCAAAATAGGCAGAGTTAAACCTTTGGCAAAATCGTCTGCAAAAACATAGTCGTGGCGGCTAGGCGCAATTTCAGGGGTGGTGTGCACAATCATTTGAATGTTCTCGCCATCGGTCAACTCATGGGAGACATAGCGGGTGCCCAATTGATCCAATACTTGCGTCAATGCTTCATTACTGGCCATCCCAATAGTGAGATTATGCTGCGCAGTTTGGGCATCAACTTTGAAAAAATTCATATAAGCCGTGACTTGTTTACTATCGGCAGCAAAAGGATACTGAAACTTATCTGCCGCTATAGGAGCGGTGCCATTAGCGATTTCTGACCAATCGATTTCATACGGTTTCTCTAAAGTGCCTGGGGCAAGCTCATGGTCGTTTTCTGTCCCAGCCGCCATTGCATCACCACTCTCAGTAAGGGCGGATTGGCTGGCGTCACTAGCGGTATCTGTCTGCTCAGCGCTGGCAACGTCTGTTGCGTCAGCTTGTGTTGCCTGTTGCTGGGTAATCTCAGCATCTTGGCAGCCTGCTAGCAGACCAACACTGAGCAGTAGCGCCGTACTGAGCACCAGACTGGCGGATTGACGGGGGCGAAAAATAGAGACAAAAGAGATATTTTTCAAAAGGATCACCTAATTGAGTCTGCTAACCGAGCAAAATATGTTGCGATTTGATCGGAGAGTATAGCGAGGAATATAGCAAGAAAGTTAAGCCCTCTATGGTAGCGCACTTTAGGCTAGGGGCAAAAAAATGCCCTGTAATATATTTGTGAGCCCCATAAAAAAACAGCCACCCTAGGGCCGCTGTTTATGGTCAATGCTATCTGAGCTTGGCTGTTTTAGCTTAGCTTAGCTTAACTAGCTTAGCTTAAGAACTAAAGCCTTAAAAGCTTGTGAGTCTTAAAGCTTTTTACAGGTGGCTTTATATTCGTCGCCATTGGCCCAGTCTACGGCAAACATAGCTTCTTCACCTTTAGTGTGCCATGACAAAGTGGATTCTGGGTTGGCATCATTGACATAACGCACGCCTGAGGCAGCAGGTTTTTCATTGAGTAGCACTGACTGTTGGTTAAATTTCAGAGCAGGCAAAGTCACGTTGAGCATGACTTGTTGTTTATTGACCGATTGCTTGGCCAAGATTTCACCAGCGTCACCGCAAGTATAATGCTCAGGCGCCATACGGTCATAGGCCAACTGGGTTAATTGTTCAGCAGGTTTAGGCGTAACTGTCGGTGCCGTTGGGCTAGTAGCACAAGCACTTAATAAAGCAAAAGCAGGCACAGCCATAGCAAATTTGGTTAGGGTTTTCATAAGGTTTGCCTCAATTTATTGGGATTAGTTGTAATCGTTGTTCGGTTAATTAATTTTTTCATAATTAGAGTTAATTAATTAGCAATAGCTCAGGTTAGCTCATAAGCTGATATGGTGCTCATGATACCTAAGCCTCTTAAGAATAATGTTAGTAATTGTGAGGAATATGTTAGGTCGAGTAACTCGTTAATAGATTGATTTTATTATAAAAATAATAATGAACAACTGGTGGTTCTTATCTTGCGATTGCTCAAAAAAACTATAATATAGCGGTGCTAGCGATAGCTATAGGAAGATCCATTTTTGTATAAAAAAACCCCGCTAACGGGTAGCAGGGTTAATTTTTATGTTTTTATTAAAGATGAAAGCATACGAGGCTAATCACACTCTTTTACTATCTCAACTAGCTCATTTTTCTAGGAGGTAAGCCCGTGTGCTGAGTCTGGAAGTTTCCTTTTTTCACCTTTGGCTTATTCATAGTCTCGCCATTGCTGCGTACCGACTTTGCATTAGACTGATCGCGACGTTTGGCAGAGTCAGTGCCCACGCGGCTGTTCTTTTTACGCGCTGATTGATAGCTGTCTTGACTGTCTTTACCCTCTAAGCGAGAGTTAAATGGCGGTATCAAGCAATGGCGCGCAGTACCGATTAAATCCTCACGGCCCATACGTTTTAGTGCAGCCCGTAGCAGGCCCCAGTTTTTAGGATCATGGTAGCGCAAGAAGGATTTATGCAATTTACGCTGCTTACCCGATTTGACGATATCCACATTTTCAGCAGCACGAGTCACCTTATGCAAAGGGTCTTTGTGCGTGTGATACATCGTGGTCGCCGTCGCCATCGGACTCGGGTAGAACGCCTGGACTTGATCCGCACGATAGCTGTTGCGCTTGAGCCAGATGGCCAAATTCATCATATCTTCGTCGGTAGTGCCAGGGTGCGCTGCAATGAAATACGGAATCAAATACTGCTCTTTACCAGCTTCCTGACTGAACTGCTCAAACATGGCTTTAAAGGCATCGTACGAGCCCATGCCCGGTTTCATCATTTTATTTAAAACGTTAGATTCGGAATGCTCAGGCGCAATCTTGAGATAACCACCAACGTGATGCGTGACTAATTCTTTAACATACTCAGGGTCTTTGACGGCCAAGTCATAGCGCAGTCCTGAGGCAATCAGAATCTTTTTCACGCCTGTGATGCTACGGGCTTTACGATAGAGTTGGGTCAGATTGCTGTGGTCAGTCAACAAGTTGTCACAAACATCGGGATAGACACAAGAAGGCTTGCGGCAGTTTTTCTCAATCGTCTCATCTTTACAATGCAGGCGATACATATTAGCGGTCGGGCCCCCTAGGTCAGAGATGACCCCAGTAAAGTTAGGGGCGGTATCGCGGATAGCTTCCACTTCACGCAGAATAGACTCTTCTGAGCGGTTCTGAATGATGCGGCCTTCGTGCTCTGTGATTGAGCAGAATGTACAGCCACCAAAACAGCCGCGCATGATATTCACTGAGAATTTAATCATATCAAAAGCGGGAATCTGGGCTTTACCATAGCTCGGATGTGGCAAGCGCGCGTACGGCAAGTCAAAGATATAGTCCATCTCTTCTGTAGACAAAGGCAGTGGCGGTGGGTTTAACCACACGTCGATATCCGTTCTCGAGTTACCACCACCGGTACCATGACGCTGTACCAAGGCACGGGCATTACCAGGGTTGGTCTCAGTATGTAGGATACGGCTAGCATGCGCATAGAGAACAGGGTCAGATTTCACATGCTCGTAATCTGGCAAGCGAATCACCGTCTTTTCCCGCGGTGGTAATTTTAGCTTATGTTTACGGGCAGTCAGTGGCTTTTCAGCCTCTGCTTTAGAGGTTGGGACCATTAACTTGACCACTTGCACGTCATCATTAACTTGATCGGCATTGATGACTTTGTCAGTCACAGGTTCAGCGACAAAGCCTTTATATTGACGTTCCATGGCTGATAAGCCGGGTTGCTCGTCTTTATCTTTTTCAATTGCACAGCTGTCCACATCTTCCATCATCACATACGGGTTGATAATGGGGTCCACACGGCCAACCGTATCGACATCGTTACTGGCCACTTCAATCATATCGGCTTGCCAATGACGGCGTGATGGCGTCAATAAATAGGCCGTACCGCGCAGGCTGCTCATCTGCTCAAAGGTGTAGCCTTTTGATAATCCATGCACCACATCGACAATAGCGCGCTCAGCATTACCGTACAGCAGCACGTCAGCGCGACTGTCTAGCAAGATACTGCGACGCACTTTATCCGACCAATAGTCGTAATGCGCGATACGGCGCAAGCTGCCCTCGATACCGCCTAGGATAATGGGCACATCAGAGTAAGCTTCGCGGCAACGTTGGCTATAAACAATAGCGGCGCGATCCGGACGTTTATCCGCCACGTTACCAGGAGAGTAGGCATCATCACTGCGGATACGACGATCGGCAGTATAGCGGTTGATCATGCTGTCCATATTGCCCGCGGTCACGCCATAAGCATAGACGGGTTTGCCCAAAGCCATAAAGGCGTCTTTGCTGGTCCAATCCGGCTGTGCAATGATACCGACGCGAAAACCCTGTGACTCTAAAAGACGCCCAATAATGGCCATACCAAAGCTAGGATGGTCGACATAAGCGTCGCCGGTCACGATGATGACGTCGCAGGAATCCCAGCCTAGTGCATCCATCTCTTCGCGAGTGGTAGGCAAAAATGGCGCAGGCTCATAGCAACTGGCCCAATGCTTATCGTAGTCATATAAAGGAGTAACGCCATTTTTGAAGGCGGTGCGAGCGATGGTATCGGCAGACATGGGGGTAACCTGTGAGTGGCAATAATTGGATAGCGCGTGCATACCGGTTAAGCGCAGACGTCATAATAATAGGCAAGCGCAAATAAGTCGCTGTACGCTAAGGAGCTGATTATGTCGCGAGGGCTGAGTGGGTAAACAGACAATAAGAAATGGTGGCTTAATAGCAGTAGGTGTAATCTTGCTCATTTTATCATGAATATAGCTCAGGATGGCAAAGGTTTATAGTCTCGGTTACATTTGCAGCAGTCAAAGTAATGGCTGGTTTAAATAAATTGGGGTGCAAATAACGTTGGCGATACTTTTTATAACACGCTGCCTATTTTTGCTAACCAAGCCGCTATTTTGCCTTCGCTTAGTAGCCTTTATACTAGCGGCACAACTACAGTAACGTTAGCTCTAAGCTCCCATGGCATAGCTTTTGCCCTACTATTATAAGTCACTAGTGGCATCAGCGTACTATTAATAATAAACAGATAGTTAGTGTTTATTAATTAACTAATCACTGCAATGCTAATAATCCAAGCAGTTGATATATATTAGGTATTATTTGAATCATGCTAATTATTTGTTCTGTATGAAAAAATATATGTCTTAAGTTTTTCGTTTATAGCGCCCGGTCATTTTTAACCGAATCTTTCTATAAATTAAGCTACCTTAATTAACCGACAACTATCTATTAATTAGCTAGTAATTAGCGAGAGAAGGGTGTTAAATAGGGGCAATAATAGGCTAAATACACCTTAAAAATCAGTATTTTGCACTAATAAAGTGACTTTCGCCCTTAATCTTTAATCAATATGGGGCAGGAGTGCACTTTTTTAGTGCGTCTGTAAGGCAGTAAGGGTCATTTATGGGCAGCGATGCCATAGCCAGCAGCATGATCGTAGGTGAGCTAGTGGTTTGAATTCCAACGCAGTGGACTTGACGCATTAGTACGTCCCTGTGATAAAAGTTCTAGAAGGTAGGAAATTAATGAAAAATAGTGAAACAACCATTCAAACCAAACCCTTAACTGCTGAAGACTATCCCAGTTGGCTAGCATTATGGCAGCGTTATTTGACGTTTTATGAGACCAGCCTACCCATGACTACTATCGATTTTACTTGGCATCGATTGTTGGATAATGAGTTTCATATCTATGGCTTTGGCGCTTGGCAGCAGGAAGGGCAAGCCGATCCAGTGTTAGTGGGGTTCACTCATGTGGTGCTACACCCCAACACTTGGGATACGACTTATTGTTGTTATTTGGAAGATTTATTTGTCAGCGAATCCGCACGTGGGCAGGGAGTCGGCCGTATATTAATAGAGCAAGTGTATGACTTTGCGACTTTGAATGAGTGCAACCGCGTCTATTGGACCACGCAAGAGGGCAATAAAACCGCGTGTCTGTTATACGACACCATGGCCACCAAAACCGATATGGTGCAATACCGTAAAAACCTATAACGATACCGGCTGCATGGCTACTATTAAGAGAGGTAACAGGGTCACTTGTTGCCTTTTTTCATATTTAAATTCTAATTCTATACCTCGTACTATGTCTAGTTTTATGCCTAACACTGCGTCATTGCTTATTGCTGAATTGGGCTAATTAATCCAAGAAAATCTTGGTGCCGCTCTTAGTAAAGTTCATCACAAACTGACTTTTAAAATTACGCACATTATTCTCATAAGTGAGCTTATCGCGGGTAAATTGATGATAGTCGCTCATATTTTTCGCATTGATTACTAACATAAAATCAAAATCTCCAGATACCTCATAGCAACTCATTACCTGCGACTGCTCATGCATTAGCCGCTCAAAACGATGCTGCATAGAATTATTTGAGCGCTCCATCTCTATCATCACAAAAGCGGTTAGGCCGTAGCCCACTTTATTAGGATCAACGATAGCGACTTGCTTAGTGATGACCCCAGACTCTATTAATTGCTGTACGCGGCGTTGAGCAGTAGCCACTGAAACATGGACGTGCTCAGCAATCGTTTTTAGCGGTAGCGTGGCATCATCTTGCAGCAAGTTTAAGATGGCTTTATCGGTAGCATCTAACAGATGGCTCATTAGGGGTCCTTATCTTATAGATAGTCTCAATGTGTTATGGATTAGTGTGTTATGGATTAGTGATTATTATCATAATAATTTTGATAGGTGATAAAAATTCAACATATAAATAGTTTCGTGATAAATAAAACCATTATCTATGATAATTAGATAAATTTTATCATAAGGAGAGCGTAAAATATGGCCTATCGTTTACTACTAATATTCAATCTTTAATATTCAACCTTTAATATTAAGCATTGGTATTTAACACTGATAATGGCATATTGCCCTTAATAATTAGAGAGACTCATGACCACCCAAGCTACTGCGAACCTCCCTATAAATAGTTTTATTGATAAATTACCATTGCCTGCTTTTTTTCGGGAAGGTGATGCTGCTCAGCGTAATTTATTGCTAGGGATTGGCTTGGCGGTATTGTCAAACGTGTTGTTCGGGGTGCTGTATGTGTATAGCAGCTGGCTAGCACCATTATCGGGTACGCAGGTTTTTGTTTGGCGGATGCTCGCAATGTGGGTCGCATTAGTAGGTTTTTTACTATTTTCAGGGCGTATGGCCACCAGTCTAGCGGTACTAAGCAACCTTAAGACGGCTAAGCAATGGGTGTGGTTGTTATTACCAACCCCGATTTTTGCCAGTCAATTCTGGTTATTTATGTGGGCACCGGTCAATGGCCAAGGCGTACAGACCGCTATGGGCTACTTCTTATTTCCCTTGATGATGGTCATTTTTGGCTGTGTACTCTTTGGTGAGAAACTTTCCAAGTTACAGTGGTTTGCGGTAGCTTTAGCGGTTCTTGGGGTGGGGAGTGAGCTAATTCGTACGCAGAGCTTATCTTGGGCGACTTTATGGGTATGTTTGACCTATCCCATTTATTACATTATGCGCCGTAAGCAAGGTATCTCTGCGGTGACCGGGCTATTGGTCGATTTGACAGTTTTGGCACCTTTTGCAATAGGTTATCTCTTATTTATCGCGCCCACCACTTTAACGATGGTGACCAGTTCGGCTTATATGATCGCTATGGTTGTTGGTTTGGGCATTATGAGTGCTTTGGCGATGCAGAGTAATGTTGAGGCCAGCCAAAAGCTACCTGTGAACGTCTTTGGCATGCTCAGTTATCTCGAGCCTGCGCTGTTATTTATGCTAGCGATTACGGTGTTGGGCAACCCGTTTGAGCAAGAAATGTTACTCAGTTATGGGCTTATTTGGTCAGGGATTGCTTGCTTGATTTGGCACGGGGTGAAGACTTTAAAACACAATAAGGCTCAACGTGATAATAAAGCTGAGCAGATTGATGCGAAGGTAACGGTGAGTTAATAGCTTGTAGGTTATGGCAATCCGCTAGGTCCAAGCAGTCAGCCTTAATGAGACAACAGATACGTCTAGACTAAACTCACCATTTAGCCGATTGTTAAAACCAAAAAAGCCCTGCAATGATGCAAGGCTTTTTTATTTTTAAGGGATAGGGTTTTATAATAAACAACACTTTATGTTTAAGCTTAGCCTAGTCTAAATGCTGCTTAAAGCCACGCTGTTTATCGCGTTCCCAATCTCTGTCTTTTAGGGTTTTACGCTTATCGTGCATTTTCTTACCTTGGGCTAATGCGATTTGGCATTTCACCATCGAACGCTTCCAATAGCAAGATAACGGTACGCAAGCGAAGCCTTTTTGGTTTACTGCGCCGTATAATTTATCGATTTCACGACGATTCAATAGCAACTTTTTGGTGCGAATAGAGTCGGGGTCGACATGGGTAGAGCTGGACAATAGCGGCTGGATATGGGCACCGAATAAAAACGCTTCGCCATTGCGAAAAATCACATAGGCTTCGGTAATGCTCATTTTACCGGCACGTACGGCCTTAACTTCCCAACCCTCTAACACCAGACCGGCTTCAAAAGTCTCTTCAATGAAATATTCATGACGGGCTTTTTTATTGGCACAGATTTGGTTGTCAGGTTTTTTAGATTTTGACATCATAACCTCGCTGCAGTAGGGCAAAACTCTCTAGGCTCTTTCCCTAAAAAATATCCCTGCTTATAACTGACTAATTCCTCACTAGCGTGAGTCGAGGCGCTATTGTAGCAAACCCGCATTGTAAAAGTCTAAAGGCCAAAGTAGGCGTTATGGTTAACGCAGTATAGTTAATCTTATTTAAGATGGTGACATTTATAAAGCCCATTGCCTATTCAACGTAGACACCGGCAAGATATAATAAGGGATTAGGCGTATTCACTATCGCGCAAACTTGTTAATATATAAGGGAGCGCTTGATTTTTCGCTTTATTCTTACTGCTTTTTTCCTTATCACTGATTAGATGCCTTGCCTATGACACCTATTACCCCAAAGACGACCAAAGCCGATACCTTACATACCAAGATTTTGTATCCGGGTACCTTTGATCCTATTACCAATGGTCATGTCGACTTAGTCAATCGTGCGGTAAAATTGTTCGATGAAGTGGTTATCGCTGTAGCCATCGGGCATCATAAAAAGCCGATGTTTACTTTTGAAGAACGCGTGGCCATGGTTGAGACTGTATTCAGCGATTTGCCACAAGTATCAGTCATTGGCTTTGAAGGGTTATTGGTCGACTTTATGCGGGAAAAAAAGGCGACTGCGGTCTTGCGTGGTCTGCGGGCTATGTCTGATTTTGAATATGAGTTTCAGCTGGCCAATATGAACCGCGAACTTGATGAGAATTTTGAAGCGGTGTTTTTAACACCATCGCAAGATTATTCGTTTATTTCATCGACTATGATTCGTGAGATTGCCAAATTAGGCGGTGACGTGACCAAATTTGTTCCCGAATGCGTATTGGCAGGCTTTAACGAGAAGTTAGCTAATAAGTAATTTGGTTAGCGGTAGTGCATGAGCTTAAACAATAGCTTAGCTGATTTAGCTAGCGCTATTTAATGCTGTTTTTTAATTAAAGTTATGATGGTAGCAGAATAACAGCTGCTATTAACTCCATTCGCTTGAAATTAATTTACTAAAGTGAACCAGGAGATAGGGAGAAATTCGATGGCACTACTCATTACTGACGAGTGCATCAACTGTGACGTTTGTGAACCGGCCTGTCCTAATGATGCTATTTACGAGGGCGAAGAAATTTACGAGATTAATCCAGACCTGTGCACGGAATGTGTCGGCCATTTTGATGTGCCGCAGTGTGTAGAGATTTGTCCGATTGACTGTATCCCAAAAGATCCAAATTACCCTGAGACCGAATCTGATTTAATGGCAAAATATAAACGTATCACTGGGCAGTAACTGGTAGCTAGTATTTTATTGGCCCATAATTTTTTATCTTTAATTCTGCAAACACACTAAAAAGAACTCGGTATTATGACTTAGACTTTGTTATACTAGCGCGCTTGGTAAACCAGACGATCGCCGTTTGCCTGTTTTTAGCAACTTGTTTGTTATAAGCAGCTAGAGGGAGGAAAGTCCGGGCTACATAGGGCAGCGTGCCAGCTAACGGCTGGGCAGGGTAACCTGACGACAAGTGCAGCAGAGAGGAGACCGCCTTATTGCTTTCGGGTGATTCGGTAAGGGTGAAAGGGTGCGGTAAGAGCGCACCGCGTGGCTGGCAACAGTTCACGGCAAGGTAAACTCCACGCGTAGCAAGACCAAATAGGCACCGGTATGGCGCGGCCCGCGTTCGGTGCGGGTAGGTTGCTCGAGCGGCTCAGCAATGGGTCGCCTAGATGAATGATCGTTCAAGACAGAACCCGGCTTATCGGTTTACCAACCTTTTTAGTGGTTTTTACAAGTTTTTTAGCAAGTTTTCAAATTATTATCAGTTTTGGGGTTGACGGTCGGCAATGTGTTCGGCATAATAGCGACCCTTAAAAGGCGATGTAGCTCAGCTGGTTAGAGCGCATGACTCATAATCGTGAGGTCAAGAGTTCAAGTCTCTTCATCGCCACCATATTTAAATAAGAAAGTCAGCAACTTAGGTTGCTGGCTTTTTTATTGGGCGCTATTTAGCTGCGCTTATAGTTCTAAGGGTTTGATAGGAGAAGTAAACTAGTAAATGGTCTTGGCCACTCCTAATAATCCTCTGATGTAATAGCAGGGAGCGACACTCGGCTACCGATTATATCTTGTATCTTGCTTATAGCTTACTTATCATAGGGGCTGATTTTCCCTGTAGTCTACGAGTATCGCGGTATTATATGTCAGTTCAGCTTCCCCCTTATCGTCCGGTAAAGCATCGCAGTGGCCTAAAAGTCATGGGCGCGGCCTTCCATGCGCTCCTGATGCGTGAATTGCAGACCCGTTTTGGTGGCTATCGTCTGGGTTATCTTTGGGCGCCGTTAGAGGTTTTATTACAAGTTTTAATTTACTTAGTAATTTTCGGAGCTATACGTGAAAAGCTAGTCCCAGGAATGGACTTTATGCTATTCCTAATATCTGGCATGGTGCCTTTTCGTATGTTTCAGCGTATTGCTGTGCGTGCGCTTGGAGCAGCGGAAGCGAATAAAGGTCTGCTAATGTATCGGTCGATTCGTCACATTGATGTCATTATTGCTCGCTCTTTTTTAGAACTTATAATCTATTTTTTTACTTTGATACTTCTACTATTAGGGTTAGCTTTTTTTGATATCTATCCCAACTTAGGAAATTTACACATCGTTTTATTCTGTTGGATAACTTTATTTTTCTTTAGTTTTGGCGTAGCGTTAATGATGATGGTAGTCGGTTTCTATGGTGGAGAGCTTAGTAAAGTTATCACTGTCATTTTTACTGTACTATATTTCACTTCTGGCATTATTTATCCTATCCATATTATTCCTGAGCCTTACTTTAGTTATTTGTTATACAACCCTTTTATTCACAATATTGAATTAATGCGTCATGCTTTTGCCCCCAATTACCCGGCCTTTCATATTGATATTTGGTATTTTATAAAATGGATGTTTGCAGTGAATTTTATAGGTTTATTACTCTATAAATATGCTGAGCGCGATATGATTCGCTCTCGATAAAATATGCTGTTAATTGAATAATAGGCAATATAAGATAACTAGCTATGATTCAAGTTAAAAATATTACTAAGTCATTTATGACTAAAAATGGCCGTCATTACTTATTTCGTGATCTAAATTTAATGATTGGTGATAAACAAAGCGTTGGCTTGTTAGGACGTAATGGCGCTGGGAAATCGACACTATTGCGTATTATTTGTGGTCTTGATGAGCCCGATAGTGGCGAGATTATTACCAACTCGACCATTTCGTGGCCAGTAGGCGTAGCGGGAGGTTTTCAGGGCAGTTTGACGGGACGGCAGAACGTCCGCTTTGTCTGCAGGCTGTATTCGAGTGGCGATTATATTGATGAAAAAATTCGTTTTGTTGAAGAATTCGCTGATATCGGTAACTATTTTGACATGCCAGTAAAGAGTTATTCGTCAGGTATGAAAGCGCGACTGACCTTTGGGCTGAGTCTTGCGTTTGATTTTGATTATTATATGCTTGATGAAGCGGGTGCTGTAGGGGATGCTGCGTTCCGTAAACGTAGTGAGGAAATATTAGCTGCTAGACGTGAACAAGCAGGGTTTTTAGTCGTGTCGCATAACTTAGGCGACATCGAACGAAACTGTGACATTGGCATTGTATTAATGAATCAAACCGCGCACGTGTTTGAAGATCCTAAAGAAGCGATTGAGGTGTATAAAGAGCATGTCCACAAAGCGAAAAAATAAGATTATCAACTTCTCGCTGTTAATCGGCCTCGTGATTCTTCCTTGGGTGCTGATTATTTTCTATGTGATGACGTTAGCCCATCCTCGCTATATCTCAAATGCAGATGTGGTGGTCAAACAGGTGAGCGATACCACAGTGCCTTCGGCTGGAGGATTGACGGCATTATTAGGGGTTAATAGCACCAGTAAAGAAGACGCGACTTATCTCACCGAATATATTTTGTCGAATGATATGGTTAAGCGCTTAGATGCGCGCTTTAAATTTCGTGAAGCCTATTATGTAGACGGTAGCGATCCTATCTATGAACTTGCTCCTGATGCTACCCAAGAAGAGTTGCTGGAGTATTTTAAGAAACGAGTTCGCATCAATTTAGATGAACAGAGCTCCATTCTTACAGTTACCACAGAAGCTTTTTCTCCAGAATATGCTTTGCAGCTGAACCAAGCTATTCTTAAAGAGTCTGAGCAATTTGTGAACCGGATCTCGCAAGATGTCGCTCGTGATCAGTTAACTTTTGCAGAGACCCAGCTTAAAGAAGCCGAAGATAAGCTCAATGACTCAAAAGAGCAGCTACTGAATTATCAGAATAAGAATGAAATCTTTGATCCGCAAGCCAATGCGGTGATGGTCAATCAGTTGGTCGGTAGTTTGCAAGCCCAACTGTCGTCACTACGCACTGAGGAGCGCCAGCTATTAAGCTACCTTAATCCTGATGCACCGCAAGTCGTGTCTTTGCGCAGTCAGATTACGGCCGTAGAACAACAAATAGAACAAGAACAGCAGAAACTAACCTCTCCGAACACCACCAAGCTAAATAAACAAGCGGTGCAGTTTGAGAGTATCAAAGCTGACGTAGAGTTTGCTACGGAGCTGTATAAGATTTCCTTATCTTCATTGGAAAAAGCGCGCTTAGAAGCCTTCCGCAAGATGAAAAATCTAATTGTCATTTCTACCCCTTATGAAGCAGAGGAAGCCACCTATCCGCGGCATATGTACATTATTTGGACCTCCTTAGCCTTACTGCTAGTGTTGTATGGGTTTATTCGTTTGATTATAGCCGTCGTCAAAGATCATCGCAGTTAAAGTGGTGTTGATAGAAGCTGTTAATATAAGTATTGTCGCTAGAATTAGTTAAGGAATTAGACCCATGAATCTACCCCCACGTCCTGCTGTGACTGTATTAAGTCGCGCTTTAAGCTTGTTATTAGTAGCTAGTGCAGTGTCAGGTGCTCAGGCTGCTAGTAGCTATGCCGATCAGTTTTCTGGGACGAGCTTTGGAACGCGAGCCAATAGCGTGGCGCAGAATAGTGGCCAAGCCTTTAGTAATGGCGTGCCAGCACAAGCCTCAGCGCAGGAAGCGGTTGATGCAGCAAGTCTCCCTTCACAGTCGGTTATCACGACCACGCGGCCCTATCAAAATGTCGCTACTGAAATGAAGATGTTTGGCGAGCAGTTATTCCGTGGGGCGTTTTCAACCACATCAGGCTCGACCTTTAACGACAGTTATACTATTAATCCAGGCGATAATGTCCAGGTCCGTATGTGGGGCGCTTATCAATATGCCGCTACCATGACGGTCGACCCACAGGGTAATATATTCTTACCTAACGTCGGTCCTGTACGTATTGCTGGTGTGAAAAACGGTAATTTACAGAGTGTCGTGGAGCAAGAGGTCAAGCGTATTTATCGTTCCAATGTAGGGGTATATGCCTCACTAGAGCAAGCGCAACCTGTAAAAGTCTTCGTGACCGGTTTCGTAGAGCAACCCGGTTACTATGGTGGCCTAGCAGCCGATTCTGTATTGTCCTATTTAGATCGTGCTGGTGGCGTTGATCCCGAGCGTGGCAGCTATATCGATATTCAAATTCGTCGCAATGGTGGTTTGGTCCAGCAAGTTAACCTATATGATTTCTTATTAGCGGGTCAGTTGCAGCCGTTTGCTTTCCAAGATGGCGATGTGATTACGGTCGCTCCGCAAAAGAAAACCTTTGAGGTCTCAGGCCAAGTACAAAACCCTTATACTTTCGAATTTAACGTCGCTGATTTGACCATTGGCGATGTCTTAAGTGTGGCGAACCCAGCAGCCAATGCGACCAACGTCAGTATTACCCGCAGTTCAGGGCGTGCGCAAACCGCAGAGTACTATACCTTAGCGGATGCGCAAAATGTCGCCGTTTATAATGGCGATAAATTGGTCGTCACTTCAGATCGTTATGCGGGCACTATCGCGGTACAAGTTAAAGGGGCTCATACGGGTAATGGCGCAGTAGTTCTACCTTATGGCGCGCGCCTAAAAGATGTCGTAGCGCAGCTGCAACCTACCCAATTGGCCAGCATGACCCATCTGACTATTTACCGTGAGTCTATTGCTGATCAACAAAAAAGGATGATTAATAAGTCCTTAGATCGCTTAGAAGAGATGACCCTTGCCACACAATCGACGACGCGTGAAGAAGCTGCCTTACGTCAAGATGACGCGAATTTAGTCAAACAGTTTATCGCTAAAGCCCGTAATGTTCAGCCAACAGGTCAGCTGGTCGTCGTGCCGAACTCTTGGCAAGATGTGATTCTGCAGCAGGGGGATATCATTGAGATTCCTGAGCAAACTTCCGTCATTACCGTTAATGGTCAAGTGCGTGCGCAAGGGGCATTAACCTTTAATCCTAACTTTACTGTGGGCGATTATGTCGCGAAATCAGGCGGCTTTGATGATAATGCCGATACTAGTGAAATTTTAGTGGTGCATCAAAATGGTGAGAATGAAGTCGTGAACACGGCCTATCGTATTCAGCAGGGCGATGAGATTATGGTGTTGCCGAAAGTGAAGACCAAACGGGTCGAGATTACGCGTGGGGTGTCACAGATTATCTATCAGCTTGCAGTGGCCGCTAAAGTTATCTTAGATTTGTAATTACAATGAGTCATAGTCAACGAATAAGCGACCTAGCACCTCCTGCTGAAAATAGTGGCAATTACGACGCTACTGCTACGCCCGCTATTCCAGCAAGCCTAGGGGTACTAGGGCAGGGTATGATAAACAATAATGCTTTGCTGCCCGAAGTGTTGGGCGCTCATATTCTGCGTTGGTATCCTTGGTCGGGTTTCACTGCTAACGCTGCACCACCTGAAGCGTTTATAGGGTGGGGACGTAAAAAGAGCTTCCGCCGCGCCAGTAAGCAAGCCCGCAAGTATGGGGTTGCTGCTTTGAGCGTAGAAGATGGCTTTTTGCGTTCACTTGACTCGGGGATTGCCAGTAAATACGGTTTAAGCGTCGTCGTTGATGATTTGGGTATGTACTTTGATCTGAGCGCGACCTCGCGTCTAGAGCAGCTTATTTTAGCCACTGCTGTGCAGTGGTCAGCTGAGCAGCTCACTACTGCGCAAGCTTTGATAAACAAGCTGTGTACTCATGAGTTAAGTAAATATAACAGTACGCTAGCGTGTCCATCTTTAACTGCCTCAGCGCCTCCCTCTAACAGCTATCATGTCTTACTAATTGATCAAGTCTTTGGCGATGCTTCTGTTAAAGGAGCAGGGGCGAGTGCGCAGCATTTTAAGCAGATGCTAAAGAGCGCTTGTCAGCAGCATCCTGACGCCACAATTTGGATTAAAGCCCATCCTGCTGGTAAACAAGGTTATCTGAATTCTCTTAAACTGCCCCAACGTGTGCAGGTCTTAACGGACGCTGTCAATCCTATTGCTTTGCTAAAACAAGTCGACCATGTTTATACAGTGAGCTCGCATATGGGTTTTGAAGCCCTGATATTAGGCAAAACCGTACATTGTTTTGGCGTCAATTGGTATAGTGGTTGGGGATTGACTGACGATCGCCAGGCCCCAAAACGATTGCTAAAAAAGGTCATGAAGCGCCGCTTAGCCTGTTATCAGAAAGCTACGGGACAGCGTAACAAAGCCGCTCATCAAACATTGACCAGTCTTATGTCAATTGATCAGCTGTTTTACGCCGCTTATATTGATTATAGCCGCTATGTTGACCCAGCAACCAAGAGTGCCTGCGATTTAGATACCGCTATGACTTGGTTAATTAGTAACCGTCATTGGCAAGCACAATTAGCAACGCCGTTAACCATATATGAATTTAGCCGCTGGAAGTTGCCTTTTGTTAAAGCGTTCGTAGACTTCCCTAAGACCCAGCTATTTATAAAACCTAAGCCTAGGCTGAAAAATTTACTGCATCCTGACCATTTTCGTATGGGCTTGAGTAGCCCTGCTTTAGTTTGGGGGTTGGCAAAACGCCAAGAGCTGCAAGCAAGACTACAGAAAAAAGGCGTGGCCGCACCGCCAATATATTGTATGGAAGATGGATTTATCCGCTCGAATGGTTTGGGCGCCACATTATTAGCGCCCTTGTCCGTAGTGATTGATAGCCAAGGGATTTATTATGATGCCACCCAGCCTTCTGACCTCGAACAGCTATTGGTCACTAGTGCCGAGTTAACGGTTGAGCAGCAAGCGCGGGTACAAAGGTTATGGCAAAAGTTATTAGAGCAGCGAGTCAGTAAATATAATGTCGGGCAAGCCAATAAAGCCAGTGGGGTTGGTAAGGCAAAAACCAGGGGTCAACGCCGATTACTCATCGTTGGCCAAGTGGAAGATGATTTGTCCGTTAAGTATTGCGGCTCAGCCATCACTACCAATACTGCGCTTATTCAAAGAGTCCGCTGTGAGCATCCAGAAGCTTATTTAATTTATAAGCCGCACCCTGATGTGGAAGCTGGGTTACGCTCAGGTAAGGTTGCCGAGTCAACTTTAGCCCTGGTAGATAGTGTGGCTTATGAGATGGCTATGCCGGACTGTTTAGATGCAGTAGATGAAGTGCATACCATCAGCTCATTAACTGGGTTTGAGGCCTTGCTTAGAGAGCTGAAAGTGACTTGTTATGGTTTGCCTTTTTATGCGGGATGGGGTCTAACGACAGATATAGATGCGCACGTCGAACCCAAATGTAGCTATCTACAGCGCCGCCAACGCTCCTCTACGTTGACTCTAGAGCAGCTTATTCATTGCACCTTGATTGATTATCCCCTATATCGCCTGCCCAACGGTTATGGGCTAGCGCAGCCTGAGCAAGTCATCGATTACTTATACCCTGCAATCAAAACCACGGTTAATAGCAGGCTGACGACCAGTACCCAACAACACCTAAAAACTAAATTTATGCAGCAGCGCCAACGTTGGTTAGCACTTAGTAAAAATTAAAACGGATTGTTAATACAAACTCGAATCGTATTAATAGAAAATTGTGAAGCCAAGCAGTCTTATTAAGTATAATTAGTCCTTTATCTGTTAGATTGCTTATTAATTGCTACACTTTTTTATCCTCATCGTACGTCTGTACGCGTTAATCAGGTATTTTTATCTTATGGCAGCATCAATGCAACACTTGCTAACTCACCAACACGTGTTGTTATTACAAGGCAAGATGGGGTCATTTTTTAATCGATTTGCGAGTTTTTTACAGTCGCAAGATATTGCCGTGAGTAAAATAAATTTTAATGCAGGCGATGCGTTTTTTTATAAACATGAGCAGGCTCATAACTATACAGGCACGCTAGCGGCTTTTGCGGCTTGGTTGGCAGGGTTCATTGCTGAGCATAAGATAGACGCTGTAGTCTGCTTTGGCGATTGCCGGCCGCATCATCTACAAGCGGCCAAGCTGTGTGAAAAATTAGGAGTATCCTTTTTTGTCTTTGAAGAAGGCTATTTGCGCCCGGATTACATTACCCTACAAGAGCACGGTATTAATGGCTACTCACGCTTAAACACAGAAGATATCAAAGCGTTAAAAAAAGCCAATGACAAGCCACTGTATACGCATAATCGTTTTTATCGACTGTGTATTGCTGCCATTGTTTATTATGTCATTACGCGGGCTTTTAAACACCAGTATCCTCACTATCACCATTACCGCGGTATGACGGCCTGGCAAGAAGCGATAGCTTGGTTAAAGGCTCCTTGGCGTAAATTGGCCAGCTATTATCCGGATAAAAAGCTGCAAAAAAACTTGGTGAATAAAGCAGATGGACAATATTTCTTAGTCAGTTTACAAGTGCATAACGACTCGCAAATTACCCATCACAGCCCGTATTTGGATATTGTGCAGTTTATCGATGAGGTGATTAGTAGCTTTGCTAGCCACGCCCCGCAAGAGCAACTATTAGTATTCAAACATCACCCGCTAGACCGAGGCCATCGTGATTATCGAGCTGTAGTGAGCAGTATCGCTGCCCGTTATAATATAGCCGATAGAGTGTTTTATGGCTGTGATATGCACCTGCCTACCTTGATGAAGCATAGCAAAGGTATGGTGACGATTAATAGTACGACAGGTCTGCAATCTATTTATCACCAAAAACCCACTAAAATTATGGGCCGAGCCATATATGATACGGAACAGCTGACCGACTCACAGCCGTTAGATGATTTTTGGCAGACGCCTAAACGCCCCGATAATGAGTTTTACCTGCGTTTTAGAGAATTCCTAATTGAACAGACCCAATTGAATGGCGCCTTTTATGGCAAGTCTCCTTGGATGTATAAACACTTGCATCCTAACGCCTTTATGGGCAGTGAGACCGACCAGCAAAGTAAGCTGCAGCCATAAACGGTATTTGGATATTACTTTACGGGTAAAGCTGTTAAAATAAGCCCTTGCTTAAGGCTTTTTAATGTCAGTTCATCCTAAATTTGGGTGAATACTGGGGCATTACCAAGGTCTTTAGGCCACCAAATATTGTTTTAAATTGACGTTGCACTAGCTTGATTCTAGTCTTAATTAATAGACATTTACTTTTCAACTGAGCCCGTCTTCACCTGATCCAAAATAAACCGATCCAACATTAATAGGCGCATTCGTGACCGCATTAGCAAATATTCGTAATTTCTCAATCATTGCCCATATTGACCATGGTAAATCGACGCTTGCCGATCGATTCATTCAAATGTGTGGGGCGCTACAAGACCGTGAGATGCAAGCTCAGGTCCTAGATTCTATGGATATCGAGCGTGAGCGTGGTATCACTATTAAAGCGCAGTCCGTCACGCTGTATTATGACCATCCTAATGGTGAGCGTTATCAGCTGAACTTTATTGATACCCCAGGCCACGTAGATTTCTCTTATGAGGTGTCACGGTCTTTAGCCGCTTGTGAAGGTGCATTGTTAGTAGTCGATGCGGCGCAAGGCGTTGAAGCGCAGTCAGTAGCCAACTGCTATACCGCCGTTGAGCAAGGCTTAGAAGTCTTACCGGTTCTCAATAAAATTGACTTGCCGCAAGTTGAGCCTGAACGGGTTATTCAAGAAATTGAAGACATTATTGGTATTGAGGCCGTAGATGCGCCACGCGTATCGGCCAAGTCAGGTCTTGGGGTAGAGGAGCTGCTCGAGACTTTAGTCGCTGTTATTCCAGCGCCTACGGGTGATCGAGAAGCGCCATTACAAGCGTTAATTATTGACTCTTGGTTTGATAACTATCTAGGCGTGGTTTCCTTAGTTCGTGTGCGTCAAGGTAGCGTGAAAAAAGGCGATAAGATCTTTATTAAATCTACCAAAGAGCCGCACTTGGTAACCTCTATTGGGGTCTTTACGCCTAAGCCTTTGGATACTGGCAGTTTAGAAGCCGGTGAAGTGGGTTTCATTATTGCTGGTATTAAAGACATTATGGGCGCGCCAGTCGGGGATACTATTACCCACGCGAAAACCCCTGATGTTGACCGCATTCCCGGCTTTAAGAAGATCACCCCGCAGGTTTACGCGGGTATGTTCCCTGTAGACTCAAACGATTTTGAAAAATTCCGTGAAGCTTTGCAGCGCTTGCAGATTAATGATTCAGCGCTATTCTTTGAACCCGATACCTCAGATGCTCTAGGCTTTGGTTTCCGCTGCGGCTTCTTAGGTATGCTGCATATGGAGATTATTCAAGAGCGTCTTGAGCGCGAATATGATCTTAACCTGATCACCACGGCGCCTTCGGTTATCTACGAGATTGTCAAAAAGAATGGCGAAACCATTAAAGTAGAGAACCCGTCTAGACTACCAGACCCTGGATTCATTGATGAATTCCGTGAGCCTATTGCGCGTTGTCATATCCTAGTACCGCAAGACTATCTCGGTAACGTTATGAAGCTGTGTATGGATCGTCGTGGTATCCAAGTCGATATGCGCTTTATGGGCAGACAAGTGCAGATGGTGTTTGATATTCCTATGGGAGAGGTCGTTATGGACTTCTTCGATCGTTTGAAATCAGTGTCCCGCGGTTTTGCCTCATTAGACTATGAATTCGAGCGTTATAGCACGGATAAGCTGGTGAGAGTTGACGTGCTGATTAATGGTGAAAAAGTAGATGCGCTAGCGATGATTTGCCATCAAGATCAATCGCGTCATCGTGGTAATGCGTTGGTCGAAAAGATGAAAGAATTGATCCCAAGACAGATGTTTGACGTGGCTATTCAAGCGGCGATTGGTAGTCAGATTATCGCTCGTAGTACGGTGAAGGCCATGCGTAAAGATGTGACAGCCAAGTGTTATGGCGGTGATGTCTCACGTAAGAAAAAGCTGTTGTCTAAACAGAAAGAAGGTAAGAAACGCATGAAGCAAGTGGGCAGCGTAGAGATTCCACAAGAGGCCTTCCTAGCGGTATTGCAAGTAGACAGCTAAATCTATTTTCTTGCTAACGAAGTATTGAGAGATTGTATTTAAATAAATAAGCATGATAAGTCGATACAGATTTACTTTGCTGATGACTATCCTTTTAAAGAATGTAGGGCACGTTGATGGATTTTGATTTTAATTTAATATTGGTACCATTGACGTTGGCCTTAGGTCTGGTGTGGTTGTTGGATAAATTAGTTTGGAAACAGCGCCGCACCAAGGGTCGTGGTAAAGAAAGCACCTTAGTCCGTTGGGCTTATGATTTCTTTCCGGTACTGGCGGTAGTGCTTATCGTGCGCTCTTTTTTAATCGAGCCTTTTAATATTCCTTCTTCTTCAATGGTGCCTACTTTATATACCGGTGATTTTATTGCGGTAAATAAGTTTGCCTATGGGGTCCGCTTGCCATTGACCTATAATAAGGTCTTGGATACAGGCAGTCCTGAACATGGCGATGTTATGGTATTTCGTTATCCTGAAAAACCAAGCATCTACTATATTAAGCGAGTGATTGGCTTACCAGGCGATACGGTCAGCTATAACAATGGTACGTTGGCTATCAATGGTGAGCCATTAGAGACACAGCCTGTTGATTTTGCAGCTGATGAGACGTTGACTTCACAATTAGTACCTGCTGGTCCAAGACCGACGGGAGAGGTGGTCTCTGCAGAAGAAGCTATAGCGGAAGGTCAAGAAGAAGAGGCCCACGCCGATTATTATCAAGAGAAACAAGGCAAGCACGAGCATCTTGTCCGTTATTTAGAAGCTTTTAATAGTTCACAATATGGGCCGTTTTTGCAAGCTGAATCGCCTAATGTAGTGACTTCTGCGGGGACGCAATGGCAAGTCAGTGTGCCAAAAGGTCAATATTTCGTGATGGGTGACAATCGTGATCGTAGCGCCGATGGCCGTTATTGGGGCTTTGTCCCTGAAGAAAACTTAGCGGGTAAAGCGGTTTATATCTGGATGCATAAAGCTCCCGGCCTTAAGCTTCCTAGCTTTTTTAGAAATGGCGCTATCCATTAAATCTCATTTAGAGACCTTGTTTATAGATAGTAAGCTGAAATTTTAGAGCGCTCAAGTCTTTGTGCAATAGGTATGATTTGATTAGGAACTTTTATGTATTCACCGAAGAATAGCTTGCCAAGTGCTCAAGTGGGAGCCAGTGCTAGTGGTGTTATCATTTTTATTCTAGTCCTTATTACGGCTGTCAAATTATTGTTAGCGATTGTTCCTGCCCAGATTAGTGATTATCAAATGTCTAATTTAATTGCTGCCGAGCTTGAAAAAGCAAATAATCAAAATAAAACGGCTGCAGAGTTTATGACCGCCTTGGCTACTCAGCTCAATATTAATGCTAGCTATGATGCTAAAGTGGAGGAAATAATTACCTTCAATAATCAACAAGTAGGTCAGCTCGCTGTTCACAAAAAATATAGTAAAACGAATAACTTCTTTGGTAATGTAGATATTGTGAACCGTTTTGAAGAGGATATTCCGGACGTAGCAGCTAAATAGTCAGTGACTGACAGCCCTTTTAAAGTAGTAGTCAGTCATGGCTAGTTATTTTTCTCCCCATATTTATATAATGAGTCATTCTCGTTTAATTAGGAAAGCATGAAGCCTGTTAAATCTTTACAGACGTTTCCAGACCCTACCATCGCCCTTGCTACTGCCGAACCCGTAAGTGCAGAATTCCTGCAACGTTTGGCTATTTTAATGCGTAGCTTAGGGTATCAGTTTCGCTCACCAGCATTACCAAAACTGGCTTTGACCCATCGCTCTTTCGATAGCAAAAAGAACTACGAGCGACTAGAGTTTTTAGGCGACGCTTTATTGGGGATGATAGTTGGTGAGGCTTTATATCATCGCTACCCTTTAGAAAACGAAGGTCGATTAACCCGGATGCGGGCGACCTTAGTAAGACAAGAATGTTTAGTGACCATCGCTAAATCATTAGGCTTAAGCGAACATCTTATTCTTGGCATTGGCGAGCGTAAAGGCGGCGGGCGTCATCGCGCTTCAATATTGGCAGATGCTGTCGAATCTCTGATAGGCGCTATCTATTTAGACAGTCAAGATATGGACACTGTCCGTAACTGCGTTTTAGCGTGGTACGGTGATATGATTAATAATGTTAATGACCAAAAAGTGCTTAAAGACGCAAAAAGTCGCTTGCAAGAATGGCTACAGGGTCAACAGATTGACCTGCCTACTTACGAGTTGATGGAAACGCGTGGCAATGCCCCAAATCAGATTTTTGTGGTTAGGTGTCATGTCGATATCGCTGAGTGCCCAGATATCACTGAGTCTGGAGAGAGTCGCCGTATTGCTGAGCAGAAAGCTGCAGAATTGATGGTAGCTCAGCTGAATAAGCTGACACGCTTTAACAAAAAGCGCTAAGATTGCTTGAGGTAATAGATATAACTTACTGGGACAGGCCAAACCCTATTTTAGGTTAGGTCGACCTCTAACCCCTTATTTAATCCTTTTTCAACCCCTTGTTATTTTATTCAATATTTTTTAAAACGAATTTTAAACTCAGTTTTGTACCCAAATTTAAACCTATTTTTGAACATAGCTTTTAAGCTATAAGGCCTAGTTAATTATAATGAAAGATTTAAATTCTAATCAAGATGCTGCTCTCGAGCAGGCAGATACTCCTAATACTCTTGCCGTAGAAAATGCGGATGATTTTGCACATACCGATAGTGCAGATAGCGATGATGCGGCTATCAGCGTGGATGACCAAGGCGAATTGGTAGAAAGTTTTGCGGCTATCGATGATTTCTTCGCTAACAACACGGCTTTGCCGAATGCCGATACTTTTAAGTCGGGGTACGTGGCTATTGTAGGTCGGCCGAATGTGGGCAAATCGACGCTCATGAACCACCTGTTAGGGCAAAAGCTATCGATTACTTCGCGTAAGCCACAGACTACCCGTCATCGTATTCATGGCATTTTGACCAATCATGAGATGCAAGCGGTGTTTGTTGATACACCTGGTATCCATAAAAATGAAGTGCGCGCTATCAATGAACGCATGAATAAAGCAGCAGTATCCGCCTTAGTTGATGTGGACTTAGTATTGTTCGTAGTCGATGCAGACCAATGGCGTGAGGACGATTTACTGACGTTACAGAAGTTGGGCGAAACCAACCTAACGGTAGTGTTGGTCATCAATAAAGCCGATACGCTTAAAGACAAAGGCAGTGTATTGCCGTTGATTGAAGACTTTAGCGAAAGTTTTGATTTCGCTGATATCGTTCCCGTTTCTGCGCTTAAAAATCAAAACTTGGACCGTCTGCAAGAGGTTATTGCCAAGCATTTACCCGTTGGTACGCCTATTTATGACAGCGAGCAAATCACTGATCGCTCGGAGCGTTTTTTAGCGAGTGAGATTATTCGTGAAAAAATTATGCGTAGTGCAGGTGATGAAGTGCCTTACGATTTAACAGTGCAAATTGATGGCTTTAAAGATGAAGCGGCTCATAATGATCCAAAGACGGGCCGTAAACGCAAAGCTTGTACTTTTATTGATGCCACTATCTATGTAGAGCGCGATGGCCAAAAAGCCATTGTTATTGGTGATAAAGGTCAACGCATTAAGCAAGTGGGTATGGATGCCCGTAAAGATATGGAGCAGCTGTTTGATAAAAAAATCATGCTGACGCTTTGGGTTAAAGTCAAAAAAGGCTGGTCGGATGACGAGCGTGCTTTAACCAGTCTAGGCTATTAATAATTTTTTAGCGTTGATACTGCTGCAATGGGCGGATAGAAGCTCGTTGCAGGGGGGAGTAAACAGCGGTTATGCGTAATGAGACATTGACTGGGTATGTACTGCATCATCGCGCTTATCAAGAAAAACGCGCTTTATATTATTTATTCACCGAGCAGCATGGCATTGTGCATGGAGTTGGCAAACGTGGTTTGCCACTATTTGAGTCTTTGCAAATGTTTGCAACCGGCAAGCGAGAGCTGAAAACGTTAACGCAAGTACAAATGACTTCAGTTAATGCGACCATACGTGGTAGTCAACAGTATGCTGGGTTGTATCTTAACGAAATCCTGTATCGTCTCTTACCGGTTGAAGACCCTTTGCCGGAGCTATGGACACGTTATGCAGCCAGTCTAAACTTATTGCGTGCCCCATTAAGCGCTGATGAGTTAAAGTTATGTTTGCGAGAGTTTGAGCATAGCCTGTTTAATGCTTTAGGCTACGAGATATTGTTAAGTTATGATGCTGAGGCACAACCCGTTGAGCCTGCGCAGCACTACAGTTATCGACCAGAAGTTGGCTTTATGCCTGTAGTGAGCTCAGAGGTTATAGAATCTAATGGCTTTAGCGTAGCGAACATTTTTAGTGGCAGTGAATTATTTAAAATGCAAGAGCAAGGGATTTGCTTAGCCACTCTACCGCTTTGGTCACGCCTTAATCGCGATTTAGTTGCTCATCTTTTAGATTATGAACCGCTACAAAGTCGACTGTTATGGCAACAACAACAGCGTTATCAATAAATAGACTTATTAAATCCTAGTCTACTGTTCAATCTCTTCAAGTCCTGTTCCGCTCTTTTATGCAAAAACTTTCTTTATATTATAAATAATCATCGTAGCGAGGTTTCTGGTTATGACATCATCTAAGCGCCCTTTGTTAGGGGTCAATATTGATCACGTGGCGACATTGCGCCAAGCACGCGGTGTTAACTATCCTTGTCCTGTGGCAGCTGCTCGTATTTGTGAGCAAGCTGGCGCAGACGGTATTACTCTACATCTTCGTGAAGATCGACGCCATATTCAAGATTATGATGTCTACGCTATGGCAGAGGCTATTACCACGCGGATGAATTTAGAAATTGCCGCTACTGCAGAAATGGTAACTATTGCTTGCCAAGTAAAACCAGCTTGGGTTTGCTTGGTACCAGAGAAGCGCGAAGAGTTGACGACGGAAGGTGGGCTTGAGGTAGCAGGCCAGCGAGAGTTACTGACTGAAATTATTGCGCAATTACAGGCGGCTGGTAGTCAGGTCTCACTTTTTATTGACCCTGAACCCAAGCAAATTGCAGCGGCTATTGCTTGTGGTGCTGACGCCATCGAGTTGCATACGGGCGCCTATGCTGAAGCGGGGCTAGCAGACGATTTGCCCCAGCAGCAAACAGAGCTTGAGCGTATCAAAACCGCCGTTAACTTTGCCAAGAGCAACAAAGACAGTTTAATTGTGAATGCTGGTCATGGTTTAACTCGAGATAATGTTGGGCCTATCGCCCAGATTGAGGGGATTTATGAGTTGAATATCGGCCATGCCCTAATTGCGGACGCGGTCTTTATGGGCTTAGCTGAGTCAGTCAAAGCGATGCAAAAAGCCATGGAGCCGAGCATATAGAATAGCTTTAAATAGGTTGCCCATAATACTCTTTAACAGCCGGTACGACGATTACTATAAGGTCTAGGAGTAATAATACCAACATTACTAAAGGTAATTTGAAACATGCTATTGGTGTTGCTTGAGAATGGGCAGTACTTGATGTGGCCCATATTTCCTCTAGGCAGGCCTGTATCTCCAAAGAACTTAGTATAGTGACGTCTTGCCCCCATTCTTAGGGATAAACTGCCGTATTTCAGCCCAGTAGCTTCTCTAATTATCAATTTATCGGTTAGAGCGTCATAATGTCTATTATTATTACGGTCTATAAATAACAGTAATTCTTCATCACTGTTCCTATGACAGCGTCCTGTACCATTGGATAAACAGAATAAGACATCATGCCGAATAATAAAACTTTCACTTTTAGCCTGTTTTAATATACTCACTAAAACTCTTTCAATACGTTTTGCCTCCATTTTTTCTTGCCAGTCCTGAAAATTGGGAGCGGCTATGCCCACTATAATTATTAAAATCATAATGATAACTAATAATTCAATTAGAGTAATGCCATGTTGTTTACCTGATGAAGCTATTTCCATTGCTATTAAAGGCATAGTGGTTCCAGATCTCACATTAATGAGAAGATGACCAACTGTTATTATTTGAAATTGCGATTCATAGAGTTAAGGGCTGATAAATTCGAGCCATAGAAGCTGTGGAATGGTGAATAATCTAGTTATACTTATATATTTAATTTAATATTACTTCAAAATATTTTTATAAAAATTTATTATTGGATTGGATTAAAACCAGTTCAAGTGTCAGTAATTGTTTCAATATAGTGGCTTTTCTTATCTAAGATAGAGAAGTAACAAAAAGTGTATTAGAATGGCTAGTAAGAAATAAAGACATCCTCTTACGTAATCGCTTTGACAAGTAGGGTTGGCTTAACAAAGGTTATAAGTTTTTTATAACTACTGTGAATGAAGGTCTTATAAGTTAGATGATGTATTGTCTTAAGTTACTATAGAATTACTATTTCTTAGCCCTTTAACCTTTTTGGTGTTAATCAGTGAGTCTGCTTAGTATTAAATAAGAAATTAGCTGTACTTATAGGGTCAGATAAAAAGTTTTTCTTACTGATTTAGATAGTATTTGTATGTTAAGATGTAATAATGTGTAGCTGCTGACAGAAAAAAGTTGTAAACTTTATTGATAGTCGCTAAGCTACTTCGTAATTGTTTTATAGCAGGATATATCCCTGTGAGAGGGTAACTCGTTATAAAGCGCAGTAGAAAGTTGGTTTTGCGTAACGCATGACTTAAATCATCCTTTGGAGGAAGTCCATGAAATTGAATAAAATTGCTCTAGCTTTAGTAGCAGTGGCTGCAGCGCCAATGGCAGCAACAGCTGGTGTTACTGTTAGCCCACTACTTTTAGGTTATCACTACACTGACGAAGCTCACGATGAGCAACGTGATATCTTCCGTACTGGTAAAGATCTTTATCAGAACGGTCAAACACCTTCACAACAAATCGGTGATGGCTCTCGTGGTAATGATAACGGTGGCGTAGCCATGGAAAGCGGCCTATATACTGGTGCAGCGCTTGGTATCGAACTAACCCCTTCTACTCAGTTCCAAGTTGAGTACGGTGTTTCTAACGCTAACGGCGAAGCTTCTGAAGATTCAGCTGACGCGGGTGTTAACCGTTTTGATATGGAACAGCAAACTTTATCTGGTAACTTCTTAATTGGTACTGAAGAGTTCACCGGTTACACTGAAAGCCCATTCAAGCCATATGTATTGATTGGTGCTGGTCAGTCGAAAATCAAAGTAGAAAACCAAGAGCAATACACTAACAGTGCTGGTAATGTCGTTAAAGCAGGTACTGAAGTATCTCAGTCTACTGACACTATCGGTAACCTAGGTCTAGGTGCTATGTATCGTATCAACGATGCACTAAGCCTACGTGGTGAAGCCCGTGCTATCCACAACTTTGATAATAACTGGTGGGAAGGCATGGCTCTAGCTGGTCTAGAAGTCGTACTAGGTGGCCATTTAGCACCAACAGTAGCAGTACCACCTGCTGAGCCAATCGATACTCCAACAACTCCTATTATTGTTGTTGAAGAAGATCAAGACGTTGACTCTGATGGCGATGGCGTAATCGATAGCCTAGACGCTTGCCCAGGCACTCCAATGAACGTCGTAGTTGACGAGCGCGGTTGCCCACGTGAAGTAGTAGTAAGCGATGAATTGAAAATGGAACTTCGTGTCTTCTTTGACAACGATAAGTCTAAGATCAAAGATCAATACAAACCAGAAATCGCTAAAGTAGCAGAGAAGATGCGCGAGTATCCTAACTCTACAGCTCGTATCGAAGGTCATGCTTCTAAGACTGGTCCTTCAGCGAAATACAACCAACGTCTATCTGAAGCTCGTGCCGTTGCCGTTAAGTCTATGTTGACTAACGAATTTGGTGTTGCTCCAGGTCGCTTAAGTACTGTTGGTTATGGTTATGAGCGTCCAATCGCGCCAAACGATACTGAAGAAGGTCGCGCTATGAACCGTCGTGTTTATGCCATCATCACTGGTGACAAATCTATGACTGTTGAACAAACTAAAGACATGGAAGTTCAATAATTCCTGCTCTAGTTGATAAGCGTTGATTAATTAAAAAAGCCATCCTTCGGGGTGGCTTTTTTTAATGCCTAACTATATTTTTTTAATGCATAATTATAAAGATATTTTTATTTACATTTTATATCGGTATTGGTAAATAGCTTTGAGCTTAATAGCTGTCTTATATAGCCGACTATAGCAATAAAAATATATTATCTTACCTATCATGACTGCACTTAAGTCACAAATTTATCATCTATTAATGATATACTACCCGCCCTAAGCGCAGATAATCGTATCAGAATGCCTATATTATGGTGTCCATGCTGATTATAAGCAGTAAAGTAGCTTAGTTTAGTAAGATATTTTATATACACACAAGAGCATTTTATATGGCGAACGACATTCAGAACTTGCGTAATATTGCAATCATTGCCCACGTTGATCACGGTAAAACCACTTTGGTCGATAAGCTATTACATCAATCTGGTACTTTTGGCGACCGCGCAAATATCGCGGAACGTGCAATGGATTCAGGTGATATTGAGCAAGAGCGTGGAATTACGATTCTTGCCAAGAATACTGCTATCAAATGGCAGCATCCTAACAAAGATATTGAATATCGTATCAATATCGTCGACACCCCAGGTCACGCCGACTTCGGTGGCGAAGTTGAACGTGTTATGTCTATGGTAGACTGCGTATTGCTAGTCGTGGATGCTGTTGATGGCCCTATGCCACAGACTCGTTTCGTAACGCAAAAAGCTTTCGAACAAGGCTTGAAACCAATCGTTGTTATTAACAAGATTGACCGTCCAGGTGCGCGTCCTGATTGGGTAATGGATCAAATATTTGATCTGTTTGATAACCTTGGTGCGACAGACGAACAGTTAGACTTCCCAGTAGTTTATGCTTCAGCATTGAATGGTATTGCCGGTCTAGAAGCCAACGAATTGGCTGATGACATGACGCCATTATTCGAAACTATCGTTGATGTAGTGCAACCACCACAAGTGGATGCAGATGCGCCATTCCGTATGCAGATCTCTAGCCTAGACTATAATAGTTTCGTAGGTGTTATCGGCATTGGTCGTATCCAGCGCGGTAAAGTTTCTACCAATACTCAAGTTACGGTTATCGATAAAAATGGCAAAACCCGTAATGGCCGTATCTTAAAAATCATGGGTTACCATGGTCTAGATCGTATTGATGTTGAAGATGCGCAAGCAGGTGACATCGTTTGTATCACAGGTATTGATGCTTTAAATATTTCAGATACTATCTGTGATCCAAGCGCAGTTGAAGCTCTACCAGCACTAACTGTTGATGAGCCAACTGTTTCAATGAACTTCCAAGTTAACAACTCACCATTCGCGGGTCGCGAAGGTAAGTTTGTGACTTCACGTAATATCCGTGAGCGTTTAGAGCGTGAGTTGATTCATAACGTGGCGCTACGTGTAGAAGATACTGAGTCTCCAGATAAATTTAAGGTTTCAGGTCGCGGCGAATTGCATCTATCAGTTTTGATTGAAAACATGCGTCGTGAAGGTTTTGAGATGGGCGTATCAGGTCCAGAAGTTATCGTTAAAGAAGTAGACGGTAAACTACAAGAACCTTATGAAAACGTTATTTTTGATGTTGAAGAAGAGCATCAAGGTTCTATCATGGAACAAATTGGTCTGCGTAAAGGCGAGATGACCGATATGCAAATCGACGGTAAAGGTCGTATCCGTATTGAAGCGACTATGCCAGCCCGTGGTTTGATTGGTTTCCGTTCAGAGTTCCTAACCTTAACTTCAGGTACTGGTATTCTGACCTCTAGCTTCTCGCATTATGGTCCACAGAAAATTGGTACTGTAGGCGGCCGCTCTAACGGTGTATTGGTCTCTATGACCAATGGTACTTGCCTAGGTTTCGCACTATTTAACCTACAAAAACGTGGTAAATTGTTCGCTGAGCCTCAGTTAGAAGTTTACGAAGGTATGATCGTTGGCCTAAACTCGCGTAACGATGATATGGTAGTGAACCCAACTACGGGCAAACAGCTCACTAACGTTCGTGCTAGTGGTACGGATGAAGCGTTGACTCTAACGCCAGCTGTCAAGTTTACTCTTGAGCAAGCTCTTGAATTTATTCAAAGTGATGAGCTGGTTGAAGTAACGCCAAAGTCGATTCGTCTGCGTAAGCGTTATTTGACAGAGAGCGAGCGTAAGCGTCATGGTCGTAAGAAAGACGCTTAATACTGATAAAGTGATGCAGATAGAGGATAAAAGGTAATTTAGTAATACTTAACATTATTTTACTAAAAATCACTTCAGCATAATATTCTTTGTCCTCATAATGCTGTCAGTGCGATAAAAGTAGTAGCCATAGAGTGTTCAAACTATCGAGCACTGTAGGCTACTATTTTTTTTGCTGTTATTTTATAGTAGGTATTTCAAAGCAAATATTCTACGATAAGCTGTCTTAATTTAGCTAAGACAGTGATTAGTATTCATTGAGTCAACAAGGTCTATAGAGGAGATAAATTTATGAGTATGATGTCTGAGTTTAAAGAGTTTGCCATTAAAGGCAATGTAATGGATTTAGCAGTCGGTGTTATCATCGGTGGCGCATTTGGCACCATTACTACCTCACTGGTTGAAGATATTATTATGCCTATCGTGGCTATGATATTCGGTGGTGAGCTAAACTTCCAAAATATGTTTGTTACTTTAGGGGCAGTTCCTGAAGGGGTGGCTAGAAATTACGAAGCATTAAAAGCGGCAGGGGTACCTATTCTTGCCTATGGTAACTTTATTACAGTATTGATTAACTTCATCATCCTGGCGTTTATTATCTTTATGATGGTTAAAGCGGTTAACCGTTTACGTCGTTCAGAGGAAGAAGTTGCTCCGACAGAGCCAGCAGAAGATATCGTATTGCTACGTGAAATTAGTGCAAAGTTAGGTAATAATACTACTATCAATAAGTAATCACTTTACTACTAGCATTATAGATATTGCCTAAATTTGAGTGGCAATAAATGGCACGAAAAAAGGGCTAACTGTATGAGTTAGCCCTTTTTATTGTCTAAAATTCTTTAAATATTTTGTATAGGATGAATAAGAATTATCGAGCAATCTTAAATAGCATTTAGTTATTGGCCAATAATGACTATATTAGCTATTGAGGAGTAACGATAACTTGATCGTTGGTATTAATAAGAATTTCTGAGGGTTGATCAACCACGATACGCACCACATTATCATTGACCGTTTGGCTCTTATAATAATTGTCCTCTGCTACTGTGCAGCCTAAGCAGCGACTCATAGCTTCCCAAGGCTCGACCACTAGTTTTTGCTGGGCTTGATCGCTATTACCACCGGCTAAAGAGAAGGGTAGGCTCACGATATAAGCGGCAGTGCCGGCTACAGCGGCTACCAACTGTAGCGGCTTACCAACAATGGTATCCACAGCCATAGTCTCATAAGAAGGACCAAAGTCTGATTCATTAATCTCAATCGCCGCATAAGTAGGCTGTGAAGCCGTAACGACCAGACCCACCATGGTAACCAAGGTCAGTAAAGTTTTTTTGATACTAGTAACAGCCATAATGACGTCCTCAAAGAATAATATTGTCAAAGCAGTAAGGGTGGCCAATAATAACTGGCACAAAATGAATGGTTATACAATTTAAGCGATTATTAGACTTGGGCGTGTCCTCAATTGAATCATGAGACTAAAAATGAGATAGATTTTTGTCAGTCCATGGAAATTTTGCAGAGAATATGAGCATATTGTCTAGAAATTTTCGCAGAGTGACGGGAATATAGCCAGTTTTAGTCCATTACACGCTAGTGTTGTTGATTGAGGACATGCCCTTATATACTGACATTAAAACAAGTTGTTACTCTATTAGCAAGACAATTAAATGCCTGTCAACACACGCGGCTGACACTGCGGACAAAAGACGCTAGCACGGGCATTGAGCTTAATATTCTCTAGTAAATGACCGCACTGATTGCAAGCCTCGCCTTGACGACCATAGACATGTAAAGTCTGTTGGAAGTAACCCGTTTGTCCACTAGCGACGGTAAAATCACGCAAGGTTGAGCCGCCCAGTTTAATAGATTTGGCTAAAATTACTTTGATATGGTCTACCAACTCATCGAGCTGAGTTTTAGAAAGGCTGTCGGCAGGAGCGGCAGGGTGAATACCTGCTAAATATAAAGCCTCAGTAGCATATATATTGCCCACGCCTACCACCACGGCTTGATCCATAATGACAGACTTAATAGCTCGGGTTATGGCCCGTTTAGGTTTCTTATTCACAACCGTGGCTTTACTCGTTACTGCTGGCTGTCGCTGAATTAAATCATACAGATACTGACTATCAAAGTCCTCTGATAAGGGCTCAGGACCTAAATGATTGAGCAGCTTATCACCATACTCTTTATGCCATAGCACAGCGCCAAAACGTCTAGGGTCATGGTAATGCAATTGCGCCACTGCTCCTGAGGCCTCAGTGAATTCGATAATCAAATGATCATGCTTGCGAGGGGCGGTTGCTAAAGGATACTGCTGTAGACTGCCTGACATGCCTAAGTGAATAATAAGACGCTTAGAGTCGGCTACAGTGGCAGCATCAGGCTTACTAAAATTTAATATTAAATATTTAGCACGTCGCTCAACGCTATCTAGTTGATAACCGACCAACTCTGCCAAGTTGTTAGGCATAGGCCAGCGTAACTTAGGTTGAAAGACTGTAACGGCTTGAACCGTATGTCCTAACAGAGGCGCCAGGCTGGTTTTAGTGGTTTCGACTTCGGGGAGTTCAGGCATAGTAGCATCAGCACACAGATAAAAGGGAGAGCGCCTGAGAGATTAACAAAATCTCTCAAGCGGTTGATTAAAGATAGGGATAAAAATAAAAGTAACGGCCGTGATAATTTATCATGACTACGTGGCTTAGAGCAGCTAAAGCTAACGAATTAGGCAACTAATCATTAGTTTAGCTGCAGGCTGTCTTAGGAGACATCGCGGCGTGCATGCAGAATACCAGGCTGCTGTTCGAGTTTAGCCAGTAGCTTAGATAAGTGTGACAAGCCAGCGACTTCGATATGAAATTTCAAGTAGGCAATATTGTCGTCTGTACTAGAGGTTTCAACTTGACGAATATTAATATTTTCATTGTCCATCACTTGGGTCAAATCGCGTAGTAGGCCGCGTCTATCATAAGCTTCAAGAGTTATTTTCACGGGCTGATAGCGCCCTGTATTCGAATGCCAAGTGGCACTGATAGTGCGTTCAGGCTCACGCTCGACCATACGGATATACTCAGGGCAGCCTCGATTATGGATGCTAACCCCTTTAGACAGGGTAATAAATCCGGCAATGGGCTCGCCATGCACGGGGTGGCAGCAGCCGGCTAGGTTAATTTCAATATTATCCAAGCCGTCCACACATATTTTATAGGCATCCAACTTGCCCGTAGCTTTAGGATGCACGCTAGGGATAAAGATTTCATCGTCTTTTTCAGGCTCAAGATGCAGTTGCTTAGAGATATGCCCGGTCAATTGATTAAGACCAATCTCACCCGTCACCAAACCTACTAAAATATCATCAGCGCAGTTCACATGAAAAAACTGGACGTAGTCGCTGAGGTCGATACTGTTAGGGTGCACCGATAAGCGATCCAATTCCTTAGTGAGCATCTGCCGTCCGATTTCGATATTCTTATCGCGATCTTGACGGTTGAACCATTGGCGCAGCTTGGAGCGGGCTCGGTTGGTATGAATATAACCTAATGAAGCGACCAGCCAATCGCGGTTGGGCTCGCGAGACGCTTTAGTAATAATCTCGACCTGCTCGCCGGTCTTTAATTGATAGGTTAGCGGAACATAGCGCTGATTGACGCGCGCGGCTTGGGCACGGTTACCCACTTGTGTATGCACATAATAGGCAAAATCAAGCACTGTCGCCCCTTTGGGAAGCTCAGTAATATCGCCATCACGACTGAACACATAGATACGCTCAAATTCCCCAAAATCAACCGATTGCTCTTCTTCATCAAGCTCAACAAGGGCCGCGTGGGTCACCCCATTTTCATCGGTATATTTAGGCCGCGCTTTGGTCTCATTGTTATTCAATGACAGCAATTGACGCAGCGAGTTTATCTTTTGGTTTAAATAAGTATCTTTCTTATTTTTCAGCCCTTCTTTATAGTTCACATGCGCGCACATACCCAGTTCCGCTTCAAAATGCATATCGTGGGTACGAATTTGGACTTCCAAAGATTTTTGTTCTGCGATAACGGCGGTATGCAAAGAGCGGTAGCCATTAGATTTAGGGTTGGTTAGATAGTCATCAAATTGCTCGGGGATGTGACGCCATAAGCCATGGACTAAGCCAAGGACATAATAACAATCCGCAGGGGTGTCGACCAATACGCGTAAGGCGCGAATGTCATATAACTGATCAAACGAGAGGCCCTTTAGCTTCATTTTCCGGTAGATAGAATAGATGTGTTTTACTCGCCCCGACACATTGCCCTTGATACCTGCATGCTCTAAGGCATGATTAAGCTGTTGCTGCACCCGTTCGATATAATCCTCACGCTCGCTGCGTTTTTCTGCCAACAGTTTCGCGATTTCTTTATAACGATCTGGTGCGAGGTAACGGAAGGATAAGTCTTCTAACTCCCACTTCAGTTGAGCAATCCCCAAGCGGTGCGCTAAAGGGGCGTAAATAGTCATAACTTCACGGGCGACGCGCTCTTGCCGCTCTGGATTAGAGAACGACAGCTCACGCATGGCAAAGGTACGCTCAGCCAGCTTAATCAACACGACCCGCACGTCATTAGTGACGGAGATGAGCATACTATAGATATTGGAGAGCTGCTCGCGCTGGTTATTAGCAAAATGGTCTTCTAGACGTTTATTATTTTCAATACTGTCAGACAATTTGCCCATGGCCAGCGTATCTTTGACCAATATGAAAATATCTTCGCCAAAATGACGTTGGATGTCTTGTAAAGAAATCAAGTTTTTACGGGCACTACGATAGAGCATCGCGGCCACTAAGGCATCTTCATCTTGATATAAATAAGTCAAAATATCGGTCATGCCGATACCCGTCACATAGGCCCCTGAGCGTTCGGATTCAGCCGTCGTCATCTGATTACGAATAAACTCACAGGCAGCAGTCAGCTTCGGCAGGTCTTCATAGCCGATACGTTTAGCGACCCCTTCTAGCCAAGCAGGGACATCAATATTTAAGGTATCCACATCCGCTACATCATTGTCATAGCTATACATATGGGGATCATTGGCCACCATAGGCTCTAATGATGCGCCGGTGATACTGGCTTTCAAGCGCAATTCGGCATCGGCAGAGGATCTTTGGAAATCCACCCCCTCCAAATCCAGCTCATCTGCATCCAAACGAGAGCGGTAGGCCGAACGGTCTAAGGTAGTGTGCAGTTTTCGCGTGGCCAACTGCTCTCTGATATCTGCAGGCATCTGCGCATAGGCATTGGCGGATTGTTGCGTGCGCTGATTGGCGACCAGCTGCGCAGCGAGCGTTGCACTATCAGCTTGTGTCGTTTGACCATCAACTAACGGCAATCCTTCGCGAATCTTGACCACGTTATGCTCCTTTTAGCGATATCAGCGGGCCACCCTAGTAAGGTCATGACCTCCCTTTATAAATTTGGGAAGTCAGGAGCTTAATCGCAATGATAAGTAAAAATGTCTTGGGCAGCTTTCAGTAAATAGGAAAGCTCATCCTTACAGGCATTTTTAAGCGATAAGCAGGGTAAGTCCTCTAATGGTGTATTGAATCTTACGATGAGTAATAAAAGTGCTGAGTTAAAATGACCTTATTGCTACCGGAAATAAGTGAAATAACAGGGCTAATGTGCCGTTATATAGTCATTTTTACCCAGTAAAAATCATGTGTTTTTTAATAGGATTAGTAGAGAGATAAAGACCACTATTATATAGCGAAAGCAAGGGATAACTCTGCTGAATAAAGGTATCAATTCATAATTAAACAAAGAGTTATTAGCCCATTAAGCTAGCAGTCATAATCCGTCAAGCTAAGTGAAATAATACTAAAAAAGATAGTAAAGATTAAACCGGCCATTTTCCAATAGCTGAGTTAGCCAGAAGTTAATTTAATAGTGAGTAGCGCCTAATAAGGTCTAAGGCTAGCTAAAGACGTTACTGGTTTGGCAATAAAAGTATCATGATAGGCGTAAAATACGCTCATCTAAGATGAGGCACATCATGGCGATAAGTCGTCGTTATTGCCTTGATAGGAGAGGGTGTTACGCAGTGCTGTCTTCGCTAGTATTATACAATTAACAGCAGCGAGTTGATGACCAAAATACTAGCTGCTAAACCATAGCCAGTTTGGTAATAAAAGCGACAGGCTCAAAGTAAAAGTGGTATAAGCACTGTAATAACAAAGGTCTATTATACTAAGTAATGCTGAGAAAAACCATAATAGCATTCTGGATTAACTATTCAGAAATACCTACCCACTCATTAAGCAAGGTCTATAATTAAAAATTATTAACTTGTCTATTAAAATTTTCTATTTAAATATAGGATAGCCGCTAAACTACCTGTAGTCAATAAAAAAGTAGCGAGTTAGGGTAAGGAGCAGGTGGTTATAATGTGGCTTGACGATGTAAAAGGGTTAAATAGAGGGGTGCAGGTTAAATAGTAGTTATGGGATAAAATAATAAAAAACCGCTATTCACCTTAATAAGGTCAATAGCGGTTTTTTTGTTCAAGCCGTGCTGAGTATAGCTTTTGTCTAAGGCATCTGAGTTTAAGCGTCTCTTATTTATACTATTTTTCAAAGCGGGCGATAGACTCGACATGGCCAGTATGACAGAACATGTCCATAACGCCGGCATGAGTCAAGCGATAGCCTTGCTCGATAAGGGCTTTGGTATCACGAGCTAGCGTTGCCGGATTACAGGAGACATAAACGATGCGTGAGGCATTAAAGCGGGGCAGGTATTGCATCACTTCCCAAGCGCCAGAGCGAGGTGGATCAATGAGGATAGCGTCAAAGCCTTGCTGCGCCCAAGGCTGCTCGCTAAAGTCTTTGGTCAAGTCCTGATTATAAAACTCAGTATTGGTGATGCCGTTACGTTGAGCATTATTAGCGGCGCGTTCCGTCATAGCGTCTGAGCCTTCCACCCCAATGGCCAGCCCTTGCGAGCCATCTTCGCCACCGACCAAACGGGCGAGGGGTAAGCTAAAGTTACCAAGACCACTGAATAAATCGAGCACGCGTTCGCCCGGCTTAAGGTCTAGCAGGTCGCAAGCGAGCTTGGTCATTTTACGGTTCACTGATAAGTTCACTTGGGTAAAGTCAGTGGGGATAAACTCGTAAGTGAGATTGAATTCTGGCAATTGATAATAGAGACGCCCGAATTGCTCGCTCATATCATCGCTGTCATGTAATTGCACGCGATGAATGCTGTCTGGGCCTTTAGGCTGCAAATATAACTGCCAATTACGAGCGGCAAAGAATACTTTGAGCTTGTCAATATCACTGGCAGGTAAGGGCTCAAGGTGACGAACGATAAGGGCCACGGGCTGCTCACCATCTGGCAAATCAGGTTGCGGCTCACCCATGGCCAGCTCTAACTGTGCAATTCTAGAGCGCATTTCTAGCGAGCTAATCAGCGCCTTTAGGTTCTCCAGCTCTAAACCAATGCGCTCATCTAAGACGTAGCAGATATCGAGCGCGGCTAAGAAATTGCTGTTGCGCTCACGGAAGCCGACCAGTGCCGTTTCTTTTTTGGCGACGTAGCGCACCCCCATACGGGCTTTAGTACGATAGCCCAAGCGATCGCCGACTACTGGCGGCAACCAAGACTCAGGTTGTACGCCAGCTTGATGCTGCAATAACTCGGCTAAGACGGTCTGTTTAAAGGCAATTTGACCTTCAGGCTGCCAATGCTGCAGCGAGCAACCGCCACACACACCAAAATGGGGACAAGGCGGTGTCTGGCGTTCAGGGTTAGGATTGGCCAACACGCTAACCGCATCGCCTTCTTCAAAGCTGGCGCGGCTATTGCTAATCTTAACGGCGACCGTCTCATTCGGTAAAGCAAAGCTAACGAAGACTTTTTTACCGTGTTTATCGGTGATATGGCCGTCTTCTTCAGCAAAACCTTTGCCATAAATAGCCACGCCGCGGCCATCATGGGACAGACCATCAATGTTAAAGGATAGGGGAGCCGCATCTTTCAACCGGTTGCGCACGCGAGCGCTAGGCTTGGATTGCTTTTTGCTGGGTGCTGCTGCAAGAGAGTTTTGAGCTTTTGAAGGGGTCGAATCGGTGGGTTGCATAAACCTGCCTTTGTATCAGTCGTAGCGCTAAAAATAGCGAAAAAATAATTAAGCATTCATTGCGGGCGATTTTACCACAGTGGCCAATAGAAGATTAAAAAAGCGGTGGTGTTAAGATAGTGAGTAGCTCTCTACTGCCAAGCTATTGCCAATCTTGCAAAAATGCTTGATGCCTAGGTTTGCCTTCTTCTTTGGCTTTATGGGTCAAGAAGTCTCTAGTTTGTGCCTGCCATTGCTCGAATACAGGACTCGTTATCACCCCGGTTAATCGTAACCAACGTAAATAAATCAGCCAAGTGTTCATCACGTCGGATTCGCAATAGATCGTCAGGGCGTCCCAATCTTCATTGGCCACTAAATCTCCCACCATACTGCCATCGATATCGGTCTTGCCGGGCAACCCGTATAGGCTAGCGACCACATCCATCGCCTCTCTTCGGCTGGCTCCATACTGACTGAATCTATCCATCAAATCTAGATGGCGGGTTTGGTAGCGGTTTACATAATTATCAAAGCGCATATTTTTGATGCGTTCGCCTTCTTCAAACAACCAAGGGGCGGCTAAATCATACTGCATGGCGCGATAAATCAGTACCGGGATATCAAACCCTGAGCCGTTCCAGCTGATCAGTTGCGGCAAGTTATTGGTATCACTAAAGGCGCGAAAGAATTTGCTAAGGATAACTTCTTCACTGAATTTATCCGCACTCAAGGAAAATAAGGAAAATTGACCGTCTTTAATATAGAGCGCAGAGATACACACAATACGCTGTAGCGGCAGGCGCATAAAGTCGTGTCCCGCCTCTTGCACTCGTAGGCTGGTTAGCGCTGATAAAGCATCCGTATCAGATAATTCCGCCAATTCAGGATAAATGCGGCGCGCGCCTGCAACATCAGCAGTAGTTTCGATATCAAAGACAAGGATAGGCGTATTGGGAAAAGTAGCAGTAGTCATAGCAAAGTCTTTAGTCAAATAAATTAAGCGGAATCAAGGAGAAGAGATATCAGATAAACGAGGCGATCAGTGTCGTAACCTGGCACGACTCACTGGACTGTTTCGGTCAGCCACTAGTTTGGTGGCGTATTAAGCAGGCCTTTAAGGCTAATAGCGCTTTAAGTCCAATAAAACCTTAAGTGATAGGGGGCTACTAACGCAGATCTTCAATATAGCGGACTAATAGCAGCGGGTATAGCTCAGCGTGCTATTAGTCTTATGCATTGACAATGCTATGGTCTAGTCTTAATCCGCTACGGTATACAGGCCAGTAGATAAGTAGCGGTCGCCACGGTCACAAACGATAAAGGCGATAACTGCATTGGGTTGTTCTTGCTGAATTTCAGCGGCTACTTGTAAAGCGGCCCAAGCGGCAGCGCCAGACGATACGCCAGCTAGGATGCCTTCAGCACGTGCAAGCTTACGCATATAAATTTCGGCAGTCAGCTGGCTCACATCCATAATGCGATCGACGACACTGGCATCATAAATCTCGGGACGATACTCAGGGGCCCAGCGACGAATCCCAGCAATAGAGGCCTCTTCGGTGGGCTGTAAGCCGATGATTTGTACGTTAGGATTCTGCTCTTTTAGATATTTACCCGTACCTGAGATAGTGCCGGTCGTGCCCATCGAGCTGATAAAATGGGTGATACGCCCTTGAGTTTGCTGCCAGAGTTCAGGTCCGGTGGTTAGGTAATGCGCCTCGCTATTGTCTGGGTTGGCAAATTGGTTGAGCACGATGCCGCGACCCTCTTTCTCTAACTGTAAGGCCTGGTCGCGAGCGGCTTCAATGCCGTCATCTACTTCAATCAAAGTGGCACCGTAAGCCGCCATGGCATCTTTACGCTCTTGCGTTGAGTTGGTCGGCATCAGCAGAATCATCTCATAACCACGCATGGCTGCGACCATGGCCAAAGCGATGCCGGTATTACCACTGGTGGCTTCAATTAAAGTATCACCGGGTTTAATCTCGCCGCGTTTTTCGGCTTGAAAAATCATGTTAAAGGCAGGACGGTCTTTAACGGAGCTGGCTGGGTTATTGCCTTCAAGTTTTGCGAGCACTTGTACGCTATCCGCAATATTTTCTTGCTGCGGTAAGCGCTGCAAACTGACTAGGGGAGTGTTGCCCACGCAGTCGGCTAAAACGGTAATATGCTGAGTAAAGTTGTTATTATTTGCAGTATCGGCCATGAAACATCTCGGTCAGTTGGCTAAGGAATGAGGATGAGCGTAGCTTGGGTTGGCAGCAGCGTAATTTAATACTTGCTTGAGCCGTAGCTCATAGACGCTAAGGGGCGTAAAACTTGCAGAATTATATCATTTACCGCAGGGTGCTGTCGTTGCCAAATCTTGTACGAGTGTAAGCACCCTAAGGTCTCTTTAATAGGAGGCAGGCAAGCTTAGTGATTGGCTTAACTATCTTTTACTTTCCTTTTTCGCCTTCTGCCAAATGCTATAAAACCCTGTTAGACTAGCACCGTGAGCCGATTTAAGCTCTGATAATGAGGAGTAGCGATGACCTATTGACTAGTAATAGTCATCGCACAGGCTCCTATAGCGCTATAACTGTTCCGGTATTAACCGAGAAAGCCTTAGAGCCATCACTACAACATTGTTATCCCATAATATCGCTACACCCACAATGTCTAAAAAATCTCGCAGCATCTTAATAGAGCGACAGCAATGGCTTCTGATAAACGTATTGGATTTAGTAGTGCCTACGGTCAATTGATCCTTTTGGTCTTTTTACCCATTTTGGTATTGGCCATGGTCGGCGGCGTTTTGGTGTTTTATGAGGGCTCACGGGCTAGCCGCTCAGAACAACAAGCGCAAGCGGAAGCAGTACTGGTCCGGCATAAACCGATGCTATCGCAGGCTCTAAATGATACTTTCGGTCAAGATGTATTTACCGAGACTGACGGTATTGATGCCAGCAATGACAATAATATGGCAAATAGTACTGAGCTGCCCAATACCGCCGCCACTGACCAAGGTGGTGATAATACAAACGCCGTTAATGCGACAAAAACTAGAGAAGCAAAGGCAGACCCCCGTTGGTTTGGTCTACGCACTAAATTAGGTCGAGTGCAATCAGATCGCCATGTACAACGGGCGGCGTTTATTGATGAGCAAGGTCAGGTGCTGCTCTCTGTAGGGTATGCTACTGATAAACCTTGGCCTTGGTTTGATAGTAAATTGGAAGTGGTTGACGCGGCAGAGTCAGTCATTGGTACTGCTTATGGCACTTACGTCGGGCAAGTCGATGGCCGTAGAATCTGGCTAATGGTCGATATGGACAATGAGCCGCTGCATATTGCCCGCTACCGGATTGCTTTAGCCCTAGCGATCACTGGGCTGTTAACCTTACTCATCTTGCTGCTGAGTCTAAATATTTATGCCAAACGCTGGATTACGCCCATCTATGAGATGCGTTTGCAGCTGCAGCGCACCCAAGTCGATACGCTCTATAAGTCGATGCCCATTGTGTCTAATGGCGAGCTAAATTTATTGCAGCAAGACTTGGTCAAGACCTTACGCCGCTTGCATATCAGTTTTCAGGATTTAAAAGACCATGCCGAGCAGACCGAAGACGATCTACGCGTGGCCTTTGATGAGATGGAGATGCAGAACATCTCTATCCGCGACGCTCGTGATGCGGCAATCTCTACCAGCCAAGCCAAGTCTGCTTTTTTGGCCAATATAAGCCATGAATTGCGCACCCCGCTCAACAGTATTGACGGTTTTATCAACTTGCTATCGCGTAACGGTAATTTGAATGCTGAGCAAGAGTTATATGTACAGACCATTCGCAAATCTTCTGCCCATCTTTTAGCCTTGGTCAACGATGTTTTAGATTTTTCTAAAATTGAAGCCGGCAAGCTAGTATTAGACCGCCATGAATATAACCTTTATGACACTATTTATGATGTGGCCGATATGCTCTCGCCGGTTGCGGCAGAAAAACGCCTGCGTATGGGGGTGCTCTTTTATGACGATGTACCCAAACATATTATCGGCGATGCGTTGCGTCTCAAACAGGTACTGACGAATCTGCTTGGCAACGCGATTAAATTTACGGACAGCGGTGAAGTGCTCATCCGCGTAAGCTTAGATGACTATAAAGACAACCAGCTGATGATTGCGGTACAAGATAGTGGTAAAGGCATTACCGCTGAAGACCAAAAATTATTATTTCAGAGCTTTAGCCAAGGCGACCCTTCTATTACCCGTCAGTATGGCGGTACCGGTTTAGGCTTGGTCATCTCCAAACAGTTAACGCGCTTAATGGGCGGCGATATCGGCTTTTTTGACAATGCGAAGGAAAATATTGCCAAACAAGGCTCCACCTTTTGGTTTAGCATGCCTGCGCAAGTCGATGTGTTAGAGGCAGTCGAAGAAGTGCATATGCCACTGCCTGTATTAGCGCCGCTATCAAATGCAGGCGATGAGTTTCATCTGTTGGCTTGGATCAATCATCCGGCTTCTATGCAGGTACTCAAAGCCAGTCTGCGCGCTTTACCCATTCAGCTGACCCAAGCCAACTCTTTACCAGGGGTTTTAGAGTCACTGAAAGAGCACGGTAACTATTGGGATTGGGTCATCGTGGATAACGATACGCAAGACGATATGATGGCACTGCTTAAACAAATTCGTTTGCATTACCAAGGCAAGTTAGCCGTATTTGGCTACCAGGTCAGCTCGGACCAACGTTTGCTCGAGCGCTACCACGCCAATGGCTTATATGAGCCGTTGGATAAGTGTCAACTTTATAGAATGCTCGACTCGCAGACCCCGCAGCAGACCTTACTCTTACCTGAAAAGCGTTGGCAGGGCATCACTGTATTGGCAGTCGATGATCATTTGCCCAATCTCTTGGTGCTGGATGCACTGCTCACTGAGCTGGGTATTAAGGTAGTGACAGCCAATAGCGGTTTCGAAGCTATTGAATTGGTGAGTAAGCAGCAAGCGGCCGCCAAATCGGGTAAGACTGCCTTAACCAGTGACGCAGAAGAGGAGACGACAGCTGGTAAGACGACGGGCTCTAGAAAAACGCAGAATCTTTATACCACGCATAACCATGATAACCTCAACGAAAGTGCTTCTAAGATCTTAGAAATACCAAAACGTATCGATTTGATTTTTATGGATATTCAAATGCCACGTATGTCTGGTCGGGAGGCGGCTGAACAGATTCGCAAAATTGAAGATAGCAAGAACCGTATCCCCATTATTGCTTTAACCGCACATGGGCTCTCTGACGAGCGTGACCGCCTAATCGCCGCGGGTATAGATGATTACGTAGGCAAGCCTATTAGCCAACCGCAGCTGCTACAAGTATTGCAAAAGTGGCTGGGCCGCTCAGCGAATGCAAGGGGCGAGGTAGCAGGGCAGCTCGCTGTGGCTAATACAGATGACAAAGCGAACCTGCCTGTTGGCGTGACTTATAACCGCCCTGAAATGGGGCAGCAGTTAAGCTCTGATAGGGGGGCGAACCAGGAGCAAGGCTTAACTGCATTACCCATTATCGATTGGGAAGATGCTTTAACCCGCTCAGCGAATAAGCCAGAGCTGGCGGCAAAGCTATTGTTTATGATGGTTGATAGTATCGAGCAGGAAAAAATCGACTTAGCGCAGGCATGGGAAGATAAAGACCGGTCGGCACTGGCGCAGATAGCACACCGAATATTAGGCGCGAGTCGTTACGCTGGCGTGCCACAATTGCGTAAAGCCAGCCAAGACTTAGAGGATAAATGCTTACTAAATACTCAACACACTACGCCAGCACAGTTTACTATGTTGCAGCCCAGCTATCAGGCTTTGCAAGAGTCGTTAGATAGGTTGTTAAGCGTAGACTTATCGGCCCATACTGAGCTGAGCTACCATAAGCTGAGTGAAAATGACATGACTTGGAAAATGATATAAGCGCGGGTGGTTAAAGTAGGAGTGCCATGAACAGTGGTGGTTGTTATGAATAAGATAGTGATTCTATATCGACTCTTAGATTAACGGTATATAAGCAATATATCTTGTGAAAATAGTGACTTAGCCGTATGCGTTTGCCTTTTTTGATATAAATACTGCTATGTTGTACTGGACGCCCCCATTCAAATTTAAGGTTTTCTTTAAGGATACGGCCCATGTTTAAAACGCACAAAAAAACCGACTATAAAACGCTGCTAGTTACCACGGATAAAGACAGTGGCATCATGACAGTCACGCTCAATCGTCCTGAAAAGAAAAATGCCATGAGTTTTGCCATGATGCATGAGCTGATTGCGGTGGCTAAAAGTATTGGTGATGATAAGAGAGTAAGAGCCGTTATTTTAACAGGAGCCGGCGGTAGCTTTTGTTCTGGTATCGATTTGGGCGACTTAAATCAACCTAAGAACCAAGCTTTTGCGCTGTGGGAATTGCTTAAGCCTTGTCAAAGTCTATTTCAACGGGCCTGTTTGGTTTGGCGTGATGTACCCGTTCCCGTTATCGTCGCTATGCAGGACTACTGTTTAGGCGCAGGGCTGCAGTTGGCTTTAGCCGCTGATATCCGCGTCAGTCACAGTAACTGCCAGTTTGCGGTGATGGAAGCCAAATGGGGCTTAGTGCCAGATATGGGGCTGACTCAAGCCGCCTACGGTATTGTTCGCGCTGATATTTTAAAAGAGTTGGCTATGACGGCACGCATATTACCTGCTACGGAAGCCCATAAATTGGGATTAATCAGCCATATCGATGACGAGCCTATGCAGTACGCTATGGAATTAGCCAACGAGCTTACTGCAAGATCCCCAGATGCTGTTCTTGCCAGTAAGCGCGTCATTAATCGCATGTATAAGCAATCGCCGATCACTCTATATCAAGAAAAATTATGGCAGATTAAGCTGATGCTCGGTAGCAACCGCAAGCTTGCTTTGAAAAAAGTAAAAGATGCTAGTGTAAGTTATGGCAAACGACAGTTTCGATAAAGAACAGTGATAACAGAAAAATACGCTATTAACACTAAGGGGTAAAGAGAGGTAGGAAGTATTGATAGGAGTAGGGAGTCTCAAGGTTATAGACAACAAATCGCTATAGAAGCGGCTGTACTCGTAACTATAATGCCATGTTCTTTAGGGAACAGTTTCGTTATATTAAGATATTCCCTTATCTTTCATGTCCATTAGTGCCTCTGTACTAGTGGCGTTTTACTTTTTTTAAATGGTCTTCAATTATAAGACGGCCTTCAAGAGCGTGTTATATGTCCCAAAATGATAGTAATCCCTCCAAGCCCAATTCTAAGCCTGCTACTATAGTACAACCCGGTCTACCTGACCCATCACAACGCGTGCGTTCAGCCGATTTGCCTGTCGCTTGGATTATGATGCTAGGGTTGATAGTCGCCGTGGGTCCCTTATCTATCGATATGTACCTTCCGGCACTCCCGGCAATGGCAGATAGCTTTGGCGTGCCTACCGCCTTTATCGCCAACTCCGTACCCGCTTATTTCGTCGGGCTAGTATTCGGCCAACTGTTTTATGGCCCCTTTAGTGACCGCGTTGGTCGCGTCAAACCGCTGTATATTGGCATGACCGTCTATGTGATAGCTTCTATCATTTGTGCGACTACGACCAATGAGTATGTCTTGTTTGCCGGGCGTACTCTACAGGCCTTAGGGGCTTGCGTAGGAGCAGTAGTGACGCGAGCGGCTATTCGTGATCGTCTTACAGCCCGACAAACGGCCAAAGCTTTTTCCATTATGATTTTAGTGATGGGACTGGCGCCTATCTTAGCACCGTCGCTAGGGGCTTTATTTTTAAGGTTCTTTAGTTGGCACTCGATCTTTTGGTTCTTAGCGGCCTTTGGTCTATTAAACCTAGTGCTCACCAAACTATTCTTTTTTGAGACTCTGCCGGTAGAAAACCGTAATGCCCGCCCTATTAAAGAGGTCTTCAGCCAATACTGGGACCTGTTAGGGGACAACCGCTTTAGTTACCCTGCTATCGGCGGGGGGCTACTTATGGGAGCGATGTTTGTCTATATCAGCGCGGCCTCTGAGCTGCTGATGGACACTTACGGCATCTCTGCTACCCACTTTAGTTGGATATTCGGGATGAATGCTGCCGGGTTTGTGGGTTTGACGCAGCTGAATCAATGGCTCACGAACCGCTATCGTATTTTAAGTCTGCTGCGGTTTGGCGCTGTTATGCAAGTCATAGCCTCAGCAGGGTTGTTCATCTTAGGTATTTTCTTTGGGCAAGATGCTTGGTTGCCGCTAGTCTTAGTCTGTATCTTTTTCTGTATTGCCGGGTTAGGGCTAACTCAGCCAAACTCTTCTGCTATCGCATTAGCTTTTCAGCGGCATCGTGCCGGTATGGCGAGTGCCTTACAAGGCTCGTTAATGTTTTCGGTAGGTATTTTTGGCGGTCTATTACTCAACTTATTTCCTGTGAATCCAGTATTGAAACTGGGTATTACGATGTTTGTGTTGATGAGTTTAGGGTGCTTAATGATCTGGCGTATCGATAGTAATCTTAACTTGGATGATGCGGATAAATAGATTTTTTAATAGTTTATGTATATATATTTAATAATACTCCTCTACATAGAGGGGTATTTTTTTGTCTGATGAAAAATGAAGTACCTTTATTTCACGTCAGCAATAGGATGGAGGTACTTACACGGATTAACATAAAGCTATATTAATAAACCATAGCTGAAAAATTAGAGAAAGATAAAAATATATTTTTTATAATTTTTAATGAATTAAAAGTTAATATTATTTAATTAATTAAAATTAGGAGAATAACTCATTTTATTATATTACTTGATAATAGTTTGCTATTATTTGTATTAATTAAAACAAATGTTTGTCTAAATAAAATTATGATAACCAACTAATTAAAAATAAATAAGATAATGATTTAAAGCATAACAATTGTCTGACTTATTGTTTGTATTTGACTAAATATAATTTGATAATTAAATTCATATTATTTTTAATCCCATAATTAAAATAGTAGATTTTTTAAACAATAAGGTTTGATTTTACTTTTACACTAAATTACAATGCCTTTCATGAAATTTTGATAAAGCCTTAAATACTATATGTTTTCTATAAAGTTTTAGGCAAATCTTTTATTTATTAAAGCTATTTTATAAACATGTTGTTTATGAAATTATTTTTATAGCGATTAATTGGTGTAAAGATTTCGATGAAAATTATTCTCCTGCGGATTTTAAGATAACAGCATCTAAAGATTCCTTACTTCAGAATATTATTAAAGTTTCTGAATCTTATTTCTATTAACGTCAATTATAAAAGTTCTTTTACAGAGCTTTATTAATTATGCACGCCTATTTTAAAGACAATATATGTATTTACGCTCAGCGTTAATATCGTTATTGATAACTATAATTAAGTGTAAGGAATTTTTATGAGAATCGTCTATCAACTGCTACCCATTATATTGAGTGTAGGCTTAATCAGTTGTAGCCAGCCAGAGTCTTCAGAAAATCTGCAAACGGCTGAAGCGACTAATAATAAGAAAGAAACCTTCGTCAGTAAGTTACCAGACTCTGCTCCTGTTATTAAAGTGGCTACTACAGGAACCATGCCTCCTTTTTCTTTTCAGGACGATTATGGAAATATGCAAGGCATTGATATTGATGCTATTCGTGCTATTGGAGAGACGCAAGGATTCAAAGTCGAGTTTTATACAGAAACTTGGCAAAACATGTTTGATAGTGTGGAGTCGGGCAGCCGTGATTTAGCCATATCCGGTATTTCGTATAAAGTTGATCGTGATGCCAGATATGGCCTGTCAAACTCTTACTTCTTTAACCCTTCAGCCATTATGTACGCTAAAAGTAATTTAACTATTAATGGACTGTCTGATTTAAAAGGGCTACATGTCGGGGGTATGGAAGGGACCAAGCAAGTGGATCAGGTCAAAGAAATGGGCGGTTATAGCGATCTCTCTACTACAGTGACTACTTTCTTATTATTTGAAGATTTATTGCAAGGCAAGGTAGACGCTATTGTGCAAGATTTGCCTTTATTACAATATACCGCGGCAAATCATCCTGAACATAAAGTGGTCATTGTGCCTTACGAAGATGAAAGCAATCCTGCCGCACAGCAGGTTATCTTAATGGCCAAAGGGAATGACTCATTAATAGCCCAAGTCAATGAAGGTATTGCCAAGCTAAAAGCTTCTGGTGAATTTAAGAAGATAGAAGACAAATGGTTGAGTGCCTCAAGTGCTGATACCGCAGCTAATAAACCACCTGTAGAGCAAAAATAGGAATTATGAGCATGGCAATGACTAATAATATTGATAGCAAACGCTATCGTGGGTTGATTATTTCGATCACCCTGTTCTTAACCTTGATTGGCGCACTGCTGGCATTTACCTTCTTTACTTCAAGCTTACTTGAGCGTAATACCTCATTAATCGATGAGACCAACAAAGTTGCTAATGGCGCTCAGTCCGTTATTAAGGACCTATTTGACCTTGATAACAGTTATGGCGAAGACACTAAGTCACCGCATATTCAAAGGGTATTGAAACGACTTCAAGATAACTCGAATATGATCTCTTCAGCCTTGGTAGCTATTAGAGAAGGTGGAGAAACTACTAGCGGCAGTGGCAAGGGCAATCAGCTGCCTAAGATTGACTCAGAAGTGACATTGGCCAAGATCCAAACCGCGCAAAGCGAATGGGATTTATTAAAGCCTAAGGTCGATGCTTATTTGGTGGATGCAGATAACGTCTTAGTGGATTCATCAGATGAGTTAACCCAAGCGGTTGAACAAGCAAAAACCTCTAGTTTGCTAATCAACGAATCGTTAGACGATTTGACAGATGATGTGTTCTTAAGTGCTCAACGCCAAGCTGAAACGATTCGTTTAGTACAGATCCTTGGGGTAGCCGCTATCCTAGCTTACTTCCTGATCTTCGTATTCTTCTTTGTTCGTCGTCTGCGTGCTTCTGATGCAGAAGCTTTAGTGGCGCGTCGCGAAACTCAAGAGATTATGCAAACGGTTAGCACTGGTCTATTCCTATTAGATAAAGACTTAAATATTGGTCAGCAACACTCCAAAGCCTTAGAAGGTATCATTGGTACAGACCGCTTGGGTGGTGAAAACTTTACCAATATTTTACGTGGACGTATTTCAGATAAAGATTTGAATACCACGCGTCAGTTTATTGAACAGCTGTATAACCCTCGTGTGAAGGAAAAGTTGGTGGATTCTTTAAACCCGTTGCATAAAGTCATGCTGCACAACACGTCGGCTGAGCAAGCGAATGACAGCCGTTACCTTGACTTTAAATTTTCACGCGTCTATGAAGGCAAGGATATTGCACGTATTTTGGTCAACGTGAATGACGTGTCTGATGCAGTACGTTTAGAAGAGCGCTTAGAGCAAGAGCGGGCGCAGAATGACATGCAGATTGAGATGCTGACCACTATCTTGAATGTTGAGCCGAAGATTATTAATGAGTTCATCGGTAATACTAAGCAGCATATCGAAAAAATGAATAACATTCTTAAAAATCCAGGCAGCTCGCAGTTCGAGCTCGAAGCGAAATTGAAAGCTATTTATCGTGAGATGCACAGTTTAAAAGGCGAAGCATCTGCCCTGAAACTGCATAGCTTTACCAATATCGCCTCAGAAGCTGAAGACAAGCTGTATGCTATGCAAAACCAAAGCTCGCTCTCAGGCAATGACTTCCTACCATTAGCGGTGCATTTAGATGACTTGCTCAGCTTATCTAACACTATTGAAACTTTAGGGGAGCGCATCAACCAAGCCTCTCCAGCTAGTAAAGCACCTAGTAATAGCCCAGCTGCAGTGGCTCCTGTAGCGACGAGTGTGGCAGCGACACCGGCTCAGCCAGAAGCGCCAGCTGGCTTCAATATGAGTTTTGCGAAACCAGATAGCAGCTTAGAGACGTATTACCAAGCGTTTGCTCAGGAAATCGCGGCGCGTCAGCATAAGCAGGTGCAATTGACAGTGACGGGTTTTAATGACGCTATTATTCCGCAGAAGCTGCAACCTGTCGTAAAAGAGATGGCTATCCAATTATTAAGAAACGCTATTGTTCACGGTATTGAGTCCCCTAGACAACGGGAAGCTAATGGCAAACCGACTCAAGGTTTGGTGAGCTTGAGCGCGAAAGTCGTTGAGCAACAGCTAGTACTCTCTATCCAAGACGATGGCGAAGGCATTAACTATGACAATATTCGCAATAAACTGGTCACTGCAGGCCGTTATAGCACGGAAGAAGCTATAGGCTTGACTGAAAACCAATTGCTAGCGGATTTATTTGCTTCCGGATTTACTACACGTGACATAGCTGATGAAGACGGTGGGCGGGGTGTAGGCCTAGATATCATTAAAGAACGTGTTAAAGAGGCGCACGGACAACTTAATGTGAATAGTGAAAAAGGCAAAATGACTCAGTTTACGATTATATTACCTATCGCCTAGCTATAGCCTGGGTATCGAGTCTACCCAAACACACTTCTTGCACAAGATAAGGATGGAGCCTTTGCGGCGTTATTACCGCGCTTTTAATAACCGCTGGTCTAAGAAAGACTTAAGAATAGCGAGAATTAACAAGACTTGTGCAGGAAGGCTTATAAATAAGATCAATTTAGGGAAATACCAGTTATGTTTAAGTTAATGGTAGTAGATGATTCCAATATTATTAGAAATCGGATTCAGCGTGCTTATAACTCTGATAAGTTTATGTTAGTGGCTACCGCTACTAGTGGTGTGGAGGCTATTGAGAAGTTCAATACGCACTACCCCGATGTGATTACGATGGATTTGACCATGCCACATATGGATGGCTTAGAGTGCATCGAAAAAATCGTAGCTATTAATTCAGAAGTCCGCATCTTAGTCGTCTCAGCTTTATCGGATAAAGCGACCGGTATAGAAGCCTTGTCATTGGGTGCTAGCGGGTTTTTGACCAAGCCTTTTTCAGAAGAAGAGTTGGTAGAAGCTCTCGACGAACTTATGCAGGACTAATTATGAAAGAACAAAAGCTACAAATATTTCTGGATATTATCAAAAATTACTTTGATCAGTTGACGGCCGCTGAGTTAATCGTGGACACGCCTTACCTGCTAGAAAATGAGCAGCCAAGAATCCTTGACTATACAGGCGTTATCGGTATATCTGGAACCCAAAAAGGGGTGGTCTACTTTACCGCTAGCCAAGCTTTGCTTGAAGGCATTTTAGACAGTTTTGGAGAAGTCGATAAAAGCGAGGCCAATTACGTCGATTTAGTGGGGGAGGTTGCCAACACGGTCTCAGGCAATGCGCGCAAGGAATTCGGCCATGAGTTTCATATTTCGGTACCCTTTGTCTTTAGTGGCTCACCGCAAAGCGTTATTCTTCCAAAAAATGAACGTTCCTTTATCATTCCGATTACTTGGCAGTCGCAAGTGGGTGAAATTGTTATATGCCTACAAGTCTAATTGCGGGCTTACCTTTGAAGAGTGACAGATTATGGTTAAAGCAGAAAAGCTAAGTGTATTCGTCAATTCCGTTGTGGCTTTTTTTGCTCAGCTTGGCGAATCTTTGACAGATATTGATACCCCTTATTTGCATGATAATGCTACCCCAATAGGCTATGACTATAGTGGTGTTATTAGAATTACAGGGCCATTGCAGGGCAGCGTGTATGTTAGTGCGCCCAGTACGATGCTAAGAGCGTTGCTCACGGTAATGGGTGAGCCTGATAGCTCTTTAGGGATTATGAAAGACTTATTGGGTGAAATTGCCAATACGATATCAGGTAACGCTAGAACGGAGTTTGGTTCAGATTTTATTATCTCGCCACCCCAAGTCATGGATGGGGTACCCAATCAGGCTTATCTACCTAAAGACCGACGCAGTTATATTATTCCTCTACACTGGCGCGGCTATAATGCGGTTATTGGCATCTGTATTGCCTAGTTTGCACACGTTATGAACGAGGATAATAAGGCTATACCTGCGCTTGGTCGTAAGGTAGCGGGGATCAAATTATATCTGGTTTATGCTCCTCAGACTATGATATAATATACGCCATTAATTATAGGCTAAGATCGTGAATTACGCCTGATGCGTGGATTTTCTCTTATCTTTATAATTACAGCTCATTTAAAGTTAAGCCTCATGACTGTATGAGGCTTTATTTTTCTTAAGCATCATGAGTATAAAAAAAGTACTCATATTTAGTTGCAAACCCACCAACCAATGACACACACATCACCATAAAAAACCACTGGGTGTTCGTTGACTTGATTAATCTGTTCTATAGTAATCTATGATTATCATTATGCAGATGCGTGTCGATGAATCGGTCGTTTTGTGATGTGGAGGCATAACCCATCTTAAAGGATATTTAGACATGGCAAATCAGAACCCTACTCAAATCGCAATGCGTGACTTGCTACAAGCCGGCGCTCACTTTGGTCACCAAACTCGTTTTTGGAACCCAAAAATGGGTCCTTACATCTTTGGCGCGCGTAACAAAATCCATATCATCAACCTTGAGCATACTGTTAAAGCATTCAACGAAGCTTTGACTTTCGCAAACGGTCTAGCTAGCAAGAAAAACAAAGTATTGTTTGTTGGTACAAAACGTGCCGCTAGCAGCATCATCCGTGAAGAAGCTCGCCGCGCTGGCATGCCTTACGTTGACCATCGCTGGTTAGGTGGTATGTTGACCAACTGGAAAACACTACGCCAGTCAATCACTCGCCTAAAAGAGCTAGAGAAGCAGTCTGAAGACGGTACTTTCGCTAAGCTTACTAAGCGTGAAGCGTTAGAGCGTACCCGTGCTATGGAGAAGCTTGAGCGCTCTCTTGGCGGTATCAAAGACATGGGCGGCCTACCTGACGCTATCTTCGTAGTGGACGTGGATCATGAAGCGATCGCTATTAAAGAAGCTAAGAATTTAGGTATCCCAGTTATCGGTATAGTGGATACTAACTCTAACCCAGATAACGTTGATTACGTTATCCCAGCAAACGATGATGCTATCCGTGCCGTGACTCTATATGTGAGTTCAATGGCTGATGCTATCATCGCTGGTAAAGAGTATGCACAGACTCAAGCTGGTGGCGCTCCTGCAGAGCAAGAAGCTCCTGCTGAAGAAGAAGCACAAACTGAAGCTGCTGCTGAAGCACCAGCTGCTGAGTAATCATTCAAAGTAGCATTAAGGACTTGCGCTCATTACGGCGCAGACCTAATGCCCTACTAAAATGATTATCCAGGTGTAATAACCGTTGTGACAGGCATGATATAGGCAACTTATCATGCCTTGTCATTAATGGGACATTCAACTGCTTTATACTGCGCTAAACTGGAGCTACATTAGCCTTTCATTAAGACGCTATACAGTAGTAACCACCTGATATTGCTAATATTATATTAATAGATCTGTTATCAAGACAATACAGAGTTATTAGTCTATTAAAGCTACTGTGCTGTTTAACTTTCATCACCGCTACCACTAGGGCTGATTCGAGAGTAATGTTAAGCAGCTTAGTGGTATTTAACCCTATCACTTATAACCCCATAGAGGTGTTCTAATGACACAAATATCTGCCAAATTAGTAAAAGAATTGCGTGATCGCACCGGCCTAGGCATGATGGAATGTAAAAAAGCACTCCAAGAAACTGAGGGCGACGTCGAAATGGCGATCGATAACTTGCGTAAATCTGGTCAAGCAAAAGCCGCTAAAAAAGCCGGTAACATTGCTGCTGACGGCGCAATCATCATTGCTCAAAAAGACGGCAAAGCGTTAATGTTAGAAGTTAACTGCCAAACTGACTTCGTAGCTAAAGATGCTAACTTCACTACTTTTGCAGAAAAAGTAGCTGAAATTGCTCTAGAAAATAACACTACTGACGTAGCGGCTCTAGCTGACATGCCTTATGGCGATGGCCAGACTGTTGAAGAAGCGCGTGTCACTCTAGTACAGAAAATCGGTGAAAACATCCAAGTACGTCGTGCTGAAACCATCGAAGGCGCTAACCTTGCGTCATATCGTCATGGTTTACGCATCGGTGTTGTTGTCTCTTATGAAGGCGGCACTGAAGAGACTGGTAAGAGCCTAGCAATGCACATTGCTGCTTTCAACCCAGTAGCGATTGATGATACTGATGTCCCTGCTGATATCTTAGCTCGCGAAAAAGATATCATCGAAGCTAAAGCTCGTGAGTCTGGTAAGCCTGACAACATCGTTGAAAAAATGATCGAAGGTGGCCTACGTAAGTACCTAGAAGAAGTTACTTTACTTCGTCAACAGTACGTTATGGACAACGACAAGAAAGTTGGCGATGTACTTAAAGCTGAAGGCGTAAAAGTACTAAGCTTCAAACGTCTTGAAGTTGGCGAAGGCATCGAGAAGAAGCAAGAAGATTTTGCTGCTGAAGTTGCTGCTGCTCAAGCGGCATCTGCTGCTCAATAAGCTATTTTTTACGAAGTTGGCCGTAGTATAAATAAGAAGCCCACGATTTATTTCGTGGGTTTTTTCATGCCTAGGTTTTATCACTCTGACATAGGCAGTTCACTAAAGATTTAGCACAGAGTCACTAGTATCAAATTGTGCCTGCCTCAGTCATATTAGCGGTTCTAGCCAGAAAATTTATAATAGTGATCCTTTAAGTGCTAGTTTTAACCAGGATTGACTAAAAACATCATTCAGTCTGATCAATCTTTTTACTATTCGCACTCATTATCCCACCCGGCTGACATTGGGCTTGGGTTAAATCATAAACCGTCTCGTTATACGCATATTTTATGCTTAGACCTCTTCTAAAATCCCAAGGGGCTGTGGGCTGACTGGTTGCCCATAAGCCACGCTGTTGATCACGAGCGAGTACTTCGGCATTCGCATAAGCCAAGCGGTCATATTCGAGCTGTCCTTGTTGATAATACTTATAATGCCACGCTGCCCCTTGCCTGATTTGGTTGAGATTACAGTCATTACCATCGGCTATTACTTTGCCCAATAGCCTGCCGTAACGGTCTCTTTCCGTCCATTCGATAGTCACATTGGCATCGTTCACGCATTGCTGTAAGGCCTGTGTGCTGTGCTTGCCATAATCTTGCTTAGACTCCGGGGCATCTATCCCCAGCAAACGAATGCGCTCAGACTGTCCACTCAGAGGGATAACTTCTACCGTATCACCATCTATAACCCGCACGCTCTTTGCGGCTATCACTGCCCCTATATTAGCGCAAGTCGCCTGAATGTGAGGGTCATTAGTTGCCTTTGGGGCAAGCTGATTTATGGGCAGCGGTTGTGCCTTAGTTTGATGATCGGCGCTTGGCGTGCTACTGCCACAGGCTATTAGCGTCGCTGCCAAACTGCTTAGGCCTATTTTTATACAGTTCACGCTAGCCTCCAAGGCATAAATTTGCACCCTTACTGACATTGTCCATAGTTATAATTCTTGGGTATAACTACTTAATAAACGTTTAATAGCCACTTAATAACTCATTAATATAATTATACTTTTATATTAATGCTCACTGTAGTGTATACGAGATTAAGGAGCAACCATAACCATGGCTGATTCTTTGAAAAGAGCTACTTTAGGCTAATGCTAGGAGATAGGGTTAAAGTAATTTTGTAGGAAGGAGAGCTTAGCGCCTTGGCATTGAGGGCAAGCGTTGAGACAGGGCTATAGATAAATAGTTAATTAATTAGTCTATTCCGCCTATAGTCCACAAAAAAGCCAGCTTGAGATAAGCTGGCCTTTGCTAAGTTAGAGCTTTAACGCGCTACTAGAACTTAATGGATTACTAAGACTTAACGCAGTGCTTCATAGGCAGATTTAGTATAGCTGCTAGAGCCACTACTAATCTGGCCGCCATTACTGACTGTCGCATACGAGACCGGTTGAGCGCTGTAACCGTTATAATTATTATTATAATTGGTAGTAGCGGTAGGGGTGTTGGAGCTGCCTGCTAATAAACCGGAATCATTTTTATACAGACTATGGTAACGGCTCATGACACTTTTCACATAGTTGCGGGTCTCGCGAAAAGGTGGGATACCTTTATATTTATCGACGTTACCTTCACCTGCGTTATACCCTGCTACCGCATATTCCACATTATTATTGAAACGTTTCAATAACCAAGCAATGTATTTGGCAGAGCCTTCGATATTATCCGCAGGGTTCCACGGATTACCAACCGAAAAACGTCTAGCGGTCGCTGGCATAAGCTGCATGAGCCCTTGAGCGCCAACCGGTGAGCGGGCATTCGGGTTAAAGGCAGATTCAGTATGCATCATCGCTTTCATTAAGCCTGGATCGATGCCATGACGGCTAGCAGAGGCGCGAATTAAGGCATCATAAGCATTACGAGTCGCGCTGCCACTAGGCGAGCTGCTGCCATAACTGCTGTTATTACTGCTACTAGCGCCCGTCAAAGCTTTAGAATCTGGGTAATAAGTCACTTTGACTTTTTGGGTAAATTTGCTAAAACCGCCCGTAGGATTATCGACATTGGTTAGGAGGACCTGACCACTACTTTTGTCTTTATAAATAAACATTTCACCAGCGTGAGCACTGTTAAAAGCCGTGATAGACAGGGCAGTAGCAGAGAAGGCTGCTAACACACGCGGGGTCATGAAAGAGCGGGGATGGAGTTTTTTCATAGCAGTTGGGGTATACGTTGATATAGAGAGGGGGCGGATAGGGTTACGACTCAAAAACAAGGGAGCAAAAGAGCGGCGTAATATTGTCATAGAGTTATCACTTTTATAAGGTTTTGGCAAAAGTACTCACAAGCACATACAGTTGGCAGAGTTATCTTCTTTAGTTGAATGAGCCTCTGACAGTTTTATAGTGGCGCAACAGTCAGAGCAATTTGTAAAAGTGCCCGCATAAATTTACTAGCACAACCACAGGTACTAATTAGAGATACCAAATAACAACAAGACCTAGCAAGGTATCATACAATTGTCACGCCCTAATATATCATAAATCGTACTTTTTTACCTTTCCGCCTATCCCTATAAACGAGCCATTAACCTATAGGCACCCGTCATATGGTATCGCTATGATGCAAGATTTAACTTACTGAAACCGCTCATCTCTCTTAGCAATAAATAACCGTTAACATTACTTAAGATATTGATAAAGCGCTAATAAAGATAGGCACCCAAACGGCAGTGATTAAGCCATTAGCGGCTAAACCAAAGGCGGCATAGCGACCAGCAGTGGGGCTGATTTGCCAAGCTTCTACCGTGCCAAAGGCGTGCGCCGTCAACCCTAGCGTCAATCCTTTCGCCCGATCATCCTGTATCCCGCGTAATAAAACCCTAGCTACGGCACCGCCCATTAGTCCAGAAACGATGATAATTAAGTTGGCCATAGCCAAAGGCGCTTTGATAATTTCAGCGACGCTTAGGCCGATAGGGGTGGTGACGGAACGAGTAGCAAAAGCGAGTATGGTGTCGTGGCTTAAGGAAAAAGCATAGGCGAGCCCCATCGGTAATAGGGCGCCGACCAAAGTAGCTAAAATAATAATAAGCGACAAACGTTTGAGCGGTAAGCCCTTAAAATTCATGGCTGCCAAAGGAATCGCTAGCAACACAGTAACGTAGCCTAGCAGATGGTCAAAGACCGGTTTTGCCACACGATAATAGTCGTTATAGTCCCAACGTAGGACAAATAAAAATAGGATGACCAACGCCAAAGCAGTAATTACAGTAGGCAAGGCAGGAATACGTTTGGAGATGAGACGGGCAGAGACGTGAGCGACTAACGTTAATACAAAGGCCGCTATGGTCGGCCACAACAAGGCAGAGGCTATCATGGCTTATCCTCCTGATGTGGCAAGGTAGGTGCTGGGCTATCTGTGCTAGCTGCTGGCGTCGTATTCAACCAACGATTGGCCAAGATGCCTAGCCCCCACAGTGGCAGTAAAGTACTGATAATTATGGTGAGTACCACGCCCCAAAGCTCATCGCCTAAGGCAAACATTAATAATCCCGCCCCCGCAGATACGGGCAAAAAGGCAAAACCACTATCAACCAGTAAAGTATTACTCGCTTGCGTCAGCCACTGCGGCAACCCTACGGTTAAACGCCACACCAATAGAATAAAGAACATGACCAGCATCCCGACCACATTGGCGGCACTAGAGATGCCAAAGGTAGCGCATACCAATACTGCACCTTCGCGGATAATGATAACCAGCGCTAAGGTCAATAAAATAGCAAAGCCTAGCGGTAAAGGACGCGTAGGAGGAGAGGGCTGCCTTTGGTTCGTAGGGGGCACGGATTGGGCAGGGGGCATGACTCATCCTTAATCAAGGTATAAGGTGAATAATCTGAAAGGGTTATGGCCATGATAAAGTCGACTACCACTATTGGCAAGAGTGCCGAGCACTTTAGTGGCTATTAAACGCTATAGAGGCCATTTTATGAAGCTTAGGCTTAGATTTAAATAGTGGTAGAAAAGATAAGCGCAAACAACCTGGTGTAAAAAACTGGTTCAGTACAATGTTAAAAAGTCGTATCCATAAAAAAGCATGATATCAACTGCCTGCAAAATACAAGCAGCCCATACCATGCTTTATGGTCGATATAGCTATACTTATGAATCAGTCGAGTTTGGCTTACCTTCGCGCAAATCGTCTGCTAATAAATCATCTTTGAGCAACTCATCATCAAATTAGTCTTCAGCTAAGAAGTCATCAGCTAGCAAATCGCTGTCTAACAAGTCGCTATCTGCCTGAATCTCTTTTTCAAAAGGCTCTAGCTTAGGCATTAGTAAGATGGCTTGGCCTTCTGGCAGCACGTCCATAGGCGAGATACCCGCTTTGCCTAACAGTTGTTTGAGTTTATCACTTTGCAAGCGAATACGCAGATGCTCGTGGCCGGTATCATCATAGCTTTCTTCTTCGATGACACCCAATTCATATAAAGCATTTTTGAGCTGACCGGCGCCAAACGGTAAGGTTAAATCAAACTCGGTGAGCGAACCCGTTAATAACTGCTGTACCGCTAGCGACAACTCGTCCATACCCGTATTGGCACGAGCTGAAACATAAACCCGATTAGGCACATCGGGTTCGGCATAGCCAATATGCGGCGGCTCACCGGTCAGGTCAATTTTGTTATAGACATTAAGGACGGGGACGTCATTATTAATCTCCGCCAATACCTCTTTGACCGCCTTAATTTGCTCATGCATATCGGGGCTAGATGAGTCGATAACGTGAAGCAATAAATCCGCCTCTAGGGTCTCTTCTAGCGTGGCATGGAAAGACTCAACCAGCTCATGCGGCAGATGACGCACGAAACCCACGGTATCTACCAAGACTACTCGTCCGACTCCTTGCCAATCTAAGCGGCGTAAAGTGGGGTCTAGGGTGGCAAACAGTTTGTCCGCGGCATAGATATTTTCATCCACTAGACGGTTAAACAAGCTCGACTTACCGGCATTGGTATAACCGACTAGAGAGATGGTCGGTACGTCAGACTTTTGCCGCTTGGCACGACCTTGCGCGCGGGTCTGCTTGACCTTTTCCAGTTTGCCTTTGAGCTGGCTAACACGCACTTGCAGTAGACGTCTATCGGTCTCAAGCTGGGTCTCACCAGGACCACGCAAACCAATCCCGCCTTTTTGACGCTCCAAATGCGTCCAACCCCGCACTAGTCGGGTCGACAAGTGATTGAGCTGGGCAAGCTCTACCTGCAGTTTACCTTCATAGGTGCGAGCACGCTGGGCGAAAATATCCAGAATCAAGCCGGTACGATCCAGCACGCGGCACTGGACAAGGCGCTCTAAGTTACGCTCTTGCGAAGGCGATAAGCTGTGGTTAAACAGTACAATATCGGCTTCATGTTGGCGTACTAATTCAGCGATTTCTTCTGCTTTACCGGTACCGACGAAATATTTGGCATCGGGCTTGGGACGGGAGCCGGTTACTAAAGCTAGACGACGTGCGCCGGCAGAGTCCGCTAGCAGCTCAAACTCTTCTAAGTCGTCAGGGTCTTGAATTTGACGAATGTCTAAATGGACTAATATGGCGCGTTCGCCGCCTTCGTATCGATCAAAATATTCCAATGAGCATCCTCTTTATTGGGTTAAATGTATTAAAGCTAAGTAGGGGTTAAAACTATAAATAAGCGTCAGTCTATAAATATTACGTGGTCTAAGACCGCTAAGTCTTTAAGGGTTTTGTTATTGGCGGGTATAGGGTCGTTAGGTTAAGACAGAAGTCTAAGGCAGTAGAAACAGTAGGAGTAACGAATAAAATTCAGGATAATTAAGTAAAATGAAGGATAAATAGGAGTTTGGGTTAATTATTATAAGGTCATGGTCGCAGGTAAGCGTTTGATTGCGCTTAATCGGTAGCGAGCACTCTCTTTATTATGGGGTCAATTGACGATTATTAAACCACGAGGGTAATATTTAGATACAACTTATGCAGGCTATGTCATCGCTTTGCCCCAAGATTGTCATCGATTAGACATACGGGGTTTTCATACTTTGGTATCTTCACTCATTGGATGAGATACCATGTCAGATACTATTGACCTAAATTGTGCTCGAGTGGGTAAGCGCTCGCGTGCTCAAGAGGCGATTAGCAAGGCAACCATTTTTCCCAAAGGCACTATGCCATCGGCAGTGCCACAGTCATCGGGCTATAGTTGCCACTATATCGATGGGCAAACGGAACAATTTATTAGCATTGACCCCATAGTAACTACTGAATTTAAGCACCCCAGTCAGCCTCTCGTTAAGGCTGAGCCTATCTATTTACCGGCAGGCGCACAGCTTTTATTAGCGGCTAAGCAATTACGCACCCAGTGTTTTGCTACGAGCTTTGGGGTCGTGTTTCATGAGGATCTTGACAGCGACGCCTATGACGAGGCTTGCCTACATATTGTGCTACAAAAAGCGGGGCAAGTCATCGCCACTGCTCGAGTATTAGATAGTCAACGGGCGGCTTTATTAGGGCATTTCTATAGCGAACAAGAATTTCATTTGGCCCCATTATTAAAGCCGTATCCTTACGATATCTTGGAAGTCGGGCGGACTTGTATCCATCCTGAGTATCGTAACGGCAAAGTCTTGCGTCAGCTTTGGCAAGCGATTACCGAAGTCGCGCGTCATTTAAGGGTGAATGCTTTTATAGGCTGCTGCTCTATCAGCATTGGAGCGGGTGATATTAATGGTTGGCTACAGACCTTAGATGCCCCCAAGCTGACTATCAGACCAAAATACCAGTTACCACCCTCGGTATTGTCATCAGCACCTCTAGTGCCGCCCTTGCTCAGCACGTATTTAAAGATGGGGGCTAGCATCTCCGAGCAAGCGTGCTTTGATATAGACTTCCATTGCGCTGATGTGCTGGTATGGTTGCCTTTTGAGCAGGTTCAGCCGCGTTATCAGCACTTACTAGGGGGGATGTGACCCTGTCGTCCCCCGATAGTTATTCTTAGTCGCCTTAATTTTACGGTATACTGCACCCATGCTATTCCAGTGTACAGTCAGTCACTGGATGATTAAAGTTTATTTAATATCAAGCGCTATCCCATAACAGCCACCGTCGCACTCGACGCTATGGCTATCGTATTAAAGCAAATCGGTGGGTGGGATAGGCATTCAGTATTACTGGAAAGGACCCTATATGAGTAAGAAAAACCAACGCTTTTCGCCACTAAGACCTTTGGCACCTATAGCGAAACTGCAGCCTTTAAAACAGCTAAAGCGCGGCAAAAAAGTCACAGGTATGGTGCGGACGATGGCCGGGGGTTATCAAGCGGCCTCAAAAATCGGTGCCTTTCAAGAGCCGCCGCGTGAGATTCTACCTAAGTATATCCAAGCCTTTTGTGGGCATATGGCGGCGTCATTTGGGGTCAAAGTAGTGGAAGTGGAGCCGGTACCGCAGACTCACGCGCTATGGGCTTCTAACCACGTCTCATGGATGGATATTCCGGTCATGGGCAGCGTCAGTCCTGCTTTTTTCTTATCAAAAGCAGAAGTTGAAGACATGCCTATCTTTGGGCGTTTGGCTCGCGCAGCAGGGACTTTGTTCATCAAACGCGGTTCTGGTGATGCCGATTCGGTATCAGAGCAGATGACAACCTTTTTGAAAAAAGGCTATTCTATTCTATTTTATCCCGAAGGCACGACGACCGATGGCACTAAGATTAAACGTGTGCACGGTAAATTATTGCAAGCAGCGCTGGATGCTGGCGCGCCGGTACAACCTACGGTGCTGTGCTATGTCAATGCGGATGGCGAGCTGGACGATAAAGTCCCTTACTACGGTGGTCTAACCATGAAAGACAGCCTCTTACAGGTCATGGATACGCCTAAGGTAACGGCTTATGTGTTGCCTCTCGAGCAAATAAGCACTGAAGGCAAGACCCGCGCTGAGGTGACTAGAGAGCTAGAGCAACGTATGCAAGAAGGGTTGGCTGACTTACACCGCCGAGTCTTAAAAACCCCGCCTAAGGTGGTAGAAACATCTGCAAAAAAGCTAACAGAAACGGCGTAAGGTTTTAAAGTAGACCATATTACGTTGACACTGAGCTCAATAAAAAAGCGGACGCCCTAATCGGTATCCGCTTTTTTGGTTTATGCCAAACCATGCAACTGCTAGCTAGGTTAATAGTGAGTGTGCTATTGAAGGCTAGGCCTGTAGTGAAGAGCTATGGTGAAGGGTTAGGCTGCTGCTCATGCACCTTGTTAATGGCTGCGATGACGTCTTGGCTGAGCTCAACATTGACACTATCGATATTACTCTTGAGCTGCTCAAGGCTAGTGGCACCGATAATATTGGCGGTAACGAAATGGCGGCTATTCACAAAGGCCAAGGCCATTTGCGCCATATCCAAACCGGCGTCTGCAGCAATTTTGGCATATTGTTCAGTCGCCCAAATCGCTTCTTTATTGGTATAACGTTGATAATGGTCATACTCGGTTAAGCGGGCTCCTGCGGGGCGTTTGCCATCAAGATATTTGCCAGATAACACGCCAAAGCCGAGGGGTGAGTACGCCAACAGTCCGACGTCTTCACGGTGGGCAATCTCCGCCATACCGACTTCATATAAACGGTTGAGCAGGCTATAAGGATTTTGTACGGTGATAGGGGTGGGCAAGCCATGCTTAGCTGCTTCCCACAGATAGCGCATCAGTCCCCAAGCCGTGTCATTCGATAAGCCATAAGCACGGATACGCCCCTTTTTAATCTCCGCATCCAATGCCTCAATCGTCTCTAAAAATGGCGTTAAATCGCTTAAATCTTGTTCGGCCATCGCTTCGGTATAGCCCCGCGTACTAAAGAAGTTTGCCTGACGCTCTGGCCAATGCAATTGATAAATATCAATATGATCGGTCTGTAAACGCTTTAAATTATCATCGATAGCTGCACTGATATGCTGCGCGTTAAAGCGGGTTTTGCCTTCACGCAAAAATCCCATAGGCGATATTTTACTGGCCAATACAATGTCGTTACGACGTCCGGTCTTCGCCAGCCAAGTGCCCAAAAACCGCTCGGTATCGCCTTGCTTATCTTTATCCGGGGGCGACGGATACATCTCGGCGGTATCCCAGAAATTCACCCCTTCAGATAAAGCAAAATCCATCTGCTCATGCGCCTGTGCTTCGGTATTCTGCTGACCCCAAGTCATCGTGCCCAGACAAATTTTGGAGACTTCATCGCCGAGTATGGGGAGTTTTGAATATTTCATAAAAGGTCTCTCTAGTTAAGATAAATAAGTGCTAGCCGCTAAGCTATTAAGACAGTAATACAAGCGCGTGGCCAAATACAATGAGAATAATATAACTAAATTAATGATAGTCTACCGCAGTATTATGTAAGGCGCTGCTTGTGACAATGATCAGTAATTACCAACAATTATCGTTAATTTACTGGGATTTTAACCAGTTATCAGTTTAGAGTAACCGTTGATACTATAAAAATAAGAAAAATTATCACAAAAAATTTAAATCCTTATATATTTTGTGGGTTAAATCCTTTATCCTATATCGCTTTTATACTTGCTTAACTATTGGTCTATTTTAACTTAGTGCAGGTTGTTATCAGATGAATTGTCATTGCCTATAACGTCAGGCAAATAATGGGAAAAGTTTATGCGTACTGATATGTTTCAACAGATACTTGACGATTTAAACAGCTCATCTGCTGATGTAGAAGCTTCAGCGTTGATCTCGACAGATGGTCTTATGATTGCCTCAGCATTGCCTGCAGGTATCGACGAAGACAGAGTAGGGGCCATGTCTGCGGCATTGATGTCTTTAGGAGATCGCGCGGGTCGTGAGCTGGCACGCGGTAGTATTGATCGCGTTATGGTTCAGGGTGAAAAAGGCTACGTCATCATGACGTCAGCTGGTGAAGAGGCCGTTTTGACGGTAATGGCTAAGCCCAATGCTAAGCTAGGACTGATCTTTCTAGATATCAAACGTGGCTCTGAAGCTTTATCGAAACTTATTTAACGAGCCGCTGTTGTATCGCTAACGGTTTAATAGACCCCTGCTTAAGAGCTATCAGTTTAATGATGAGCTCAGTGTTGCAAAATTAGCTTTAAGCAGTCGCCCTATTAAAATTGTCAGTATTCAAGTCTTTAATACTCTAAGCATAGGAGAGCCATGTGGCTATTCAACTACCCGATATGCCGAAACCTCAGGCACCCGCTACTGAATATGAACTCAAGTTTTATGACGGTACTACGCGACTGGTTTACGATACTGATGAAGAGCGTAACTATCCTGATGGCAAGCTTATCGTCTCGCGTACTGACCTCGATGGGGTGCTCACGCATGCTAACGATGCTTTTGTAGAGATTAGTGGCTATAGTCTAGAGGAGCTCATCGGTAGCCCGCAGCATATTTTGCGCCATCCTGACATCCCTTCAGCGGTGTATGCTGAAATGTGGGCGACGCTAAAAGCCGGTAAAAAATGGCATGGCTACGTCAAAAACTTATGTAAAGACGGTACCCATTATTGGGTCTACGCTACTGCCGTACCTAACGTTCGCCGTGGCGAAACCGTGGGCTACACCTCAGTACGCCGCAAGCCATCACGCACTAAGATAGATGAAGCCGCTGCTATGTATGCAAAAATGCGAGCTGAGTCTCAATAATAAGTTACCTTAAACGGGACAGTAACTATGACCTATAATTTTTTGATTGCCCCTGATTTTTCGCCTGAGCATTTTGCCGGTTGGCACATGTTTAATAATTTATTGCAGCGTCAATCCGATGTGGGCGTCCATTTATTGACCCCAGCCTCACATGCCGAGCAAGAAGAAATGCTAGCGTCGCAGGATGTCGCCCTTATCTACGCCAACCCTTTTGATGCAGCCACGCTGATTCGCGAAAAGGGCTATCGTGTGATTGCCCGGCCTATCGGCAAATCTGATGAAATGGTGATTGCGGCATCGACGAAGAGTGAGATACAAAATCTCGATGCGATTAAACCGGGCAGTAAAGTCGCTATGGCGGACAATAAAGACGTCAAGCTCATAGGGCTACGCTTATTGGAAGCGGTCGATATTACCGAGGCAGACCTAAGCTTTCAGATTACTGAATCTTATCAAGCCGCCGCGCGTCAAGTGATTCAAGGTCATGTTGACGTAGGGTTTTTCTTAGCCGAGGTGTTCAATAGCTTATCTAAGCTGACCAAAGCTCAGCTCAACGTTTTGATTGAAAGTGATCTGGCAGATATTTGCCATGTTGTGCTCATCAAGGAAGAGCTTGAACATGCTGAGGTCTTAGCTAACGTCATCTTATCGCTACAAAATACCGAGGAAGGCAAATCGCTCTTAGCAGAGTTGGGTATGCCTGCTGGCTTTGAAGCGATGGATGAAGAAGACGGCGAGTTTATGATTGATCTAATGGAAACACTATTAGATTAATGCCAGGCTGTAGGCGGGCAAAAGGGGACTGCTAAGCGCAAGCTTTGTGACTAATACCTGAACTTCAATAGGGCTAGGATTATGATTAATAAGGCCATAAATAGTGACAAGCATCAGTTCCGTTATTATTCACGAGAAATCCTGAAGCGGCCTACTGAACTCATGTTGCATGAGCAAAGACTGCGCTTGGCTAGAAAATTTCCTCAAAATGAACCCTTACAAGGGGCCTTAGCGGATTTATTCTATGGCTGTTGGTATGATATGCCGCTGCAAGGCGGTGCGATATTGGCCACAGTAGCGGATCGTCTGCCGGCACCGACACGCAACCATTTTATAGACTGCATAGAAAAACGCAGTTATATTCAGCGGATTAGTGAGGTGGCGACGCGGTGGAGTGTGCTGGTGACGCCTTCGTTAAATGTGGCCTCGCACAGTTTGCGCATTAGTAGTGATGATGCCCGTCAACTTGCTGCTGATTTTGGCGATCGTTTGCTAAAGGCGAAAACAGGCACTAATAAACAACAGCTGACGCAAATTGAAGATGACTTTTTTGGTCATTGCTTGGCTTGTGTCGATCGGATTGGTTTTTCGTTGGTCTGGTTTCGCTTGGCCCGCAATGGCTGGGTGTTTGACGAGCGTTGGCTGGCCTGTCAGCATCAACTCGAGCAGATGCCAGCCACCGCCTCAAGCCCTTAACCATTCTATAAGTCTCATTCTAGCCAGCTATTAGGGCAGGACACTATATTTACAGGGTAAGCTCTATGAGTACTAACCGCAATACTGGGCCGGGTAACGAAACCTATATCATGCTAACGCCCGCTGGGGTGTTTGAAGCGTTTGCTTATAATGAGCCTGATGAGCACCAGCAAGCCTTACAAACCTTATTGTCCGGCAAGACTTGTATGAGTGTAGGGCAATGGACAGATAAATACCCCCAAAGAATGTTGGCGGATTTCATTGAAAAGGGTTGGATTGAGCAGCTGGCTACCAAGCTAACGGCACCTAATATGCCGCTAGATCAGTTCTTGCCTTATGTGGTGGCCAGCTTGTCAGGCCAACGCCGTGCCGCTATTGGCTCTAATGAAGGCTTTTGTCTGGCGCGCACAGGTTATACGCAAGAGGAAGGGGAGATGCTGAGCGTAGCTGCAGCGGATTTCTTTGACTTTTTAACCCGTCAACAGCAACGTGGTTGGGCCGTTGAAGGCCAAGCAGTGTCCTTTTTTAAGCATATTGACTTGCTTATGCCGAGTACCAGCTTTGTGTTCTTATGGATCGATGGTAGCGGCTATGTCCTGATTTTAGACAGTGAGCCGCTCACTAATAATCGTGCCTTTGTCGAGCTTATCTGGGGCATCAAAACGTCAGCATTAAGGTTCCATAGCGACGATTAGAGTCATCTAAATTAAAGCACTGCCCCTTTTAAAGTACCACCTCTCTGAAAGCATCAGTAGACTACTAAAATGAGCCAGTGACGCCTACATTAATTTAATCCCCGTCACACCCGGCGGGGTGACCTTAAAGACCTGCACTTTAAAGAGAACGGGCTGTCCGGCCAACGGATGGTTAAAGTCGACCTCTATCTCGTCATCGGTAATCGCGCTGATAACGCCTGGCAAGGTATTCTTACCCTTGTCTTCAAACTCCATCATCATACCCACTTCAGGCGACCCTTCGGTTAAGGCAAACTGCGTGCGGCTAAATTTCTGAATATTATCAGGATTCCACTCACCAAAGGCCTGCTCTGGCTCCAGATGCGCGGTACGAGTATCTCCAGCCCGTAAGTTAATCAGCACCTTTTCAAAGCCTGGCAATAGGCTCTCATCGCCAATCGTGAGGGTGACTGGCTCATCGCGACTGAAGGTAGAGTCAATCATCGTGCCATTCTCTAGCGACACTTCAAAATGCAGCTTAACTTCGCTGCCGTGGGTGATACGAGTGTCTTCATTGGGGTTGATAAACTGGGATTGTGTCATAGTGGTAGCGTCGTCTTTAATAAGTGAAATTAGGAATAATAGGGGGCTATAAAATGGGAGAATTGCTGTGGTAATAAGTGTAGCATAGCTGAAGACTATCTAAGCGACCGATAACAACACTTAAAATAAAGCCGTAACCAGCCCCATTCGATAGTGGGTTTACATAGGATTTTAGCGAGCGTATGAGTAATAGACAACAAGGTACGATTAAAAAATGGCAGGACGATAAAGGCTTTGGCTTTATCGAGACTGAGACCGGAGAAGATATATTCTTTCATGTGAGCGAATTTAAAGCCCAGCGTCGTCCCGATATTGGCGAGCAGGTGGTGTTTACCGTGGGTCAAGATAAGCAAGGCCGGCCGCAAGCCAAACAGGTACAAGAGCTAGTCTTTGTACAGCAAAAAATGGCGCAGAAGAATCAGCAAATCCGCAAGCGCAATCAAAAAAGAAGCGTGCAAGCGGACTTCGAAGCGGGTCAGAAAAAACGCTTGTTTCTCGGGCTAGCTTTTTATGCGGTATTAGTCTTGCTCGCCATGATGCATAAACTTGAGTGGCTGGTCGTCAGTTGGTATGTGGTGATTGGGATTATCACCTTTTTGGTGTATGCCAAAGACAAAGGAGCGGCGCAAAAGGGAGAGTGGCGAACACCAGAGGCAACACTACATTTGCTAAGTATCGCAGGCGGTTGGGTCGGGGCTATGGTCGCGCAAACCTACCTGCGCCATAAATCGCAAAAGGCGGAATTTCGCCTGATGTATTACCTCACGGTGGTAATCAACATGGCTGGGCTGTTGTTCTTAATAAGTAATAGAGACTTACAGGGGTTGTTATAGATTATGGCTCATTTTTATAGAGGGTCGTAGCGTGGGTGATAACCCACGGAATCTAACCCCGCATACCAGAAAATCCTCCCTAACCCTCCTTTAAAAAGGAGGGGGCAAACCTTTCTTAGTGGCTTTTGTAGGGTGTGGCGACCGCATCGATTAACATTGCGATGCACATGATGCACCGAGTACATCCTAGGCCTAGCATACAACGCTAATATAAGCAGGTGGCACTGCCAACGTCAGCCAAACCCCATTGTCAGCTTGATAAAATTTGTGACCCTCGCTAGCCATTCTTTGGCAATCCACACTCAATAACACGGCTTTGCCATAGCGTGTGCCTGTTTCAATCGCAGTATTGCGGTTTTCAGTTAAGTGGACATATTGCCTCTGTTGCGGAAGCAGCCCATTCAAATCAATACTCTTCATAAAACGCTCCGCAGTGCCATGAAATAAATGGGTAGGCGGTGTGGCTTCGGTTAAATCTAAGCTCACAGACTTTAACGAGTGGCCTTGAGCAGCACGGATATTTTTATTATCTAACGATAGAGAAAAGCGTTGTTTTTCGTCGCTCTCTACAATTGAAAAAAGCTGCTCTACTGTTAGTGGATTGCCTGATGCATTAGTGAGTCGGACAAGCTCTTCTATATTGGCCCAACCTTCAGCATCTAGCGTTAAGCCTATTGAATGGGGCTCATGGCGTAAAATATAACTTAAAAATTTGCTGGTATTAGTGTTGGCTTTGCTCATAATTTTTCTCGTTTTTTTATAGGGATGTCCGATTCTATCATTATTTTATATTGGGTTAATGAGCAGGTAGAACCAGCTACTATCCCCACAGACCAAAAAATCCTCCCCAACCCTCCTTTTTTAAAGGAGGGTTGGGGAGGATTTGTAGCCATAAAAAAAGGCAGGTCAGCATTAGCTAACCCACCTTGAACATCTCTTAAAAACCTAAGCCTATCTAAAACTAAAAGCCTATTTAGCCTTGCGTTTGCCTTCCAAGAAAATCATATCGATGATAATCAAAGCGACACCCACGCAAATGCCAACGTCGGCAATGTTAAAGATAGGGTAGTGCCAAGCATCGGCATAATGCACATGGATAAAGTCGATGACGTGACCATGCAGCAAGCGGTCGATTAGGTTACCCAAAGCACCGCCTAACACTAAAGCAAGACCGGTCGACAATAGGCGCGCACGACGCGGAACTTTCGCCAAATAGATGATTAAGAATATCGCCATAACTAGCGCTAATCCTGCAAAGAACCACTTTTGCCAACCTGATTGATCGGCCAGCATACTAAAGGCGGCGCCTTCGTTATATGCCAAGGTCCAATTCAATATCGGCTCAATGACCGGCACCGGCTGTAAGAAAGTCAGGGTCGACTCGGCCAGCCATTTGCTCCACTGATCAATCACCAACACGACCAGCGCCAGTAGATACCACGTAAAGGCTTTGCTGCCATTCGGAATGTTTTTGGGCTGTTTAATCAGCGCTGCACTCTCAGAGATAGCGGCGGGCGAGACATGTCTAGGCTCGATATCATTGGCAGTGATATTCTCGACCGCAATTTTGTCGCGAGGCATGTCGTTGGCCCCATCATTATGCATAGTGGCGTTCCTCTCCGTTGCCGGTGACGTTACTCACGCAGCGGGCGCATAGCTCAGGATGAGCAGCATCGACCCCGATGTCATTGCGGATATGCCAGCAGCGCACACACTTGGTGCCTTGAGCCGCTGAGATACTGACGCGTAGGTTATCGACTTCGGTAGCTTCGCCTTGTTTCGCATCATCTAGCTCTAACAGAGTAGCATTAGAAGTAATCAAGACAAAGCGCAACTCGTCTTTAAGTTTGGCCAAGCTCTCAAACATATCGCCTTTAGCATATAAAGTCGCATCGGCAGATAGGTTAGCGCTGATAATTTTGTTTTCACGTGCCGTTTCGATTTGCTTATTGATAGCATCTTTAGCTTGCAAGATACGCTGCCAATCGGCCACTTGAATGTCACTTAGCGCAAACTCTGGGAACTCATACCATTCTTGCGTAAAGATGTACTTATCAGCTTCGTTAAGCTCGCTGTCTTTGTGCAGAGTCTCCCAACCTTCTTGGGCCGTAAAGGTCAAGATAGGGGCCATCCAGCGCAGCAGGGCATGGGCGATATGATAAATCGCAGTTTGCGCTGAGCGGCGTGGCTGACCATCGGTTTGACTGGTGTACTGACGGTCTTTAATGATATCGAGGTAGAAACCGCCCAAGTCTTGTGAGCAGAATGCCATGATTTGCTGAGTGACTTGGTGGAAATCCATCGCATCATAAGCGGTGATGATATCGGCCTGAACCGTCTGCGCACGCTCTAAAATAAAGCGATCTAAGCTGACCAATTCATCAATGGCGACACTATCGGTAGCGGCGTTAAAGTCATCCGTATTGGCCAATAGGAAACGCAGCGTATTACGGATGCGGCGATACATATCGATCGAGCCTTTAAAGACTTTCTGTCCCGCGCTCATCTCATAACGGTAATCGCTAGAGGCAATCCACAAGCGCAACATATCCGCGCCCGTTTTATTAATCTCGTCTTGTGGGGTGATGATATTGCCTAGAGATTTACTCATCTTACGGCCGTTTTCATCCACCACAAAACCGTGGGTCAATACTTGCTTGAATGGCGGACGCTCGTACATCGCTTCAGAGGTTAATAAGGACGTCTGGAACCAACCACGATGCTGATCCGAGCCCTCTAAGTACATATCCGCCGGGTTGGTCAGCTCATCACGTTGCTCAAGGACGGCAAAATGGGTGCTACCTGAGTCAAACCAAACATCTAAGGTATCGGTCGCTTTGTCATAATCTGCCGCTTCAGCGCCCAAGAAATCTTCACAATTGGCATCAAACCAAGCTTCTACGCCGCCATTATGAATTTTCTGCGCCGCTGTTTCCATTAACTCTAAAGTATTAGGGTGCAGCTCACCAGTTTCTTTATGGGTAAAGAACGGGATAGGCACGCCCCAAGTGCGCTGACGTGATATACACCAGTCGGGACGACCGGTCATCATCGCTTCAATACGATTTTGGCCCCAAGCTGGTGTCCAAATGACTTTAGGGATATCGGCTAAAGCACGCTCACGCAGGCCTTTGGCTTCCATACTGATAAACCACTGCGGCGTAGCACGGAAGATAATCGGTGACTTATGGCGCCAGCAATGCGGATAGCTGTGCTCAATTTTGGTATGTTTGAGCAAGTGGCCTGATTCATTTAAGGCAGCGATAATTTTTGGGTTGGCTTTATAGATGTGCTCGCCCGCGAAGACAGCGGCCGTATCTAGATAAACGCCATTGCCACCGACTGGGTTTTCCACTTCTAAGCCATATTGTAGGCCAACAATATAATCGTCAAGACCATGACCTGGGGCAGTATGCACAAGGCCAGTACCACTATCGGTCGTCACGTGGTCGCCTAAGATAATAGGCACTTGGCGCTCAGCGATGAGGGGATGATGGGCGGTTAAGTTTTCTAACTCGCGACCAGTCACTTCAGCGATGACGCCTGCATTAGTCAACTCAAGCGCGGTCAAAGCAGACTCAATAAGGTCGGTAGCTAGTAGTAGATTGCCTTTTTCCGTCTTCACGATGCTGTAGTTGTGCTCAGGATGTACTGAGATAGCTTGGTTGGCGGGCAACGTCCACGGGGTAGTGGTCCAGATGACGGCTTGCGCAGTAATAGGGTCGCTACCTAAGCTAGCAACCGCAGCTAACTTATCCAAATCTATAACGTCAAAGCCTACGTAGATAGCGTCTGAGACTTTATCTTGATACTCGACTTCGGCTTCGGCTAGCGCAGAGCTACAATCGAGACACCAGTTGACCGGCTTCATACCACGGGTCACGTGACCGTTGTCATAGATTTTGGCCAAGGCACGCACGATATTCGCCTCTTGCGCGAAGTTCATTGTCAGGTAAGGATTGTCCCAATCACCGAAGATGCCCAGACGTTTAAAGTCTGCTTTCTGTAGTTCGACTTGGCTACTCGCGTACTCACGGCAAAGACCACGAAACTCAGTCGCTGAGACTTTTTGGCCAACTTTACCGACCTTGGTTTCGACTTTTTGCTCGATAGGCAGACCATGACAATCCCAACCGGGTACGTACGGCGCATCAAAACCAGAGAGTGTTTTTGATTTCGTAATAATGTCTTTTAGGACTTTATTGACCGCGTGACCTAAGTGAATCTGACCATTAGCGTACGGAGGGCCATCATGCAAAATGTATTTTTCACGGCCTGTACGAGCGGCGCGAATCTTGCCATACACGTCATCTTCTTCCCACGCTTTAAGCCAGTCAGGCTCGCGGTTAGCAAGGTTGGCGCGCATTGGGAATGGTGTATCGGCAAGGTTTAAGGTGTCTTTATAATCTACAGATTGGGTCATGGTCAGCGTCTTTATCTCTAGTCAATAGTGGGAAGGTCAAGGGGTCGAGCAAGCAGTGGAGCAGGTCAGTAGCGATTAATAACAGTGAGTAGTAGTTAAAAAAAGCTTCATAAGGACGGTAAGCTAGCCTTTATTAGAATAGGGTTGAGGCTACGGCTACGGTAGTCAGCATATAGCGCTGGTGCTAACGATTAAGAGCGCACACACGTAGCGTAATCTACTGTATTGGGCCGAATGCAAAAATATCAAAGCGTCCCATTATAAGGTAAAAAAATGACTAAAAATAGGGGAGTGGTCTGACCGGTAAAAGTAGGCGTTTATAAGGGCTAGATGTTGAACCCACATTACGCTTGCTAAGCCAAGATTGGGTTATATAAGGTCAATGAGTCAACAATACCATTTTCAAAACTAAAGCTTAAATTTGCGCTCTCACACAGGATAACTCTAGAAGTTGAATTGCTATTATATTCAACGTAATCCTTAACGCCATTGTCTTTAATTAACTGAACAATGGTCTCATAAGGTTGTCCAATGACCGCAGCTTGCCACAGAGTATATAAGTCTTTATCAATCTCAAAGCTGTGGATTTTATAGTAGCTACCTAGCCACTGGAAGACAATGGCGAGTCCTATCTCATCGTAATAATACACAGGTTGTTCAGCGATGGAGTCGTCTACACCCGCTGGATTGCCTAACAGTTTTATTACTTCCTCTTGCGTCATTGAGAATTTGACATCCTCAATTCCTACTTCTGGGAGAATCTCTTTTTTACTATTAATCATGTGGTGTTTCCTATGAGCTGGGTTACCCGACAGAAATATAAGCATAGCGGCTTATTATTTTATAATTTTATAATGATTTTAATTTAAAAAACCGAAGATAACCAAAGCCGTAAGCGCAAAGACCATTCTGGTTGGACCCCGGTCAATCCTTGGGTCATCTCACCCTCTTTCATAATTACAAATGAAGGCGTGACTTTGCCTTCCCAGGCATTAAACATTTCCCCACTCTCATCATTAACCGCAGTGAACTGATAGCCTTTAGCTTGGATAAATTGCCCCAGCTCTTGATTACTGCCTGACTTTACCGCGATGGTCACAACCGGGTAAGGGCTATTTTGGGCTAACGAGCTTACGGTTGGGGAGGTGATTTTACACACCGGGCACCAAGTGCCCCAAAAGTAAACCAATACCGGTGAAGTCTCGCTCAAGGCTGCAATATCAACGCTCTGACCTTGATAATCGGTCAGCTGTAGCTGAGGGTCAGCAGGCATGACCGGTTGCCGCCACCAGTTAATCGCCGTATAGACCAGTAAAAATATGACTAGATATTTAATGATGGTCCATAGCCACGACTTTACCTTACCTAAAGCAGTCGTCGGTTTGGCTTTAGCCGTCTTAGACAGCTTGGCGGCGGCGGTCGTATCAGCGGTGGTCGGATCAGTGGGTGGCGGAGTGGCAGGAGGAATAGAAGGGGTGGTCATAACAGTTACTCAATGTATTCAAGCTAATTTATTATCGTTTTATTACTATATAAGCAGACATATAGAACGACGCTTAGCAGTATTGAGCTGCTAAGCGTCGGGTCATATCTACTAGGGTGTCAGCTATCCGCAAATAACTCAAGGGCTACCTAAAGTTGGTGTTAAAGAAAAGCCAGCTACTTTAAAGGCAAATCTCTGCCAGCTCTGCTCAATTTGTCATTAATTAGGATAGTCAGAGCCATCTTTATTCACTGGCGGATTAATCTTGATAGCTTGTTTGGCTTTTTTCTTCCACTTTAGCGTGAATAAATCTTCGCGACGGTCTTTTAGGTTATTCACCGAGCCTTCGTTACGCACATGGGTGAGCTTGTCCAAATTGACATCTGAAAAGAACACCATCTCAGTATTGGCGGTAGTCTCTGCCATAATTGCATCGTGCGGGAAGGCAAAGTCTGACGGTGAAAATACGGAAGATTGCGCATATTGAATATCCAAGCTTTCGACCTGCGGCAAGTTCCCTACCGAGCCACAAATCATCACGTAGCATTCGTTTTCGATAGCACGAGCTTGGGCACAATGGCGCACCCGCAGGTAACCGTTCTTGGTATCGGTCCAGAAAGGCACGAATAAGATGTCCATATCTTCTAACGCTAGCAGGCGCGCCAGCTCTGGGAACTCGACGTCGTAGCAAACTAGAATACCAATACGACCGGCATCGGTATCAAAGACTTGGACTTTATTACCGCCTTCAATCACCCAAGCACTACGCTCATGCGGAGTGATATGAATTTTACGCTGCTCCTCTACCGTACCGTCTCGGCGGCACAAGTAGCTAACATTGTAGAGCGTATCGTCTTCATCCAATAATGGCATAGAGCCGGTAATGACGTTGACGTTATAACTCACCGCCAAGTGAGAAATCTCATTTTTGAACCACTCGGTATAGCCCGCTAAAAAGCGAATAGCGATATTTTGATCGGTCGATTCACATAGCCCCATGAGTGGCGCGTTAAAGAATTCAGGCAGGCAGGCAAAGTCAGAGTTATAGTCCGCCATAATGTCAACGAAGAACTCTACTTGTTGTAGCAATTCTTCCGGTGACTCTACCTCACGCATTTGCCACTGGATACCGCCAATACGCACTTCAGATTTGCGCGTATTCGGCTGATATTCTAACGGCTCGTAATAAATATTGGCCCATTCAAGTAAAGTAGCAAAGCCTTTAGATTGGTCATCATCGGGCAAGTAAGCGGTGAGGATACGCTTGACAATAAAGCCATTAGACAACTGAAAAGACAGCGCAGGGTCATGAATCTCACGGTCTTTGACTTGGTCGATATAGTCGCCAGGCGTTAAGTCTGGATAATTGTGATAATTGGGAATACGACCACCGGCTAGGATAGCGCGGTAATTCATCTGACGGCATAGCTCTTTACGGGCATCGTATAAGCGGCGACCGAGACGATAGCCACGGTAGTCCGGATCAATCAGCGCATCAAGACCATACATCGCATCACCCTCAGGATTATCCCGGATGATTTCTTTATGACCAATTAAGTCGTCATAAGTATGCGGGTTTGAGAAGCGTTGATAGTTAACGCGCATGGACAGCACCATGCCGATGAGCTTGTCGTGGTCGAATAAGGCAATTTGCCCTTCTGGAAAAGCGTCGATCAAAGCATGAATAGTCTCTTTAGACCAAGAGCCGCCCATATCGGCATAGACTCTGTCCATTAACGCTTTTAGCTGTGGGTAGTCCTTCTTTTCAATCTGTTGAATCTTTAGATGAAAGTCATCAATTTTGCTCATCTGCGTACCTTTTGTTTGCGGTTGCGAATTCGGATGCGCCTACTATACCCGATATTCAGCAGAGATAAAGCGACGTTACTTAACTTCGAATCTCGCACTATATAACGCAACGAAGCGCGTAAATTATGTATAGAAAATATTTATATGTGTTAAAATACAAATATTGCAAGAGTATTTTTGATAAAAATTAGACAATTTAAGTAACAAGTGTATATTTTTGCTATACTTAGCACTTAATAGCCTACTTTAGCAGGGTTTTTAAGAGCTCGAGCAGAGCCCTTACGCTGACTGCAACCTATAGATAACTATGGGGATGAATACGATGACTACCCTCTACTCAAGCCGTCATATGGATACGACAGGGGTCAATGCGCAGGTCGCAATGGCTGGCGACTTGATGCAGTTGGTATATATCAGCCGTATTAGTTGGTGGGGGCTGCTAAACCCCAAGACCTTAGCCAATATCAAAAGAGTGGCGACCATCAATAATGCACAGCATGGTATTACCGGCATCCTGTGTTATGGCAATGGGTATTTTTTGCAGTGTATCGAAGGACAGCAAGCAGAGGTATTGGCATTAAAAGACAAGCTATGCCTTACGGACAAACGTCATAAACAGGTACACATCCATCAATTTATCCCTATCGACAGTCGCCATTTTCAAGGTTGGTCGATGCGCTTATTGTATCTAGAGCGTTGGCTACTATCGCAAGATTATAAAAGTGAGCTGGCCACTTTAAATAAATTTATACCTTTCAAACCATTTGACTGGAATCAACAACAGTGGGAAGAATTTTTAAACGTGATTACCAATATCGACAAACTACCACAGCCCAAACCCATGCAAGCGAATCTTAACGCTATAGGTAAGTGGCTGAGCGCTATTGCAGCGCCACATCAGGCCTTTTTAATCGTGCAGAGTACTTTACTTCTTTGTGTGATTGTCTCAGTTCTATTTTTGCTCTACTAACCGCTTTACCGTAATCTTTAAATGACGGTCTGCTATTGAAAACAGGTCGTCAATAATAAAAAAAGCCCGGCATTAACGCTATGATTACTAGCGCAATGCTGGGCTTTTTGCGGTTTAGGACTTTATTTATGAAAACTAAGCTTAGATATCAAAAATCTTACCGCGGTTCATAATACCATTCGAATCAAAGACCTTTTTCACCTCACGAAGATAGTCAATCTCGGTTTCGCTACGGCTATAATGAAGATATGGCTTTTTAGTCATACCCACGCCATGCTCTGCTGATACTGAACCGCCATACTGCTGCACAATCGCAAAAATAGCATCGTTCACGCTCTGACATTTCGCAAAAAACTCATCTTTTGATAAAGTCTCTGGTTTGAGAATATTTAGGTGCAAATTGCCATCACCAATATGACCAAACCAACAAATTTCAAAGTCGGGATAGCGCGCATTCACGACGGCTTCAATATCGTGGATAAAGCTCGGTACGTGGGTAATAAGTACGGATACGTCGTTTTTATACGGGGTAAAGACGGAAATGGTCTCAGAGATATACTCACGCAATTTCCAAAGGTCCATCGCTTGCGCAATACTCTGACTCATCACACCATCTACGACCCAACCATTCTCCATGCACTCTTCGAAGATGGCCATCGCCTTGTCCATGATTGGCTCATACGGCGCTTCAAATTCTAATAAAGCGTAGTACTTGGTGCGCGCCTCAAAAGGCTCTTGCACATGACCGGTCGCCATTAACTTGTCAATCGCCACATCGTCAAAGAACTCAAACGCAGTCAAATCAACCTTAGCTTGGAATGCTGATAACACGTGCATGACATGGTCAAACTCATCCATACCCAAAACCATTACCGTTAAATCATGCGGTGGACGGTCCAGCTTAATCTGCGCTTCGGTGACGATACCCAAAGTACCTTCCGCCCCAATAAACAATTGGCGTAAATCATAGCCGGTAGCATTTTTAATCATACCGCGGTTCAGTTTTAGAATGTCGCCTTTGCCAGTTACTACAGTTAAGCCCAATACCCATTGACGGGTCATACCGTAGCGAATCACCTTAATACCGCCGGCATTAGTACCGATATTGCCACCAATTTGACTTGAACCTGCTGAAGCAAAATCTACTGGATAATATAAACCTTGCGCCTCAGCAAACTGTTGCAGCTGCTCAGTGATCACGCCCGCTTGTACTTCAACTAAGCGATCTGCCGGATAGAATTGACCAATTTTATTCATCTTATCGAGACTAACCACTATTTCACCATTGCTAGCCACAGCGCCTGCCGACAATCCCGTACGTCCGCCACTTGGCGTGATAACGATGTTGTAGTCATTGGCCAATTTCACCAACGCTTGCACTTGCTCGGTCGACTTCGGAAAGACGATAGCAGATGGCGCTGGCGCAAAGTGTTTGGTCCAGTCTTTGCCCCAGTGCTCAAGGCTGGCGTCATCTAGTTTAATCTGGCTGTCATCAAAGCCTTGCTCATTCGTTAGGCTGCTCAGCAAGCTAGTGAGGGCCGCAGTATCATTATCGGCGTTTGCCGCCAACGGGTTGGTATTCACTTCGGCTTGGTCTGCAGCATGAGTAAGCTCATGGGCTGGAGTGGAGGGGGTAGGGGTAGGGGTCGTTTGCGGTTCAGTCATGGTGGTCTCAATGCCGGCGAAGTCAATGGATAGCTATAATAGACGATAAGGCTCAAACTTTGAAAAGAATAATAATAGTATAGTGGAAATAGGCGGCTTAAATTATATAGAGGTAGCCATTAAGAGAGCTAGCGGCCGCTTAGAAACTGTCGTAAGCTGCTGCTAAGCTTCATTATGGTAACAGGTTTAAGTTACCCTGCAAACTATACGCTGCAAAGGCTCTATCCATTGCAAATTACTTAAGTGCAGGTCTTCTAAGAGCAATAAACTATGATGAAATGGATACTAAGTTTATCGGCAATCTTTTTGCTCCTGTTAGGGTTATGGTTATTTACGCCCTATGAAGTTTGGCAGCAGAGCTTATCAAAAAGCTATGCGCCTTTAACGATAACCGATTTACCTACGGCCAAGATTTTTGCAGATGTAGACGCCTCTTGTGAACTCGAGATTCATAAAGAAAAGCTATTATATCCTTATGAAGGTTGTCGGTTTATAGATGAGATGACCTTAAAGTTTACCGATGAGGAAAAGCAATTTTCTGAAGTTAAGCTCACGGCGTTAACCATCCGCTTAGATCAACGCCCTTATGACATACCCGTTACTACTTCAGCGCCAATGAAGCTACTGCCACCTGAGCCAGAGTATTACCAAACTGGAGAAAACTATGCCTATTATACTTTTCCTATCCCTAGCATTCCCCAAGAAAACGTCAGTATTATGGCAACAGGGCAAATAATTGACCATCAGGGGATGAGCTATGATTTCTCTTATCAGGCTACAACAAAAGTTATAAAACGGGTCTATAAAATATCTAGGCTCAACGCCTCCTTACCTATTCCTTAAAAGCGCGGCTGTTTATGAGATACGTGGCTGTTTATGAGATGAGAGTGCAGCGCTGATAATAGCTCCTTGCTAAGACATTAGCTTTAGAATAGCAACAATTTCACGCGAATCATCACCTTAAAGTGGCCCTAATAACCAATAGTTGTGCAGTATAGTCAAAAATGGCAAGCATATATTCGTCTTCCCACTAACATCATGAGTGGATTTTGTGTAAGATAAAGCGCATCATTTCATCACATTTTTTGATATAGGGTGTATTTCAGATGGCGTTATCATTAACCAAAGATAAAATCCGTTTTTTATTGCTCGAAGGCCTGCACGACAACTCAGTTAAAGTGTTAAAAGATGCTGGTTATACCAACATTGAATATTTATCACACGCGCTAGATCCAGAAGAGTTGGCAGAAAAAATCAAAGATGCTCACTTTATTGGGATTCGTTCGCGTACGCAACTGACCCGTGACATCTTAGAGCAAGCGGAAAAGCTGGTCGCCATTGGGTGTTTCTGCATCGGCACCAACCAAGTAGATTTGGATGCGGCTCGCGAGCTAGGTATCCCCGTCTTTAACGCGCCTTACTCAAACACCCGCTCAGTAGCAGAATTGGTATTGGCCGAAGCCATCATGTTATACCGTGGTATCCCCGAAAAAAATGCGGTGGTCCATCGTGGCGGTTGGGGCAAGTCCGCTGCCAACTCGCATGAAGTTCGTGGCAAAATCATGGGCATCGTGGGCTACGGCTCTATCGGCTCGCAGCTGTCTGTCCTAGCCGAAAGCTTGGGTATGAAGGTCATCTATCATGACGTCGTGACCAAATTGCCATTGGGCAATGCCTCACAGGTAGGCAGCTTAAACGAGCTACTGCAAACTGCCGATATCGTGACTTTGCATGTGCCTGATGTGCCTAGCACTCGCTACATGATGAAAGCGGAGCAGTTCAACGAAATGAAAGAGGGCAGCTACTTTATCAACGCTGCACGCGGTACTTGTGTTGAGATTGACGACTTGGCCGCGGCTTTAGAGTCTGGCAGAATCTTAGGCGCCGCTATCGACGTGTTTCCGAAAGAGCCAAAGTCAGCTGATGAAGAGTTTGAATCGCCACTACGTAAGTTTGATAACGTAATCTTGACCCCGCATATCGGTGGCTCAACCCAAGAAGCGCAGGCGAATATCGGTTTAGAAGTCGCTGAGAAGTTTGTGAAATACTCAGACACAGGCGACACCGTCACTGCTGTGAACTTCCCTGAAGTGAGTATCCCTGTGAAAGAGGGCTCACACCGTCTATTGCACATCCATAAAAACGTCCCAGGTGTCTTGTCACAAATCAACAGCTCGTTTGCTGCTGCTGGCATCAACATCTTGGCGCAGAGCCTCATGACAGAAGGCGATGTAGGTTACCTCATCATGGATGTCGATAACAGTGACTCTTCAGAAGCGCTAGAGAAGCTAAAAGACATCGCGGAAACTATCCGTGTGCGTGTACTGTTTTAATTTTTAATAGTTGAGATAATTAGCTAATCCATTAGTGTAGTTTTAATGCTAAAAATGAGCGGTAACTTATGATGAGTTGCCGCTTTTTTATGCGCTGTATATTTTTCTATGCGCACTATATTAGTTCTGCTAGTTGATTGTAGTGAGTTCGAAGGTGTTGTTTTGAAATGGGAAGGTAATACCTATTCAAATAGTAGGTGATAGCGGCCAGTATAAATACTGTGATTTATGCTTACTTTAGCGAAACAAGGCCAAGTATTTTTGACCAGTAATACGAGGGTTTTGTAGTAACTTAAAGAGGTTTTTATTAAGAAAATCTATTTAAAGACCAGTGCGTGTTAATATTTACTTCATAGACAGAGAGGCCGCTATAATGATTTATCTGCCCGTACTCTATGCTTACTCTACTAAAAAATACCCTATTCAAAAATTCATAATTTAGGACTATTTATGTCAATATTTAACACTCGTAACCTAGCTAAGATGAGCACTTTACCTGCTCTTGCCGTGGTTGGTGCTATGGCTTTGGCCAGTACCCCAAGCTATGCTTTGGATAAAGATGCTTATCAATTATCTAGCCATATTTTAGATATCAGCACGGGTAAGCCTGCACCTAACGTTGATGTGCAATTAATGAAGCAACAGAGCAATGGCAGCTGGGAGCTATTAGATACTAAGGCCACTTCTAGCGAAGGTCGCGTCAATGAGTTTTTACCCAATGATGGTAAGACCAAACATGATGGCACTTATAAATTAATCTTTAAGACCGCGCCTTATTTTCGTAAGCAGGGCATAGACCCTTTCTTCCCGTATGTCGAAGTCAACTTCAATATCGAAGGTGAAAAGCATTACCATGTGCCTATTACCCTATCTCCATATGGCTATAGCACCTACCGCGGTAGCTAAGCCGGTTGCGCAAGCAGCAAAAAGTACAGCCCAAAAAAAGCACCCACAGCTATGCGCTAGGGTGCTTTTTTTAGGTCTAATCGTTTTAAAGTCTGCTGTTAACAGTCTCTTTTAATAGTTTCTTTGCTTGAGATTAGTGAGTTACTAGCTGTCATCAGCAGCCAATTTACGTTGCTCTAGTTTCATCTGGCGGCGTTTTTCAATAATCTCATTCACTTCACTACCAATATGCGACTCACCACGTGATTCGGCCAATTCGATTTGGCGCTCACGCTCGCGGAAACGGGCTTTTTGCTCCTCGGTTGCCTTATCGATGCAATGCGGGCAAGACTCGCCTTTGACGTAAGCGGCGCTTTGTTTTTCCGCTTCAGTGATAGGCATACGGCAAGCGTAACACTGATCGTATTCACCTTTTTCTAGGTTATGATTGACCGCCACACGGTTATCAAAGACAAAGCAATCGCCTTCCCATAAGGACTCTTCCACAGGCACTTCTTCTAAATACTTAAGGATGCCACCTTCTAGGTGATAGACCTCATCAAAGCCTTGTTCGCGTAGATAAGCGGTAGACTTCTCACAGCGGATGCCGCCGGTACAAAACATGGCGACTTTTTTATGCTGAGCCGGGTCCATCTCGTTTTTGACGTAATCAGGGAACTCACGGAAGGTTTTAGTTTTTGGATTCACCGCATGTTTAAAGGTACCGATTTGCACTTCGTAATCATTACGGGTATCGATTAATAACACGTCTGGATCGCTAATTAAGTCGTTCCATTCGCTAGGTTTGACATAACGACCTACCGATTGCAACGGGTCGATACCTTCGACACCCATCGTGACGATTTCTTTTTTGAGTTTGACCTTGGTGCGATAAAACGGTGGCACATTGGTGTAAGACTCTTTAAATTCAAACTCACCAATAGCGGGTAGGGTACGCAAATAAGTGAGTACAGCATCAATCCCTGCACGGCTACCTGCGATAGTGCCGTTAATACCTTCAGCCGCTATTAATAGCGTACCTTTGATATCATGCTCAAGCATCTTATTTAAGATAGGCTCGCGGTACTCTTTAAAGTCTGGAAAGCGGATAAATTTATACAGGGCCGCCACTACGATGTTATTGGTGACGCTATCGTATTCGGTGGCTGATTTGGCCTCAATATTTGGGGTATCTAGGACGTCTAGGGTATTTAGGTTTTCTGAAGTATTGACGTCAGTGTTGGTAGTCGTGGTCATAATAATCTCCTGCTGGCTAGGTCGCAAACCTAGTGCGGTGGGTGAATAAATAATTTTGAGCGTGGTGTACACGGGTGGTCCTAAAAATTTTCGGACAAATCAGGACAGGGCGTATTTTATAGGATTCACCTACTGATTGTAAGGATTAAAATCATACATTTATTCGATAGCTTAATGTTAAATCTACAGTCTAGCTAAAAAACAATCCCCCCTTAAACTGGTGCGCATAAAAAAACCCAGCAATTAGCTGAGTCTCTTTTTAATAAATTAGTCTGCTGAACGCTAGCGCTTATTTATTTTGGAACCAGCTGTCGGCTTCAACGCGGGCTTTCTGAATATCAGAGTTTGATAAGTTCAACGCCAATTGACCAATCTTACCACGAGCTTTGGTACGGACTTTTTCGTCCAGCATGCCATCACGAGCGGCTAGGTCATACCATTTATAGGCATCTACTAGTTTATGCTGCTTTTCTTCCAATAGCGCAAGCGTGTAACTGGCACGGTTATCACCCAAAGAAGCGGCTTTTTCTAACCATAGGCGCGCTTGCTGAAGATTAGGCTGTACACCTTCACCGCGTAGATACATGATACCTAGATTTAGCTGAGCTGGTGCTACGCCTTGCTGAGCAGCTTTGGTGTACCACTGGGCGGCTTGTTGCGAATTTTGGGTGATGCCCATGCCTTTTTGTAGGCGCTTGGCCAAGTAAAATTGGGCATGGTCGTTGCCTTGGTTGGCACGAGCGGTCAAATCACTAACGCTCATCAGCTCAAACCGTGACGTGTCTAGCGGGACGTTTGAGACCAGTTCAGCATTGGCTAGGCCAGCGACTGATAAACAAGCAGTCAACAAGACAGTTTTAAACATTTTCATAGCAGCTCCGTTCAGTCTTCCGGGCACAAAGACGAATAGGGAAAAAGGGGGTCGCAATCGCCGGACAGTTAACGGTATAGACTTTGCTATCCGTAACTTTTATTACGTGGTTATCGACACTTGAATGTCTGCACGTAATTAGGGATTAACGTAATTTCGTTAGCTTACCACTGCAGTTTACGAAACTCAAATACTAATTACCTATTCTTACACCTCGCGGACGCCCATACCGTCTAAGGTTGCGTAACTAAATATTACAGCAAGACTTAAGTAAGCACTTAGTAAGGTTAAGCAAGTTGACAGCAGGCGCTTAAGAAAGCGTGATTTTAAAATTAATCGCTACCTTGTAAGCCTAACGTTTAACTTGAACAATACACCCGCTGACTAATCTTGCAAAGTAACGCGGTATATAGCAACGTCTGCCAATAGGTTGGGAGCGCGGCGTACTAAAGCGGTCATTAACGGGTTACGGCCCGCTTGAAAACGACTGTTGGCATCGGTGACAGCAAAACGATTGACGATATGAATACCATTGTCAGTGCACAATTTTTCAAAGTCTTTAAAGGTGCATAAATGGATATTGGGGGTGTTATACCATTCGTAAGGCAGCGCTTCTGAAACCGGCATCAAGCCTTTAAGGCCTAAGTGCAAACGGTTTTGCCAATGGGCAAAATTGGGGAAGGTAATCACGGCTTCTCGCCCGACCCGTAGCATATCGAGCAGCAGGGTATCCGGTGATTTAACCGCTTGCAGTGCTTGCGCCATTACCACTGTATCAAAGCTGTTGTCGGCAAAGCGGGCGAGCCCATCATTCAAGTCTTGCTCGATGATGTTCAGCCCCTTGGCGATGCCCTCATTAATCTTATCGCTATCCAGCTCTAAGCCATAACCACTGACGCCTAGCGTTTCCTGCATATGCGCAAGGAGCGCGCCATCACCGCACCCTAAGTCGAGAATGCGTGAGTTTGGGGCAATCCAACGTTTGGCGAGTTCATGATCTATTCTCATACGTTAGCTCCTTGGCGGCTATCTGCTCCATTATTACGGTCTGCTATAGTCGATGCAGCGTGGTTAGTAGGGTGCTGTTGCGCTAGCTGGTTATTACGAGACTGCGTCAAAAAGGGCGCCTGCATAAAACCACGTACCGCATTCATATAACGAGGAATATCGAACAGGAAGGAATCATGGCCATGCGGAGCATCGACATTGACGTAGCTGACCGGTTTGGCATTGGCCATCAACGCATCGACCAATTCTTGCGAGCGCTCCGGAGCAAAGCGCCAATCGGTAGTGAATGAGACGACTAAAAACTGACACTGGGTATGCGCCAATGTGGCTTTTAACGCTTCTAACTCTGTCAAGGTATCGTCGTCTACATAACCGCGAGTCGGGTCAAAATAGTCGAGTGCTTTGGTCATCAGCAGGTAAGTATTGGCGTCGAAGTTTTTGCTAAATTGCTCGCCTTGATAGCGTAAGTAGCTTTCCACCTGAAACTCGACATCGTAGCCATACATAAACTTGCCCGATTTAAGATCACGGCCAAATTTGGACTTCATGGCATCTTCGGTCAGGTAAGTAATATGCCCGACCATGCGCGCCAGGATTAATCCGCGGCGTGGGTAGGTGCCGGCCTCGAGATAATAGCCGTCCTTAAAGTCAGGGTCTGAGAGAATCGACTGGCGCGCGACCTCATTAAAGGCGATATTCTGCGCTGATAATTTTGGCGTGCTAGCAATCACGACACAACGCTGCAGCCGCTCGGGATAATCCACAGACCATTGTAGCGCTTGCATGCCGCCCATCGAACCGCCCACAATCGCATGCCAGACCGCAATACCTAAGCGATCGGACAGCATGACTTGAGTCGTCACCCAGTCTTTAATCGTAATGAGTGGGAAATCAGGGCCATAGGGTGCACCCGTTGGACTATCCGGGTTAGGACTGGTCGGACCCGTAGAGCCGTGACAGCTGCCAATATTATTGATACAGACCACGTAGTAGTGATCTGTATCAATAGGCTTGCTAGGGCCAATCATAGTATCCCACCAGCCCGGCTTCTTATCGTCGGCACTGTGGTAGCCAGCAGCGTGATGGCTGCCGGATAAGGCGTGACAGATAAGTACCGCATTGGACTTATCAGCATTTAAGGTGCCATAGGTCTCTACGACGAGGTCAAACGCGGGCAAAGTGCGGTTGCACTCCAGCGTTAATGGCGTGTCGAAATGTAAGGTCTCGGGGGTAACGATACCGACAGAATCGTTAAATTTAGGGTCGGTCAGCTCAGGATGTGCGCTCAAATCCACCTCATGCTCTATCAAATCAGGGTGAGCTTGTATTGTAGGCGGATGCAGGACTAAGTACAACTTCCATATCGAGCTTACCGAGCGTTAATATATTTTGCGAATAGACTATCGCTAGCCCATTGATATCCTTCTGCTAACCATACTTGAACTTTCAGCCTTAGAGCGACTGCTAGAGCTATTATCTCAAGACGTTGAGCACAGTTTTGCTCAGGCAAAATAAGCTGTTAGATGCTACACTAGGTCAGTTTTGAGCGTAGCTTTGACCCTAGTATTAACTGGGTAATACACAGCCACTGCTTTATGTCACTATAAGGAAGTCACCCTAAGATGAAACCTTCTCAGCCGCCGCGCATTGCCGTCTTACTCGTCAATCTTGGTACGCCAGACGAACCCACTGCTCCTGCTGTGCGTCGCTATCTTAAACAGTTTTTATCAGACCCTCGGGTCATTGAGATTCCGCAATTTCTGTGGGCGATTATCCTCAACCTATTCGTGTTGCCGAGTCGACCTAAACGCGTGGCTCATGCTTATGCCAGCATTTGGGAAGGCGACTCACCGATTCGTAAGATTTTAAATAAGCAAGTTGACCTGGTGCAAGCCCGCATGACCGATAGCGCTGCACCGTTTCCAGTGTCCGTACATGCGGCCATGAGCTATGGCAACCCTGGTCTGCCTGATGTCATGAATAAACTGCAAAGCGAAGGCGTAGACCACTTTGTCATATTGCCCTTATTCCCGCAGTACTCGGCGACTTCTGGCGGTGCGGTCTATGATGCGGTGACAAAATGGTCGCTCAAACAACGCAATTTGCCCAACCTCACTATTGTGAAAGATTACTTTGCCCATCCGCTGTATATCAAAGCCTTGGCAGACTCTATTCGCCGCTTTCAAGCCAACCATGGTAAACCTGATAAGTTAATGTTTAGTTTCCATGGCATTCCGCAGCCCTATGCCGATAAAGGCGATCCGTACCCAAAACGCTGTAAATGTACCGCAGCACAAGTGGCGCACGAGTTGGGACTGCAAGAGGACGAATGGATTATTAGCTTCCAATCACGCTTTGGTAAGCAAGAATGGGTCAAACCTTATACTGATGTCATCTTAGATGAATGGGGCAAGGCGGGTGTGCGGTCCGTGCAAGTGGTGAGCCCAGCGTTCTCTGCAGATTGTTTAGAGACTTTAGAAGAGCTCGCCATAGAAAACCGCGATAACTTTATCAACGCCGGTGGTCAAGAGTACCACTATATTCCAGCCCTAAATGCTGATGAAGGTCACATCGATTTGCTGGCGGCATTGGCCACGCCACTAGTACAAGGCTGGGCCTGTACGTTAGATGGTTGGGCGTAATAAGGCTAGACTTTGGATAGCGCGCCCCCTGACTTTGAGGTGATACGATGAACTCCCCTTATACCCCACCTAAGACTTCGCTGGTAAAAGAAACCCGTTATTCTCCGCATACTGATATGTATGGCAATCCTTTACCACAACTGTTGCCAGAGCCGCGCTCTTGTGATGCTGGGGTAGGGGTGGGCTGGTTGACCAAGGCTTTTGGATTATTTAAAGCGAACTTCCTATTGTGGATAGGCATCATGGTGGTGTTTTTTGTGGTTATGGCGATAGGCGGTGCTATTCCTTTTATCGGCTTATTATTTAACCTATTGGTCTTCGTATTTATTGGCGGCATTATTAAAGGGGCTGATGTGCAAGCCACGGGCGGGGAATTGCGCTTTGACCATTTATTCTCTGGGTTTCAAACGCATTTCGTACCGTTACTCATCCTCGGGGTGCTTTATTTAGTGGGTATTATCATAGCGATGGTGCCGTTATTTATCGCCTTAGGCGGTATGGCGCTGAGTATGTTTGCCGGAGATGTTAGTAGTATCGAACAAGGGATGAACGGTCTGTTCTCTGTGGGGATTATCTTCGCTTACTTGTTGTTCTTTGCTCTACTTATTCCTTTAGTGATGGCCATTTGGTTTGCGCCGTCACTGATTGTCTTACATAATATCGATGCTGTCACAGCTATGAAAAAGAGCTTTAGAGGCTGCTTAAAAAATATGCTGCCGATGTTCGTTTATGGCTTAGTTTTTATGATTGTCGCACCCCTTGTGGTCTTGTTTACGCTTGGCCTAGGGGTCTTTGCCGTTATGCCGGTCATGTTGATTTCTTACTACACCAGTTATCGCGATGTCTGGACGGATCAACCGGTCGCGGCACTGCGTTAAGCCAACCACTTATTATTCCATTAGAACTATAAGATTATTGATAGCCTTAACCTAAAAAAGCCCTGAATCGTCAGGGCTTTTTGCATTTATATATAATGCTAAACAATGCTAAACGATGCTAAGTGAGGATGATTTTTAGCAACAGACTAAAGGGCTATTGCCATCAATCAACAGTTATAAATCATCGTTATGGCTATGAGCGACCGCGTCGTTATCAGCGATATCACGAATACCTGGATAGTCTTTGTCGTCTAGTGCGTCTTCCACCAGGACTTCATCGATACGCGATTCATCAATATTTTGCGGATGCATGGGGGTTAGTCCTTCGCTGACACCGTCCATATCGGTGCCCATCGGGTCGTTCATTGGCATAGCTAAACCTTCGTTATCAATAGTGCTTACGGCTTCTGGCTTTGGCGTATTTGCGGTAGTCATTATGCTATCCTTATCTTTATTAATGGGTGGTGGTTAATTGGTAATGAGTAGTATATTTTTGGCGTTTACTTTATATAATCTGCGTCTTATCTCAGCGATATTTTAGTTAACCTAAAATCTATGCAATCGCTGTGCAATACCCCTACTATAGTGCCAAGCTAAGCTAGCGATAACCAGTAATAAGGTGTCACCGCATGTGCAAAAAATGTAAGACGCATAACTATAAAATCGTTAAAACCATCTTCGTAAGTGGGGTCGCTGCGCTGGTATTAGCGGGCTGCGAGCGCCTACCTACGGGCAGCATAACGCCAACAGCCACTACGGAGTCGCCCATAATGACAGAGATGCCGCGGGTAATTGACGCCAGCTTACCGGCGCCTACCGAACAGCTGTCTTGCGCTGACTTGCAGGCCAATCAGGTCGTCACTATTAGCGGTCATACTCAGTTGGCTAAAAGCTGTGACTTAGCGACTAAAGGCGTGCAATTTGTAATCAACAGCTCTGATACCTCTTTGGACTGCAATGGCGCTATCTTAGGCCCGACAGAGGCCACAGCAAATAAAACCGCCATTACGATTAAACCCAAAAAAGATGCTGCGATTGCCAATATCGCTGTGGCCAATTGCCACGTACAAGGTTATGGTCATGCCGTTAATATCCGCCAGAAAACTAACCCTAATGTTCGCTATAGCAAGGGGTTCATTGACCCAGCAGCCAATAGAGCATTGGCGCCGCGGGATATCCGCATCGTCAATGTCAGTAGCGAGGGCAGTAATAATAGCGGTATCTTCGTCGGCGACCATGTCCAGCGAGTCACTTTTGATAAGCTAAGGGTAGCGCGCGCAGGCACGGTAGGCCTCTACCTAGAGTTTGGCAGTCAGCACAATACCATCCAAAATTCAGTCTTCGTCGATAATGGCTTTCGCTCGTTTAAACCCAATCGCGAAGCCATCGCAGTGGACTCCTCTAGTTTTAATACCATCCAAAACAACCAATTTATCCATAATGGTGCTGGTAGCGTGCTGCTCTATCGCAACTGCTTTGAGCATGCGGATGACCCTAGCCAAAGCAATCGTTTTAAACGTACCGAATCTGCCCATGACAATATCATCAAAGACAACACCTTCCGTGATGAGCCGGTTGGGGTATGGGTAGCTTCGCGGCAGTCACGTAATCTTAAAGGGTTTGCCTGTGGCGCTTATCCCCTCGCTACTACCTTGCTTGCCAGCTATCATATCGACAGTGCCAAAGACAATCAGATCCTAGGCAATACCTTTATACAAGTCGACACCGGCATCATTGTAGAAGATGATGGCACGCAGATTATGAATAACGACTTTACGCAAGCGGGCGGCATAGCGATTAAAATAGGCTCAGAAATTCGAGAAAAATATGCTGATACGGGTAAAGGAGTGTTGGCAGGTATACAGAATACCCAAGTCCGTAATAACCGTTTAGCGGCTAATAAACCGTTAGCTCAGCAAATCCAAATCAGTACACCTAGCCAAGCTACCACCGTGCTAATAGATAATAAATCAGGCAATTAGTAAGCGTATATACAAACATAGAAGGAATCAGTAGGTGGATAAAACCTCTTCTGGGCGCGGATTAAATGAGCTGCTGTTGCCAGAGCAAAGCGAAGATTATCTGCCGTTCGTGCTATTGCGGCTAGCGCTATTGGTCGGTTTGCTCATGTATACCATAGGCTTACTTGGTGGTATCCGTGACGATATGGGCTCGCTGCTGCATCTGGTAAATTTACCTTTTCATGAAGCGGGTCACGTTATTTTTGGCCTACTGGGCAATCAGTTTTTGATGTCTTTGGGCGGGATGCTCGGGCAGTTATTAATGCCTATGGTCTGTGCGGTGGTGTTCCTAATTCAGCAGCGCGATGTGTTTGCTGCCTCGGTAGCGCTATGGTGGTTTTCTGAGAATGTCGTAGATTTAGCGCCCTATATTTGCGACGCTAGCATTGGTGAGTTGCCATTACTAGGGGGTAATACCGGTCAGCATGCGCCCTATGGCTTTCATGACTTTGAATATCTATTAACGGAGACGGGGCTAATAGGCTTTGACCAACGTATAGCCAACCTAAGCTACTGGCTAGGTTGCCTGTGGATGCTGGGCTGTATTGGCTGGGGTGGTTTTATTTTATGGCAGCAATATCAAAGCTGTCAGCGGCAGCCTCGCTAATTTAGTTTAGCAAGTGACTAAGTTGTCTCTGAGTTGCTTTAGCCATAAAAAAAGCCCTAACCGAATTGAGGGCGGCTAGGGCAAAAGCGCGATGCTTTTAACGGACAGGTTTTAGCTATTGCTTTTGATGGGGATTATTAACTGCAAACAATAAAACCTGCTTCTTAAAGAAACTTGCTCATTAAATTAAATCTTATAGCTCTGCTTGGCGAGGCAGGTCACCTTCTTGCGAAGCGCCTTGCATATCACGGTCGAGCGAGTAGAAATTGGCATTGTTTTCTTTATCTTCAGAAGCCAACGCAAACTTATCGCGTAAGCCATCAATTAAGGCTTCTTCTTCGATTTGCTCTTTGACGAACCACTGTAAGAAGTTAAAAGTTGCCCAATCTTTCTCAGCCATGGCTTGATCAACCAAGGCATAAATCTTTTTAGAATTTGCTAACTCATGCTGCCACACGTCTTCAATACATTCTTTTAGGTTGGCAGGATTGTCTGCTGGAGCCGCAATAGCGCCAATCTTTGCCGTACCACCACGCGTATTAATGTACTCTAAAAATTTAAACATGTGCTGACGCTCTTCTTCTGAATGCTTATAGAAGAAATCGGCAATACCTGTGTAATTATTGGCTTCAGCCCACACGCCTAGTGCTAAATAAGCTTGCGCCTGTGCGGCTTCGTTATTCATTTGATTATTAAGAGCTTGTTCGATACTGTCTGAAATGCGCTTGTCACCCATGGTGAGCTCCTTAAAAATGTTATTAAAATTAAAAATATTATAAAAATTAGCAAGGCTACACTTAAAGTACTTTGATTTTTATTAAGCCATTATTCTAAAAGTAGCTTCTATTCTAAAAAGCATAAGTTAGGCCACTCACAATAGTATAAAAGCTACCCACTCTTAAGTGAGTAATGTGCTGTCCTAATTATGTGAGGAGTTATGGGGTATGCGTCAAAAGATGTAACGAATGCGAATAATTATCAGTGGTTTATATTTTCATAAGTTATTGAAATAATTGGTTTATAGTTAAGAAATATTGGCTGGTTGTGATAAGAGCTAAAAGTTGGTCATAAAAAAATCGACCTGCAGCCGATTTTTATATTCAGGAAAATATTGAGTCATCCGTTGTTTTACGAGCCGATTTTTTGATTCATCCAACGGGTAATTTTGCTGGGCGTTACTTGCGCTAAACTCTCAAAAATCTTGGCAGGTAAGCCGACCGTATAATGGACTTTGGAGAGCTTGTGGTTGGGAGCGATGGCTAATTTATATAAAGTTTTTGCCACATCATCCGCTGTCAGGTGCATGCCCAAACGGTTGATACTGGTCACTTCCACATTCTTCGTCATATCTGTTTTGACCCACAATGGCATCACATCTACCACTTTAATCCCGCGAGCCGCAAATTCAATATTCAGCGCTTCGGTTAAGCCCCGCACAAAGAACTTACTGGCAGAATAAGGGGCAATCTCAGGTTGGCCATAGATAGCAGACGCTGAAGATAGGTTGATAATCTTGCTATATTTATCGCCTCTTTGCTGCTGAGCTACTTTATGGCAGCCAATCAGGATGCCTTTACAGTTAATATCAACCAACAGCAATTGTTTGTCTAAATTGGTCTCCGGCAGCTCCCCAGTGATAAGAATACCCGCATTATTAATTAAGATATCCACACCACCAAAAGACTCGGTCATTTGCTCGATAGCCGCATCCCAATCTTCTGGACTGGTCACATCAAGGTTGCCGTGCAAGATGGCTTTAGATTTAATGGCTTTTTTAAAAGATTTATTTTTGAGGGCATTGCCTAATTCTGGCACGTCGATATCGAAAAGCCCGACATTGTGGCCTTTACTGGCTAGCTTTTTGGCGGCGGCCAACCCAATACCACGCGAGGCACCTGTGATGAGTATATTCATTATGATTTCCTTATCATGAAGTAAGCTTGAGGGAGTGACCTTGTTTATGGAGCAATAACAAGGACTTAATCAGTACGTTAATTAAAGACGGCACATAGAAGCGATAGCGCAAAACTGTCAATCGTCACAAACAGATATATAGACAGCCTAGACACTAGGCTCACTTTAGCGACGGGGATACCGTATAAAACTGAACATCTGTTATAGTACAGCGCTACCTTTTATTCAAGTCAATTTTACGGCCTAAATGTGTGTGAAAATTGCTGGCAAATGCTAACTAGAGAGAATAAGAGGCGTTTAATCTAATAAATAATACCATGAGACAAAGTGGGTAAATTGGCCGGTAATAGACAAAATACGGCTACTCTGCAGAATACAGGCAGAAAAAAGCCCAAGCTGATATTGGGCTATTCAGAGTAGGCAGGTTATATAAATAGCATCTATTTTTTAATAATTTTGCCATTTTTCCAAAGATAGACTATTGGTTCTGTTTTAGTCACAATCATATTACCGCTGCCCTCAACCCCCTCTTCTTCACCTTCTTCCGAAATCATAGTGATTTGATTGGGCTTGCCTTTTTTATCCGTAGGAAAGATATATTCCTCAGTATGATAATAAAGTCCAGCGTCGCCCACGGTCATAAGCGTAGGCAAGGCGGTCAACTTCTCACCATCCCACAGCATATATTGCTGCATCGTAGGGACGCCGCATGCCTCTCCGGATACTTCAGCAAATAGAATGTTTTTTATTCCCGCCAAGCCTTTATTAGACAGCCATTGTAAACGTACAGAGCTGAGACTTTCTTGCGTGGTCTCGAAGTGAACCTGCTGTTTGAGTTGGCCCTCTTTTACGACATTCACCACCATAGTAACTTCGCCATCGTCTTTGGCAGGGGCGACACCCAATAAGAAGTCATAGCCTCTTAACTTTTGAGAAGCGATGCTAAAATTCGCTCCCCAAACATAGCCTAGACGCTCTTTACCCGCATGGCGATAGCGGACTTGGTACCAGTTTGCAGCCCGATTGCCACTCCTGAATACTTGCTTACTTTTGGCCACTACGGTGATTTCTTGCCCAATAGATAAAGTATCGGCAATATCAGACTGTAGTGAGGGTTGCGTGCGGACATTAACCTGGTCGTTAAGGATGCGCTGCACACTATTATTCTCTACCTCAAACACATAGTTGGCGTATATAGGTTCTTCAATCATAACAATGGCCCGTTGAGTAGCTGCTGGGCTTTGCGGAGCTGCGGCAGGCTTGGCTAGCACAATGGGACTATAAACTAAGCCAAGTATGGCGACTGCTAGTAAGGGCTTGATAGTCATAGGGTCGCCGCCTGTTTATTATTAATATTTAGGGTAGAGTAAGAGTGATTTCGGAAAAAGTACTGAGCGATATAGCTTTCAAGCTTAGTGGCTACTTTATATGTATTTGCCTATTTATTTAGGTACGCTCTCCTACTATATTACTTTAGCGATAATGTATATATTAAGAATTAGTAAATATCTGAATTTTATATTTATTTTTGGGAGAAAGGCGCATGATAAACAGTCTAAATATGAATAAATCCCTGCTTGGTGCTATAGCCATTACCGTGCTTTTCAGTCTACCGGTTAGTGCCTTGGCCACGGTCGGTGGGGGGCAACGTATTGAAATGGTGGGCTATGAGCCTACCGATAAAAAGGTTTATATACTGCGCCATTTTGATGATGGGCGTGGGCGACTGCCGCAGCTGTACTACTATGATCTCAAGGCAAAATATCCGCAGCCTTTGGTGGAAGTGCGCTCTATTTATATCAATCCTAAAACGAAAAAAATAGATGAGTATGATGATCAGGATACCTTTTTTACGCAAAAGCTGAATAGCATTAAGCAGCGAACCATCACACTGAAGCCGGACTACGTCTCGACGACTATTAAGGTCAACTCCTTAACCGAGCGTAAGGAAAAAGTGGCATCGTGGCTTGAGGATATGGGCGAATTAACCCAGTATAAGTTTAACTATAAGGTCCTGACCGATGACGGCAAATATGCCAGTAGCAACCAAGTCGCCACGGCCTATAAAGTCTGCCTTATGGATAGCGGAGTCGTCTATCGTATCCCGAATCAGCCTTATGCGGTGACTACGGTGAGTTATACGGGTACGCTGATGGAGGGTGGTTATACTTTTGAGGATGCTGTTTTGCTTCGGGGGAAATAGCTGGGGTAAAGGATTTTCTTAAATTTTTGAGCCTACTCCCGCTAGAAGTAAATGTAGATACCATCTTAGCAAATCAGAATCAAGAGGCGATATGAGCGACTTGAGGCTGATAAGGCATTTGGTGTTTTAT